>JBFWOQ010000001.1:0-65474 GCA_050250395.1 Porticoccaceae bacterium
CGTCTCGGCAGCAATGAGAAAGTTGCCTGAGGTCACAACCCTGTCCCCCAATGAGAGGCCTTCGAGCACCTCCACGTAGCCCTGTGCGCGTCGCCCGGTCTTGATACGGACCGGGTTGAGCCGACCATCGCCGAGATCGACGAACACCACCCGGCTGTTCCCGGCGAAGATGATCGCTTCCTCGGGAACCGTGAGGCGATGGCCGAGGTCTGCCTCGAGTGCTACCTCCGCATACATGTCCGGTTTGAGCACGCCCTCGGGATTGTCGAGCGAGAGGCGCACCCGTCCGGTACGACTGTCTCCTTCCAGGTACGGATAGACGTACTCCACCGTGGCCGGATAGGTCCGCCCGGGCAGGTAGGGCAGCGTGATGCTCGCCTGCATCCCTTCACGCATCAGCTCGAGGTCTGCCTCGAACACCTCCGCGTTGACCCACACCTTCGAAAGGTCGGCGATGGTGAGCAGGGTTTGTCCCATGCGCGCGGCGCTGCCGTCGGCGATGTTGCGCTCCACCAGCGTGCCGGTACGCGGCGCGTAGATCGGCACGTAGTCCTCGGGCACGCCACGTTGCTCCAGGGCATCGATCTCGCTAGGTGCCATGTCCCAGAGGCGCAGCCGCTGCCGCACAGCCCTAATCACCGGATCATCGGCGCCGCCGTTCTGGCGGTGTTTCAGGGTCTCCAGATACTCCTGCTGAGTAGCAAGCAACTCCGGGCTGTAAACGGTGAACAGCACCTGGACTTCCTTCACGGTCGCGCCCACGTAGTCCGCCTTCAGATCGCCGATGTAGCCGTCGAACTTGAGTGTGATGTGGGAGAGCAGCCGTTCGTCGTAGGTCACCTCCCCCACGGCGCGGATCACCTTCGTCAGATTGCGGTGGGTGGCCTCGCCGGTCTCCACCCCGATCATCTGGCGGCGCCGGTTGTCGATCGTGACGGCGTTGGCGGCGTCGACAGCCGCGGGACCATTGCCTACCGGGGCGCCGCCGGCCGCGATCGTCAGCCCTTCTCGGTCGGTCGCCAGGTCGAACTGCAGGCGTTGGCCCTTCCGGCCGTCCGGATGGTCGATGGCGATGGTCAGTGGCCACTCGCCGCGCATGGAGAGGTTCAACGATCCTTCGAAGCGGCCCGGTTCCACCTGCTCGAGGTCGGCGGGCGCGCGCATGGCCGGCATGGCGCCCATGGCCGGCATCTGGGCGAAGGCATCGACGTCGATGTCGGAGACTGGATCGCCGTCTTCGTCCCGGACTTCGAGAATCAGGCGGTTCTCACCCACCCGAGCGGTGCGCGGCTCGATGTCCGCGGCGATGATCAGGCCCCCTGCGCGGTAGCGAGGCAGGCCGCCGGCGTGGGCGGAATTGGCCGGCTGACCGGCGCCGTTGAGGGGCGTGCCACCGGCTGCGATGGGCATGTTCGCTCGATCCGTTGCCAGGTCGAACTGCATTCGCACCGGCTCGCCTGCTGGGGACTCGAATGTGAGAGTGAGCGGCCATTCGCCCCGCATGGAGAGATCCATGGTGCCTTCGTAGCGACCCGGTGCACTTTCCACAAGGTTGGCGGGCGCGCGCATGGCCGGCATGGCACCCATTGCGGGCATCTCGGCGTAGGCTTCGATCTCGACGGCCGAGACCGGCTCGCCATCCGGCGAGCGCAGCTCGACGATCAGCCGGTTGTCGCCCACCCGCGGCGTGGCGGGGACGGTGGTGATGCCGACTTCCAGACCGCAGGCGCGGTAACGTGGGATCTCTTTCGCATTCGCCACTCCGGACGGGGGGGCGTCGGGCTCGGCTCCCGTCATCACCACATAAGTTGCAATACCCGCGATGATGAGCGCAGCGAAGCCCGCGCCCGCGATCATGATCCGGCGGCTCATGGCGTTACTCCTGATGATTCGTTTTCGGGTTGGCCCGGAAGCAGGCCTGTGGCCCGCTGCAACTCGGCCAGGCGCGCGGCGTAATCCGCCCGGGCTTGGGCCAGCGCGAGATCCGTGGCAAGCTTCCGCTGTTCGGCATCGATGACGTTCACGAACGCGCCCGTGCCGCTTCGATAGTCAGCAAGCGTGGATCCGAGGTATTCGTCGGCCAGCGGAACCAGTTCGTCCTCGTAGAGCCGCACCAACTGTTTAGCCTCGACGACGGCAGCCCTGGCTCCGGCAAGGGCGTCCAGCAGTTCGGCGCGACGCTGTACCAGCGCCGATTGGGATCGGCTGGAGTCGGCGCGCGCAGCGGCGAGCTCGGATCGCCGCTTGCTTCGATCCAGAGGCACATTGATGGTGACGCCGACAATCGGTCTCTTGTCCGTGTCGTCCCACAGACCGTTGTAGCCGACGCCAACCTGAAAGTCGGGATAGAACGCTTTTTCGGCGACGGTGATCCGGTTTTGGTTCGCGGCGAGCTGCGCCTCGAGCCGGGCGAGTTCCGGGTGTCGAGCCAGCGCGATCATCTCGAGCGCCTCGAAAACCGGCGGCTCCCTCTCGGGACTTGGCAGCGATGCCAGAGGCAGCAGCGCGCCAGGTGGCCGGTTCAGCAAGGCGTTGATTCGCGACTGAATCGTCGTCTGTAGCCGGAGCAAACGCAGCTCTTCCTTCTCGAGATTTGCCCGCTCAACCTCCACCAGCAACACATCCTGCTTGAGACTGCGCCCTGCTGCGTATCGCACGGAAGCCGTCCCGAACAGCTCGTCGACAAGTACCTCTGCCGCATGGTGTATCGCCAGCGCTTCGTGGACGAACCACCACTGCGCATGCGCCGCACGGGCCTGTGCGATGACCTCGAGTTTGAGTGCTTCGTGGTCACCCGCTGCTACCGCGGCCTCATGTCGTGCCACAGTTTCCCGGGCGCCCAGAGTGCCCGGCCACGGAATGCGCTGACTGAACTCGAAGCGTTGATTCAGACGGTCCGAGTCCAACGTCCTCGGGGCGAGGCCGTAGCTGAGCATGGGATCATCAAGTGAACCCGCGGGCTCGACACGGTATCTGGCGGCCTCTGCGGCAGAAGCCAGCGCGGCGACACTTGGATTGGCTGCGACAACCTGGTCCACCAGCGCTTCGGCCGACAAAAACTCGACCTGTACGCCGGGAGACTTTGCATCGTCCGGGGGTTCGCCGGCCGACAGATCTGCGTACAGGGTCAGCGCCATACCCAGGCAGGCGCTCTTCACGAAAATCGATTTCAACGTCCATCTCCTCGTCAATCACTGACAACTGCACGAAGAGCCCTCGAACGCGGGGCTTCGTGCTCCGATCAGAAAGGAGATGTGTTTAGATACGCAGGCGCTGCGTGACGAGATACGTCTCAGATCGAATCAGATGCGCGTCTGACGGGAGGGGGGGAATAGCTCTCGCCGACCGGGTCGGCAACAAGGTGTTCAGACAAACTGAGCAGGCCACCGCAGGGGGCGGATCAACACCAGTTCTCAATTCGAACGGTTTGGTGATGGGTCGCTCGTCTTGAGCGTCAGCGTTGAAGCTCAGTTCGACTGACCGGTCGCAGCATCGCTCCGACAGTCCAATGGCTGGGCTATCGCATGCGGAATCCCCGCAGTCGTCCGCTGTTCTGTTCGTCGCGCAGCAGCATTCGCCGTGAACGACTTCGTCCATCATTGCGCACTTGAAGACGGATTGCGCCTGGACCTGGCCCATGAGCAGAGCCAGGAGGACAATGCAAATCTTGGTCGCTTTGGCGCGTCGCCGAGTCATCACATCAGCATAAGAGGAAAAGACCGAAAAGTACCGTTTTCTGTCACGTTCGATCCGCTCTACGTCCATTGGTTCAGAACTCGATTCCGACAACCGGGGAGCGTAAACTCTGTAGTCGCTACAGAGTCAAGAGACCTTGCACATGGCGACGAAGAGAACGCCGGAATCGCTCAAGCGCGCCGAGCTGGCGAACCGTTCGGGCTGCAACATTGAGACGATCCGCTACTACGAGAAGATCGGGATGCTGCCGGACCCGCCGCGCACGGCTTCAGGTTATCGCCTGTACGACCAGAAACACCTGGCCCGTCTGCGCTTCATCCTTCGCGCGCGCGAACTCGGCTTTCCGATCGAGGAGATACGTGGTCTGCTCGGTCTGGTCGACGGCGGCACCCAGACCTGCGCCGAAGTCAAAGCGCGCACCGAGAGGCACCTCGAGGATGTGCGCGCCAGAATTGCGGACCTCAAGCGAATCGAGCGCGTCCTGGCGCAAACCGCGAAGCAGTGCTCAGGAGATGAGGTGCCTGATTGCCCGGTCCTCGAGGCGCTGACCTCGTGATCGCGTCAATAGCCATTTATCTCGGTGCCGCGGTAGCCGAAATCGCGGGTTGCTTCGCGTTCTGGGCCTGGCTGCGGCTGGATAAATCTCCGGCCTGGCTGGTCCCCGGCATGATCAGCCTGGCGGCGTTCGCGTTTCTGCTGACGCGAATCGACAGCGGCTTTGCGGGCCGTGCCTACGCTGCGTACGGCGGCGTCTATATTGCTTCGTCGCTCGCTTGGCTGTGGTTGGTCGAGGACCAGACGCCGGATCGCTGGGATGTCATCGGCGGGTTGATATGCCTCATTGGGGCGGCCGTGATTCTCTGGGGACCAAGACCCGCCTGAGGCGCAAGGGGCCCGATGCCGGGCCGTCGACGGCGATTCAGATCGAATGCCCTGGGGTATCGTGTCCGGTTCCACCAGCATCACAAAAGCGGCCGACATCCCGGTGCGCGCGATCGACGTGCTCGAATTCAATGCTGGAATGTGAAATGTCGAAGCGGTTCCTCAGCGTTTCCTTGATTTCATTCTTAATCGCCTCCTGGCGTCCCCATCCGACATCGGTTAGAACGACGTGGCAGTCCAAGGCAGCTGCATGTTCCTGCATCTGCCATAGATGAACATGATGAACCCCTGATACTTCATCAATAGCACACAGCTCACGGATCAGTACGTCAGCGTCGATCCCCGGGGGGCTGCCGAGCATCAGCGTGCGTATTGGTCCGCCTATCTCGCTGATGCTCAGATACAGGATATAGCCCGCGATGACGAGGGTGACGATCGGGTCTACCAGCCACCAATCATACAAGAGCATCAGCGTGCCACCTGCCACTACGCCAACGGAGGCCAGGGCATCCGACAGGTTGTGGAGGAAGAGCGCACGGATGTTGACGCTGCCTTTTTGCATCGACCAGGTCAGGAGCGCCGTCAAGGTGTCGACCAGAAGTGCTACCGCGCCAAGCATCACCACGGTCCAGCCGGCAACCTCCGGCGGGTCGACCAAACGCAAAGCGCCTTCGTAAATGAGATAGAGCCCCACGAGGATCAGCGTCGTGTAGTTGATCAGTGCGGCCACAACCTCGATTCGGGCATAGCCGAAGGTCATGCGGCTGTCGGCAGGCCGTCGCGAAATCCGGCGCGCGGCATAGGCAATGACGAGCGAGGCCATATCCGAAAAGTTGTGCAGCGCATCGGCAATCAGTGCCAGGCTGCCCGAGAGCACACCGCCAATGATCTGTGCGACCGTCAGCAGCGCATTGGCCCAGATGGCAACGGAGACCCGCCGATCACCACTGCCCGCGTCCGCATGCTGATGCGAGTGCGCCATGCTCGGGTCAACTCTCGCCGATCTGTAGAGCCGACTGAATCTGACTGATGTAGATCCAGCCCGCCTCTGGGCGACCGGTACGGGCATGCTCCCGAATGATCCGCACCGCCTCCGCCGTCCGGTTCTCATCTTCGCAGACCAGCTCGAGTTTCACTTCCGTAATCACCTTGTCGCCGACTTCGATGGAATACTCCTGCTCCTTGCTGTCCAACGCTTTCAGCAATCCTTTGACATCGATGATCGACAGATTGCGGTAGCCCGCCTGTTCGAGTTGGCGTACCACATCTGCGATCCTGTTACGGTGAATGTAGGCCTTGATCTCTTTCATGCTTGCTTCTCCTGACGAGTCTCGATCCATTCGTAAATCACCGGCAGCAGCACCAGCGTCAGCAGCGTCGACGTGATGAGGCCACCGACCACCACAGAAGCCAGCGGACGTTGGGTTTCGGCACCGACGCCGCTCGATAGCAGCATGGGAATCAGCCCGAGAATCGCGACGGACGCAGTCATCAAGACCGGCCGCAGCCTGAGCTCGCAGCCCCGTCGTACTGCATCTGCAACACTCAGCCCCTTGTCGCGAAGCTCATTGATGAAACTCACCAGAACGATGCCGTTCAGCATTGCCACACCAAAGACCGCAATGAACCCAATGGCGGACGGCACCGAGAGGTATTGACCGGAAATGAACAGGGCGACGAGGCCGCCAATGGTGGCAAACGGCACGTTCGCGATGATCAGCGTTGCGAATTTGACCGAGTTGAACGCGGTATAGAGCAGAACGAAAATGAAAAAGATCGTCAGTGGTACGATCACGGACAGTCGGGCGAGCGCCCGCTGCTGGTTTTCGAATGCGCCCCCCCACTCGACCCAGTACCCGGGTGGCAGTTCGATCTGCTCCGCAATCACCCGATTGGCATCCTGCACGAAGCCATCGACATCACGACCTCGGACGTCCATCTGAATGACTGCATAGCGTTGCAGCTGCTCGCGGCGAACGAAGGAATAGCCCTCGGCGATGGACACGTCGGCGACTTTGCCGAGCGGCACGATGGCGCCGCTGGCAGTACGCAGGGGAATGTCGCGAATGGCGGTCACGGACGCCCGCGACGCGTCATCGATGCGCGCCGTGATGTCGAAACGCCGCACGCCATTGATCAAGGTCGAGACCGGTTCGTTGCCGATGCCGGTGCGCACCACGGTGAGGACATCGTCCGCATTCAGGCCGTAACGCGCCAACGCCTGTCGATCCACCTGGATGCGAATCTGCGGTTTGCCGAGATTGGCTTCGAGCGACAGATCCGCTACACCCGGCACCGTCGAGACAGCTTCCTTGATCTCGGCACTGAGCCGGTCAAGCTCGGCGAGGTCTTCGCCGTAGAGCTTGACGGCCAGCGTTGCGCGAACGCCGGAGATCAGCTCCTCGACGCGCATCTGGATCGGTTGAGTGAAAGCGACAACGGCAGTCGGCACGGTGACCTCCAGGGTCTCTCGCATGGCCTCGGCCAACTCTTCCACGGAACGCTCACGCTCATCAGGTGGCTTCAGGGCTGTGTAGATCTCCATGTAATTGACGTCGGCGGTCTCGCCCTTCTCGGCTCGCCCGATCATGGCGATGGTGGTGTCCACCTCCGGGTACTCCGCCAGGGCACGCTCGATTTTCTTCGATATTTCGATGGACTCGTCGAGCGACGTCGATGGAATCGATGTGACGCGCCACATGATCGATCCTTCCTGCAACTGCGGCATGAATTCCTTGCCGAGCAGGGGAAACAGGGCGAGGCTCGCCAGCAGCAAAGCAACGGCGCCGACGACCACCGCGCGCCGGTTGGCCAGGGACCACGCCAGCAGCGGGAGATAGCCGCGCTTGACCCAGCGCATGAGCAGCGTATCGCGCTCCTCCTTGGGTTCGAGAATCAGCGCAGCCAGCACCGGGATCAGCGTGAGCGACAGCACGAGGGATCCGGCCATGGCGAAGCTGATATTGAAGGCCATGGGTTTGAAGAGCTTCGCCTCGAGGCCTTCCAGCGAAAACAGCGGCAAGAACACGACGATGATGATGAGGATCGCGAACGCGATGGGGTTGGCGACTTCCCGCGCCGCGGAGAGCACCGCGGCGCTGCGGTCAACGGTCTTACCCTGTTCGCGGCGCTCAGACATGATGCGAAACGCGTTCTCTGTCATCACCACAGCGCCATCCACCATCATGCCGATGCCGATCGCGAGCCCCGCCAGAGACATCAGGTTGGCGGATAGCCCGGCCTGACCCATGAAGATGAACGCGATGAGCATGGACAAGGGAAGTGCCGCGATGACGACCAGCGCAGAACGCAGCTCTCCGAGAAAAAGAAACAGCACGATTGCCACGAGAATGGCACCCTCGATGAGCGCCCTCTCGGCAGTCGAAACGGCTTTTTCTACCAGCTCGGTTCGCTCGTAGACGGGCTTCAGGACCATGCCGTCGGGCAGCGCATCAGCCACGATCCGGGCCTTCTCCTTCACCGACTCGACCACATCGGCTGCGTTGGTTCCGATGCGTGACAGGGCCATCCCGAGCACAACCTCCTTGCCATCACGGGTGACGGCTCCGAAGCGCAGCGATGGCGCCTGGCGGATATCCGCGATGTCGCGCAGATAGACCGGCGTACCGTCCTCGACCTTCACCACCATGCTGCCGATGTCCTGCTCGTCCGCGACGAGGCCGAGTCCACGCACAAGGTATTGCTCGGATCCGAGATCGACGTATTGGCCGCCGACCTGGCGATTGTTGGCTTCAATCACTTCCATGATGTCGCGGTAGCCAAGGCCAAATTTGATCAGCCGCAACGGATCAATCACGACCTGGAACTGGCGCTCCTGCCCACCCCAGGAGAGCACGTCGTCGACACCAGGCGCGGTGCGCAGGATCAGCCGCACGGACCAGTCCTGCACCGTGCGGAGATCCATGTCGGTGATCGACTCGGCCAGCGCCTCATCCGCCCGCTCGATGGTGTACCAGAACACCTGCCCGAGACCCGAGGAGTTCGGCCCCATCTCGGGGGTGCCGTAACCCTCCGGGATCCGGTCTGCGACTTCCTGGAGCCGCTCCATGACGAGCCGCCGCGCAAAGTAGATGTCGACATCGTCTTCGAAATAGACGGCTACGTAGGACAGCCCGAACAGTGATACGGAACGGATCTGCTCGACACCAGGCAAGCCCGCCATGCCGGACTCGATCGGGAACGTGAGCAACTGTTCGACATCCTCGGCAGCGAGGCCGGGCGATTCGGTGTAGATGTTCACCTGTACCGGCGTGACGTCGGGAAACGCATCGATAGGCACCGTGTTGACCGCACGCACGCCGAGAAAGGCGACGACGAGAAAGGCCACGATCACCAGGAACTTGTAGCGCAGCGACGCTTCAACGAGAGAATTCAACATGTCTGCGTGCTCCTAGTGTGCGTGGCCTTCGCCCATCTGCGACTTGAGGGCGAGCGACTTCAATAAGAACGCGCCCTGAGTGACGATTTCCTCGCCAACAGCGAGCCCCGCCGTGATTTCAGTCCAGCCACCACGCGTCTCGCCCGTTTGAACCGGCTGCGGGTGCAGCTCTTCACCCTCCACTTTGAAAACTGTCGGTACGCCCTGCATCAACAGCACTGCTCCTTCGGGCACCGCGGCCCGGGCCTGCGCGCCGGCCGCTTCCAGGGAGACCTCGACATAGTCGCCCGAGTGGAGCGTATGGTCCGGGTTCGACACCTCGATGCGCACCCCCCGAGTTCGCGTCGCTTCGTTGAGCTGGTGGTGCAGTTGTACGACCTTCCCCTCGAGCCAGCGTGCGCCGTCGCGACTGACCCGGGCGCTCGTACCAACGGCCACGTCGCCGGCGCGGTCCGGGCGCAGCTGCGCCTCAATCCAGAGCACCGATTCGTCACTGATCTCGAACAGCACCTGCCCGGGCTCGATGAGCTCGCCGACGACAAAAGGATCCCGGATCACCGTCCCTGCGCGAGGGCTCAGGAGTGCGAACTCGCCGGTGGCGCGGGAGGCATCACTCTCGGAGAGCAGCTGCGAGATCTGCGCCTCGGTGAGGCCGTAGGCCCTGACGGTGGCGTAGCCGCGCTGCCGTGCGACATCGGCCGCGATGTAGCGTGTCTCCGACACGACACCGCGACCAAGCTTCTGAACGCGACGCCATTCGCGGTCCGCTTCGATCAGTGCGCCCTGCGCCGCGGCCATTTCCACGCTGGAGAGCGTCACCAGCCGTTCTCCCGCTTTGACCTGCTCGCCAAGTCGCGCGTGGCGGGCGACGATCTGGGCCGCGATGCGCGGCGTGACCTGCGCGGTCTGGTAGTCGTTCAGACGGACCTCGCCCGGGGCCGTGATCACATCGGCCAATACCCTGGGGGCGACCCGATCCGTCCGAATCCCCTGCGCGGTACGCTCTGCGACCGACATGACGATCGCTGCTTCGTCGTCGTGCCCGTCGTCGTGCTCATCCGGCTGCGCCATCGCCAATGTCGCAATGACCAGCAACAGCCCCAGAATCCAATATTTCACTACGCTCATTTCCTTCTCCTTCAGCGCGAGGCCGTCGCAACGTCGAGTGCCAACCAGTCATCGATCTGACCGGATGCCCGCAGCCACTCCAACCAGCCCTCCCACAATGCGAGTCGAAGTGCAAAAGCGTTGTCCTGCACCTCGATCGTCTGACGGAGCTGAACCAGATAGTCAGCCGTGCTCAGTTCACCGGCCTCCCAGAACTGCCGGAGCTGGTCCGTCTGCAGTTCGAGGCTCGGCTGCCCGGCGCGCTCCCATGTGTCCCAGGCATTCCGCAGTAGCACGTATCGTTCACGCGCGCTCTCCACGCGCGCATAGGTACGCCGCAGCACAGCATCGGCGGAGAACTGCGCTTCGTTGCGATCAGCCAGCGCCGCCCGGACCTCGTTGTCAAAGCGGTTGCGCACGAACAGGGGAATCGAAAGGCTCAAGCCCACCAGTGATTCATCCGCTTCCTCGCCGGCACGCAGCGTCAGCGTCGGATCGGGTCGCTGCTCCTTGCGGCGCACGGCCACGCGCGCATCCGCCAGCTCGATCTGCCGTTGTGCCATCAGGACTTCGGGCAGGCCGCGAACCAGCACCTCTGCGTCACGATCGGTGCGAGTCAGAGGCGGCGGTGTCAGCAGCTGTGGCCATAACGAGGGTGGTGCATCCACGGCAAGACCGCGGACCGCCTGGCGGGCAGCAGCGAGGTCACCGGCCCGCGTCGCGCGCTGAATGTGCGCGTCAGTGGCCGCGAGGCGAGCGAGGCTGAGTTCGACCTGATTCAGGTCGCCCGCCGTGAAGCGGCGTTCGGCAAGCTCCGCGAACTCGGCCATGGCGCGCTCGGCGGCGGCGGCAAGCTCGTCGCGCTCGGTCGCGGTCTGATGCGCCGCGAGCCGCGTGAGAAGGTCGGTACTGAATGACCAGAGCGAAAGTTGGTAGCGCGATTCCGCCAGCAGGCGTTCTCGCTCGGCCGCATCGCTTCGTGCCTGGCGTTTGCCGGCCCAATCAAGCGTCTGGCTGATACCCAGCGTACGCGCATCGTCGGCGGAACTGTCGGCCTCGGCGCTCAACTCAGGGTTATAAAGCGGCCGCGCCGCGGCATCGCGCAGTGCCCCACTTGCCTCGAGCGCGGCACCAGCGGCCAGCACATCCGGATTTGAGAAAGCCAAGTCTTGAACGAAACGCTGCAGTGCCGGATTGGCACGAGGCGCTTCCGCCGGAGATTCGTCGGCAAGCACAGACGCCGCCAGCAAAATCAAGGGGCTTGCGATCAGCGCGCGCCCATAGCGTGGGATATGCATAAGCAGATTTTCCGTGTACGAGTGCAGACTGGCGCGCGCGCCTCTTCGGGCGCGTGCGCCTGCTCGGGAGAAACCGGCTTAGGCGTTGGGCGGTGGAGTTGGGGGTGCTTGGGAGAAGTTCAGGAACGAGGCGTTGGCCATTCGTCCATGGGAGGTCGCGCCGCAACCGAAGTGTGGCGGCTGAGCATTCGGCATCACGACAGAGGCGTGCCCGTGGCAGCAATGCTCGCAGTGATCAGATGCGGAAGTGCGTTCGTTATCACCATCCCCCAGGTCGTTGGCGGCGGTGTCCGCAAATGCTGTTTGCTGGCTTGCGGCATCCTCATGCGGGTGCCCCGCCTTGGCGATATCAATGGCCCCATCGATGCTCGCGAAGAGCAGGGAGACAAGCAGGAGCATGTGAATCAGACGGTGCATGGAGTTTATGTTAGCCGACTTTCGACGGATACGCCTGTGTGCATGTCTCCTTCTCGGCGACTGAGCTGAAGTTCCTGGATCGCGAGCCGAGTCACCTGCAGGGCTGCCCAGAGATTCAGTCCAGCGATCAATGTTGCCACAGCCAGATCCGGCCACCGCGTGCCACTCGCGAAGACACCTGCGGCAGCAAATATGACGGCGAGATTACCGATGGCGTCGTTCCGAGAGCACAGCCAGATGGATCGCATGTTGCTGTCACCGACTCGGTATCGATACAACAGCAAGGCGACGCCAACATTGACGCCCAGCGCAAGCACAGCCGTTCCACTCATGACAAGTGGGTCGGGCGCGCTGTTGGTGACCGCGCGGTACAGTGCGGCACCTATAACCCAAAGACCAAACGATGCCATCGACAGACTCTTGAACAACGAAGCGCGCGCGCGATGGACGATGGACATGCCCAGCACAAAGAGGCTGATGGCATAGTTGGCCGAGTCACCAAGGAAATCCAGTGCGTCCGCCTGCAGCGAAAGCGAGTCGCCGAAATAGCTTGCCGCGAGTTCCACCAAGAACATGACGAAATTCGCGAGGAGTGCGATCCAAAGCACTCGTCGGAAAGCGCTGTTCGTAGCTGCCTGCCCTGCTGAACCAGCGCTACATTCACTGCACCCCGGCATCAGCCCGAATCCTCACTATCCGGGTCTTCGTCAAGGTGTGCCACCATGTCCTCGATGACGCACTGAATGTGGTCATCCAGAATCGAGTAAAAGATCTGCTTGCCACGACGCTCTGACCGCAGCAATCGCGCGGCGCGCAGAAGCCGGAGATGGTGGCTGACCAACGAAGCCGAGAGATCCAGACGGCCCGCAATTCCGCCGACGTTGATGGGTTCGCAAAGGCAACACATCACGATACGCAGACGCGTCGTGTCACCCAGCAGCGCGAAGAGATCCGCCAACTGGGAAATCTGTGCTTCCGACACGCGTGGTGACTCGTTGATCTGGATACTTGTCACGGGACAACGATTCAACAACTGAATAGGTGTTCGGATGTTTGCAGATTGAATACGAGGCGTCAAGATCGGGGGATGGGTTAGCGTACATTGCGGTTCTGCCTTACGCTCCGGTTGGGGGTCTCGAACTGCGAAATGGCAGTCCGCTGAAGGAGCACGATTGTGGGGGTATTATTGGGGGCATTTCTGACGTTTAGCATTGCAACCTATTGATACAGAAGTCTATGTGATTGCCGCCGCCTCCACCAGATTTTATTAATAAAAACATATACCTAGAAATCGAATGGCCGCTCACCACGCGGCCTTTTTCTTGTCCCGAGCCAGTCAGTGTGATTTCCATTCGAGGAACTGCGCTGCTTCGCGGCGAGGGCCTGCCTATCAGCCATCCCGCTCACCGGGTCCAGTCTGACTCAAGGCGCTCGGCACGTTCATGTAGTTTTCTTTCATGCTTAAATGTCGCCGATAAAGCGACATTTGGGAATCATCCTAAACTCCGTGCTACCCTATGCAGCTAGTTTAACCTGGCGCATATACGTCGCCGACTGGATGTCAGATGGCCTCCAAAATAAACCAGCTGCTGCAGCAGTGGCCAGCCGGAACCGTCGCCACGCTACGTTGGCTCAATCGCCGAGGTGTCGACCGCCGGCTTGCGGACAAGTACGTCCAGTCCGGCTGGCTCGAACGACTGGGTCACGGTGCCTACAAAAGGGCCGGCGCGACGGTGGACTGGGCCGGTGCCGTGCACGCATTGCAGACACAGCTCAAAATCGCCGTCCATCCCGGCGGCATCACGGCCATCGAGCTGCGCGGCTACTCGCAATACCTGGCGCTCGGCGCGCGCGAGGTCGTCCTGTTCGGAAATCCCGGCACGAAATTGCCCGCCTGGTTCGAGGCTCGCTCCTGGTCCAGACCGGTGACGCTAGTGACGACCAGCGTTTTCGCGGTCACCGGGAACACCACTTCCAAACTTCCGGTCAACGGGGTCGACCTCGAGGTCGCGACACTCGAGCGCGCGGCTTTCGAGATGATGTACCTCGTGCCGAAACGGCAGTCTTACGAAGAGGCCTGCCAAGTGATGGAATCGCTGACGTCGTTGCGCCCGCAGGTCGTGCAACAGCTGCTCGAGGGCTGTACTTCGGTGAAGACCAAGCGGCTGTTCATACATGCCGCCGAGCGAGCGAATCATCCGTGGTTGAAACATCTCGACCTTTCGAAGGTCGATTTCGGGTCAGGCCGCCGCACCATCCACACTGGAGGACGCCTCGACAAGAAATACGATCTGGTCGTCGCCGACCCCGAGCAGGAGTAGGGCCACCCATGGCGTCGCGCGATAGTTTCAGAGCCCAGGTGGAACTTCTAATCCGCTGTTTGCCGGCAGTTGCCAGTGAGCCGGACTTCGCGCTCAAGGGCGGCACCGCCATCAACCTGTTTCTTCGGGACATGCCGAGACTCTCGGTCGACATCGACCTGACCTACCTCCCGGTGTCCGATCGGGACGCGGCGCTGACCGACATCCGCTCCCGACTCGCCACGATCGCCGAAGCAATCCAACGCTCCGTGCCAGGCGCAAAAGTCCAACTCGTGGAAGGCGATGCGCCCAAGCTGCTCGTTGACAAGTCGGGCGCGCGTATCAAGGTGGAGCCGAGCGTCGTCATCCGCGGCAGCCTGGTGCCGCCGATCTCAAGCGAACTGTGTTCGCCCGCGCAGGAAGCCTACGAGCTCTTCGTCGAAATCCAACGTCTCGACTCGCCGGACCTCTACGCCGGTAAGCTCTGTGCCGCCCTGGACCGACAGCACCCGCGGGACCTCTTCGACGTCATGCATCTTCAAGCCGCGGGGCCGATCCCGGATTCCATAAGGCAGGCGTTTGTCGCCTACCTCGCTGGTCACCGGCGACCGATTGCAGAGCTTCTGCAACCGAACCGCAAACCGTTCGAGGATCTGTTCGCCAACCATTTCGCTGGCATGACCGAGGTGCCGGTTAGACTGGCGGACCTTGAGGCCGCCCGGACACAGCTGTTCGAGTGGGCGGCGAGCGCCCTTACGGATAGCGAGCGCCGGTTTCTCCTATCCGTCAAGCAAGGCGAACCGGATTGGGCACTGCTGCCGTTCGAATGCCTGGATAAGTGGCCTGCCATTCAGTGGAAGCTGCACAATATCCGGCAGATGGGCGTTCGCAGCCACCAGAAGGCACTCGATCGATTGAGGAAAGTGTTGGGGCTCTGAAAACCATCTGGAATCGACCAGGTGGGTCTGTCATTCCACGACGTGCAGACAGTGATACGAATCCTCGAGCCACAGGCGCTGATTTCCGAGGATTCGTATCGCTATCCCCCTTGGTGAAGACCACCCGAAATCGCGCCCGCCAGCGATTGACACGGGAAGATGTGATCGTTAGGATTCCTACCTATGAAGTTCGACCAGATCACGGAGCCCCTCGATCGCCGACTGGCAGACGGTCTGACCCGGCTGGCAGCCGTTGCCCGTCAGCTCGACTGGCAGGCCGCTGAGAGCGCGGGCCTGTCACCGACCCAAGCGGACATCCTGCGATTCGTCGCCAATCGTCCAGAGGGCGCCCGGCTCACGGCCGCTGCTGCGCACGTCGGTGTTCGCAAGGCCACCGCCAGCGACGCCGTGGCGGCCCTCGAAAGGAAAGCGCTGGTCAACAAATATGCAGACGCCTCCGACGGTCGCGCCGTGGCCCTGAAGGCGACGGCCAAGGGCAATCGGGTCGCCCAGGCCTGGCCCAGCAGCTTCGCGCCGATCGTCGCGGGTCTGTCCGAGAGCGAGCAGGAGGCCCTGCTCGGCCTGGTGGTCAAGATGATCCGGCAACTGCAGCAGCGTCAGCTGATCGCCCCGCAGCGCACCTGCGTGACCTGCCGGCATTTCCGCGAGAACGTGGCGCCCGGCACGGCGACGCCGCACTACTGCGCGTTCGTCGGCGCACCCATGGCCGAGCGGCACCTGCGCGTCGACTGCGCGGAGCACGAATCCGCCGCCTGACGGCGGTTTAATCACCCCGTTCGATGTGACCGGGGTTTTCTTTGACTTATATAGTTAGGAGTCCTTACATGAAAACAAACGCCATCTTCTACCACGCCGGCTGCCCCGTCTGTGTCGCTGCTGAGCAGCAGCTCGCCGACGCCATCGATCCGGCTCGCTTCGATGTCGAGGTCGTGCATCTGGGCGAGGCCAGGACGCGCATCTCTGAGGCCGAGGCGGCCGGCGTCCGGTCGGTCCCTGCGCTGGTCATTGCCGGGCAGCCGTTCCACATCAACTTCGGTGCGGCCATCGCCGACCTCAACTAGGAGAGCAAACCGTGAAAGCGAAGATCCTGACCTTACTCGGCATCACTGCCGCTACTGTCGCATTGGCCGCGGAACCCGAGGTGCCTTACCCGGCGGGCTACCGCGACTGGCACCACGTCAAGAGCATGGTGATCGAAGAAGGCCATCCGCTGTATGGCGCCTTTGGCGGCATACACCACCTCTACGCGAACGACAAGGCACTCGAGGGCTACCGGAGCGACACCTTCCCGGATGGGGCCGTGATCATCTTCGATCTGCTCGAAGCCGTGCACGACGGCAATGCCGTCACGGAAGGCGCCCGGAAAGTCGTGGGTGTCATGCACAAGGACGCCAGGAAGTTCGCCGCCACGGGTGGCTGGGGCTTCGAGGGCTTCGGCGGCGGTGATCCGACGAACCGAGTTGTGGGCGCCAACGCGGCCTCCGCCTGCTTCGCCTGCCACCAGCCGCAGAAGGCACAGGACTATACCTTCAGCCGGCTGCGTGACTGAGGCTCTGCCGTGGATCAGCCCGCACTCGCGCCGCCCTGGCGCATCTCGGAATGGCTGAACACGACCAAGGCCCTGGATCTGGAGGCGCAGCGCGGCCACGTGGTGGTCGCCTGCGCCTTCCAGATGCTCTGTCCGGGATGTGTCAGTCATGCCATACCGCAGCTCAAGGCGGTCTATGAGCTATTCGCACCCCTTGGCGCGGTCGTGGTGGGCCTGCACACGGTATTCGAGCATCATGAGGCCATGACGACGACCGCGTTGCGCGCGTTCCTCCATGAGTATCGAGTCCGGTGTCCGGTCGGCGTCGACGCCCCAGCGGAGGACGGCACGCCAATTCCGCAGACCATGGCGACATACCGGATGCAGGGTACGCCGACGTTTCTCGTGATCGACCGCTCAGGGCGCCTGCGCCAACAGATCTTCGGCCACGTACCGGATCTGCAGCTCGGAGCGGAGATCATGCAGTTGCTGCTCGAACCGTCAGAGCACTTGGTGGATTGAAGGATGATGACACGAGCCAGTGAACACGCGTTCCTCAGCTATGCATTCCGCCCGATGTTTCTTGCCCTCGGCATCCTTGCGGTGGTGTCCATCGCCGTGTGGATCGGCACGTTGACCGGCGCCATCCCGGGTACGGGCACGCGCGGGCCCCTGTGGCACGGCCACGAGATGCTGTTCGGCTTCGCGCTGGCCGCAGTAGCCGGCTTTCTGCTGACAGCCGTGGCGACCTGGACCGGCCGCCCGCCGGTGCGCGGGATCCCGCTGCTGACACTGGTCACTGCCTGGCTGCTCGGGCGCGTTGTTCTGGCGAGCGGGCAGCCTGCGTCGGTAGGGGTAGCAGGCATTGCCATGGCCTTCCCGTTGCTGTTAACCGTGCTCGTCGCGCGGGAGGTGCTCCTCGGCGGCAGCCGGCGCAATTACCCCATCGTCGCGCTCGTCACCGTGCTTGCACTGCTGGACGGCGTTTACCATCTCGGCACGCTCGGGTTCAGTCTGAATGCCGAACGCACTGCGCTACTGGCCGCGCTTTACATCCTGGTGATCCTGGTGAGTGTCATCGCAGGCCGGATCGTACCCAGCTTCACCGGCAATTGGCTCCGCGATCGCGGCGTAACGCGATTGCCCGCGAATACGCTCTGGGTCGAGCGCCTGATTCTGCCCATCACGGGACTGACCGCAGCGTTGGCGCTGCTGCTGCCGGAGAATCCGTTAACCGGCGTTTCGGCGGCGTTGGCCTCCCTACTGCATACGTTGAGGCTCATTCGCTGGCGCGGGTTGTCGACGGTGAGCGAGCCGCTCGTTTTCATCCTGCATGTCGCCTACGCCTGGCTCCCGGTAGGTTTTGCGCTCCTGTCCGCTTCCGTTCTGGGCGGCGCCATACCATCGACCTCTGTGCTGCACGCGTTCGGTGCCGGTGCAATCGGCGTCATGATTCTCGCGGTGACGACGCGCGTAGCATTGGGACATACTGGTCGACCTCTGCGGGCGTCCCGGGTCACTGCGATCGCCTACATCGTCCTGAACGTCGCTGTGGTGGCGAGAGTTGCAGCACCGGCTGCGGGAACTCAGTATCTGGCTGGCATTGAAGTCGCTGCGTTCGGATGGATTTTCGCCTGGTCGCTGTTTTTGCTGACCTACACACCGATCCTTGTCCGGCCCCGAGTCAATTCGGGCGCGTGACGATCAATGTGAGCCACCAAAATGCACAACGGGCACGCACACTTATAGGATTTCCTACTTGGACGATCGCTCTCAACGGCAGGGGCAGTCATTTGGGGGTATTTATGGGGGTATTTGTGGCGTTTAGCATCGCAACCTATTGTTTAATAAGACGGTGTGATTGTCGCCGCCTCCACCAGTTTTTATTAAATAATTCAACATCTTAGGATATTTCGCCGCTCTTTGATCGGCGTCTTATCTTTGCTTGCCGGCACCCAGTGTGGTTTCCATATGAGGAACTTCCTTGCTTGGCGGTGCGGCCCATCTACCGGCTACCTAGCTCACCGACTCCAGTCTGGCCCAAAGCGCCGCGTACGTTCTCCAAGTTTGTTTTTGTGCTCCAATGTCCCCTTAGCGGCGACATTTGCGCGTTTTTGTGAACTCCATGCTAACCTTGCAGTTAGTTTACCCTAGCGCGTTTACGTCGCCGATAAGTTGTCGGATGAGCTCGAAAATAAACCAGTTGTTGCAGCAATGGCCACCTCGAACGGTAGGCACCCTGCGCTGGTTGAGCCGCAAGGGCGTCGACCGTCGGCTTGCGGACAAGTACGTCCAGTCCGGCTGGCTGGAACGATTGGGCCATGGCGCCTATAGGCGAACCGGGGCGACGGTCGACTGGCCGGGCGCCGTGCACGCGATGCAGAGCCAGCTCGGTCTTGACCTGCACCCCGGTGGAATCACCGCCATCGAGCTGCGCGGTTACTCCCACTACGTGGCGTTCGGAGGACGCGAGGTCGTCCTGTTCGGCAAGCCTGGCACGAAGCTGCCGGCGTGGTTCGTGGATCACTCCTGGTCCCAGCCGGTGACACTGGTTACGACTGGGGTGTTCTCCAACGGCGATAAGGCCACCTCGTCGCTTCAGTTCGACGAGGTCGAGCTCGATGTTGCGACACTCGAGCAAGCAGCCTTCGAGATGATGTACCTCATACCGAAGCGGCAGTCGTACGAGGAAGCCGTCCAGGTCATGGAATCGCTGACCTCACTGCGTCCTCAGGTCGTTCAACAGGTGCTCGAGAACTGCACGTCGGTAAAGACCAAGCGACTGTTCATGCACGCGGCCGAGCGCTTGAGTCATCTCTGGTTAAAACGTCTCGACCTGTCGAAGATAGATTTCGGCTCGGGCAGGCGCACCATCCACCCGGGAGGTCGTCTCGACAACAAATACAACTTGGTCGTCGCCGACCCGGTCCAAGGATAGGTCCACCGATGGCGCCACACGATGCTTACAGAGCGCAAGTCGAACTGCTGATTCGTTGTCTGCCGGCCGTCGCCAACGCCCCTGACTTTGCGCTGAAAGGCGGTACCGCCATAAATCTGTTTCTGCGAGACATGCCCAGGCTGTCTGTCGACATCGACCTTACCTACTTACCAATAACCGACCGCGCAAACGCACTGACGGACATCCGTGTGCAGCTAGCCACGATCGGTGAAGCGCTTCGGCGGACTATCCCGGGAGTGAACGTCCAACTCGTGCCAGGCGAGGCGCCCAAGCTGCTCGTGGATAAATCCGGCGCGCGCGTCAAGGTGGAGCCAAGTGTCGTCATGCGCGGAAGCCTGGTGCCACCGGTCGGAAGCGAACTGTGCACGGCAGCTCAAGAAGCCTATGAGCTGTTCGTCGAGATCCGATGTCTCGATGCCGCCGATCTCTATGGCGGCAAGCTTTGTGCGGCGCTGGACCGTCAGCATCCGCGTGACCTCTTCGACATCATGCATCTTCAAGCAGCTGGCTCGATCCCGGATCTGACGCGGCAGGCGTTCGTCGCCTACCTCGCCGGTCATCGGCGCCCGATTGCCGAGCTACTGGCGCCGAACCGTAAGGCGATTGACGACCTGTTCGCCAACCACTTCGCCGGAATGACCGAGCAGCCCATCGAACTGTCCGAGCTCGAAGCTGCCAGGACGCAGCTGTTCGAGTGGGCGGCGACCGCCCTCACCGGAAGCGAACGCCGGTTTCTCCTATCGATCAAGCAAGGCGAACCCGACTGGACGCTGCTTCCGTTCGAAGGTCTGGACAGGTGGCCGGCAATCCAATGGAAGCTGCACAACGTCCGGCAGATGAGCGCACGCATGCACCAGGCGGCGCTGAGACGCTTGCGAGAAGTTCTTGAGATTTAGGGACTCATCTTGCAGATGTTGCTCCGGCCGCGTCGGGGGAGCAGGACCATCATCTGATTAGAAAACCGGGAGGACGCCATGCGCGTCGCCAGACTGAAAATTGAGGGCTTTCGGGGAGCCAGTTCGGCGGACATACAGTTAAGCCCGCACAGCGTCCTGATTGGCCCCAACAACAGCGGCAAGACGACCATCATTGAGGCTCTCGCGCTTCTTTTCGGACGCGACCGCCTGGTCAGGCGTCTAACGGAACACGATTTCTACGGCAGCAATCCCACCGAGGCGTCTCGGATCAAGGTCATCGCAACGGTTATCGACTTCCCGTACAACGACACCGATCACAACCTGCCGTGGTTCGGTATGGACGCCGGTGTGGACAAATGGTTCGACCCGGCAACCGGCACTCTGCACGCAACGCCGGACGACCCCTCGTGGAAGCTTGCAGTGCAAATCGGGTTCGCGGCGCGTTTCGACCTCGAAGAACTGGAGGCGGAGACCGTTCGCTTCTTTGTGGATGACGAGGCAGCACTCGGCGACCCTTTCGCGGAAGACGTCTACCTGCGTACCGTCCACGTCCGCGCCCTGCAGGAACTCGGCTTCTTTCTCGTTCCTGCATCACGCACATGGGACAAGTGGATATCGTTTTCTTCCGACCTGTTCAGGCGCGTCGTGTCCACACTTGGTGGGATGCCCGCCGCGGCGGTCAGGCAAGAAAGGGAACGACTTTGGAATCCGGATCAGGCAGACCAGCTTGAAGGCCAACAGGGACTCACTGATATTGTTGACACCGTTAACAGTGAGCTAAAGAACCTCCTATCGGCATCGCCTGAGTTGCAACTACGGATCACCGCGACAGACAGCGACAGCGTTCTTGAAAGCGTCGTCCCTCATTACCATCAGGCCGCCGGGCCAACGCTCCCCACTCTCCGTCAGGGGTCCGGGCTTGTCTCGATGCAGAGCCTCCTGCTCCTCATGCAGCTTGGCAAGGCCCGATCCGAAAGCGGCAGATCCTTTGTTCTGGCTGTCGAAGAACCCGAACTCCATATCCAGCCGTCTCAGCAGAAACGCCTTGTCAATCGCCTCAACGCTTTGTGCGACCAGACACTCTGCACCACGCATTCCCCGACGGTAGCAGCGATGTTTGCGCCCCCCGAGATATTGTTTGTTGACACTAAGAACGGCGTGCTTACGGCTCGCCCGCTTGTCGAGTCGGAACCGGCACAACCGACGAATCACGAACAGCACCTGTTCTATGCGTGGCGACAGCGCCTGGTTGCCGCGCTGATGCATGACTGTGTCCTCATTCCGGAGGGCGCATCGGACCTTGCGTGGCTTGAAGCACTCCAGACTGCCCTTGAAACGAAACAGATCTGGAATGTTGAAGGTCCCCAGCCCACGCGTTTTGGCACGTTTGTTGGCGTCATTCCGACAATCGATGCCAAGATCGAGGACACCTTGCGTATTGTCCAGAGCGTCCATTCGCGCCCAACCGCTCTTCTCGACGGCGATGCTGCCGGCCACACCTATCTCGCCGCAATACGCCAGCTCCAGCCGGGGCCACGCGTCGTTGTTCTATGGCCACAGGACTGGGCCATTGAACACGTCGTTGCCTGGATCGCGTCCGCCGACGAAGCCTATGCGCTCCCAGCGCTTGGGCAGGCGCTCAATGAAACCTTCAATACTCATGACCAACTCACCCAGTATCTTCTCGCGAGGAAGTCTTACGCGCCGACACATGAAACTGTTGCTACTACGCTCATGGCGAACGACGCTTGCCGCAACCGGACCGGCACGCTGCTCTCATCGCTTTCGGATACGCTTACGGGTATGGCACTCCCTGCGGGCACCCCCCCGCTGTTCGCAGTAGAGCAGGCCCTCAGTACAGCGGACATGCAAGTGTTTCGGATGGCGCCATGACGCTGCGGTTTTTCGAAGGCGCCGCCGGGACGGGCAAGACGCACAACATCATCGAAGAGGCCCGGTCACTCCTCGCACAGAACATATTGGGAGAGCATGGCCGCATCCTCGCCCTGACATTCATGAACGGCGCACGCCGCCGTCTGTTGTTCCGGCTCGGTCAGCACCGGGAGTTTCGCCGCAGCTACGAATGCCAGACTTTCGATGTCTTCGCCCGTAGGATCGTTGTGAGACGGCAGTCCGTTCTCCGGCGCAGAGACGAGCTCCGTGCACAAGCCGAACCTCTCGGCGAATTTGACGGTCCTTGTTGCCTGGCCGCCGGTCTTCTCGATGATCAAGGGATTCGACGATGGGTGGCCGCCAGCTATCCATTGGTCCTTGTCGACGAGGCGCAGGACCTCGACGTCCATCGGAGCGGGATTCTGAGGCCGCTGACAGAGACCGCCCACGTCATCGCGGGTGCGGACGAGTTTCAATGTCTTTATGACGGTAGGGATACGCGAGAACTGATGGAGTGGCTTGCCGGCACCGGCGAAACCACGCGGTTGACTGATCCAATGCGGACCGATCAGGCGGGATTGCTCGCCGCCGCCAACGCCATCCGCAACGGTCAAGACGTGCGCGCCATTCTTCGACAAAGCGATCGTGCCCGAAACCCGACCTGGTACGCGAACGGATTTCGTCTCGTCGAGGCCCCGGCGGCCAACGCGGGAATAGTCGGGTGGAATATCGCGAACCAAATGCGCAACTGCCAGGGGCCTATCGCGATTCTGACACCGGACTCGCGCAACCAGTTGTTGCTCGACGCTCTCACAAAGATTAACGAACGAACTTGGGAAAAGGACGGCAATACTTTCGGCCCGTTCCGTTTCGAATGGGAGGATCGCGACGAGGACACTGCGCGGAATCTCGACGATAGAATCGACTTTCCCGATCAGACCGAGTATGACGAATGCATCGACGTCCTTCGGCCACATGAGGAACACGCTGCCGTCGCCGCAGTCATGGGCCGCGTGCGGAGACGGCGCCGCGCGTTCGGCCAGTTGGAGTTCCGGCGCGAGCACATAACGAAGCTTATCGAAGACGCCGTCCGTAACCAGGCACGGCACAGTGCCAGATCTCATCGGGGCAATGTTGCTATGACAATCCAGCGGGCCAAGAACCGCGAGTTCCCGAACGTGATTGTCCTGTGGCCTCATTCAGCAACCGGCAGCAACGAGCATCGACGGAGGTTGCTATACAATGCTGTTACCCGGGCGACGGGTCATTGTAGCGTTGTTGTCGTCGGCGAGGGCCTCTGCAATCGACCGCCTTTCGTCCCGGAAGGCGCCTAACGTGAGCGCATCCTAAGCTGCTACAGATCGGGCGGGAGACGCGCTAGGCATTGCGCTGCCTCCGCGGTTCTCGTAGCGGCTTCCAGTATCGCTTGCCAGACCAGCAGCATTTCGGGATAGTCATTGTCCACATCGCCGGAGCCCGACCGCATCGTCGCAAGGAATGCTTCCTGTACGGCATCCTTTTCATCGACCTCGCCCTGGTATGAATCTGTAACTTTGTCATAGCCGGTCCAGCGCACTGGGCGCAGCACGCCATTCGATGACAGGGCCACCCTGCCGAGATAGAGCTCGATACCGCAGGCCTTGCCGTTGACGACGGTTCCGATTGCGAACACGAGGCATGCAACTGATGCGCCTTACACGGTGGCAGCCCGCGCCGTGCTCGGTGGATTGCATCATGAGTACTTCCTCCAGGCCGCTTGATCACTTTTTTGCGGGCCACAGGACTTGCAGTACGTCGCCACGAGCGTGGTTTGGGAAAAGCTTCGCGCCCTGCGAGAAGGTGCGGACATTGCGAGTGAAAATTTGTTGGGATAGGCGTTTCCGGGTCGTTGATGTTGGTCGCCTGCCTCCAGTGTACTGCGGCGTTCGGCCAGTGGATGCCGCCCGTCCATTCGAATCCGAGCGGACCACACCGATCCCTAGGATCGTCGATCGCAAGCGTCAGCGGTAGCCTTGAGTCCAGCTCAAGCCATGGCGCTTGAGCTTCCGATAGAGCGTAACGCGATGCATCTTGAGTTCGGCAGCCGCCGCGCCGATTTTGCCGCCATGGCGTTTCAGAACACTGAGAATGGCGTCAAGCTCCGCATCGCCCAAGACATCACCACGCGCACGCCGAGCAGCCGCCATAACCGGCAGAGCGTCGGGGATTTCCAGATCGGCAGTAGTGATCTGGTGTCCCGAACTCCTGATAGCGGCCTGAACAAGCAGGTTTCGCAGCTCACGCACGTTGCCCGGCCATTCATAACATTCGAGGCACTCGAGGGCCTCCGCCTCGAGGCCCAAGTCGAAACGTTCCTCACGCAGGATGTGTACCGCAAGCGCGCCAATATCTTCCGCACGCTCGCGCAGCGCAGGCAGCCGGATCGGGAGTACATTCAGACGGTAGTAGAGATCAGCGCGAAAGTGACCGGTTCGTACGAGCTGCAGGAGATCAATATTAGTCGCACCAACGATGCGCACATCCACCGTGCGCGGGCGATTCGCGCCAACCCGGATTACGGTGTGGTGCTCCAGGAAGCGCAGGAGGTGCACTTGCATGCTGACTGACATGGCCTCCAGTTCGTCCAAGAACAAGGTACCGCGATCGGCCAACTCGAGCTTGCCGGCCCGCCCCCCCCGGGTTGCGCCTGTAAACGCGCCGTCCTCATAGCCGAACAGTTCGGCGGCAAGCAAGTCGCCGCCTAGGGCACCGCAGTTCAGGGGCACAAACGGGCCTGACGAGCGCGAGCTTTCTGTGTGGATCGCATGCGCTACGAGCTCCTTACCCGTGCCTGACTCACCCAGGATCAGCACCGTCTGTTCACGCTGGGCAATCCGTCGCGCGCTTGCGATAGCCCGTCGAATGGCATCGCTTTGACCGACGATATCGTCGAACCGATAGTCGGCTCGCCATGGCGTTTCGAGCCGATTCGCATGGGCTCGACCTACAGCGGGCCGCAAGCGCAGTAGAAAACCGTCCACTTCGGAATCCTGGAAAATCGGTATGATCTCGGCCGGAATGCGTGCGTCCCTGCAGCGCAGGCTCACGTCGCGCGGTGAGGTTAACGATGCCAAGTCGGCCGCGGTAACATCCGATTTGATCCCGGGGAGGGACGACAAAAACCGCCCCCGAGCATCGGCTCCTGTCGTGTGCAGTGGCCCGCAAGCGGATGACGACAGCCCGACGACCGCGCCCATTGGCGATAGACACACTACGGCATCGTCCGGGTAGCGTCCGGTATGGACTTCGTACGCTTCGAGCAATCGAACCCGGCGTTGGTAGTCGGCCAGTGCGAGCTGCCGCTCGATCATGCTCGCGGCGTTTTTCGCAAGTTCGAAGGCCAGCGGATGGGCGATACACCCGTAGGCGTACACATTGATGGTGCTGATGACCTCGTTGGTGGCAGGGTCGCGAATCGGGCACGAATTGCCAGTCCAGGGGTCCAGTCCCGCGGTGTAGTGCTCGAACCAGTGCACTTGAACGGGCTCACCGATGGCATGACTCAGCGCAACGGCGTCCGTACCGATACGGTCTTCCCGCCATTGGCCACCCACGACGCTATTGACCCGCTCTGCTTCGTGGATAAACGCATCCGTGCCGGATAACCAAAGCGTACGGCAATGCCGATCGGTCAGCATCAATACGAATCCACAGACACTGAGTGCGTCCGTCAGCAATTGCAGGATCGGTCGAGCGACGTCGACCAGTTGCTGATCGGTACTCACGTACGCTGGGCTGGAATAGATGCCGGGTTCAGCCAGCCGCGATGTCGAGGCGGGACCTTGAGTACCCCATTGCGGATTGACCCTGGCTTCGCGGGAGCGGTGCCATGATTCCAATATCAGCGGCCTGACGAGAGCGGGGTCCGGATCCTCTCCGGCATGCATACGCGCCCGTGCGCTACGCACGCGACGGGCTTCCGCGGAGCGCTCCGATAACAGACTGCTTTTCATGGCATACATCCTCCGCAGTCTCAAATAGCTCGACTACCCCGTCAAGCCAGCTCTCGGTTGCAATTTTGCAACCGGCCGCAACGGCTTCCGCTACTGCCAGGCAACCAGTGATCGTGAAGGGGGTTGCTGCGTACGCGCAGCGTAGTTGCGCGTCTCCCGCAACGATGCTGCGGAAATGCAACGGCTAGAAATCGTATCTCACTGTTTCAATTGCCTATATCGGATGGCACATCGATTGCTCCAATAATCCGTGACCAATCACGGTCTGCATGGAATGGGGTCTTTCATGAGTTCAATACTCGAATCAGCAAAGCTTTTCTTCGAAGCCTGCGAAACCGGAAAAGGGTGGGACGGCTGCAAAGCGTACTGTCATTCGGGCGCGAGTTTCTCCGCACAGTCGGAGGCCCTGGCTGACGTAGGCACCGTGGAGGCGTACTGCGATTGGATGAGAGGTCTGTTCACACCGGTGCCGGATGGTCATTACGAGTTGAAGTTCTTCGCGGCCGATGAGTCGACCCACAGTGTCGCCGCCTTTGCAGTATTTCACGGTACGCAAACCGGACCAGGCGGACCGGTACCACCGACCGGCAAGAAAGTCGCGTCAGATTATGTCTATCACATGATCTTTGACGATGGCCGCATCAAACACGTCACAAAAATCTGGAATGACACGATCGCGCTGCGCCAGTTGGAATGGGCTTAGCCGCGCGTTTCGACCCTGCCAGACAGCACTTACAGCCAAAGGACCGACAACATGAAGTTCGGCTTGTTTACCGAAGGGGATACCCACCGTGGTTACTCCGTCACGCAACGCTATGACGAGATGATCCGTGAGGCGCAGTTCGCTGAGGAAGTCGGTTTCGACACCTGGGGATGTTCCGAGCAGCATTTCGTCGGGCCATCGTGCACGACCTCGGCGCCCGAGGTCATCTACGGTGCGGTCGCGCATGCGACTTCGCGGATCACGCTGCGCACGATGTCGACCGTGATGCTGCACTTCAACCACCCCATTCGCATTGCAGAGCGACTGGCGACGATCGATGTGCTCTCGCATGGGCGTCTCGAGATCGCTGCAGTCCGCGGCAATAACGCGCACGTGTTTGACGCGTTCCAGGTGGATGCCGCCAATACCGTCAAAGAGTGGGATGAGACGTTTCGTGTCGTCGTCAAGGCGCTGACCGAGGAGTCGTTCTCACACCAGGGAGACTTCTACAAGATCCCGACTCCGGTCAAGGTCTGGCCGCGGCTGCATCAGCCGACATTCCCTCGCACCTATGTCTCGTCGACCGGTCTCGCGACACACGAATTGGCAGGCAGCATGGGGCTGGGCGCGCTATCGTTCTCCATCTACGGTTGGGACCACGTCGAACAAGTGGTCCGCGCGCATCAGCAAGCGGCTGCCAAGGCCGTGTCGATCCCGGGCGTTCCGATCAACAAGTCGATCGCGCGGCTGGTGGTCGGCGGTCAAATTGCGGCGACCAAAAAAGAAGCCGTCGAGCTGGCCCGCCCGTCCGTTCTCGGCTTCATGAAATGGCTCATCGGGTTCTTCAGCAATACTGCCGCGAAAGGCGCCGACTTCGCCTATATGGACGATTGGAGAAAGTTGATCGAGGGCCACGAAAACGACCTCCATTGGATGAACGATAATCTGCCACAAGTCCTCAATGGCACGCCGGACGACATCATTGCGGGCGTCAAGCGTCTCGAGACGATGGGCTTCGATGAAGTGATCTTCCGGATTGATGGTCAGGGGCACCAACAGATCATGAAGTCTCTTAATTACTTCGGAAAGTACGTCATCCCGGAGTTTCGCAATACTCTGGATGTGGTGAAACACAGCGAGTACGAAGATCTCGGCGTCTTTCCTCCGCCCTATATGCTTTGAGCCATCGCTCCCCATCAATTAAGGAGAATTCAGTATGCCAAGCCAGCAAGCGATGGATGCCGTCGCACAGATCCGCGATCATATTGTCGTAGAACAGCTCCGCATGAAGCCCATGCCGGTGCAAGCAGCGCGGGAAAGCTTCGATTCGTTCGCGGATTGGATCCCGTGTCCGCCCGATGTGGAAGTAGAACCAGTCGACGCAAACGGCGCGAAGGCAGAATGGATCGTGGCGCCGGGCGCTGCGACAGATCGGGCCCTGCTTTACCTGCACGGCGGCTGTTTCGTGATCGGTTCCGCCGCCTCGCATCGCGAAACCTGCGCCCGGATCTCATCGGCCACCGGCGGCGCTGTGCTGTTAGTCGATTATCGACGGACGCCCGAACATCCCTGTCCCGCCGCGATCGAGGATGCGGTGTCCGGGTTCAACTGGCTAGTCGAGAAAAAGGGTATTCCAGCTTCTCGCATCGTCATCGCCGGTGAGTCAGCGGGTGGCAACCTGACCTTGGCAGCCATGATCAAGCTCCGAGATACAAAGCAGGAACTGCCTGCCGCCGGCGTGTTGTTCTCCCCATGGGTGGACCTCGAATGCACGGGTAAAGACCCCGATATCCCGGACGAGATCCTCAGAAGACCAGATCTTCGGTACCTTGCTTGTTACTACCTCGGGGATTTGCCTCCGCGGGATCCACTCGCCTCGCCGTTGTACGCCGATCTACGAGGGCTCCCATCGCTCTATATCCACGTTGGAAGTGCGGAAGTGCTGCTCGACGATTCCTATCGCCTCGTCGAGGTGGCTCGAAAGGCCGGAGTCGACGTCAGGTTCGATGTCTGGGATGGGCTTTTTCACGCGTTCTTGCTGTATCCGTTGCCGGAGAGTGCGGAGGCTTTTCAGCGTATGACGAAGTTCATGGACGAGAAGATCGCTTAGAAGATGCGGAAAGTTTAGGTCTCCGCCGGTGCCGTAGTCCATGCTCAGCGTCCCACCGCGCTGGCGAGGCTTGCTCACTCCCGCCAACTGTGGGAAATAAGTGCGTCCCCATTTTCCCCGCGTGATGGATCGAATTGGTACGAGTGTAGAAGAATAAACCACCTTTTCGTGTGTTCGCAGCGGGCGGCCTTGCCTGATCGACGGCGGGGTCTACCGTCGGCAGGCCGCTTCCGCTCAGCCATCCGTGGCCAAGACTGGCGTCACACCGCTGAATTCTCCCCGTCGACGGCCGCGCCGGCACCCTTCCCCCTCGCCGCCGGTTTCCCGACCAGCCGCCGCCATGGCCGTGCCGCTGACGGCAAAGCCCGAACGAGGTCATCCTGGGATTGTCACCCCATCTCGTCGAACATCGACGGTGTCAGGTCTTGCCTTTTGCCCTGGTCGCATGCGGCATGCTGTTTGTCTGCGCTCCGGCAAGGAGGCGGCACACGGTCAATGTTGACAACCAGCGTACTCGGGACTTCAACCAGGGCGCCGACGCCGACTGCAGCGACCGATAGACACCTCGCACAGTCGATCGATCACTCTGAGTTTCACATCTTGACGCTTGCCCACGAATTGACCAGGCGTAAAAGTACAACTGGCCCGCGATGATTCTCGAGGCAAAAAGCAAGACCTGACACCAAGCCTCGACACGTGCGAGTGCGGCAATGAGGCGGCTCGGATCCGATGGCATCAATCGCTCCTGCCGAGCTTCGCTGCAGCGATCGCGTGCGGCATGATGAATCCGGCAACACCTTCGATCACCTCAGGTAGGCTGCCGGGACGAAGCGCCACGTTCTCCAGAAAAGCATTCCACTGACGCTGCTTCTGCTCATCCTCGGCGAAGGCCGGGGTAAGAGCATCAGGCACGTCGACCGGGACCTCGGTCTCGCGCCGTTCGAAGGTCGCGGCGATTGCACGCGCCAGCCGGTCGTTGTCGAACGGGAACGACTGGCTGAGTAGCCAAATGTCATAGAAGTCCTTCATCCGGCTGTTCGCGCGTCCAAGCGCCACCATGCCCTGGAATTTCTCGGCAATCACCGTTTCGCGGGCGTACGCGCGCAAGCGAGGTGCGGGAAGGTCCAGCATGCACGGGTAGTCGATGACCTCGGCACCCGGCTCCAACGCATCTCCGAATGCGACGTCGACTGTTACAGCGATACGGGCACCACTGATCGATGCGGTCGTGCGCAGCCGCAGTCCGCCGACTCGAGCTCCTCCCGGATCTGGTCGACACGTACCGCGTTCGAATCGAATTCGACGCCATCCTCGACGTCTATGGCGAGAATCTCCTTGAACGCTGCGACCATCGCGTCCGGGCTTGGATCGCCGAACCCCAACAGGTCGAGATCACGAGTAGCCCGGTGCGGATCCGTGAACCAGCTCGTCAACAGCATCGCGCCCTTGAGCACGAATCGGTCGGAGAAGGCCGACGTGCTGAGGCGGTAAAGCAGGCATTCTAATGCGTAGCGGGTGAGTATCAGTTCGAAGCTCTGCCCCGTTTCTCGGGAGAGATGCTGCAGGCGCGCCCGCACGGAGGCGCCGACGTTTCTGATCTCCCTAGGCATTGGCGGTCAGTGCCTCGAGATACGGCCGCACGACTGTGGACACCCCGCCCTTCTCGGTTTGACGAGCAAGTTCCGCAGGAGTCGCCCTACGTTGCCTGAGCGCCTCTTGAAGCCCCTCTATCGCGACGGACAGGCCCACTTTGCCGCGATGTCGGAAGCAATCGGCCACTGTCTTGGCCACGCCGAAGACTTTCACCGACACGCCTTCGATCACGTGGGTCTCAACGCCCTCCCTCAGCAGACTGTCTGTGAAACGCACAATGCGGATGCCCGCACCGCTGCGCTGCGGTGCCCAGTCCTTGGGCCCGATCGCCATCCAGACTTTCGGAGGCAGTTGGTCCGTTAGACCGTGGAACGCCAGGGCAGAGACGAGACACACGATGCCCTTGGGCACCCGCTTCGCGGCCTCCGCCAGGCTGTGGTTCGGGTCCAGATCGGCGTCTGGCAGCTGATAGACGCCTCGCGACAGGCGGATGACCTCACCTGCCCGTTCCATACGACTCATCGTCGCCGCGGTCACGCCGGCCTCGCGCAGCTCGAGCAGGCGCATGATCCCCTGCTTCTTCAGCAGGGTTTGGGCCAGCTCACGCTGCGTTCGGGGCTTTGCCATTGATACAAATACTCGATGTGTAGACCCTACGTACCGAGGATTTGTATCATCTATCCGGGCGGCGCGCCACCTTAATGAGCGCCGGCGGGCGGATGTGGGGTCAATCGAGCATCGTGGCAGAGGAACAAGACACAAACCAGGTATCGCCATCGCTGAGTGACAGAAGCGAGGGCCCGGTCAGTCGAGAAGCGCTATACGAGATGGTCTGGTCCGAGCCCATGCTCCGGGTGGCGGCCCGGTTCGGCGTCTCGTCCAGCTACATGGCCCGCGTCTGCACGCTGCTCAACGTACCGCGGCCTGAGCGCGGCTATTGGGCGAAACTGGCAGTCGGCAAAGCGCCGAAGCAACCGCAGCTCCCCGAACCGCGTCCGGGCGACCCGCTCGAGTGGACGCGGGACGGAGCCCTATCGAAGCGGGCCTGGTCCCTCCCGAAGCCGCCCGACCAGCAGCCTCGGCGTAAGCGGACGGTGCGGCGGCAGCTTCCGGAACGGCATCCGCTGGTAGGCGGAGCCAAACCGCTGTTCGAGGCCGGCCGCCTCTCCTGGCACGGCAAGTACCTCAAGCCAGCGAAAAAGCTGCTCGTCGACCCCGCAGTCACCCAGACAGGGTTGGACAAAGCCATCGCCTTTGCGAACGAGCTCTTCCTGGCCTTGGAGGCCAGGGATCATCGCGTGGTCATTGCGCCCAATTCGGAGCGATTCCATCGCGCGGATATCGACGAGCGAGAGAACCCTGGGAAAGGTCACCACCATAACAATCTGTGGTCACCGATGCGCTGCACGGTGGTCTACATCGGCACCGTGGCAATCGGCCTCACCGTCATCGAAATGTCAGAGGCTGCCGAGGCCCGGTATGTGAACGGCGAATACGTTCGCCTGACCGATTTCGTCCCCAAGCGGCGCGGCCGGTACGCGCAGGACTATGGTTGGACGAGCACCCACGACTTCCCGACCGGGCGCCTCTGTCTCCAGGCTTACTCGCCGTACCCGCGGGCCAACTGGACCCAGCAATGGCGAGAGACACCGTCCCGAGACCTGTCCGGCAGGATTCCGTCCATTGTTCGCGAGCTGGAGAAGGCCACGGTCGAAATCGCGCGACTCGTGGAGGAGGAGGAGCGCCAGGCGGAGATCGAACGCAAACGCCGGGAAGCTGAGTACGAGCGCTGGTGTCGCGAAGAGGAGGCGCGGCAGGCCGCGAAGGCGCTGAAGGACAGCAAAGAGGAGCTGCTCCAGGTCATCGATACCTGGGCGGAGGCGAAGCGACTCGAGGCATTCTTCGCCGACGCCGAACGCCGAGCGCAGGATTTACCTGACGAGGAACGCGAGCGCACAATAGAGCGACTTCGACGGGCGCGCGCCCTGATCGGCAGCACCGATGCGCTGGAGCGATTCAACGCATGGCGAGCGCCTGAAGAGCGCTAAAATCTGCCTGAATCTGGCCAAAAAGCCAGGCGAAGTCATCTGGGGGTATCTATGGGGGCATTTCTGGCGTTTAGCAGCGCAACCTATTGATTGATAAGGCAGTGTGATTGCCGCCGCCTCCACCAATGACAAAACCCCAACCCCCGTTCACGGCACCAAGTGAAAAGGCGGTTGGGGTTTTTTCTTGAGCACTCCCGCGTGTTCGCGGGGACTCCTGCGGATTCCTGCGGGCTTCCTTCCCCGACTGTCTTGGCCACCTCCCGGATTCCGTCGTCGAGGTGACGCGCCAGCGCGGCCGTCGGTCAGGTAGATCTGTCGGACAGGAACCTGCGTGGTCAGCCCCAGTGCATTGGCCGCCGCCGCGCCATGACGGACGATAGGGTGCCCCGTGATGCGTGCAAGGGACTGGACCATCTTGTCGACGGGTGGCGGGACTGGGCCGAATCGGGTGGCCGTCATGGCGACGTACATGCCACGCGCTACACGCATCAATCGCCCGCGCGTTGCCAAGCGTGACAACTGCCGCGCAGCTTGATCGCGATTGACCAGGTGCTCCAGGTCCAGGCTTCTGATCAGGACGCCCTCGGGTTGAGCGTCGATCCAGCGGCTGACGATTTCAGTTGGATTGGACATGGGCAACGGCAACCTGGGTGGTCGATACCTGCCGGCACGACTCCTCGTAGGCCTCGATGTCGACCTGCCGGTAGAGCACTCGCCCCTTCAGCTTCATGAATTTCGGCCCGATGCCTTCGCTGCGCCAGTGCTCAAGGCGGGCCTCGCTGAGATGCCAGCGCGCGGCCAGTTGTTTTTGATTGAGGTGAGCGACTTCCATCTTGGTCTCCTTCCGAATGAGTTGGCAGGAGTCCATGAAGGCGCTGTTCCGCCGACGAGCCAAGTCAATTCCAGAGGACGCAGCTACTCCGGGAGATCGTTCAGCTCATAGCTGGTGCTGCGTCCACCCGCATCCGATTTGCGCAGCACACCCCGCGCAAGCAGATCGTTGATGTCGCGCAGCGCCGTATCCGGCGAACACTTGGCGATGGCCGCCCACTTGCTGCTGGTGAGCTTGCCTTCGAAGCCGTCGAGCAGCTTGTTCAGCAATTTCACCTGTCGCTCGTTCAGTGGTGTGGTCGCCCAGCGCTGCCAGAACCGCGCCTTGGTCAATACGGCGTCGAGCGTGTGCTGCGCCTGATCGACGGCGCGATGAAGCGTGTCGAGGAACCAGGCAAGCCACTCGGTGACATCCATCGACCGCTTCTGCGTCCGCTCCAGGATGTCGTAATAGGCCTTGCGTTCGCGCTGGATCTGCGCCGACAAACTGTAGAAGCGTTGCGGGCTGCCGTCGGCGCGCGCCAGTAGCAGATCACCGATGGTCCGGGCGATACGGCCATTGCCGTCGTCGAACGGGTGCAGAGTGACGAACCACAGATGGCCAAGGCCCGCTTTGAGTAGCGGCAGCTCCTTCGACGCACCATTCAGCCAGTCGAGGAAGCGGCCGGTTTCAACCTCCAGACGCTCGGCCGGCGGCGCCTCGAAATGCACCCGCTGGCGGCCGATGGGACCCGAGACCACTTGCATCGGCCCGCTGGTATCGTCGCGCCAGCCGCCAACCTTGATCTTGGAGAGCCCAGAGTAGCCGGTAGGAAACAGCGCGGCATGCCAGCCGAACAGCCGCTCCCGCGACACCGGCGCTTGGCAGTTGGCGGTGGCATCGAGCACCATCTCGACCACGCCCTCGACGTGGCGATCGACCGGAGCGAGCGCGCCGATGTCTACGCCCAACCTGCGGGCGATGGACGAGCGCACGGATTCGACGTTGAGCTGCTCACCCTCGATCTCGCTGGTCTTGACCACATCCTCGGTGAGCGCCGCGAGGCTCGCCTGATCGCGGAGCGCCATGCCCACGTCGGCCAGACGGCCCATCAAGAGCCCCTGGGCGCGACTGACCTCGGCCATCGGACCGGCCAGCGATGCCAGGTCGAAGCGCCAGTTTGGCCAGTCACTGGCCTGCCACATGTATTTGTAATCACCGCTATTCATGCGGAGATTGTGGCCTGCAATCTCCGCATGCGCAAGTCTTTCCCCGCATACGGTGCGGCGAATAGGGGCGCCATTCGCCGCATGGAGGGTTGCCTTGCCCAGGAATGGGTGTAAATGGGTGTCTTTTTGGTTGCCTGCTGGGGGCGACCTCACGCGTTTCGGATATTTCGCCTATTCGTTTATTTCGATTATTCTGCTTCCCATGACGCTGCTTGATGCTCCCAGGAGGCGGCCATGACTACTCTCTCTCCCACCCATTCGTTGCCGACGGCCGAAGAAGTTGCCATCGCCCGCGAGAGCGGCCGGGCGCTTGTCCGCCTTCCTGCAGACCCGCGCGGAAACCCAGCAGATCGAGATCTTCGACGACAAGGGCGCGTCCCATCCCGTGCGCGTCCCGGTGTCAGCGCTGCGGCTGCTCGTGGACGTCCTGACCGAAATCGGTGAGGGCAACGCGGTCAGCATCGTCCCAATCCACGCCGAGCTGACGGCCGTTGGGCTGGAAAACGAAAGACAGAGGGAAGCTCACTGCCGTTCTGCCTGAAGGATAGGCGATTGCTGCTGCCGTCGTGCGGCAGTTTGGATGCCATATTCATTCCTAACCCGCGCACCAACGTTGCCGATAGGGTGCTGGAAGAAGAGTCAGTTATCCAAAATTTCCGGATAACTGCTGCAACAGAAGGCACCCTGATCGCCACAGGGACCACCTGAGATGACAACGAAAAAGAACTCTCCGAGCTGGAGCGACGTCAAAACCCAACTGGCCGATTTCGACCGCGCCGGCCTGATCGGCTTGGTGCAGGACCTCTACGCGGCCAGCAAGGATAACCAGGCCTTCCTGCACGCGCGCTTCGCGCTGGGCGGCGACGCGCTGAAGCCGTACAAGGCCACGATAGACCGCTGGCTGTGGCCCGATGTGTTCAAGAACCAGGACACCTCGGTGGCCAAGGCCAAGAAGGCCATCTCGGACTACGAGAAGGCCATCGGCCAGCCGGAAAGCTTGGCGGAACTCATGGTTTTCTACTGCGAGCGCGCGGCGGGCTTCAGCAACGATGTCGGCTTGCAGGACGAGGGTTACTTCGACGCGCTGGTCCGGATGTTCGGGCAGGCTCTGAAGACCATCGACGCGTTGCCCGAAGATGGCCGCCCCGCATTGATGGCGCGCCTGGATGCCGTGCGCAGCATCGGCCACAACTTCGGTCATGGCGTCGGCAACGACTTGGATGCTCTCCTCGCCGAGTACGGTCTCGATGGCCGATCACCTTGATGCCACGCGACGGCAATTTCCGAAGATCCATCCAGACAACCTGCTAGCAGCGAAGGTGCTATTCCGGCCATTCACCGCTCGCGCCCCTTCCTCACTCGCGCCAACTTGGGTGCAAATGGGCGTTTTAATGGTGACGACTCGAAAATGGGTGTAAATGGGTGTAAATGGGTGTAGTGTTGGTTCATGCTCAATACCGACACCATCCGGATCACCCCGGAAATCCTGAGTCTCATCGCCAGAATCGACGAGTTCAAGGGCGCCTGGCGCGCCTTGGGCGTGCTCGCGCCCGACCGCCTGTCGGCCCTGCGTCGCGTGGCCACCATCGAGAGTATCGGCTCATCGACCCGCATCGAGGGCAGCAAGCTGTCCGACCGCGCAGTGGAGCAACTGCTGTCGAACCTGGAGATCAAGTCCCTCGCCACCCGCGACGAGCAGGAAGTGGCCGGCTATGCCGAGCTGATGGATCTGGTGTTTTCGTCCTGGCAGGACATCCCTTTCACCGAGAACCACATCAAGCAGTTGCACCAGATCCTGCTGCGCTACAGCGAAAAGGACACCTGGCATCGCGGCAACTACAAGACCCACTCGAACAGCGTCGCCGCCTTCGACGAGGCGGGCGCCCAGATCGGTATCGTGTTCCAGACCGCGTCGCCCTTGGATACGCCCCGCCTGATGACGGAGCTGGTGGCCTGGGTGAACCAGGAACGCGAGACAGCCCGTCTGCACCCGCTGCTGATCATCGCTTTGTACGTCGTCGTGTTTCTGGAGATCCACCCCTTCCAGGACGGCAACGGGCGGCTCTCGCGAGTGCTGACCACACTCCTGCTCGTGCAGGCCGGCTATTCCTATGTGCCCTACAGCTCGCTGGAAAGCGTGGTCGAGCAGAGCAAGGACGCCTACTACCTGGCGCTGCGGCAGACGCAGGGCACGATCCGCACCGAGGCACCGAACTGGCAGCCGTGGCTGGTGTTCTTCCTGCGCTCCCTGGCCGAACAGGTGCGGCGTCTGGAGAAGAAGGTCGAGCGCGAGAAGATCGTGCTGGCGGCCCTGCCGGAATTGCAGCTACGGATCGTCGAGTTCGCCCGCGAGCACGGGCGCGTCACCATCGGCGAGGCCATCAAACTGACCGGGGCCAGCCGCAACACGCTGAAGCAGCATTTCCGGGCACTGGTCGAACGCGGCACACTTGATCGGCACGGCAGTGGCCGTGGAGTCTGGTACGACCTGCGCTGAGAGACTGCGGGGCGCGGGTTCGAAGCGGGCACAAAATCCGCCCGTCACCGGTTTGACAGGATCGTCGCTCAACACGGCGCCGGGCGCATAAGTCGACAGGATCCTGTCGATATCCCCCGCGGCAAAGGCCGAAGGCATCCGGCCCAGGGTAGAGTGACCAAGGCCGGCCGCGTTTGGAAAGGCATTTTTCCGCACCCCGCCAGACTCTATAATTCCGGCAGTTTCCACTACCGGGCACCCATGGCCACCCTGCTGTACATCCATGGTTTCAACAGTTCTCCCCAGTCCCACAAGGCGCAGGCGACGCGCACCTGGCTCGCCGCGCGACACCCCGAGATCGCGTTTCGCTGCCCCTTTCTGAGCCCCCTCCCGGCGCAGGCGATGGCGCAGTTGCAGGATGAAATCGCCGCGCTGACCGGCCCGCTCTATCTGGCCGGCAGTTCCATGGGCGGCTTTTACGCCACCTGGCTCGCCGTGCAACAGGGTGCGCGCGCGGTGCTGATCAACCCGGCGGTGCGGCCCTGGCTCGGGCGCGATTACCTGCTCGGCCCCCAGGCCAACCACCACACCGGCGAGATCGCGGTCATGGAGCCACAGCACCTGGAACAACTGCGCGCCTGGGAAGTCGAGACGCTCCCCCGCCCGCAGGATTTCCTGGTGCTGCTCCAGACCGGTGACGAGGTGCTGGACTATCGCCTCGCGGCCGAGAAATACCGCGCCTGTCGGCTGGTGATCGAACCCGGCGGCGACCACGGCTTTCAGGATTTCGAACGCCACTTGCCGGCCATCGTCGACTTTTTCCGGGCGCCCGCCCCATGAGCCGTTACGACGCCAGCGACATCGAAGTCCTCACCGGGCTCGACCCGGTGCGCCGCCGCCCCGGCATGTACACCGACACCAGCCGTCCCAATCACCTGGTGCAGGAGGTGGTGGACAACAGCGTCGACGAAGCGCTCGCCGGCCATGCCACCCGCGTCGCGGTGACCGTACATGCCGACGGCTCGGTGTCGGTCACCGACGACGGCCGCGGCATGCCGGTGGACATCCACCCCGAGCAGGGCCGGCCCGGGGTCGAGGTGATCCTCTCCACGCTGCACGCCGGCGGCAAGTTCTCCAACAGGAACTACCAGTTCTCCGGCGGTCTGCACGGGGTCGGGGTCTCGGTGGTGAACGCGCTGTCCGAGCGCCTCGAAGTCACCGTCAAGCGCGATGGCCAGCTCCATCACATGGTCTTTGCGGGCGGCGACAAGGTCAGCGACCTCGCCGTCGTCGGCACCTGCGCCAAACGCGAGACCGGCACCAGCGTGCGGTTCTGGCCCGATGCCAGGTATTTCGATTCGCCGCGCCTGGCGCTGCCGCGCCTCAAGTACCTGCTGCGCGCCAAGGCGGTGCTGTGCGCCGGCCTGACCGTCGAGTTCACCGACGAGGCAAGCGGCGAGCACGAATCCTGGTGCTACCGCGCGGGGCTCGGCGACTACCTGCTGGTGACCACGGGCCCCTGGGCGCCGCTGCCGGCGCAGCCCTTCACCGGCAGCTTCGCCGCCGCCCGCGAGGCCGTCGACTGGGCCGTGCAGTGGCTGCCGGACGGCGGCGACCTGCTGCAGGAAAGCTACGTCAACCTGATTCCCACCGCCCAGGGCGGCACCCACGTCAACGGCTTTCGCACCGGGTTGCTGGAAGCCCTGCGCGAATTCTGCGAATTCCGCAATCTGCTGCCCCGCGGCCTGCGCCTCGCGCCCGAGGACATCTGGGACCGCGCCTGCTATGTGCTCTCCGCCAAGCTCGGCGAGCCGCAGTTTTCCGGCCAGACCAAGGAACGGCTGTCGTCGCGGGAGGCGGCGCCCTTCATCGGCGGCGTGGTCAAGGACGCCTTCAGCCTGTGGCTCAACCAGCACACGGCCGAAGCGGAAAAACTCGCCGAACTCTGTATCGCCAGCGCCCAGGCGCGACTGAAATCCGCCAAACAGGTGGCCCGCAAACGCATCACGGCAGGCCCCGCGCTGCCCGGCAAGCTCGCCGACTGCACTTCGGGCGATCCGGCGCAGTCCGAGATTTTTCTGGTGGAAGGCGACTCCGCCGGCGGCTCCGCCAAGCAGGCGCGCAGTCGCGAGTTCCAGGCGGTGATGCCGCTGCGCGGCAAGATCCTCAACACCTGGGAAGTGGACGGCGCCGACATCCTCGCCTCGCAGGAAGTGCACGACATCGCGGTGGCGCTCGGCATCGAGCCGGGCAGCAGCGATCTCGCCGCGCTGCGCTACCACAAGGTGTGCATCCTCGCCGACGCCGATTCCGACGGCGCCCATATCGCCACCCTGCTGTGCGCGCTCTTCGTGCGCCACTTCCGGCCGCTGGTGACCGCGGGCCATGTGTTCGTGGCGACGCCACCGCTGTTTCGCATCGACCTGGGCAACGACACCTGGTACGCGCTGGACGACGACGAGCGCCGCGGCATCCTCGATCGCCTGGAAGCCGAAAAGCGCCGCGGCAAGGTGCAGATCACCCGCTTCAAGGGCCTGGGCGAGATGAACCCGCTGCAACTGCGCGAAACCACCATGGCGCGCGACACCCGGCGTCTGGTGCAACTCAGCGTCACCTCCGGCGACGACACCAACGAGCTGCTCGACATGCTGCTCGCCAAGAAGCGCGCCGGCGACCGCAAGAACTGGCTCGAAGAAAAAGGCGATCTGGCCGAAGTCATCTGATCATCCGGGCGCGGCAGCGCCGCGCCCCAGCGAGGCAAACCATGTCCGACCCGACCGCCATCGAGCCTGCCGCATTCGACCCCAATTTCGAGTCGCGGCCACTGCGCCAGTTCGCCGAGAAGGCATACCTCGACTACTCGATGTATGTGATTCTCGACCGCGCGCTGCCCAGCGTCTGCGACGGCCTCAAGCCGGTGCAACGGCGCATCGTCTACGCCATGAGCGAACTCGGTCTGGCCGCCACCGCCAAGTTCAAGAAATCCGCGCGCACCGTGGGCGATGTGATCGGCAAGTTCCACCCCCACGGCGACGGCGCCGCCTACGAAGCCATGGTGCTGATGGCGCAGCCGTTCTCCTACCGCTATCCGCTGGTCGAAGGCCAGGGCAACTGGGGCTCGCCGGACGACCCCAAATCCTTCGCCGCCATGCGCTACACCGAGTCGCGGCTGTCGGCCTTCGCCGACCTGCTGCTCGCCGAACTGGGCCAGGGCACGGTGGACTGGCAGCCCAATTTCGACGGCACCCTCGAAGAACCCAGGGTACTGCCCGCCCGGGTGCCCAACATCCTGCTCAACGGCGGCAGCGGCATCGCGGTGGGCATGGCGACCGACATCCCGCCGCACAATCTGCGCGAGGTGGCCGCCGCCTGCATCCGCCTGCTGGAACAGCCCGACGCCGGCGTCGCCGAACTCTGCGAACACATCCAGGGGCCGGATTTTCCCACCGCGGCCGAGATCATCTCACCGCGCGCCGACATTCTCGCCATCTACCAGACTGGGCGCGGCTCGGTGCGCGCGCGCGCCGTCTGGCAGGTCGAAGATGGCGAGATCCTGGTCACCGCCCTGCCCTACCAGAGCTCGCCGGCGCGCATCCTCGAACAGATCGCCGCGCAGATGCAGGCGCGCAAGCTGCCGATGGTCGCGGACCTGCGCGACGAATCCGATCACGAAAATCCCACCCGGCTGGTGATCGTGCCGCGCTCCAACCGCGTCGACACCGATGCGCTGATGAGCCACCTGTTTGCGAGCACCGATCTCCAGCGCAGCTACCGCGTCAATCTGAATCTGATCGGCCGCGACGGCCGGCCCGCGGTCAAGCCTCTGCACCGGATTCTCGGCGAGTGGCTCGATTTCCGCCTCGCCACCGTGCGCCGGCGCCTCGAACACCGTCTGGAAAAAGTCGAAGCGCGACTGCATCTGCTGGCGGGCTACCTGATCGCCTACCTCAACATCGATGAAATCATCGCCATCATCCGCACCGAGGAGCAGCCGCGCGCGGAACTGATACGTCGCTTCGGCCTCACCGAGATTCAGGCCGACGCCATTCTCGATCTGCGCCTGCGCCAGCTCGCCAAACTCGAAGAAATAAAAATCCGCACCGAACAGGATGAACTCGGCGCCGAACGCAAACAGCTGCAAGCCACGCTCGGTTCCGAGCAGCTTTTGAAAAAACTGATCCGCGATGAACTGACGGAGATCGCGGAAAAATTCGGCGACCCGCGCCGGGCGCCCCTGGTCGCGCGCCCCGAAGCCGCCGTGTTCCGCGAAGACGAACTGGTCAGCGCCGAAGCGGTGACCGTGGTGCTGTCCCGCATGGGCTGGATTCGCGCCGCCAAGGGCCATGAAGTCGACGTCGAAAACCTGAGCTACAAATCCGGCGACGGCTTCCTCGCCGCCGCGCTGGGCCGCGCCAACCAGGCGGCCGTGCTGCTCGACACCAGCGGACGCGCCTACTCGCTGCAAGCCCACAGCCTGCCCTCGGCGCGCGGCCAGGGCGAGCCCGCCACCGGCCGCCTCAACGCGCCTTCGGGCGCGCTGTTCTGCGGGCTGGCCATGGGCACCGACGACCAGCGCATCCTGCTCGCCACCGATGCCGGTTACGGCTTTATCGCCCGGCTCGGCGATCTGCAAACCAAGAACCGCGCCGGCAAACAGGTGCTGACCGTGCCCGAGTGCAGCCAGGTGCTGCCACCGCTGCCGGTGACGCCATCCGCCACCGCATTGGTCGCCGCCATCAGCAACGAAGGCCGCCTGCTCGTGTTCCCCCTCGCGGAACTGCCGGAACTCGCGCGCGGCAAGGGCAACCGCATCATCAACATTCCGAGCGCGCGGGCACAGAGCCGGGAGGAGTTCATGGTCGCCGCGCTGGTAGTCGACAGCCGTCAAGAGCTGGTGCTGCATGCCGGCAAGCGTCATATCGCCATCCCCTATCGCGACCTCGAACACTATCGCGGCGAACGCGGCCGCCGTGGCAACAAACTGCCGCGCGGTTTGCAGAAGGTGGAGCGCGCGGAGGTGCGGGGCTGATATGCCCGGCTGGCGCCATCAGCCTGGTGTTTGGGTGGCGCGGATTGGAAGAGTGTGGCGGGGCACAATCCAGGTTGAGGACCGTCGGGAACAACTGTGGTAGCTTTAACCGCTTGTTTAAGAGCTGGTGCTGCATGCCGGCAAGCGTCATATCGCCATCCCCTATCGCGACCTCGAACACTATCGCGGCGAACGCGGCCGCCGTGGCAACAAACTGCCGCGCGGTTTGCAGAAGGTGGAGCGCGCGGAGGTGCGGGGCTGATATGCCCGGCTGGCGCCATCAGCCTGGTGTTTGGGTGGCGCGGATTGGAAGAGTGTGGCGGGGCACAATCCAGGTTGAGGACCGTCGGGAACAACTGTGGTAGCTTTAACCGCTTGTTTAAAAGCCTCAGACAGCGGCTGGCGGGCATCGTGGCATGTCGAAGAGCGGCGATGGAGAGTGCAAGTGACTGTTCAAAGAACACCTTCGGTCGAAGGGTTGCCAGATCCGGCATACACGCACCCGGCAAGGCTCGTGCGGGATATGCGGAAATCTTCCGTGTTTAAATACGGAAGATTTCCAGATACTCAATGTTATGCGTAAAGGAGAATTGAACAAATGAACCGTCATCCCGTAGAGCTTCAAATCGAGAAGGCTGACAAAGCTATTGTTGCTGAAGATTTTGAGTTACTCATGGGTATTTACACTGATGATGCGATATTAGTTGTTGAACCAGGACGAAACGCAGTCGGCAAAGTTCAAATTCGTAAAGCGTTTGAAGCCATAGCAACATATTTCAAAAACGGGTTACAAGTGGAGCAAAATGGCATGGTGGTTCTTGAGTCTGGTGATACGGCTTTGGTGTTGGCAAACACGGCTATATCCGGTCCCGACTTCCCTTCCACAGAGCGCAAAGCAACTTACGTATTTAATAAATCACCGAGCGGTGATTGGCTTTGCTCTATTGATAATTCATATGGTCATGAAGTTATTGGCACATACGCATAACAAAGCGCTCGTTCGGACGCAAACTACGCTGCGCTTCGTTTGCGCCGCACAGCTTGGTCGTTAGGCGGCAAGGAGAATTTTGAGTGAACTGGAATACCTTGGCAGCTATTGGACAAATCGTCAGCGCCCTCGCGGTCGTCATCACCTTGGTTTATATTGCAATTCAAGTCCGCCACGCTCGCGAATCGCAACGAGCCGACGCCATTAGAACCAACCGAACAGAAAGAAGAGACTTCTTTACCGCAGCAAGAGATTCGCAATTCATGCCGCTCATTCTCGCGAAGCTACAACGCGCAGAGTCGTTGGATCCGGAAGAGCAGATCCGCTTAATGCATCACAATGCGGCTCTGTGGGGGCTGCTTTATTCGGAATGGATTTCAGACCAATTAAAACTTCCAGGGCCTTACTCCACAGATCACAAAGCACGATTAGAGTTCGCCCTAAATTCCCCCGGAATGATCAAATGGTTCGATAAATACGGTCGACGTCTTTACCCTGCGGAGTTCGTATCGCAAGTGGAACAAGAAATTCAGCAATTTCGAGAAGTGGCCCAAAATGCAGGATCATAAAGGGGTCAAGTCTTGACACAGAGCATAAAGAAGAAATTAAAGGGGTCAGGTCTTGACATATTAATGCCTTACCTCCCTTGCTGGTGATATGCCAAGACTTGACCCCTTTATGCTTGACCCCTTTATGTACTTGTTTGGACATTAGAGCGCTTGGCAAGGAATATAGGGGTCAGGTCTTGACATATCAATGCCTTACCTCCCTTGCTGGTAATATGCCAAGACTTGACCCCTTTATGTATTTGCGGACGTATGGATTCCCGCTGAAGCCTGCCCCCGACTCCGATCGGGGGCGGGAATGACGAATAAATCAGCGCTTCCTTAGGTTCTTGCCAAACGAGGTGATAATGGACCATTACATCGCACTGACGCTCGGCATCCTGTGCGCTGGCATGGGAGGCGAGCTTTTTGTCAGAGGCTCGGTAGGACTTGCCGGGCTGACGAGAATTTCGCCTGGCGTTGTGGGCGCAACCGTCGCGGCCTTTGCGACATCCAGTCCCGAATTGTCGGTGTCGATCAGCTCGGCATTGGCAGGGGAGCCGCAGATCGCGCTGGGAGATGCGCTGGGAAGCAACATCGTGAATGTGGCATTGATCCTGGGGCTTGCCTTGGCGATTTCCGGCATTCAAAGCCCCCGCAACAGCGTCAAACGCGATCTGCCGGTGGCCGTTTCGATACCGGTGGTAACAGGCGTCCTTTTCCTGGATGGCGTACTGTCCCGAATCGACGGCGCGCTGATGCTCTGCATGTTCTTGGTATGGCTGGTCGCCACGGTCCTCGAAGCACGAAAGCAGCGCAGCGCTACCAGCGAGGTCATTGGCGAGCATTCGAAGTGGCTGATCTTCGTGTCCTGCACGACTGGACTGGCGTTTCTTGTTGTCGCCGGAAAGCTGATCGTTGTTGGCGCCCGGGAAATTGCCGTTTCATTTGGAATCAGCGAGTTCGTGATTGGCGCAACAATCGTCGCCATTGGGACTTCCGTTCCAGAACTTGCCACCACAGTCATCGCCAAGCTTCGCGGGCACGACGAGATCGGCCTCGGAACGGTCCTTGGCAGCAACATCCTGAACGGGATATTCATTATCGCAATTGCAGCATTGATACATCCCATTACAGTTCCGTTACGGGATATTGCCGCCACACTGGTCTTCGGGGTTTTGGCCGTGGTATTTGTCATTCCACCGACACACGGGTTCATAGAGCGAAGGCGAGGCGTATTGCTGATTTCCTTGTATATTGGCTATCTCGTCACCGTGTTGCAGAGCGGCGCCATGTAACCAGACGCTCGACCGGACGCGCTTGGCGCGGCAATCGGCTCTGCGCGGCAATCGGCTTGGCGCCTGGACCCCACGACAAAGCACCGTTTGAACAGGCCTTCCTTAACGCTTAACGCTGGAGCAACGAAATGCGCAAATTATGGGCAACCCTGGCTGTACTGCTCACGTTCAGTCTTTCCGGCTGCGGCTACAACAGCCTGCAGCGCAACGACGAGCAGGTCACGTCGAGCTGGTCCGAAGTCGTAAACCAGTATCAGCGCCGCGCGGATCTGATTCCCAATCTGGTCAATACGGTAAAAGGCTTCGCTGCCCAGGAAAAAGAGGTGTTGCTGGGCGTCACCAATGCCCGCGCCAAAATCGGCAGCATCCAGGCGACCCCGGAGCTGATCAATGACCCGGAGGCCTTCGCCAGATTCCAGGCTGCGCAAGGCGAACTCTCGGGCGCGCTGTCCCGACTGCTGGTGGTGTCCGAAAACTATCCGCAATTGAAATCCGATGCCAACTTCCGCGATTTGCAGGCCCAACTGGAAGGCACCGAAAACCGCATTACCGTCGCGCGCAACCGCTACATCAAGGCGGTGCAGGAATACAACGTGACGGTACGCTCCTTCCCCTCCAATTTGACGGCAAAGCTGTTCGGCTTTCAGGTCAAGCCGAATTTCACGGTGGAAAACGAGCAGGAAATTGCCCGGCCGCCGAGTGTCGATTTCAGCGCGCCGCCCGCCAAGCCACAAGGCGCGACGCAGTGACAGCAATGAACAGACCATGGGGGTCTTTGCTCGCGGTGACGCTGGCCTTGACCCTGTGCTGGTCTTTCCTGGTCCGTGCGGAAATCGCGGTGCCGCCCTTGCGCGGTCATGTCACCGACCAGACCGCCACGCTGACGCCGGCGCAACAGTCGGCTCTGGAGCAGACCCTGCAAGCCTTCGAGGCAAGAAAGGGCAGCCAGATCGCGGTGCTGATGGTGCCCACCACGGCGCCGGAAACGATCGAGCAATATTCCCTGCGCGTGGCGGAACAATGGAAGCTGGGCCGCAAGCAAGTGGATGACGGCGCGATTCTGGTCGTCGCCAAGGACGACCGCGCGCTGCGCATCGAAGTGGGCTACGGCCTCGAAGGCGCGCTCAACGACGCCACCAGCAAGCGCATCGTCAGCGACATCATCGTGCCGCGCTTCCGGCAGGGCGATTTTGCGGGCGGCATCGCTGCCGGAGTCGACCGGATGATCCGCGTCATCGACGGCGAACCCCTGCCGGAACCTGGCCGGCGTGAGGCGGGCGCAACGCCGGGCATTCAGCAATATCTTCCGGTGATTTTCATCCTGGCGCTGGTGGTGGGCGGATTTCTGCGCGCGGTACTGGGCAGCTTTCCCGGCGCGCTCGCCACCGGCGGCATCGTGGCGGTGATCGCCTGGCTGTTGGTCGGAACCCTGGCGATCGGCTTGATCGCGGGCGTAATCGCGTTTCTGTTTACGCTGTTCGGAGGCGGCATGGGCGGTCCGCGGGGAGGATTCGGCCGCGGTGGCTTCGGTGGCGGGCTTGGGGGCGGGCTTGGGGGCGGCGGCTTCAGCGGCGGCGGTGGCGGCTTCGGTGGCGGCGGCGCGTCGGGGCGATGGTGACTATGGACATCAAACGCATTGCCCGACATGTGCTGATGACCCCCCGGCAGGTAAGACGGACTTTCCCCCGTCCGGCCTTGACCGCGATTGAACAGGCAATCAAGGCGAGCGAGACGACGCACCTCGGGGAGCTGCGTTTTGTCGTGGAGGGCGCGCTGGACGGCATGTCGTTGTGGCGGGGCCAATCCGCACGCGAACGCGCCATCGACGTGTTTTCACAATGGCGAATCTGGGATACCGAGCACAACAACGGCGTGCTGATCTATGTGTTGCTGGCCGACCGGGATGTCGAGATTGTTGCCGATCGCGGCATTCACGCCAGGGTGGGCACGCGGGAATGGGAAACCATCTGCCGCGCGATGGAGGCCGCTTTTGCCCAGGGAGATTACGAAGGCGGCGTGGTCGGCGGCATTCGCGCGGTGTCGCAGCATCTGACGAAACATTTCCCCGCTACCGGCGCGGGTCGCAATGAGTTGCCGGACAGGCCGGTGGTGCTATAGCTGACAGCTCAATCCATCGTGCCATCGTGGCCGACGCTGGTGCCGCGACCTTAGCTGGCCTGCGTCGGCCAGCGCGAAAATGCGACCACGTAGAGCACCACCAGATTGACCACCGGCACCAACATCAGCAGGGATAGCCAGGGCGAGAAGCCGGCCTTGGCAAAGATTGTCCAGAATGGCGGCAGGATCAGCGCGATCCAGACCCCTACCCACAGCAGGTGGGCGAAATAAAATTCATGCATCATCGCAAAACCCCCTTGTCACGGAATGCTTGCGCTGACCGCGCACCGACCGTGCCGGGGCGCCGTGGCGTCCCGGCGTGGCCTGCGATACTTTCTACTTTCTACTTTCTACTTTCTACTTTCTACTTTCTACTTTCTACTTTCTACTTTCTACTTTCTACTTTCTACTTTCTACTTGACTACTTGACGCTGATCTTGTGCCGCTTGGTGGCTTTCAACTTGGGCAGGGTCAATTCCAGGACGCCGTCCTTGAAGCTCGCCGTCGCCTTGGCGCCATCGACCGCGGCCGGCAGGGCAATGGTGCGACTGAAACTGCCGTGCGAGATTTCACAACGGTAATAGTCGCCTTTTTCCTCTTTCTCTTCCTTGCGCGTCTCGCCCTTGATGGTGACGCTGTCGTCGCCGACCGAAATGTCGATGTCCTTCTTGTCGACGCCCGGAATCTCGGCCTTCACCACCACTTCGCTATCGCGGTCGAGCACATCCACCTTGGGCGCTTTCAATTCCGGCAGCGCCAATTCGGGAAATGCCGGCCAGTCCAGGTGCCAGGGCCGCATCCAGTTGCGGCGCAGGAACTGATCGAACAGGCGCTCCATCTCCTCGAACGGGCGGAGGGTCCACATCGGAGCGGCTTTTTGCACTTCCTGCTTCTTGGTTGCTTCCTGTACTTCCTGTTTCTCGTTTGCTTCGGTCACGGTGAGTCTCCTCGTCAATGTGAAGAACACGGATAGTGCATCCCAACTTTATGGCAATACACCAATACAACACCAATGCGCGACGGCTGTAAAAACCGCCTCTCGACCAGCCGCCGCATCGCTCGATATCGGGCCAATCGACCGAACGTTCAAGCAGCCTGGGCGCCGGGGTCGGACCGGGGCTTGATGTGCATCAAGCCCAGGAGTGAAAGCGCCTACATTTCCGGCGCCGGACCGGCCCCCGGCGGTTCTTTTTCCGGAATCTCGGTCATGGTCGCTTCGGTGAGCAACAGCACGCTCGCCACCGACACGGCATTTTCGAGCGCTATCCGTACCACCTTGGTGGGATCGACGATGCCGGCCTGCAACAGATCGACGTATTCCTTGCGCGCGGCGTCGAAGCCCATGGCCCCTTCACTCTTGAGCATGGCATTCACCACCACACCGCCGTCCACCGCCGAGTTCTCGGCGATCTGACGCGCCGGAGCTTCCAGGGCACGGCGCAAAATCTGCAACCCGGTACGTTCGTCGCCCTCGGCCAGGGCCTCTTCGCGCGCCACCGCCGCGACGGCGCGCAGCAATGCCAGCCCCGCGCCCGGCACTATGCCCTCGGCCACCGCGGCCTTGGTGGCGGAAATGGCGTCGTCCAGTGCCTCCTTCTTCGATTTCATCTCGGCCTCGGAAGGCGCGCCGACCCGAATCACGGCGACACCGCCGGCCAGCTTGGCCAGGCGCTCCTCGAGTTTTTCCCGATCGTAGTCGCTGGTGGTTTTCTCGATCTGGCGGCGGATCTGGTTCACCCGCGCGGCGATGGCCTGCCGGTCGCCGGCGCCGCCGATGATGGTGGTCTGGTCCTTGTCGATCACGACGCGCTCGGCATGCCCCAATTGGTCCAGTTGCACGTCTTCGAGCTTGATGCCCAGCTCTTCGGTAATCACCTGGGCGGCGGTCAGCACGGCGATGTCCTGCAACATCTCCTTGCGGCGATCGCCGAAGCCCGGCGCCTTCACCGCACAACTGCGCAGCACGGCACGGAGCTGGTTGACGATCAGGGCGGCGAGCGCTTCGCCCTCGACATCCTCGGCGATGAACAGGATCGGCCGGCCGGCCTTGGCGACCTGTTCCAGCAGCGGCAGCAGATCCTTGAGGGCGCCGATCTTGCGGTCGCACAGCAGCACATGGACGTCCTCCAGCACCGCCTCCATTTTTTCGGCATTGGTGATGAAATAGGGCGAGATATAACCGCGGTCGAACTGCATCCCCTCGACCACTTCGAGGACGGTCTCGGTGGTCTTGGATTCCTCCACCGTGATGACGCCCTCGCCGCCGACCTTCTCCATGGCCTCGGCCACCAGCTCGCCGATCACCGGATCGTTGTGGGCCGAGATGGTCGCCACCTGCGCCTTTTCGAGTCGGGTCTGCACGGGCCGCGACAGGGCGCGCAGCGCCGCGACGGCCACCTTGAGCCCGCGGTCGAGGCCGCGCTTGAGATCGATCGCGCTCGCTCCGGCCACCGCGTTGCGGATGCCGTCGGCGAGGATCGCATGGGCGAGGATGGTCGAAGTCGAGGTGCCGTCGCCGACCGCCTCGCCGGTCTTCTCCGCTGCCTGACGCAGCATGCGCGCGCCGAGATCTTCCTCCGGATCCTCCAACTCGGTCTCCCGGGCGATGGTGACGCCGTCGTTGCAGACCAGCGGAACGCCCCACTTCTTCTGGATCAATACGGACTTGGATTTGGGTCCGAGCGTGATGCGCACCGCGTCGGCAAGCTGGGTCGCGCCGCGCAGAATCTTGTCGCGGGCCTGGGAGCGGAACAGGATCCTTTTGGAAGTCATGGTGTTTCCCCGCAGCAGTTTGGAGGGATACGCTGCCCGACTGTGACAAAGTATCGGGAAAGTTGCCAGTGCAATATCCTGACATGCGACAAGCGGAGCCGGCTTTCGCCCTCGACAACGGGCGAGGGTGCCTTGCAGACCGTGCCGAGGCCGGCGCCGGAGGCACGCTCTCCCCCGATCACCCGCCGGTCCGGCCACGACGGCCGCGCCCATGAAACTGCCCCGCCTCGATCCCGAGGCTGCGCTCGCCAGTCTCGGCAGCAGCCGCGACGGACTGAGTTTTGCCGAAGCCCGCCGCCGCCTTGCCGAATATGGAGCCAACGTCGTGGAAGCAGTCGCGCGGGAGCGGCTCTGGTGGCGCTTTGCGCGCGAACTCGGCCATTTCTTCGCGCTGGTGCTGTGGGTTGCCGCGGCGCTGGCCTTTTTCGCCGAGTGGCGCCAGCCCGGGCAGGGCATGGCCCTGCTGGGCTATGCCATCGTCGCGGTGATCCTGCTCAACGCCGTCTTTTCCTTCTGGCAGGAGTATCGCGCCGAACGCGCGCTCGGCGCGCTGCGGGCGCTGCTGCCGCCCCGGGTGCGGGTGCGGCGCGAAGGCAAGGTGTGGGAGGTGGCCGCCGCCGAACTGGTGCCTGGCGATCTCGTCCTGCTCCGGGACGGCGATGCGGTGCCGGCCGACTGCCGGCTGATCGAGGCGTTCGCGCTGCGCGTCGACAACGCCACCCTGACCGGCGAATCCGTCCCCCAGCCGCGCACCGCCGCAGCCGCGACCGACGACGATCCGCTGCGGGCCGGCAATCTGGCGCTGGCCGGCACCACACTGGTCGCCGGCGAGGGGGTGGCGGTGGTGTTCGCCACCGCCATGCACAGCGAGTTCGGCAAGATCGCCCGCCTCACCCAGAGCGCGGACGCGGTGCTGTCGCCGCTGCAACGGGAAATCCGCCGCCTGTCGCGCTGGATCGCGGTGCTGGCCACCGGAGTGGGGATACTGTTCTTTACCGTCGGGGTCGCGCTCGGCCTGCCGTTCTGGGCCAACTTCGCCTTTGCCATCGGCATCATCGTCGCCAATGTGCCCGAGGGGCTGCTGCCCACCGTCACCTTGGCGCTGGCCATGGCGACCCAGCGCATGGCGCGGCGCAACGCGCTGGTGCGCCACCTGCCGGCGATCGAAACCCTGGGTGCCGCCACCGTCATCCTCACCGACAAGACGGGCACCCTCACCTGCAACCGGATGGCGGCGCGGCGGCTCTATTTGCCGGACGACCGGCTGCCGGATGGCGGGGAGTGCGGCATCGACCAACTGGCCGGCTCCGCCGCGCTGCGCGCGGTTGCGCGCCCGCTGCTCGAAACGGCACTCTGCTGCCATGAGCTGCATCAACTGCAGGGCGACGATGGCCCGCGCTGGCACGGCGACCCCACCGACATCGCCTTGGTGGAGCTGGCGCAGCCGCTGCTCGGCGCCTGGCAGGCCGGGGCGAGAAGCGACGCGCTGCCCTTCGACAGCGAACGCCGGCGCCAGTCGGTGGTATGCGGCGAAGGGACGCAGCGTCTGCTGTACTGCAAGGGCGCGCTGGAGGCGGTGTTGCCGCTGTGTCGGCAGTGGCAGAGCGCCGGGGGACCGGTTGCGCTGACCACTGCCGACCGGGCGCGGATTCTGACCGCCGAGCAGCGCCTGGCGGACCAGGGGCTGCGGGTGCTGGCGTTCGCCTGGCGGCTGCTCCCTCCAGACGCTGAACGGGATGGCTGGGAGCAGGAGCTCGTCTTCGCCGGACTGGTGGGCCTCGAGGATCCGCCGCGCCCGGAGGTGCCCGACGCCGTGCTGCGCTGCCGCGAAGCGGGCATCCGCGTCATCATGTGCACCGGCGATCACCCGCACACGGCGCTCGCCATCGCCCGCGAAATCGGCCTGGTGCAGGGCAGCGACGCGCGGGTGGTGACCGGCGAGGCACTGCGTCACCTGTCGCCCACCCAGCTTCAGTTGTTGCTGGACCAGCCGCAACTGATCTTTGCGCGGGTGGGCGCGGACCAGAAAATGGCGCTGGTGGAAGCGCTCAAGGCCAAGGGCGAGGTGGTGGCGGTGACCGGCGACGGGGTCAACGACGCCCCGGCGCTGCGCAGCGCCCACATCGGCATCGCCATGGGCCAGACCGGCACCGACGTGGCGCGGGCGGCGGCCGATCTGGTCCTGCTCGACGACAACTTCGCCAGCGTGGTGGCGGCGGTGGAGGAGGGTCGCGCGGTATTCGCCAACATCCGCAAGTTCCTCACCTACATCCTCACCTCGAACATCCCGGAGATCGTGCCCTACCTGGCCTTCGTGCTGTTCCGCATCCCGCTGCCGCTCACCGTGGTACAGATCCTCGCCGTGGATCTGGGTACCGATTTACTGCCGGCGCTGGCGCTGGGGGCCGAGCCGCCCGCTGCCGATACCATGCGCCAACCGCCGCGCCCGCGCCGCGAGCGGCTGGTGAATCTGCCGCTGATACTGCGCGCCTATGGTTTTCTCGGTTTGCTGGAGGCTGCCGCCGCCATGGCGGCGTTTTTCTTTGTGCTCGACCGCGGCGGCTGGCGCTACGGCGCGGTGCTCGACTGGCAGGATCCGCTCTATCGGATGGCGACCACGGCCTGTCTCGCGGCCATCGTGCTCACCCAGGTCGCGAACCTGTTTTTGTGTCGCGATCCGCGCGCCTCGACGTTGAGTCTGGGGCTACGCGGCAATCGTCTGCTGCTGTGGGGGGTGGCGGTCGAACTCCTGCTGCTGCTGGCCATCGTCTACACCCCCTGGGGGCAGCGCCTGTTCGGTACCGCGCCCCTGTCCTGGCCGGTGTGGCTGTTCGCGCTGCCGTTCCCGTTCGCGATGGTGGCCGCGGAGGAGATGCGCAAGGCGCTGATGCGGCGATGGCGCCACGGCTGACCGGCGGATCATCGGCTGCGCCAGGGAGACAGGACCGCCGATACCCCGAACCCTGCCCGAGCGGCTAGAATAGGCCCCGCCATGACCTCGCGATCGAGCCGACCCCGTACATCTGCCCGCACCTCGGCGAGATTCGTCTGGCTTGCGCTGCTGATGCTGGAACTGTCCGGCTGCGCCGGCTGGATCGAGACCAAAATCCCGGAAGAAGCAGTGGCGCCCGCGCCGCCGCCGGAACCCTTCCTGCTCAACCGGTTTCCGATCGACGCCGGGACCGAGGTCATCGGCCGCCTGCACTACACCCGCGTACAGGGCGAGCAGACGCTGCTCGATATCGCCCGCGCCTACGACCTCGGCTATGACGAGATCGTCAGCGCCAATCCCGGAGTCGATCCCTGGACGCCAGAGCGGGGCGAGCGGGTGTTGCTGCCCACCGCCCATGTGCTGCCCGACGCGCCCCGCGAGGGCGTGGTCATCAACCTCGCGGCGCGCCGGCTGTTTTACTATCCAGCGGTCGCCAAGGGCGCACCCGGCACCGTGATCACGCACCCGATCGGTATCGGTCGCGAGGGTTGGTCGACACCGCTCGGCCGCACCCAGGTGGCCAAAAAGCACGCCGCGCCGGCCTGGACCGTACCAGCTTCGATCCGCCGCGAGCATGCTGCGCAGGGCGATCCGCTCCCCGCAGTGGTGCCGGCGGGGCCGGACAATCCCCTCGGCAGCCATGCCCTGCGCCTGGGCTGGTCGAGCATCCTCATCCACGGCACCAACAAGCCGGCCGGTATCGGCCTGCGCGTCAGCCACGGCTGCATCCAGCTCTATCCGGAAGACATCGTGCCTCTGTTTGCGGCGGTGCCGGTGGGGACACCTGTCATCGTGGTCGATCAACCCTACCTGGCCGGGGTCGGCCCGGATGGCCTGGTGCTGGAGGCGCACAGGCCGGCGACCGCCGCCGCCGGCAAGGCCGGGACCGCCGCGGTGAAGCAGGTCGTCAAGGCGGCTCAGGCCCGCCAGCGGCCCGCGGACCGGGTCGCGGTGGATCTGGAGCGGGCGCAGGCCGAGGCCGTCCGCCACACCGGCTACCCGGTGCCGATCGCCGTCGGCGCGCCCGACACCGCGCTGTACCTCGCCGAGGTGCCCGCCGCACCCCTCTTGTCCGCGCCGGGCCCGGCGCCGCTGCCCGCGGACGGCGACTGGTATGTCGATCTCGGCAACTTCAAATCCGAGCTCGGCGCACGCCGGCTGACCGCGATGCTCGCCCATCAGGGTCCGCCCATCCCCGCCCGGCGCCTGGCGCAGGGCCGGCAATACCAGGTGCTGGCCGGCCCCTACCCCACGCGGGCGGCGGCAACCGCGGCGGCCAAACGCATCGCGCGCGACCTCGACGAAACCGGCACGGCGGTACGGCTCCCGCAGTTGGCCGACGCAAACCCTCGCTAGCCCGCGCCAGCCCAGATCGCCTCGCCCTGGCCCGCACCAACGGCGGCGCTCCCGTGGCATCCCCCGCTCCGATAGCCAACATCGACGCGCCCGCCGGGCAATGGCCACAGGGCGCGGGAATCGTTTACAGGCACCCCCGGCTGGGCTAGCATCCGCGCGCGCTCTGTCCCATCGCCCGCACCGCGAGACCGCCCGATGTCCGTCGAACCGAATCGCCGCCTGGGGCCGTTGCCGGCCCTGATTTTTTCCACCCGCTGGATGCAATTGCCGCTGTATCTGGGCCTGATCGCCGCCCAGGGTGTCTATGTGATCCTGTTCGTGAAGGAACTATGGCACCTCGTCACGGGTGCGATGGATCTGGGCGAACAGGAAGTGATGCTGATCGTGCTGGCGCTGATCGACGTGGTGATGATTTCCAATCTGCTGGTGATGGTGATCATCGGCGGCTACGAGACTTTCGTCTCGCGGTTGGGACTCCAGGGCCATCCCGATCAGCCCGAATGGTTGTCCCATGTGAATGCTTCGGTGCTCAAGGTGAAGCTCGCGATGGCGATCATCGGGATCTCTTCCATTCATCTGCTGAAAACCTTTATCGAGGCGGGCTCGTTGGGCGCGCTGCCGTCCTGCGCGACGGTGGCGGCCGGCATGAAATGCGCGACCGCCACCGAAGCCGGGGTGATGTGGCAAACCATCATCCACATGGCGTTCATCGTGTCGGCGCTGGGCATCGCCTGGACCGACAAGGTCATGCAGGGCACCGTGCCGCGCGCCTTCCACCACGATGCCTAGCACCTGCCAATGATTCGGGCGGGCCACGGGTTCCCAACCCGGGGCGACAACCCTATTCCACCTCCGTCATCACCGCGAGTTTGTCGATCCCGGCGCGCTGAATCACCGCCATGACCTTCGCAACGCGCCCATAGCCGACGCCGTTATCGGCATTCAGTTGCAGGCTCAGGTCCGGACTCGCGGCCTTGAGCTGTCTGAGGGTCGGATCGAGCGCCTCGAACGCGATCTCTTTCTGGTCGAGAAAGATGCGGCCGTCCCGTTCGATCGTCACATTGGCCGAGCGCTTCACGTCCGGCGCGGCGGTGGCAACGGTCTTGGGCAGGTTGACGCGGACGGCATTGTTGAGCAGCGGCGCGGTGACGATGAATACCACCAGCAGCACGAGCATCACATCGACGAGGGGGGTCACATTGATCTCGCTCATCAGCGGATCGTCATCGCCCTGGGTATTGAAGGCCATGTTTCATGCCTTCCCGGCCGGAGCGGCAGCATCGCTGGGCAGCGCCACTTCCACGAAATCGGTGGCAAAGCCATCGAGCGCGGCGGTGACAACACGCTGGCGGCGCAGCAGAATGTTGTAAGCCACTACCGCCGGAATCGCCACCGCGATGCCGACGGCGGTGGCAATCAATGCTTCGCCGATCGGACCCGCCACCACGTCGATACTGGCCGTGCCCGCGCGGGAAATATCCTGCAGTGCATGGCGGATGCCCCAGACGGTGCCGAACAGTCCCACAAAGGGCGCCGTGCTCCCGATGCTCGCGAGCCAGGGCAATCCCGCCTCCATGATCTGCCGCTCGCGCCGCAACTGGGCGCGCAACGCACGCTCCAGACGTTCGCGCGGGTTGCCTTGCTGGGCCAGGCTATGTACCGCGGCGCGCGCATGCAGCGTGGCGAGTCCGGCCTGCGCCACCCGCGCGGCGGGACCGGAAAACCGCGCCCGGACCGCGTCGAGATCCGTGGCAGCCCAGAACGCCCGGGTAAAGGCGCGATTGCGCGTGGCCGCGCCCAAGTGTTGCAGGATTTTCACGGGAATGATGGTCCAGCACACTACCGAGAACGCAATCAGCAGCAGCAGGGTGGCATTGACGATCGTCGATGTACCGGTCCAAAGCATAGGCGTCCGCCGATGTTGTTATTTGAAAGACGGAGCCACTGTAACCCAACCGAGGATCGGCGTCCCATCCGTTCCGCCGGCGCTTGTTCCGGCTTGAACTTCCAGCGCGAGCACACCGCGGGGCGCAGCCGTTTGATCGCGCCCGCGGTGTTCGCCGGCTTATCGAGCGTTGTGCTTTTTGCGGTGGATGGTACGGCTGGTGTGATCCTGGCGGTGGTGCAGGGCGGCGCGTTCCTTGCCGGTCACCACGCCGTCAGCTTTGGCCCGATCCTCGGCCCGTTGCACACGGTGCTGCTGGCCTTCCAGGCGTGCGGCTTCGTTGGCGTTCAGGGCGCCGGACTCGACACCCTGTTCGATCCGGCGTTCCTGGTTTTCCTGCCGCTGATCGATCCCCGGGGTGTTGGTGCCGGCAGCTTGGGCCATGGTGGCGGCAAGGGTGGCCGCAGCCAGTGCGGGGATGAGCAATTTTTTCATGACAGCGTTCTCCGTGACGGGTGGTTGCCGACGCAAGTGTCGGCAGGGCTAACAACGGTGGCGGATGATACCGGTTGACCCCGGTTATCTGCCGTCAGGGGGGAAATTGTTCAGGCCATGGCGGCGATGGTGCGGCGAAATCTGAGCAGGGCGAGGCTGAACAGCGTGGTTCCGATAGCGGCTATCGCCACCAGTTGCGGCCACACCACGGCAAATCCAGCGCCGCGGTAGAGAATCGCCTGGGCCAGCATCACGAACTGGGTGGTGGGCGCGGCCAGCATGGCAAGCTGCACCGGTTCCGGCATGCTCTCGCGCGGCGTCACGCCGCCGGAAAGGAGTTGCAGCGGCAGCAGCACCAGAATCATCAGCAGACCGAACTGCGGCATGGAGCGCGCGACGGTGCCGAGGAAAATGCCCATGGAGGTGGTGGCGAACAGGTGCAGGGTGGCTCCCGCCAGAAACAGGGCTACCGAACCCTCGATGGGCACCCCGAGCCAGCCCCGCACCACCACTGCCAGTGCGAAGGCGGTGGCGACGAGTACGACCAACGCCATCGCCCAGACCTTGGCGGACATGATCTCGAAGGGTGTCACCGGCATCACCAGCAGATGTTCGACGGTGCCGTGCTCGCGCTCGCGGATCAGCGCCGCGCCGGTGAGCACGATGGACAGCATGGTGATGTTGTTGATCACCTCCATCACGCCGCCGAACCAGGATTTGTCGAGCTCCGGGTTGAAGCGCGCGCGCAGTTCGAGCGCCACGGCCGGCCGCGGCTCAGTGCGCCGGTGGGCGAGGAACTCCGCCACTTCGGCGGTCACCATGGCCTGCACATAGCCGCTGCCGGCGAAGGCCTGGCTCATGCGCGTGGCATCCACATTGAGCTGCAGGGTCGGCGTTCGGCCCGCCAGCAGATCGCGCTGGAAGTCGGGCGGGATGTCGAGGGCGAACATGTACTCCCCGGCATCCATGCCGGCATCCATCTGCGGCTGCCCGATCAGCGCCGGCGCCACGAAATGGGGCGGATAGAAGGCGCCGATCAGGCGCGCCGACAGTGGCGATCCGTCTTCGTCGACGATCGCGATGGGTGCCCGGTTGAGGGTTTCCGGCATCGCGGTGGCGGCGCCGTAGATGGCGAAGGTGAAGGCGTAGACGATCAGCACCAGCATCACGGGATCGCGCGCCAGGCTGCGCAGTTCCTTGATCCCCAGGTTCAGAATATTTGCCACGCGCACGCTCAGCGCTCCTGTTTGCGGGTCAACAGCGCGCCGAGCCCGAGCAGTAGCGGGATGGCAAGCGCCAGAGGCACCAGGGCCTGGTAGAGGTCGGCGAAGTGGAGGCCCTTGGAGAAGGTCCCCCGCGTGATCGTGAGAAAGTATGTGGCGGGGTAGATCCGTCCGATTGCGCGTCCAATACCTTCGAGCGAGGAGACCGGATCGATCATGCCGGAGAACTCCACCGCGGGCAGGATGGTCAGCACCGCGGTGCCGAAGATGGCGGCGATCTGACTGCGCATGAAGGTGGAAATCACCAGCCCCAGGGTGGTCGAGGCGATCACATAGAGCAGGGCGGCGAACGTCAGGGTCGGCAGGCTGCCGGTCATGGGGACGCGGAACAGGGTCACCGCGAGCAGCCACAGCAGGGCGAAGTTCACCATCGCAAGAGCGACATAGGGCAGTTGTTTGCCCACCAGAAATTCGAGCCGGCTCACCGGTGTGACATAGAGGTTCACGATGGAGCCCAATTCCTTTTCGCGCACCACGGCGAGGGCGGCGAGCATGGCGGGGATCAGCATCAGCAGCAGCGGAATCATCGCCGGCACCATGGCCACCAGGCTTTTCACGTCCGGGTTGTAGCGAAACCGGATTTCGATGTGCATGGGCTCGGCGACGGCGCCCATCGGGCTCCGTGCGCTCCGGGTGGCGAGCCACTGGGCGTGGATCCCCTGCATGTAGCCGCGGATGGTCTCGGCGCGAGTGGGCATGGCGCCGTCGATCCAGGCGCCGATGGCGACCGGACGGCCGCGCGCGACATCGCGGCCAAAGCCGGGCGGGATTTCCACCGCCAGACCGAGCTCGCCGGCGCGCATGCGTTGGTCGAGGTCGGCGTAATCGCGCAGCGGCGGCCGTTCGGAGAAATAACGCGAGCCGGCCAGGTTCAGCCCATAGTCGCGACTGGTGGTGGTCTGGTCGTGATCGAGTACCGCGTAGGTGAGATCCTCGACATCCAGGGTGATGCCGTAACCCATCACCAGCATCAGAATCAGGCTGCCCAGCAGCGCCAGGGTCAGGCGGATCGGGTCGCGGGTGAGTTCGAGCGCTTCGCGCCGGGTGTAGCTCAACAGGCGACGCAGATCCACGCGGCGATTGGCCGTTGCCGGTCCGGGCGACATCACGGCGGCCGGGATCAGCGGCGGCGCTGCGGAATCGGTGTTCGTGGCAGCGGCGGCTTCCTGCAGATAGGCGACGAAGGTGTTTTCCAGGGTGTCGGTGCCCCGCCGTGCCACCAGCGCCGCCGGGGTATCGGTCGCCAGCACCCGACCGGCGTGCATCAGCGCGATGCGGTCGCAGCGCTCGGCCTCGTTCATGAAATGGGTGGAGATGAAGATGGTCACCCCATCGCGGCGCGACAACTCCATCAGGGCACGCCAGAACCCATCGCGGGCGATGGGATCCACGCAGGAAGTCGGTTCGTCGAGGATCAGCAGTTCCGGGCCGTGGATCAGGGCCACGGCCAGCGACAGGCGCTGGCGGACGCCGAGCGGCAGCGCGTTGGGCAGCGCATCCAGGACGCCATCGAGATCGAAGCGCCCCGCCATCTCCCGCACCCGCTCCGGAATCCGTGCCTCGCTCAGCGCGAACAGGCGTGCGTGCAGCACCAGGTTCTGGCGCACCGTCAGCTCGGTGTACAGCGAGAATGCTTGCGACATGTAACCGACGCGCCGGCGGGTGTCCAGGTCGCGCGGATCGACCGCCCGGCCGAACAGGCGGGCCTGCCCGGCGCTCGGCGACAGCAGGCCGGTCAGCATCTTCATGGTAGTGGTCTTGCCGCAGCCGTTGGAGCCGATAAAGCCGAAAATCTCGCCGCGCTGGATGCGAAAGCTGACCTGATCGACGGCGACGAAATCGCCGAACTTCATGCTGAGGTCCTGCGCCTCGATGGCGACAGCGCCGTCGCCCGCGCGCGGCGGGATCACCACGGCCCGGTGGCCGCGGCGCCGGGTTTCCGGCAGCAGGGCGATGAAGGCTTCCTCCAGCGTGGCGCTGCCGGTGCGCTCCAGCAGTGCCGGCGGCGTACCGCATGCCAGCACCGCGCCGGCGTCCATCGCCACCAGCCAGTCGAAACGCGCGGCTTCCTCCATGTAGGCGGTCGCCACCAGCACGCTCATCCCGGGGCGCGCCGCGCGGATGCCGGCAATCAGTTCCCAGAACTGGCGCCGCGACAGCGGATCGACACCGGTGGTGGGTTCGTCCAGGATCAACAGGTCGGGGTCGTGGATGAGCGCACAGCACAGGCCGAGCTTCTGCTTCATGCCGCCGGAGAGCTTGCCTGCCGGGCGGTCGATGAAGGGCGCGAGCCCGGTGGCGGCGGTGAGTTCCCGGATGCGCGCCCCACGCGCGGCGCGGCCGTGGCCGAACAGGCTGCCGAAGAAATCCAGATTCTCGAAGATGGACAGCGTCGGGTAGAGGTTTTTGCCCAGGCCCTGGGGCATGTAGGCGATGCGCGGGCACAGGCGCCGGCGGTGGCGGGCGTCGGCCATGTCGCCGCCCAGTACCTCGATGCGCCCGCTCTGGATGGCGCGCGCGCCGGCGATCAGGGCCAGCAGGCTGGATTTGCCGACGCCGTCGGGGCCGATCAGGCCGAGCAGCTGGCCGGCGGGCAGTTCCAGATCGATGCCATCGAGCGCCCGCACCGCGCCGTAGCGCAGGCCGATGCCGGTCAGGCGCGCCACGGGAGCGACGTCGGGCACGGCGTCGGGACTCACGGCCTCAATGCTCACGGCCTCAAGCTCACGGCCTCAAGGTAAGCGCCAACCGCTCCGGCCAATCCCGGTTCGGGTCCAGGCGTACATGGGCGACGCCCGGCAGACCGGTCTTGACCTGGCGGATGTGCTTTTTCAGCAGTTCCGGCTCGATTCGGGCCTTGATGCGAAACATCAGCTTGAGCCGCTCGTCCGCGGTTTCCACGGTCTTGGGCGTGAACTGGGCGACATCGGCGACAAAGGTGGCGTGCGCCGGCATCACGTGCTGGGGCAGGGCGTCCAGCACCAGGCGCACCTCGGCGCCGAGTGCCACCCGTCCCGCCGCCGCGGTGGGCAGGAAAAAGGTCATGTAGACATCGCTCAGGTCGACCAGGTTGAGCACCCGGCCGCCCGCCGGCAGTACTTCGCCCGGCTGCGCCACCCGGTACTGGACGCGGGCATCGCGCGGCGCCTTGAGGACGCTGTCGGCGAGATCGGCCTGGATGCGCTCGATGGTGGCCTCGACAGCCGCGACCTGGGCTTGTGCCGCCACCACCTGGGCGCGGGCGTTGCCGATGGCGGCGTCCACGGCGGTGACCTGGGCCTGGGCCGCCGCCACCGCCGCCCGCGCGCCCTCGGTACGGGCGCGATCGTCGTCGAGGGTCTGCTCGGAGACGGCGTCGCGGCGCGCCAGATTCTCGGACCGGCCGAAACGCAGCTGGGCGGCGCGGCGCTCGGCCTCGCGCTGGGCCACCAGCGCCTGAGCGGCGGTTTTTTCGGCCGCGCGCTGGGCCACCAGGCTTTGCGCGGTTTCGATTCCGATGCGGGCGCGCTGCAGGCCGGCTTGGGCTTCGCGCAACTGGGCTGCCAGCACGGCGGTATCCATCTCCGCGAGAACCTGCCCGGCGCTGACGAAATCGCCTTCATCGACCAGGATGCTGGTCACTCGCCCCGGTGTCCGGGTGGCGATATCGATCTCGGTCGCCTCGATGCGGCCGTTACCGCTGGCGATCCAGGGCTCGGCAGCAACCGAGGTGTAAACATGCCAGCCCCAGACGAGACCACCGGCGAGCCCCAGCGCCATGGCAAGAGCGAGCAACCGGGATTTGGACAGCGGGGGCATGGCGACAAATCTCCTGAGCGGCGTCCGGACGCAACCGGTGCATCATACCCTGCGCGCATGGACCGGCCGGTGACGGCGATCAGCCGGCACCGGGTTTGCTCGGCGCTAAAAAAGCCTGGCCAGCTTCGCCGGATAAGGCTTCGCAGCAAAAACGGGCAATGGCTCGGCCCGGCTTTTTCCGCCATTTTTATGCTTTAGTAGTGGTCCGGAATCCAGAGCATCCAAGGCCGCGCATGAATGATCTCCAAGATGTCGTCGCCGATCTCCGTGCCGAGGGCGACGAGCTATACGGCTTTCTGCGCAGCCTCAATGCGGCGGACTGGGCCGGCGTTACCCGATTCAAGGCCTGGACCATCAACGATGTGGTCGCCCACCTCTATTTTGGCGATTACCTGGGCGTGACATCGCACCGCAACGCGCAGGAATTCCTGGCCTTCATGGCGCAGGTAAAAGCGGCGGGCGAGCCCCTGGTCACCTATACCCGCAAGTGGCTCGACAACGCGTCCGGCGCGTCCCTGCTGGAAATGTGGCGTGGCCAGTTCACGGCCATGTGCGATCTTTTTGCCGCCAGCGATCCGGACCTGCGCCTGACCTGGGCCGGACCGGATATGGGTATCAAGATGTTCACCACTGCCCGTCTGATGGAGACCTGGGCGCACAGCTGGGCGATCTACGATCTGCTGGGCGTTGCGCGGCAACAATCCGATCGCATTCGTCACATTGCCACCATCGGCGCCAGAACCTACGGTTGGAGTTTTGCGAACCGCGGCCAGGAAGTCCCGGGGCCGGTACCCTATCTGGAACTGGAAGCACCCTCCGGGACGCTATGGCGATGGCATACGCAGCAAGACGAGAACCGCATTACGGGCTCCGCCGTGGAGTTCTGCCAGGTGGTCACGCAAGTGCGCAACATCGCCGACACCCGGTTGCAGGTGAAAGGTGCGCCGGCAACCGCCTGGATGGCGATCGCCCAATGCTTCGCGGGCCCTCCGGAAACGCCGCCGGAGCCTGGGTCGCGCGGTTTTGGGAAGCAAGAAACCCGGATTTGTTCGTAAAGCGACCGGGGTGCCGCCTGGCAGCTTTTCACCAAGCCGCCAAGCGCCATGGCGATCGTCTATCAAGGCAGCTATCGCCCGGGGAAAATCTCAGTGAATGCAGGGCAGCCGGCCGCCGCAGGGATAGCCGGCAAGATCGGCGTCAAAGACTGGCGAGCACATGCTCCGCGGAGCTCACCTTGAACTTGCCGGCCTCTTCAATAAAGACGTGACTCACTTTGCCGTTGTCGACAACCAGCGCAAAACGCTGGCCGCGCTTGCCCATGCCGAAGCCGGTGGCATCCAGCTCCAGACCCAGCGCACGCGCATAGTCGCCGTTGCCGTCGGCGAGCATGGTCACCTTGCCGTCCGCGTGCGCGCTCTTGCCCCAGGCATCCATGACAAAGACATCGTTGACCGCCATGCAGGCGATGGTGTTGACACCCTTTTGCTGGAATTCGGCGGCTTTTTCGACAAAGCCGGGCAGGTGTTGCCGCGAGCAGGTCGGGGTAAAGGCCCCTGGCACCGAGAACAGCACCACTTTCTTGCCTTCGAAGAATTCCTTGCTGCTGACGGAGCCGGGGCCGTCGGCCTTCATGATGGTGAAACGCCCTTCGGGCATGTTATCTCCAGCCTTGATGGTCATGCTCATCTCCTGTCTGTGAATGGTTATCGATTGGGCCCGTGGGCGGCCGATTATGGCATTTTCCCCGGGGTTTGAACGCTGCATCCCGCTTCGAAGCCCGGCGTCGGGAACCTGGGTCAGCGCGGCATGGGGTTGAACAACTGGGCATTGCGATGGTGCGCGGCGTGATAGAGCCCACCAAACCCGACGCGATTGACAATACGGTGCCATCCGCGACTATTGAGGTCTGCCGCCCCATTGCGACCGTCGGCGCCAATCGGATGAGTGTGGTAGTTGATCACCGTGAACAGCCACCAGCCCGTGCACAGGGTCGGCATCCACACCGCGGCGAACCAGGTCGGCCCCAGCAGCATGAACAAACTCAGGGGCATCAGCGCGAACCCGGTCACCGCGGCAACGCCGGCGATGCCGTAATACCAGGCCGGCAAATGATGGATGTCCTTGTGACGGGTATCCAGATAGCGCATGGAAGCGCCCTGCATCCAGTTGGCATAACGCCAGAACGTCATGGTGCCGGGGCAATGGGGATCCCGTTCCGGATCGTCGGTATGCTTGTGGTGATAGTAATGCACGAGCTTCCAGCCCAGCAGATTGGTGCGCAGAAACCACCCGGTGAGTTCGCCCACCACCGGGTTCAGCCAGCGCGGGCGAAACTGGTCGTGGCTGGCGTTGTGAATAAATACGGCACCCACGACGCCCAGCGCCCAGGTAACGGGAAACAGCAGCGCCAACCACAGCGCGGTGGTCAGCGGCGCCGGCGTCAGCAGGATCGCCGGGATAACCGCGATCAGCATGGCATCGAACCGGGTACTGATGATCAGCGCGATCGTCAGCGCCAGCAGCCACCCCGCGCCGGTACTCCCGGGCGAGGTCCAGAACCAGGCCGTTACCGACCCGAGCACGATCGCCCAGCCCAGCATATAGCGGAGCAGGTAGTAGGGTTCGGTATGGAATTTCCTGAACATGCGGCACCTCGTCTCGATTCCCGCAAAAACGATCTCTCTCCGTGGCAAGCTCCACGGGCTACCGAGTGTAGCCCGGAATCGACCGTGGACTGGCCGGCCGCGCGATCACAGGGCTATTTGTACGCGACGCCGACCGCGCCGATGGTCTCGCGCGCAATTATGGTCTTCATGATATGGGAAGTGCCGTCGCCGATCTGCAAACCCAGGACGTCGATCATGCGCTGCAAGTGGGGCAGATCCATGCCCCAGCCGTAGTGGCCATGGAGCACCAGACAGTCCCGGATGATATCGGTCCCCCATTTCGGGCCCATCCATTTCACCATCGCGGCTTCCTTGGTGTGCGGCATGCCGCGATCGCGCAGCGCCAGACCCTGGTAGGACAGGGCGCGCACGGCGGCGAGTTTGCTGTCGTTTTCGGCGAGGGGAAAGGTAGTGCCCTGGAACTTGGCGAGCGGCCGGCCGAACGCTTCGCGGTCCTGAATGTACTGCCAAGTCTCGTCCACCGATGCCTGGGCGGTACCGACACACATCAGCGCGATCAGAAAACGGCTCAGATCGAACCCCTGCATGACCTTGGTGAAGCCCTCGCCCTCCTTGCCGACCATGGCGGTTGCGGGAATTTCGACGTCGTCGAAAAACACCTGACCGCGACCGACCGGCCGGCTGCCGACATCCGCGAAACGGGTACAGGTGACGCCGGGCAGATCCAGGGGCACCAGAAAGGCCGTCACGCCACGCGCGCCCGGCAGGTTCGCATCGGTGCGGGCAAACATCAGCATCATCTCGGCCTGGGCGCCGTAGGTGATCGACGTTTTCTCGCCATTGAGCACGAAACGGTCGCCCTTGCGGGTCGCCCGCAAGGCGAGGTTGGCGGCATCCGAGCCGCCCCTGGGTTCGGTCAGCCCCAGTTGCACCAGGATTTCTCCGCCGGCTATGCGCGGCAGCACGGCTTC
>JBFWOQ010000001.1:65574-67019 GCA_050250395.1 Porticoccaceae bacterium
ACCCGTCGCACCAGCCCCGACTGAGTGTGTTGGCGTGTGTTCCAGTCGTCCATTTTCCCGAGCACTGTTTCGGGCTGGTAAATGGCCAGGCTCGGCCCTTCGGCGAGCACATGGAGGTCACGATCGGTCACCAGCGTGGCGATTTCGATGATGGTGTCGTTGATCGTGTCCAGACCGGTCATCTCCAGGTCGATCCAGATCAGATGGAGATCCGCGGGGTTGCCTGTGTTCATTTTCGCTCCAGCCGGCAGCGCCAGTACCGGCACCGGACGGCGTCGGTACTGGCGGGGGGATTATCCTATATGCTTGGCAACCTACAACACAGGCACTTCGGGGCATGGCAAAACGCAGGCTGTCGCTGCAACAGCGGCGCCGGATCGGGACCAACCGGGACCGCGCACTCGACCGCCTCGGCACGGACAGCCCGGACAACGCCGGCACCGAACGCGCGGGCCTGGTTACCGCCCGCTACGGTCGCGAAGCGGACGTGGTTGACCCCGAGCATCCCGAGCAACCCAGGCAGCGTTGTTACCTCCGCACGCATCTGGACCCCGTGGTGGGCGACCGCGTGCTCTGGCAGACCGGCGATCGTCGCGGGGTAATCACCGCGGTGGCGCCGCGGCGCAGTGTGCTCCGCCGGCGCGATAACAACCAGGTCCGGATCCTCGCCGCCAACATCGACCAGGTCGGGATTGTGATCGCAGCGGAGCCCGAGCCCCACGCCAACCTCGTCGACCGGTTTCTGGCAGCCGCCGAACTGGAAGGCATGAATGCCCTGATCCTGGTCAACAAATGCGATCTCGACCCGGCGCCGGGGCAGCGGGCGGTCGCTGCCATCTGCGCGTCCCACGGTGCCCTGGGTTATCCGGTGCTGAAGGTTTCCGCCCATACCGGCGCCGGTATCGACGCGGTGCGCGCCCGCTTGAGCGGCAAGGTCAGCATTTTTTGCGGGCAGTCCGGGGTCGGAAAGTCATCCCTGATCAACCGGCTGTTTCCCGGTACCGACGCTGCTGTCGGAGCACTCTCCGACGCCGGGGCGAAGGGCCGCCATACCACCACCACGGCACGGTTTTATCCGGTTCCCGGCGGTGCGGTGATCGATTCGCCCGGCATTCGCGAGTTCGGCGTGGAATGCCCGGACCCACAACGCCTCATGGCCGGATTCATCGAGCTCGCTCCGCTGGCCATGCAGTGCCGATTTCGCGATTGCGCGCACCGGGAAGATCCGGGTTGCGCCATCGCCGCTGCGATCCAGCGGGGGGAAGTGGATCCCCGCCGCCTGGTCAGCTTTCACCAACTGCAAACCACACCCTGAGCGGCGACAACGGCCTTCACTTCATGCACGATTTTCGGGATTTCCTGTACCTCGCCCTGCAACGCGTACTGCCCCAACACCTGCTCAGCCGACTCGTGGGTAATCTGGCCGAGGCTCGCGTGCCCTGGGT
>JBFWOQ010000001.1:67119-228846 GCA_050250395.1 Porticoccaceae bacterium
GCGACAACGGCCTTCACTTCATGCACGATTTTCGGGATTTCCTGTACCTCGCCCTGCAACGCGTACTGCCCCAACACCTGCTCAGCCGACTCGTGGGTAATCTGGCCGAGGCTCGCGTGCCCTGGGTGCGACGCCTGTTGATCCGCGCCGCCATGCGCCGTTTCCGGATCGACCTGATGGAAGCGGCCGAACCCGATTGCGAGTGCTACGCTACGTTCAACGATTTTTTCACCCGCGAACTGAAACCCGGCGTGCGCCCGCTGATGGGAGATGCGCGAACACTGGTATCACCGGCCGACGGCGTCATCAGCGAAGCGGGCCGCATCGCGGGGAACACCCTGCTGCAAGCCAAGGGCAGCACCTTCACGCTGGAAGCGCTGCTGGGCGAGTCCGGCGCGCGCACCGCCGGGCTTCGCGACGGTCGCTTTATAACCGTCTATCTGTCGCCGCGCGATTACCACCGGGTCCACATGCCGCTGTCCGGAACCCTGATCGCGACCCGCTACATTCCCGGCCGGTTGTTCTCGGTGAATGCGCGCACCGCGCGCGCGCTGCCCAATCTGTACGCCCGTAACGAGCGCCTGGTGTGCTGGTTCGATACGTCCGCGGGGCAGATGGCGGTGGTACTGGTAGGCGCACTGCTGGTAGCCGGTATCGACACCGTCTGGCAGGGTCGCTATCCCCCGGCCACCTTGCGCGAAGACAGCTTTGAGAAAACTCCTGTGGAACTGATGCGGGGCGCCGAACTCGGTCGTTTTCGCTTCGGCTCCACGGTCGTGGTGCTGGCGCCACCCGGCGTGGAGCTAACGATCGCGACTTCGGGGTTGAGCGTGCGGATGGGGGAAGAACTGGCTCGACTCACTGAGCCGCCATGAGCCAGTACTCGCGCAAGCCGTGGAACCGGGACAGCGCTCAGTGCGGTCTGCCGAAGCGCTCCCGCAGACTCGCGATAAAGCCGGTCCGGCGTTCCTCCTCGACCTGCATGAACAGACTGGAAATCGCGGACACGTCAATGTCATAACCGGTGGGTTCGAGATCGCGGGCGATGGCCACCCGCTCCACCTCATCGGCGTTATGCCGGCCATTTTCAACCAGCAGCCGGCGTGCCGCGTCCTGTTCCTTCAGGTCGACAAGAATGAAGTTCTTGTTGAGGTCGCCACCCACCAGATCCAACACGGCAATCTGCGGGGTGAGGCGCGAGTCGGGGTGCTGTTCCACCACAATGCCGATGTCTCCCGTGGTGAGTTCCACCAAGGTTCCCGTCGGATAGAGCCCGATCGACTGAATGAACTGGACGACCAGGTCCTCCTGAAATTCGATCCCGCGCATGTTGTAAAGCAGACTGACGGCCTTGGATGGCGCAACCGGCTGTTCGGCTTCAAACGGATTGCTGATCGCGTCGAAAACCGTAGCGATCCCCGCAATCCGCGCCAGTAACGGGATCTTACTGCCGCCCAATCCCTGGGGAAAACCGGACCCATCCTTGCGTTCGCAGTGATAGCGCACCACGGAGATTACGCGCGGCTCGACCGCCCGCGTGTCCCGCAACATGTCGACACCAAGTTCCACGAACTTGCGGTACTCAAGCTCTTCCTCGGGCGAACGGTTGCGTTTGCGAAGGATCGTCACCGGCAACCGCGTCTTGCCGATATCCTTGAGCAAGGTTCCCACGCACAGAGTAGAGATTTCGCGCCGCTCCATCCCAATGAACCGCGCAAACTGTACCGCCCATAGCGCCGAACGGAGACTGTGGCCATGGGTATGCTGATCATGCTGACGCAGGCGAATCAGCCAGGTAAAGGCGTCGGGGCAGCGCAGTACTGAGTCGACCATACCCTCGACACTGTGTTTGAGCTGGTCATAGTCACCGAATCGCCCCCGTGCAAGCTGCTTTGCAGCCGCTGTCAACTGATCCTGCAACTGCTTGATGACGATGCGGGCATGGCGCATTTCAGCACGCAGCGATACTGTGATGCCATATACCCCTTTGCGTATGACCAAGGGAGCGGGCTCGATCACACCCTTGCCGGGGTCGCGCTGACCAAGCGCTGGCGGTCGGCGTACCCCACCGCCTCCACGAGCGTCGAGGCTCGGTATAATTTGTGTAGCGAGCGGGCTTTTGCCTTTGGTGGTATCTACATAGACGTGGTCACAGTAATTGCTAAGGGTATGGATATCCGCAGCAGTGCGGACCAGAAAGCCTTGTAGCGGAAAAGGTGTGTGTGCCCAGGGTCTATCAAGCTGCGACACGTACATGCCGATATTCAGGTCATTGACGTTGATCTTGACTTGCTTGATTGCCATGTCAGATCCTTTAACCTCGTCTACCGCCACCCTGAGTGCGTCGATTCGGTCATTACCACATGCGCGTGGTGTTGGGCGATCTCAGCATAGGCAAAACCGCTTCATTTGCAACGAAATCCGACTTACCGGCGGTTTTTGCCGACCAACGCCTCAGGTCAGACGTCGGTTTGTCGCTGTTTCGCCGACATGCTGTGAACTGCGTCAACCAGGGCGGCGACCCGATCCGGGGGCACATCGGGGCTGATGCCATGCCCCAGATTGAACACATGGCCGGGACCTGCTCCGAAGGCCTTGAGAATCCGCTCCGCCTCGGCCACGACCACAGTTGCAGGTGCGCGCAGCACCGCTGGGTCCAGATTGCCCTGCAGCGCGACCCGGTTGCCAACCCGATCACGGGCGTGCCCGATATCCATGCACCAGTCCAACCCCACCGCATCGCATCCGCTGTCGGCAATCGCGTCCAGCCAAGGCGAGCCGCCCTTGGTAAACAGTATGACGGGGACCGCGCGCCCCTCGGCCTCGCGGGCAAGACCCGCCACAATCCGGGCCATGTAGGCAAGCGAAAAGTCTCGGTACGCCGCCGCACTCAACGCCCCACCCCAAGTATCGAAAATCTGCACGACTTGGGCACCTGCGCCTATTTGCGCGTTCAGATAGTCGGTGACCGATGTCGCAAGCTTGTTCAACAGCAGGTGGAGCAGCCGCGGGTCGCTATAGAGCAACTGCTTGGTACGGACGAAATCCCGACTGCTCCCGCCCTCGATCATGTAGGTCGCGAGCGTCCAGGGGCTGCCGGAAAATCCGATAAGCGGCACACTGCCATTCAGCTCGCGACGAATCAGCCGCACCGCGTCCAGCACATAGGGCAAATCCCGCGCAGTGTCCACTACGCCGAGTTTCTCGATGTCGCCGGCGGTGCGCAGCGGCTTGCGAAAGCGGGGGCCTTCCCCTTCTTCAAAGTACAGGCCGAGACCCAGCGCATCCGGAATGGTAAGAATGTCGGAAAAGAGAATCGCAGCATCCAGATCGAAGCGGGCAAGCGGCTGCATGGTCACTTCACAGGCGCGTTGCGGATTCCGGCACAGGCTCATGAAATCTCCGGCGTTTTGCCGGACCGCACGGTATTCGGGCAAATAGCGTCCTGCCTGGCGCATCAGCCAGATCGGCGTTGCATCCACCGGCTGTCGCATCAGGGCGCGTAACATCCGGTCGTTCCGGAGGGCTCCCATCCGTGTCAAATGCCTCTCAAATTCTGGGGGATCGTTTATCTCAACTACGCAAGCATTGCTGTCAGCTGGCGTCGTGCTCCAACGCCGCGCTGAGGGCGTCTTCGCGATATTCCGCAGTCAATCGCGCAGCGCCAATCCCGTTCAACAACACCAGGCGGATCTTACCTTGACTCACCTTCTTGTCGCTTGCCATCAGGTCCCGCAGCCGCGCCACATCCAGTTCGACCGGGCGCCTGGTCGGCAGTCCCGCAGCAGAGAGAAGCGCAATGGTGCGATGGTATTCGGCGTCCGACAACCAACCCATGTCCGCGGAACACCGTGCCGCCATGGCCATTCCGGCCGCCACCGCTTCTCCATGTAGTAGTCCCTGGTAATCCTGTGCCGCCTCGATCGCATGACCAAAGGTATGACCAAGATTGAGCAGGGCACGCGTCCCGCTTTCGCGCTCGTCCGCAGTTACGACTTGCGCCTTCAATTGGCAGCAGCGTTCGATGGCGACGGCCAGGACTTCACACTCGCGCGCCAGAAGCGCTGCCATGTGTGCTTCAAGCCAGCCAAAAAAGACTGCATCGGCCATCAAGCCATACTTGATCACCTCGGCGAGTCCGGCGCGCAATTCCCGCTCGGGCAGGGTTTCCAGGGTCGCCGTGTCAGCAAGCACGCAGCGCGGCTGATGGAAGGCACCGATCAGGTTCTTGCCCCGGGGATGGTTGACTCCGGTCTTGCCGCCGACCGAAGAATCCACCTGAGCAAGCAGCGTAGTCGGAATCTGGACGAAATCCACGCCACGCTGATAACAAGCGGCCGCAAATCCGGTGAGGTCGCCGATAACCCCGCCGCCCAGCGCCGCCAGCATCACCTCACGATCAAAACGACCGTCTATCAGGACATCAAAAATACGGCTCAGGGTCGCCTGGGTCTTGTGACGTTCACCATCGGGAAGCACCAGGGTCGCGACCTCCTTGCCTTCGAAAGCCGCTACTGCACGCTGCAGATAGAGCGGTGCGACACGGTCGTTGGTCACCACCAGCACCTGCTTTCCCGCGACATAAGGCGAGAGGCACCCCGGCACCGAAAGTAATCCGGCGCCAATCAGTATCGGATAACTGCGCGCACCCAGATCGACTCGAACCTGTCGCATTGATGAGCGGTCTCGGACGGAAGAAGAACGCGGCAATTGTACGCGAATGGCGCCACCCGCATCAGGCCGCCAGCCACCGACCGCGGAAACAACCAAGGGCAACTGGAAGCGGACGCCTTCTCTACTGGTCCGCACCCATGGCAGAGCGCACACCTCAGGATAACGCGGCAATCCAGCCCGCGATCTCTTCCGCGGCCAGCCTGGGTCCACGTCGACCCCCGCTGTAAATCAGATCGGCCACCTCCCGGTACAAGAGGTCTCGCTCCGATGCCAAACGCTCTACGACTTCACGGCGGTTAGGAACCTGTAAAAGCGGCCGATGCGTGTCATTGCGGGTACGCTCGAACAGCTCGCGCGCGGTTACGGAGAGGAATACCACGACGCCCATTTCCTTGAGCACAAGCCGGTTCTGAGGTCGCAGTACAATCCCGCCACCGGTTGCCACCACCAGGTTTTCCCGACTCGCCAGCTCCGCCAACAAAGCCGTTTCCCGATCTCGAAAACCCTGCTCCCCCTCACGATCAAATATCCAGGGGATTCCGGCACCACAGCGCGCTTCGATCTCGGCATCGAGATCAACAAAGGTTCTCTGCAATATTTTTGCGAGATGACGCCCGATCGTGGTCTTGCCGGCCCCCATGGGGCCGACAAGAGCGACATTGTCCACCGCATTCATTGATCCAGAAGCACATCGTTCAGAATTTTCGGCGTGATGAAAATCAGGATTTCCAGCTTTTTCTGATCCTTCGCGGTATGACGGAACAGACGCCCAACACCCGGTATATCACCAAGCACAGGCACTTTTTCGACGGTATCAAGCGACTCCATTTTGAAAATACCACCCAGCACCAACGTCTGGCCGTCTCCTACCAGTGCCTCGGTTTCCACATTGGTGGTATCGATAGTCGGCACCTGTCCGCCATTTCCCGACGGCACGAACTGGCCAATGGAATCCTGCGCCACCGTCAGCGTCATCACGATGCGGTTGTCCGGCGTGATGAGCGGTGTTACCTCCAGCTTCAGCACCGCGTCCTTGAACTCCACGTTGGTATTCCCCGCAGAACTGGCCTCCAAGTAGGGCACCTCGGTACCGGACTTGATGACAGCCTTTTTCTTGTCACTGGTAATGACCTTGGGCTGCGAGATTATCTCGCCGTAACCATCGTTTTGCAGCGCGCTCAATTCGAGATCGAGAAAGGTATTGTTACGCAACAATCCCAACGCAATGCTGCCCGTGGGGTTTGCGACCCCGAGGTCTACCGCCAGGGTTTCGTCTAAATCCAGTTCAGGGTCAGCGTCCGGGCCGCCAGTACCAAGAAACCACTCGTGAGGATTTCCGGGATCACTGTCCAATCCTTCACGGCGTCCGATGACGTCCACAATGGTATTGTCCGGCCTCCCCACGCCCGCAAATCCCCAGCGCGCGCCAATCTGCTTGCGAAAATCGGTATTCGCTATCACGATGCGCGCCTCGATTTCGACCTGCCTGACCGGAATGTCGATCTGCTGCACGATGCGGCGAAACTCGGTAATCTTGTCTTCGGTATCGGTCAAAACAATCGTGTTGGTACGCTCATCCACAATCGCATTGCCGCGCTCCGACAGAATGGATCCGGTGGCGTTATCGTTACTACCGCTGCCACCGCCACCTTGGTTACCGTCGTCAAAAAGATCAAATAGCTTGCGGGCGTCTGCGTAGCGAATACGGATGTATTCGGTGCGCAAGGGCGCCAGTTCCTGCAACTGCTTGTTGGCCTCTACCTGAAGTCGCTCGCGTTCCGCGATTTCAGCCGCCGGCGCAACCATCAACACATTACCGTCAACGCGCTTGTCGAGGCCCTTGGCCTTGAGAATGATATCGAGCGCCTGATCCCAGGGAACATTCTTGAGCCGCAGGGTGATGCTGCCATTTACAGCGTCGCTTGCCACCAGATTGAAGTCGCTGAAATCGGCGATGAGCTGCAATAGCGCGCGCACTTCGATGTTCTGAAAATTGAGCGACAGCTTCTCTCCGGTGTATTGAAAAGCCTTGCGCCGGTCGTCTTCTTGCTCCCGCGTAAGGGGCTTTACGCTGACCACATAGTTGTTGTCCGCTTGGTAGGCAAGATAGTCATATTCGCCGATCGCCTCGATCACCATCTTGGTGGCGGATCCGTCCACCGTGGTGTCCACACTTTTCACCGGCGTGGCGAAGTCGATGACGTCCAGCTTCCGGTTCAGGGCTTCAGGAAGGCTGGTATGGCTAAACAGGATCACAATGTTCTTGCCGACCTGGGATACATCGATCCCCGTGTCCTTTCTCCCCAATCCGACGGTAATCAATCCTTCGCCGCTGTCGCCACGCTGGAAATCAAGTTCAGTGATTGCCGCGCTCGCACCTGCGGGCCCCTTGGACCCATTTTCCGTTCTGACATACTGATCGCGCGCGGACACATTGCCCTTGCCGTCTCCAACGCGAATAGCAACGCTGCGGCCTTCGGATTTCACGTCGTAACCCGCGGCCTCGCGCAGATTGAGAATGAGCCGCGTGCGGTCGCCGGACGTAACCACAACCGCGCTTTTGGCGATATCGAAGGAAAGCGCATATTTCTTTTGCGTCAGAGCACTCTTTGCATTAGGAAAATCGAAAACCATTCGCGGTGGCGATTCGATTACATAGCCAGTCGGGCTATCGACATGTCCTGAAAAATTCAACTTGGCTTCGAAACCACCGCCTGGCAGCGACGTGAATGCAATTTCGTCGAGCGTAGCGGGCGGAGCCGCCATGACGACCGGGTTGGCCAAACCAAGTACCATAGCCCAGACCCATAACCATCCCGACTTTCCGGGCGTTACATGATGGCCCCCAGCCGATCGCGACATGCTTCTCATTTAGTGATTCTCCTTGAGAGAAAGGGTGCGCGACCGTTCAACCCAGCCGTCCTCCCCGTCCGGGATGATTTCGATCACATCAGTCCGGTCCTCATTGACCGAAACAATCCTGCCGTGGTTCTTGCCCACATAGTTACCAAGCGTAACGCGATGAACTTGCCCGGCGCCGTCGTCGATCAGGCTCCAGCGGGTGCCGTCCCGATACAACGTCCCGACCATCGATAGTGAAGCGAAGTTATAATTTTCAAGCACCTCCCGAGCTCGCGATTGGTTCGGGGCCACCGCCGGGATACCCGATGCGCGTTCCGAAGTCACGGTCGCCGGTACCTCAAAAGGGCTACGCAGGGCAGAAGCACCGTATTTGAATACTTCGTAAGGAGGAAAAGTCGGGATGGGGTCGATCTTCCCACCCGGCTTGGCGCGGGTCTTGGCCATGAAATCCTGCAAGTCCTTGAATTCGCGGTCGCCGCCACAGCCGCCCAGCAGCACCATCAGCAGTAACCCCGCACGCACACGTTGCGCCATCATGACCTAGATATCTCCATTGTAACGATAGGTCTTGGCATCTATGGACAGCTGCAATTGATTCTGCCCAATCGCCTGAATGGCATAATTGTGGAGCGTAACGATACGTGGCAAGCCTGCGATCCCGCTGATAAAGGACGCGAAATCATGGTACCCGCCAGTGGCGGCGATCTTGATCGGCAGTTCCACATAGAACTCTGCTGCCTGCTCGGGTTGCAGCGTTATGCTGCCGATGTGCAGGCTACTACCGAGTCCAATTTCAGTGATATCTTCCAGCAACCCGGGCACCTCGGTGTCGGCCGGCAGCTGCGCGAGCAGCCCTTGAAATGATTCCTCGATTTGCTCCATCTGAAGTCGATAGACCTCGAGATTGGCAACCTCGAAAGCACGCTCTTCGAACACCTTCTTCAACCGCCCCTCCTGGGCCACCGCCTGGTCGAACTCTGTGTTGAGGTCCCGCACTTTGAGGTAATACCCGAGTGATAGCAGCAACGCAAACAGACCCGCCGCTAGCGCAGCTCTGACCACCAAGGGCCAGACGCCGATGTTCTCGAATTCATAATCCGCACGGTCAAACGATCGGAATTCCTGGAGTAGCTCTTTAAGCGTCATGCCAGCACCTTTCTCCTTCAGTATCGAGCCGAGGGTCAGCCAGCATCGGCTGTCGCACCGGGCTTGGTGACCTTGACACGCAGATCGAACCGATTGCCCTGCTCGCCCAACCGATGGTCGGCGGTCACCTGGATCAGATTGGGCCCCTGAAACTTGACGGACGATGCCAGCGATCGCATGAACATCGAGATACGATTATTGGACTCCGCGTAACCCACCATGCTGATGCTGTCTCCCTGTCGTGACAGGGATTCCAGGTAGACACCCGGAGGAACCACGCGCACTAATTCGTCGAATACCCGCACGATATCGGGACGGTTGGCTTGCAGATCCTGTATCACCCGCATTCGCGCCAGCACCTGCTCGCGTCGCTTTTTCAGCTCATGAATTTCCTTGACCTGCGCATCCATCGCAGAAATCTCCCGGTTCAACAATGCATTGCGCCCCTGCTGAGTGTCGATGCGGAGATTGACAACATGAATCCACAGCGCCATTACCATCACGGCGAGTAGCGCGGTCAGGGCCAGATAGCCCAGAAACTCCCGTTTTTTCTCTCTGCGTAACTCATCGCGCCAAGGCAGTAGATTAATGCTGGACATGTTACTCGAACCCCCGCAGTGCGAGCCCGGTCGCAATCAACATGGCCGGCGCATCCGATGCCAGTGCGACCGCGTTGACGCCACTGCCGATCGCCATGTTCGCAAAGGGGTTGGCGACCGTGGTCGGCAACCCCAGCTTGTCTTCGACTTCGCGGCGCAGGCCGGTCATCGCGGCCACGCCACCCGCCAGCACTAACTGATCCACGTAGTTGTACTGACTGGATGAAAAGAAAAACTGTAGCGAGCGCTGAATCTGCTGTACCAGCGCCTCCCTGAAGGGCTGAAGAATTTCTGTCTCATAATCTTCCGGCAAACCTCCCTGTCGCTTCGCCTGGCCAGCCTCTTCCATCGACAGACCGTAACGCCGCTGAATTTCCTCGGTTACCTGCTTCCCGCCAAACAATTGCTCGCGGGTATAGAGAGTCTTGCCGTCCACCAAGACGCTTAGCGTCAACATGGTCGCGCCAATGTCGGCAATCGCGACCACCTGATCACCGATATCTTCGAACTGTTCACCGATCAGCCGAAATGCACGCTCGACAGCAAACACCTCGACATCGACCACGCGCGGACGCAACCCCGCGGTTTCGAGCGCGGCGACGCGCATATCCACATTTTCGCGCCTGCAAGCAGCCAGCAGGATCTCCACCTGATCCGGATTGGTTGCCGACGGCCCGAGCATTTCATAGTCGAGCGCCACCTCGTCGAGGGGATAGGGCACATACTGATCCGCTTCCGCGGCAATCTGGTTTTCCAGTCCCAACTCACCGAGGTGGGCTGGCATATCGATGACCTTGGTAATGACCGCCGAACCCGCCACGGCAACGGCCGCATCGCGCGTCCTGGTTTTCGCCGCGGCAACGACGTGCCTTAGGGCATCAGCCAGCACGGCGACGTCCTTGACACTCTTCTCGACCACCGCATTGGCCGGCAAAGGGAGGACCCGATAGGCTTCCACCTTGAAGCGGTCACCACTCCGGCTCAATTCGATGAGCTTGATCGAAGAGGAGCTGATGTCCAGCCCCAGCAGCTGTTTGCCCTTTCTGTCGAACAAGTCCAAGAGTCCCATATTTATGCTTTTACTTCCCGTAGTTAGTCAAAATATATATCAAAACACTTGAGGCAAACAACGCTGCGCCACTATGCTTCCGGCTCAGCCCCGTCACGGACCGTATCGATGCCATCGCGCGCGCTGCGCATTGTGCGGCTCCTCGCCCATCTGACCTGTGCCGCCGTCGGCGGTACGCTCATCGTGCTGGCCGCGCTGTATTTGTACCTTAGCCCGAAGTTGCCTTCGGTGGAAGTGCTTCGAACGGCAAAATTCCAAACCCCGATGCGACTTTACTCACAAGACTTGAAGCTTATTGGAGAATATGGGGAGCAGCGGCGACAACCGATCGGATTCGAGGCAATACCGCCCCTGTTCATCAAGGCGCTGCTCGCCGCCGAGGACGACCAGTTCTACAGCCACATCGGGGTAAATCCCAATGGCCTGGCCAGAGCCGCGTTCGAACTGCTCCGCACCGGCAGCATACAATCCGGCGGCAGCACCATCACCATGCAGGTGGCACGCAATTTTTTCCTCACCAAGGAACAGACATTTGTCAGAAAATTCAACGAGATATTGCTCGCTCTTCGCATCGAGCGTCATCTCGACAAGAATGCCATACTGACTCTTTACTGCAACAAGATATTTCTCGGCAATCGCGCCTACGGCATCGCCGCCGCCGCCGAGGTTTATTTTGGCAAACCTCTGGCCGAGCTGACGCTACCGGATCTGGCCATGATCGCCGGCCTGCCAAAGGCGCCTTCCGCCTACAACCCGGCCAGCAATCCAGAGCGCGCGCGGGAACGCCGCGACTGGATCCTGGGACGCATGCTTCACCTCGGCCATATCGACTTGAACACCTATCACACCGCGGTGGCAACGCCCGTCTCCGCGCGTATTTATCAGACCCAGCTGGACATCCCTGCCCCCTATGTCGCCGAAATGGCCCGCCGCGAAGTCTTCACCCGGTATGGCGAGAGCGCCTACACCGACGGTCTACGGGTGATAACCACCATTCGCAGCGACTGGCAACTGACCGCCGACAAGGCGGTAGCGGACGGCTTGGCCGAGTACGATCAACGCCACGGATACCGCGGCGCGGAAGCCCACATAGCCGACACCGGGCAGTGGCGGAACCAGGTGGCCGCGGTGCCGGTTATTCAGGGATTGATCCCGGCCGTGGTTACGCATGTGAAGCGCGCGGGCATCCGGGTAGCTCAAGGCGACGGAACCGAGTTGGACCTTTCTGGCAAGAATGGGCTGACACGCCGGATCACTGATTTTGCGGAGGTATTCCAGAGCGGCGACCTGATCCGGCTGCGCAGTGTCGGCAAGCGTTGGGAGTTGGCGCAGTTACCGCAGGCCCAGGCAACCCTGGTGGCGCTGGATCCCCTGGATGGCGCCATTCGCGCCTTGGCGGGCGGCTTTGATTTTGGCGCCAGCCACTTCAACCGGGCGACCCAGGCGCGCCGTCAACCAGGCTCGAGCTTCAAGCCGTTCATCTATGCCAGCGCGCTCGAGCGTGGCTTTACCGCCGCATCCATCTTCCATGACGCCCCTATCGTATTCAACGACCCCTCCCGAGAGGAGCCCTGGCGCCCGGAAAACGACAACGGTGAATTCTATGGTCCAATGCGGTTGCGCGAGGCGCTGTATCTCTCCCGGAACCTGGTATCCATTCGCGTACTTCAAGCCGTCGGCATCCACAACGCCCTCGACAGTCTGACGCGGTTCGGTTTCGACCCCTCGGAGCTGTCGCCCAACCTGTCGCTCGCGCTGGGCACCTCCACCTTCACGCCCCTGCAAATGGCGACCGGGTACGCGATTTTCGCCAACGGCGGGTACCGGGTAACGCCCTACCTGATCGAGCGCATCGAGGACGCCAACGGGAACCCGCTGTTTACCGCCAATCCCGAGCGCGTATGTCCCGCCTGCGGCGAGCCAGGTGCGCAGAATGCGACCGCGGCGCCAGCGGCGCCGCAAGTGATGGACCCCCGGATTGCGTACATCATGGACTCGATGCTCAGGGATGTGATCCGCCGCGGCACCGGCACCCGCGCCCTGCAACTCAAGCGGAGAGACATCGCAGGCAAGACCGGGACCACCAATGGCCCCCGCGACGCCTGGTTCTCGGGCTACAACCCAACCCTGGTGACGAGCGTTTGGTTCGGGTTCGACGACAATCGGGTGCTCGGCGCCAACGAATACGGCAGCACGGCGGCTTTGCCGATCTGGATGAACTTCATGGGCGCCGCGCTGGCCGGCACGGAGGAGGTTTACCGCCCCAGGCCTCCCGGAATCCTTACTGTGCGCATCGATCCGGATACCGGACTACGCGCCAATCCGGGTGGACATACGTTCGATGAGGAGTTGTTTCTGGAGGAGTCCGCGCCGGGAGCCTTTGCGCCCGCGCCGGAGGCGGCCGGCAGCGATACCAGCCAAGTACCGGACGATCTCCTGTGACGGCGGATCAGCGATCCGCCAGCAGTTCCCGCCAAGGGTAACCTTGATCCCCGAGCACAAAGAAGTAGGGATTGAGCAGATCCGCTTTGGTGTTGTAGCGCAACGGACTCAGATCGGCCGCCAGCACCACACCTCCCGCCGCTTCCACCACCGCCTGCGCGGCCGCTGTATCCCATTCCGCCGTCAGCGCCAGGCGCGGGTAAATATCGGCACTGCCTTCCGCCACCAGACACAGCTTCAGGGAGCTGCCCATGTTGCGGGTTTCGATCTGCCCCACCCGTCGACCGATCGCATCCAGCCACTGCGCCACGGTATCCGCGCCATGGCTGCGACTGGCCACCACGGTTACCGGCAAAGCCTCGCTCCCGCGCCCTTTCATGGAACGCGTACGGATGTCCACGCACCCCTCGGCATCGAGGCGCCAGGCGCCTTTGCCCAACATTCCGGCGTAAACAATCTCGCGGACCGGGACGCTGACCACACCCAATACCGGAACGCCGTCGTCGATCAGCGCGATGTTCACAGTAAATTCGCCGTTGCGCTTGATGAACTCCTTGGTACCGTCCAATGGGTCCACCAGCCAGTACCGTTTCCAACGCGCTCGCACTTCCCAGCCGGGATCGACCGACTCTTCCGACAACACGGGAATTTCCGGCGTCAATTTCGCCAAGCCTGCCATCAATACCCGGTGTGCTGCCAGATCGGCCTCCGTCAGGGGGCTCGAATCGTTCTTTTGCTGCTCACCCAGGTCGGCGCGTTCGTATACCGCCAGGATCGCGTCGCCCGCGGCGCGCGCCAACTCGATCACCGCCTCGATTTCTACCATGACAAACTCCCGGTTGAGCCGGCGTTCAGCGATCGCGCGCGGCGAGATGGTCGCGCGCCAAGGCCAGCGCGCTGATGGAAATGGCATCGTTGACGTCGTCCCGGGCGAGCAACTCGCTCAGTCGCGCCAGCGGCCAATACATGGTTGCCAAGGGTTCGGGTTCGTCGCCGGGGAGCGACTCGGCGTAGAGCTCCTCCGCCAGCACGATATCCAGCTGGCGCTCCATGTAAAACGGATTCAGATAGATACGTTTGAGCGCGCTCAGGCGACGCGCGCCGTGTCCGGCTTCTTCTTTCAATTCGCGGTCGGCGGCGACCAGCACATCCTCGCCCGGATCGACCGCGCCCTTGGGCAAACCCCAGTGGTACCTATTGCTGCCCGCACCGTATTCCCGTACCAGCAGAATTTCGCCGCCAGCGGTCAAGGGCACCACCACCACCGCGCCGTAACCCGCGCCACTCAGGCGTTCGTAGATCCGCTCGACGCCATTGGAGAACCGCAGATCCAGTTGCTCGACGCGAAACAAACGGGAGCGCGCGACAATTCTGCGCTTCAATATCGTAGGCGGGGTGGGCATACTTCCTCGGGCCAAGTACAGCGCGGAGCATTATGTTTGATGATCGACTGGAGCGCTATCGACACCGTTCTGCTCGATATGGACGGCACCCTGCTCGACCTCCATTTCGACAACCACTTCTGGCAGCACCATCTGCCGCGGCGTTTCGCTGAGCACCACGGGCTCGATCCCGAGGCCAGCATGCGCGAACTGCACGCGCGGTTCGAGCGTGAACAGCACCGCCTGCAATGGTATTGCACCGACTACTGGTCGGCGCAGCTCGGGCTCGACGTGACCACCCTGAAGCGCGAAGTCGCCCACCTGATCGCCGAACGTCCCCGCGCCGGCGCGTTGCTGGAACAGCTGGGCGCGCGTGGGCGTCGCCGGATCCTCGTCACCAATGCCCATCGCGACAGCCTGAACCTGAAGCTGAGCCGCACCCTGATCGGCGCCGGGCTCGATCGCATGATTTCTTCCCACGACTACGGCATGCCCAAGGAAGACCCGGCGTTCTGGCACCGCCTTGCCGCCGACCTGAGTTTCGACCCACTGCGCACCCTGTTTATCGACGACAGCGAGCCGGTACTGGATGCTGCCCGCGCGTACGGCATCGCCCACCTGCTGTGCATCAGTCAGCCCGACAGTCGGCGCGGCCATCGCGAGCAACTACGTTTCCCGGCGCTCGCCGATTTCGACGACATTCTTCCGGTCATTTGATGGCGATGGAGGCGATTGCCCGCGTAAGACTCGACAAATGGCTGTGGGCGGCGCGCTTTTTCAAGACCCGCAGCCTGGCGAAAGCCGCCATCGAGGGTGGCAAGGTGCAGATCGCCGGTCAACGGGCCAAACCCAGCAAGGAAATCGAACCGGGAATCACCCTCACCATCCACCAGGGCCGAGATGAAAAAACCGTGGTGGTGACCGCCTTGTCCGAGCAGCGCCGGGGTGCGACCGAAGCCGCGCTGTTGTATGCCGAAACCCCCGAAAGCCTGGTCAAGCGCGAACAGCAAACCGTTGCCCGCCGCGCCGCACGCGCAGGCGTGCAGTATCCGGACGCACGCCCGAGCAAAAAGCAGCGTCGTCAGATCACCAAGTGCCGCGACCTCGATTTTTCAAACCCCGAATGAAATCTCCCGCATGACACGACCTGCGCCGATCGCTCCCAACGACATCCACCAGCGTTTTCTGTTCGAGGACTATGACATCCGCGGGGAGATCGTATCGCTGCGCGAGTCCACCGCCGCGGTGTATCGCCACAATCCCTATCCGGCGCTGCTGCAAACCCACCTCGGCGAGTTTCTCGCGGCGGCCGCACTGATCAGCACCAATCTGAAGACCGCCGGCACGCTCACGGTACAGGCACGGGGCGATGGACCCGTTCCCCTGTTGATGGCCGAGTGCAGCGATCGCCAAAATCTGCGCGCCATCGCACGCATGCCCGATCCAGGCGCAGCACTCAGTGACGATCTGCGCCAACTGGCGGGATCTGGCCATCTGAGCATCACCCTGGCCGTGCCGGGGCGCGAGCGCCATCAGGGCATGGTGCCGCTGGAGCACCCACGCCTCGCCGCCTGTCTCTCGGACTATTTCGCCCGCTCCGAGCAACTGCCGACCCGTCTGTGGCTGGCCGCCGATACCGGAGCGGCCGCGGGCCTGCTGCTGCAGGCACTCCCGACCCAGCGCCAGACCCTCGCCGAGCGCGAACGTTGCTGGGAGCATCTGACCGCGCTGGCCGACACCCTCACTGCCGACGAGCAACTGACCTTCGGCCACCATGCACAGCTGCACCGACTGTTTCATGGCGAACAAGTACGTCTCTACGACCCCACACCGCTGCGGTTCGCGTGCAGCTGTTCGCGGGAGCGTATCGGCAGCTCCATCGTTGCCCTGGGACCGGAAACGGTGCGCGAGCTGCTGGCCAGTTCGCCGCTCCTGTCAACCCAGTGCCAGTTCTGCCACCAGCACTACGACTTTACCGCGGCCCAGCTATCCGCAGCGGTGCTCGGCGCGGATCCCACGCTGCACTGACTCCGACCACCAGGCGCGAGACGCCGGAACCGCAGCCAACCACCGCCGCACCGGCCCTACGCCCGCCTGTTGCCACCGGAGTTTTTTTTGCATAATTGGCGCCCCCACGCCCACACGAGTGCCCCAGTGACCCAGCGACAAGACCTCCCGAAGACCCGGGCCGAACCAGCTGCGGTCAATGTGCACGCCGATCTGAGTACGGCCGAGTTGATTGAGCTGGCTCTACAGCGGGGGGAGGGAGTCCTGACTCATAGCGGCGCGCTGCTGACCACCACCGGGCGCCATACCGGACGCTCGCCCGCCGATCGATTTATTGTGGAAGAACCCAGCACCAGCGAAGACATTGCCTGGGGCCCGGTCAACCGCCCCTTTGCCGCCGAGCGCTTCGACGCGCTCTGGAGCCGGGTTGAAGCCCACCTGGCGGAGGGCGACCGTTTTACTTCCGAGCTCCATGTCGGCCAGGATCCTGAACATTACCTGCCGATCCGGGTCACCACCGAGACCGCCTGGCACAGCCTGTTCGCGCGCAACATGTTCATCCGGCCGCCGCGCTTCAACCCGTCCGGCAAGGAACCCTGGAGAGTGCTGCACGCGGCCAGCTTCGTGTGCGACCCGCACCGCGATGGCACCACCAGCGCAGGCGCGGTCATCATTCATTTTGCGCAGCGCAAACTGTTGATCGCCGGCATGCGCTACGCGGGCGAGCTGAAAAAAGGCATGTTTTCCGTGCAGAACTTCCTGCTGCCCGAGAAGGACGTGCTGCCCATGCATTGCGCGGCCAATGTCGGCGAAGCCGGCGATGTCACCCTGTTTTTCGGCCTGTCGGGCACCGGCAAGACGACGCTTTCCGCCGATCCCGACCGCTACCTGATCGGCGACGATGAACACGGGTGGACCGAGGGCGCGGTCTTCAACCTGGAAGGTGGGTGTTACGCCAAGACAATCGACCTGAGCCACGAAAACGAGCCCGTGATCTGGGACGCCATCCGGTTTGGCGCCATCGTCGAAAACGTGATGGTTGGAAAACACCGGATTCCGGACTACAGCGACACCTCCCTGACCGAGAACGGTCGCTGCAGCTACCCGCTGGAACACGTCGCGATGCGCTGTGTACCCAACCGGGCGGGCGAGCCCGGTCACATCATCTTCCTCACCTGCGATGTCACGGGCGTGTTGCCGCCGGTTTCGGTGTTGTCCAGGGAAGGTGCCGCCTACCACTTCCTGAGCGGCTATACGGCCCGGGTTGGCTCCACCGAACTGGGGAGCGAGGCGGGCATCAACCCCACCTTTTCCACCTGCTTCGGCGCTCCCTTCATGCCCCGGCCGGCGGGCGTCTACGCCGAACTGCTGATGAAACGCGCCGAGAGCTTCGGCAGCCAGGTGTACCTGGTGAATACCGGCTGGACGGGTGGTTCCGGAGGCACCGGGGGCGCCGGCAAGCGTTTTCCAATCCCGGTGACCCGCGCCGTGGTCGCAGCCATCCAGAGCGGCGCACTGGACGACGTGGAAACCGTCAATCTGCCGTTGCTGAATCTCGCCGTGCCGCGTCATGTGCCCGGAGTCGACGACCACTACCTGATCCCGCGCAACACCTGGGCCGATCCCGCAGCCTACGACGAACAGGCGCGCAAACTCGCGGCCTTGTTTATCGAGAACTTCAAACGCTTCGATGTCGCAACCGCCATTGTGGCCGCCGGTCCCCGCCTCGACTGACCGTCGGATACTGCCTGCGGCTTGAATGGACGGAGTTGCGACGCCTTGGCTGGCAGGCAGAGACGACGGCACCATGAACCCGGTCAGACCTTGCTGACTTGCGCCAGACAGCCCTGCAGCCCGCGGCGATAGCAGCCCGCCGCGCCGGCTTGGTCGCCGAGCCCGGTCAATACTTCCGCCAGCTCGGCCTGGATTTCCGGTCGGTCAGCCAGGCGTAACGCGCGCTCCAGATAGTCCCGTCCCTTACCCCAGATTCCCAGACGCCGGCAGAGCTGGCCCAGGGCCAGCAACAGTTGCCACGACTCGCCCTGTCGACGCAACCAGGCTTCCGCGACGCCCAGATGGCGGGGCAGTTCCGCAAGCGCAACCCGGGACCAATCCAGCACCAGATCCGGCTCCCAGTTCCGCTCCAGGTGTCGGCGCAACTCCACCTCCGCGGCGGCGGAATCGCCAAGCCTGGCAAGCGTCCCGGCATGGGACCGCAGGCATTCGCCCCGATGCCGATACTCGCGCGGTATCCGCTTCCACAACTCGGCCAGTGCGGCCTGCCGTTGCTGCGGGGACTCGTCGTCGGTAGCGACAGAAAATCCTTTCAGCAAGCCGGCATATATCTGCGGCTCCAACGCGGCCAGTGCGTCGGGCGAGGCTACCCGGGCGCGCCGCAATCCCGGCAACAATCCGGCCAACCCGTCCCAGTCCTGTTGCCGGAGCAGACACTCCTGCAAGCAGGCCAGCAAACCGGGATGATCGGCATGCACAGCCAGCGCCGCCCGCAACTGCTCCACAGCGCGCGGTTCATCGCCACCGCGGACCGCCAGACGGGCACGCATCAGCGCCAGCGCGGCGTTGTCTTCGGGCACTTCGCGCGCGGCCGCAACCAGAAGCTCCTCAGCCTCGGCCTGCTGACCCAGACGCACCGCCGCATCCGCGGCCAGGACATAGTTGAGCCCGGGAATTTCCGAGCGCGGCGCCGACTCCACCAGGGCGCTGCGGGCGCGCGCCCAATGCCCTTCGTAAAAGTCGGCAAGCGCCACCATGACTGCGCGCCGGTTGCGCTCCGCCTTGCGGCTGCGCTGCCTGCGCCAGGCGTTCCGTCCCGGCTGCGTCAATCCCTGCCACAGCCACTTCAATCCGCACCACCCGAGCACAATGACGACCAGCAGCAATGCAGTGAGCCAGAGACTGAACTGAACCATCCGATCGCCGATCACGATCAGGATGTAGCCACGCGCATAGTCAAGGCCCCAGAAAATAAGGCCACCCGCCAACAGCATGGCCGCGAACAGGAGTAACGCCTTTCTCATCGCGGCGCCACCGTTATACCGCGCTGCCGCACTCCAGCCAGATACTCCCGCACGCGCTCCCGCGAGGACGTGATGTCGGGCAGCGTCAATGCGACGGGTTCGTCTTGCAGATCCACCAACTCGGCGCGCAGCGCGGGCGCGCGGGCATCGAACCCGAAATGCGCATCCAGCAACGCCACCGCGCGCGCCAGGGAATCGCGATAGATGCGCTCCTGACGCTCCAGCACCGCCAATTGCGCCTGTGACAGCAGCAGCTCCAGATATTGTTGCAGACGCGCTTCCTGTGCGTGGGAGAGCAGCGCGGGCGGCGGCGCATCGAGGGTGCGTACCCGCAGATGTTCGGCGCTGAAGCGCCGCAATGCCGCGCCGGCATTGCTCAGCAGCCGCGGCCAGAAGCCGACCGGTGGCACCGCATCCCCGGCGACACCCTCCGCGGCCGGCACCAACACCGGACGCGGCGCGGGATTCAGCGTGGCAATAGCGGTCTGAAGTGCGCTCAAGCGCAGGTAGAACCCTTCGATATCGACGCTGCCCGCCAGCTTCAGCGCCGTCATATCCGCAATCAGTGCCGCCCGCACCGGATCGAGCCCGGGATCCGTCAGCGGCGCCAGCAGTGCGTCGGCGTGCTCGAGCAGCGCCAGTGCCGACGCCGTCGAACGCGCTTCCCAAAGTCGCTGACTGGCCAATCGCAGCAGATGTTCAACTTCCATGACCGCGAGCATGTCGCTGTCCGGAGCCGCCGCCAGGCGCTCGCTTGCTTCCTGGTCGAGCCCGGCCTGGAGTGCGGCCAGCGCCGCCCGTACCTGCTCGCGCTCCCGATCCTGGCTATCAAGCCGCTCGCGCAGCGCGCCCAGCTCCGCCGCCATCGCGGCCATAGCGGCCGCGGCCGGCTCCGGTGCGGCCACCGGGGAGTCAGCGGTCCGCTTGGCCACAACCCTTTGCCCATACTCCCGCCAACCCAGATAGCCGACCGTCACCAGTGCCGCCAGCACCAACAGCCGAACGCCCAGTTTGCGCGTCTGGGATCCTGCTCGCGGCGCGACGGCACTCGCTTCCTTCGTGCCGACCACCGACTCCTCTTGCTCTCCGGCCACACTGGCTCCCGTTGTCATGCCTCAATTCGCCCGGGAGTGTACCAGCGGCACACCGCCTGCTCCATTTTCGCGGCGAGGGCGCTGGCGGCGATGAGGGGTTCAAAGCCGAGCCCGCGCGCGATGCCCGCCACCCGCTCGCCCGGGACCAGACAAACCGGGAGCGCTATGGAACGGTCTTCGCTCTCCCGGGCGCGATCCACGACCGCGCGCAACGCGCGCAATACTTCGCCGCTGTGGGCCACCAGCAACAGCGGGCTGGGCGCCGCCAGCGCCATGGACAGTTCCGGCTCCCAGCGTCGCTCCGGCACCCGCCGATACACCTCGCAGTAATGCACCCGGGCGCCGCGCGCGCGCAGACCGGCGCGCAGCGCGTCACGTCCGCCGGCGCCGCGAAAAATCACGAGGGTCCGTCCTCGGACCTCCTGCAATTCGGGCAACCCGAGGAGCCCTTCGGTATTGGCCTCGGATGGATGCCGGGCGGCGATGCTCCAGTCTTCGCGCAATGCGGCGGCGGTCGCGGCGCCGACCGCGAAGATCGGCACCCGGGTCGGCAGCAGGCTCGCCGCGGCGACTTGCTCAAGCCCGTGACGGACGGCATGGCGGCTGACAAATATCCAGCCATCGGCGTTGGCCACGGTTACGGCGAGGTCCGCGTCCAGCGCGGGTCGGGGTTCGATGCCCAGCAGGGGAAAGGAATGCACATCTGCACCTTTGGCCATCAGCCGTGCCGCCAGCGGATCCCCCGGTCGCGCGCTGCGCAATATCAGCACCCGCAACCCGGCCAGGGAGATGGTCACCCCACCTGCGCCAGCAAGGCGCCCGCGCCCTGTGCGAGCAGCGCTTCGGCAAGCTGGATACCCAGTGCCTCCGCGCGCATGGGCTCGCCACGAATTTCGTCGCGCAACAGCCGCGACCCGTCCACCGCACCCACCAGAGCGCGCAGATACAACTGCCCGGTGGCGTCCAGCTCACCGTAGCACGCAATGGGTACCTGACAACCGCCCTGCAAGCGGCGGTTGAGCGCACGCTCGGCCGCCACACAGAGGGTGGTCGCCGGATCGGCGAGGGGCGCGACCAGATCCCGGACCCGGCCGTCATTCAGACGGCACTCGATACCCAGGGCACCCTGCCCCGGGGCCGGCAGCGACACTTCCGGCGCCAGGCGTGCCGCGATGCGTCCGGCGAAACCCAGCCGCAGCAGACCGGCACTGGCCAGGATCAGGACGTCGAAATCGCCCCGATCCAGGCGCGCCAGGCGGGTGTTGACGTTGCCGCGCACCTCGCGCACGTCGAGGTGCGGAAAGTGTGCCAGCAACTGGCAGCGCCGGCGCAGGCTAGCGGTGCCGACGCGGGTGCCGGGCGGCAATTCGTCCAGTACGCGCCAATGCCCACCGACCAGGGCGTCGCTGGGATCTTCCCGGGCGCAGATGGCCGTCAATCCCAGACCGGGCGGAAAATCCATGGGCACGTCCTTCAGGGAATGCACCGCCAGATCGGCGTCGCCGACCAGCAGCGCCTGCTCCAACTCCTTCACGAACAGCCCCTTGCCGCCGACCGCCGCCAGGGAGCGATCCAGCAGACGATCGCCCTGGGTGGTGAAGCCCAGAATTTCGACTGTTACGGCAGCCCCATGGATGCGTTCGAGCTCGGCCTTGATGTGGTGGGCTTGCCAAAGTGCGAGGGGACTTTCGCGGGTGGCGATGCGCAGGCGCTGGGGTGACATGAAGGGTGCGACCGTACTCAGATTTGATCGAGCAATTTCTTGAGACCGACGATATGCCGGCGGCTGACCTGGGGTCTGATATCGAGATCCCGCAAGCGCACGAAATTCTGGCCATCGTGATTGCGATCCAGGCCTTCGATGTGCGCGATCGACACCAGCGCATTGCGATGCACGCGGATGAAGCGGCCTTCGAACTCCTGTTCCAGATCCCGCAAGGTCTCATCGAGCAGGCACTCGCCGTCGCCATGATAGGCGGTGACGTATTTGTGGTCGGCCTGAAACAGCGCCACTTCCGCCACCGGCACCAGATCCAGGCCGCGCCGGTTGCGCGCCGTGATGTGGGTGCGTCCCTCCAGCATCATCCCTGGCAATTGCCGCAGCTCCGTGAGTTGCGCCTTGTTGATGCGCCGCGCGCGATTGAGGGCGGCCGCCAGATCCGCTTGTCGCACCGGCTTCAGCAAATAGCCAATCGCCTGGGAGGAGAATGCCTCCACCGCATAATCGCCGTAGGCAGTGCAGAAGATCACCGCCGGCGGTGGATCCAGCTCCGCCATATACTGCGCGGCGGCGAGACCGTCCATGCCTGGCATGCGCACATCCATCAACACCACGTCGGGGCTCAGGTCGCGAGCCATCCGCACCGCTTCCTGGCCGTGGCCGGCCTGACCGATCACGCGGAACCCGCCGAGCACCAGCACCATGCGCGCCAGGCGCTCCCGCGCCAGCGGCTCGTCGTCCACAATCACTACGTTCATGGCGCTTCCCTCACCAGGCCAGTGGATAACTCAGTGTCGTCACATAGTGCTCGCCGTCGGTCAAAAACTCGACGCGCGCACGAGGTCCGAAGTGCGCTTCCAGACGCCGCCGGACATTGTCCATTGCCGACTTGTTGCCCTTATTATGCCGCATGCGCGGATTGAAGGGGTTGCGCACCGAGATGGTCACCCGGTCGCCTGCCCGCCGCACGCGGATCTCCACGGACCCTCCAGCAGGGAGCAGTTGGATGCCGTGGTAGACGGCATTTTCGAGCACCGGCTGCAACGACAGGCAGGGAATCTGTACACCGGCGCCGTAATCGCCGATCTCCCACTCCGTCCGCAGGCGATCGCCCAGGCGCATTTTTTCGATGGCCATGTAACTGCGGCACAGCGCCAACTCTTCGCGCAACGGCACCAGTGTCTGAGCGTCCGCGAGGGCCCGGCGGAACAGATCGGAGAGATCTTCGACCACCCGCTCGGCTTTTTCGGGATCGGAGCCGATCAGGCTGGCGATCATGTTCATGCTGTTGAACAGGAAATGGGGCCGAATCCGCGCTTGCAGCGCCTGGATGCGCGCTTCCAGCTCGGCGCGTTGCTGAATCCGCAATTGCTGCTGCAAGTAGAGATACCGCAGCAGAATGCCGGCGGGTATCGCCGTCAACACCACCGCATTCAGCGCGCGGCCGAACCCGAACACACCGCCGAGACTCCAGGCCACCGCATAATCCGCCGCGACGCCGACCGCGAACGCGACCGCCAATACCAGGCCAAAACTGATGACGGCGCTCCAGGTGTAGCGCACCCCGATGAGCCAGCGATTGCACTCGCAGAGTACCAGTACACTCAATAGCGCAATCCAGATCGCCATGAACGCGATGTTGCCAAACGCCGACCAGTCGAAATTTTCGATACCGAAACGGGCGACCGCCATCAGCACCGACAACAACAGCGAAAGGACGATGACCGCCAGCAGGCCCTCGCCACGGCACAGATCCGGCAGAAAGTAGTCAACCTCGTACAAGGACACCGGCCGCCGCCGCGGCAGCCGTTTTTCATACCTTTCATACCAGCGCAAAATTCGCTCCATGATGCCGCCCTTGGTCCCGGTTTATAATACGCGCCTTCCCACTATCCAGCCGCACACCCTGCCGGTGTGCGCGAATCGCCAACCCGGACACCCAATGAGCCAGGACAAGCCCGTCAATCAGGCCTGGGGCGGCCGCTTCGGCGAGGCCACCGACGCCTTTGTGGCCCGTTTCACCGCGTCGGTCGGCTTCGACCAACGCCTCTACCGCCACGATATCGCCGGCTCCATCGCCCACGCCGAGATGCTGACACGGGCCGGGGTGCTCACCCAAGCCGAACGCGATGCCATCGTCACCGGTCTGGGAGCCATCGCCGCGCGGATCGACGCGGGCCAATTCGCCTGGTCCGAGGCGCTCGAAGACGTGCATATGAACATCGAATCGGCGCTCACCGCGGCGATCGGCACCGCGGGCAAGAAGCTCCACACCGGGCGCTCCCGCAACGACCAGGTGGCCACCGACATTCGCCTCTGGCTGCGCGACGAGATCGACACCATCCTGGCGGAAATCACCCGCCTGCAGCAGGCGCTGGTGGCGGTGGCCGAATGCGAAGCCGACACCATCATGCCCGGTTTCACCCATTTGCAGACCGCCCAGCCGGTGACTTTCGGCCATCACCTGATGGCCTGGTACGAAATGCTGGGGCGGGATCACTCGCGCCTGCTCGATTGCCGCAAGCGCCTGAACCGCTCGCCGCTGGGCGCCGCCGCGCTGGCCGGCACCAGCTATCCCATCGACCGCGACTACAGTGCGGCGCTGCTCGGCTTCGACGGACCCACCGCCAACTCCCTGGATTCAGTCAGCGACCGCGATTTCGCCATCGAATTCTGCGCCGCCGCCAGCCTGCTGATGACGCACCTGTCGCGCGCGTCCGAAGAACTGATCCTGTGGGCCTCGGCGCAATTCCGCTTCATCGACCTGCCCGACCGCTTCTGCACCGGCTCGTCCATCATGCCGCAGAAAAAGAATCCCGACGTGCCGGAACTGGTGCGCGGCAAGACCGGCCGCGTCACCGGTCATCTGGTCGCCCTGCTCACCCTGATGAAGGGCCAGCCGCTCGCCTACAACAAGGACAATCAGGAGGACAAGGAGCCCCTGTTCGACACCGCCGACACGCTGCGCGACTGCCTGCGCGCCTTCGCCGACATGGTGCCCGCGCTGAAGGTCAATCGCGCCGCCATGCGCGCAGCGGCGCGCGCCGGCTACGCCACTGCCACCGACCTCGCCGACTATCTGGTGCGCCAGGGTTTGCCGTTCCGCGACGCCCACGAAGTGGTCGGCAAGGCGGTAGCCCAGGGTATCGCCAGTGGTCGGGATCTCGCCGATCTGTCGCTCGATGAATTGCGTGCCTTCTCGCCCGCCATCGGCAGCGATGTCTTCGCCGTGCTCACACTTGAAGGCTCCGTGGCCGCCCGCGCTCACATCGGCGGTACCGCGCCCGCCCAGGTACGCGTCGCGTTGACACAGGCCCGCGCCGAACTCGCGCGACGCAACGCCCAGGCCAAGGACTGAGCGGTACCGATGGACCCCGGCGCGAAAGGCTTCGAACCCGCGGCCTTTGGCCGCGGCGCTGCCGCTCGGTGCTCGCGCACAGGCTGGTTACGGGCAGTTGATCGAAGGGTTGGGAATGCGGCAGCGATCATGCAGAGACGTTGACGGCCGGTCGCTGGACTATCACGACGAACCTTGACCACAAACATTCGCCACAAATATTTCACCGGCGAACGCTGGGCGGTCGAGCATGCGGCATGGCGCGCGCATGCAGATCAAATCCTGATGGCTTTTGTCCACTTCCCTACCGGCGCCCGTGGGCATTTTGGTGCCCACTGGCGCCGGAAGTTTCCTGTCAGCCCAGGCGATCAATCGCCTCCACCACTGCCGCAGTCTGCTCCAGCGGCAGCATATGGCCTGCCTTCTCGACCACGATCAGTTCGCTGCCGGCGATACCCTTTTTGAACGCTTCGGCATAGGGCAGCGGCGTCAGCCGATCCGACGCGCCCCATACCAGCAGGGTTTTTGCCCGGATGCGGTAGAGGCGTTCGCTAAGGCCACGATCGGCGATCGGGAACAGGATCTTGCCGGCCATGCCCAGTTGCCGTGCGTTCTGCACCAGAAAATTCTGCAGAAAGGTGAGATCGGAAAAATCCGCGCCCGCCGTCATCATCGCGGCGCCGGCCTCGACGTCGTGAAACAGCACGGCCGGCAATTCATAGGGCACCATCGAGAAGATGTCGGGCATTGGGTATTCATCCAGCCAGAGCCCCGCCGGGCACAACAGGCACAGGCGGTCGATATCGTGGGGAGCGATGGCGGCCATTTCCGCCGCCATCATGCCGCCCATGGAGTGGCCGACGACAATGGGTTTACGCAGCCCGAGCGCGTCCATCACATCGTAGCTGTGCAGGGTGAAGTCGAGCATGGTGCGAATACTCTCGCACTCGTCGGATGCGCCGTAACCCGGCAGCAGGGGTGCATGCACGCGGTATTTCTGCGCCAGCGCGGTCAGGAAAGGATCGGCCGCGGTGACGCCACCGGCGCCGTGGAGGAAGAACAGATCCGGGCCGGTGCCGCCACTCAGGACATCGACCACGACGTGATGGGTTTTGATTTTGTTCAGGCTGAGGGCATTCATCAGCGGTTGCCTCCGAGGGCGGCGTTGTAGTCGGATACCGGGCCGGGCGTGGCGCGCTTGGTCAAGGGCTGGCACCAGAAGCGGGTGTCATCGGCGTATTCGGGCCACATATTGCGCAGCCTGGGCATGACTTTTTCGGCGAACAACCGGGTCGAATACTTGGTTTTTTCAAGCGGCATGTCGCCGACGTGCATCAGGCAGAAGATGTTGCCGACGCGCAAACCCTTGATCAGATCCTCCATGCGCTCGCGCACGGTGTCCGGGCTGCCGGCAATGATGAAGCCGCCCTCGACCAGATCCTTCCACGACATGTGGGCGGCTTCCTCGAAATTCGGCGAGAACTGCGACAGCGCCCCGGACTTGATGGTCTTGATGGTGCGGTAACCCGGCGCATCGGCAAACCCAGGGGCGATGTGCAGGCAGCGGTTGAAGAAGTAATTGACGTGCTCGGAATAGAGCTCTTCCGCCTGGGCATCGGTCTCGGCGACGCAGATGGTCTGCGCGAAACCGGCGCGATAGGGCGAGGCATCCGGTTCGTTGCGCTCGGCGAGACGATCCCAGTAGCCCTGCAACAGGGCCTTGGCGCGAATGTAGCCGGAAAAGCTCAGGTACGAGTAGGAATAGACATTGTCGAGGCAGAAATCGTAAGTCTCCACCGAACCGCCGCCGGGAATGTGAATGGGCGGCGGATTCTGGATCGGCTTCGGCCAGGTGTTGACGTGGCGCAGCTTGGTGTAGCGGCCGTTCCAGGCGAAGGGCTCGGTTTCGCGCCAGGCCTTGCGGATCAGATCGTGAGCCTCCTGATAGCGCTCGCGGGTCAGCGCCGGAATGTCGCCGTAGCAGAAGTTGGTGTCCATCGAGGTGCCGACCGGGAATCCCGCCACCAGACGCCCACCGGTGATGACATCGAGCATCGCGAATTCTTCGGCGACGCGGATCGGCGGGTTGTACAACGACAGCGAGTTGCCCAGCACGACCACCGCGGCATTGAGGGCACGGCGCGAAATGGCTGCCGCCATGATGTTCGGCGAGGGCATCAGACCGTAGGCATTCTGGTGGTGTTCGTTGACGCCGAGGCCGTCGTAGCCCACGGCGTCGGCATACTCCAGCATGTCGAGATACTGGTTGTAGACATCGTGACCCTTGATCGGATCGTACAGCTTGCCATCGATATCCACCCACACCGAGCGGTGCTTCTTGCGGAAATCCGCGGGCAGATGCGGCCATGGCATCAGATTGAACCAGGTGAATTTCATGGTGACTCCCGTGATGGGATCACCGCCGCTCCCGCGGCGGTGATCCCATGATGTTATGAATGGGCCAGACGCGTTTGTCGGTGACGCCGGTCAGGCAGGCCTCCGCTAGCAGTTTTTCAACAAACTGCTAGATGCAGCCCTCGGGGCTGCACGACGCGGCGGTATCGCCGCCGGCTTGGGCCGCGGCCCGGTCGAGCAGGTGCAGGAAGGTCTCCTCGGACTGCGCGCCGGACAGCGATAGTGTGCCGTCGAAAACGAAGAAAGGCACGCCGGTGACGCCCTGGTCACGAGAATAGGCCATGCGGTCGAGCACTTCGGCGCGACCGTCCGGTCCGGCGAGGCGCTGCGCCAGGGTAGCGGCGCCGCGCATGCCGACTTCACCGGCAATGGCGGCGAGGGTTTCCGCATTGCCGACATCCCGGCCGTCGCAGAAATAAGCCCTGAACAAAGCCTCGACCATGGCGTCCTCGCGGTTCTCCGCGCGCGCCCATTCGATCAAGCGGTGGGCGTTGAGGGTGTTGGCGCCGCGAGCGATACGGTCCAACTGAAATTCGATGCCGACGGATTTTCCCGCCGCGGTCAGGCGCGCGAACATGGCGTCGATCATCTGGCGCCCGTATTTGCGCTCGATGGTTTCGCGGTACGGATAGCCCTCGGCTGGCGCTTCCGGATGCAACTGGTAGGGAAACCAGCGAACCTCGGTTTGCAGTTGCGGGCGCTTGGCGAGGGCACGCTCAAGCTGCTTTTTGCCGACATAGCACCAGGGACACACGACATCGGAGATGATATCGATTTGCATGGCTGCATTCCTCCAGGGTTTCACAACGGAAATTTCAATACCGCCATGCCACCACGGCGGCTCGGGGGGTGTGTCAAAGCACCATGATCGCGTCCATTTCCACTTGGGCGGCGCGCGGCAGCGCGGCCACGCCGACGGCGGCGCGCGCGGGATAGGGCGCCTGGAAATAGCCGGCCATCACCTCGTTGACGAGGGCGAAATGACCGAGATCGACCAAGAAAATGTTCAGTTTGACGATGTCGCCGAGACTACCGCCGGCGGCCGCGCAGACCGCGGCGAGATTGTCGAACACGCGCGCGATCTGGGCGCGCATGTCGCCGCTCACCAGTTGCATGCTGACCGGATCGAGGGGAATCTGTCCCGAAAGATAGACCGTGTCGCCGGCGCGTATCGCCTGGGAGTAGGTGCCGATGGCGGCGGGCGCGCGGTCGCTATGAATGACGGATTTGGCAGTCAAGAATCACCTCGGACTTCAGTTTTTGACGCGCTGTACCGAGCGCACGGGTTTCAGGGTCCGGATGCGGCGCATGATGTTGGCGAGATGCACGCGACTGCGCGCGGCGAGCACGATGTTGACCATGCTGGCAGCGTCCCGATCACCCACGTTGATGCGCTGGATGGTGGCGTCCTGTTCCGCGATCCGGCTCGCCAGGGTGGCGATGATACCGCGCTCGGACGCCACCACCAGCTTCAGCTCCACGGGGAATTCGCCCTTGACGGTGGGAGACCACTGCAAGGGCAGGGATTTTTCCCGGCTGTCGCGAATGCCGGTCAGGTTTTTGCAGGAATCGCGGTGGATCACCAGACCGCGACCGGGACTGATGTGACCCAGGATGGGATCGCCGGGCAGCGGGTAGCAGCAGCGCGCGAAACTGATGACCAGGCCCTGCCTGTTGTCGATCAGGATGGGCGAGTCCAGGTTGGGTGCGACCTCACCGCGATCCGCGACCGGGATCAGGATATTCGCCACGGCGTAGGCAACGCGGCTACCGATGCCGATCTGCTGCAGCACGCTTTCAAAGGTCTTCGCGCCGGTTTCCTTGAGCAGGTGCCGAATCTGGGATTTGCGAATCTGCTGGTAGCCAGTACCGAAGCGGGACAGCGCTTGGTCCAGCAGACGCTTGCCAAGTTCCACGGACTCGTCGTGCTGTTGGTGCTTGAGAAAATGACGGATCGCACTGCGGGCTTTGGCGGTGACCACGAAATCGAGCCAGGACGGGTTCGGCTGCGCGCCCGGTGCGGTGACGATGCGCACCCGCTGGCCGCTCACCAGCGCCTGGGACAGAGGGCTCAACTGGCCGTTGATCTCGCAACCGACACAGGTGTCGCCGATATGGGTATGCACGGCATAGGCGAAATCAACCGGAGTGGCGCCGCTCGGAAGCTCGATGATCTTGCCGTTGGGCGTGAAGACATAGACCTCGTCCGGAAAAAGATCGGTCTTCACATGTTCGATGAACTCCAGCGAGTTGCCGGCCTGGCGCTGCAATTCGAGCAGGCTCTTGACCCAGCGGTTGGCGCGACTTTGGTTACCGGCGGCCACTCCCGACCCCCGCTTGTAAAACCAGTGCGAAGCAATCCCGTAGTTGGCAAGGTCGTCCATTTCGCGGGTGCGTATCTGCACTTCGATGGGAACGCCGTGCATGCCTACCACCACCGTGTGCAGCGACTGATAGCCATTTGCCTTGGGAATGGCGATGTAATCCTTGAATTCGCCGGTGACGGGTTTGTACAGGTTGTGGACAACGCCCAACGCCCGGTAGCACGCATCCACTGAATCGACCACGATGCGGAAGGCGAACACATCCATCAGCGACTTGAACGAGCGCTTCTTGAGCTTCATCTTCTGGTAAATGCTCCAGAGATGTTTTTCGCGCCCGGTTACGCTGGCCACAATAGCCTCGCTTTGCAGCCGGCTTTCGAGCGCTTCCTGGATTTCCGCCACCACCCCGATGCGGCGACCGCGCGCGTTGCGCAACGCCTCGCGAATGCGGTGGTGGCGCAAGGGATACAGCGCCGCGAAGCCCAGCTCCTCGAATTCGACGCGCATGTCGTTCATGCCCAGACGCTGGGCCAGGGGCGAGTAGATGTCCAGGGTCTCGCGGGCGACGCGGCGCCGCTTCTCCGGCGGCAGCACGCCCAGGGTGCGCATGTTGTGCAGCCGGTCGGCAAGCTTCACCAGCACCACGCGAATGTCGCGGGACATGGCGAGCGCCATTTTCTGGAAGTTTTCGGCTTGCTGTTCGGCGCGGGACGAAAATTCGATTTCGGTCAGCTTGCTGACCCCGTCGACCAGATCGGAGACGGTCTTGCCGAAGCGGCGGTTCAGCTGCGGGCGAGTGACCTGGGTGTCTTCAATGACATCGTGGAGCAACGCGGCCATGAGGCCTTCGCTGTCCATGTGCATGTCGGCGAGGATGTGGGTGACGGCAAGCGGGTGCGAAATGTAGGGCTCGCCGCTCTGCCGGAGCTGGCCCTCATGGCCGGTTTTTGCGTAATCGAAGGCGCGCCGAACACGTCGAACTTGGGAAGCGGGGAGGTAGGTGGATAGTTTTCGCTCGAGCGAACCGATCGCCTCCAGACACACCGCCTCCGGGTCAGTCGTCGCCGGCCAGTGTTGCGTCGTCCTCAAAGACATACGGCGGCAGCTCCGTGACCCGCGAGAGGTCAAGCGATAGGAAGTCTTCGACGTCTTCAACTTCGTCGAGAATGCTGCGGTCAACCAGGCCCGCCGCGATTTCCCGCAATGCGACCACGGTAGGCTTGTCATTTTCCCAGGGCACCAGGGGCTCCTTGCCGCCGGTGGCGAGCTGGCGCGCGCGTTTGCCGGCAATCATCACCAGCTCAAAGCGGTTATCGACGTTTTCCAGACAGTCTTCGACAGTAATGCGGGCCATGTTTCGCCTCGAATAGGGACGGTTGCCGGCCGTTGGAGCGGCGGCTTGCGAGTTTACCGCAAAACCCGGCTCAGGACAGCAGTGACCGAAGCAGCGCCTCAAAACGTCGTTCCTGGGCGCCGAGGGTGAGGCGCTGGCTTTTTACCACCGCCAGCAGTTCATCGAGCGCCCTATCGAACTGGTCGTTGACGATGAGGTAATCGGCCTCGACATAGTGCGAAATCTCCTCGCGCGCCTGCGCCAGGCGCTGCCGGATCACTTCCGGCCGGTCCTGGCGCCGGCTGGTCAGCCGGGTCATCAGGGTGTCGATGGAGGGCGGCAAAATGAACACACGCACGCAGTCCGGCAGCAGTCGACGCACCTGAGCCGCCCCCTGCCAGTCTATCTCGAGGACCACGTCGGTGCCGTTGTGGAGTTGCTCCTCAACCCAGCGCTGCGAGGTGCCATAAAGATTGTTGAATACGCGCGCGTGCTCAAGAAACTCCGCCTGATCGAGCATCGCAAGGAACTCCGGCTCGGTCACAAAGTGGTAGTCGATGCCATCCCGTTCGCCGGGACGCATGGCGCGCGTGGTGTGGGAAACCGAGACCCGGATGTCCGGCAGTTGCCGTACCAACTCGGCGAGCAGGCTGGTCTTGCCGGCGCCCGAGGGCGCGGATACGGTGAAAAGTGTCCCCCGATGGGCCATGTCACCGCTCCCGCGTCGATTTGAGATGGAGTTCGGGTTGTCGCACGCCGCGCCTCATTCGAGATTTTGCACCTGTTCGCGGATCTGTTCGATCAGCACTTTCATCTCCACGACCGCCTGAGTGGTCGCGGTGCCGATGGATTTGGAACCCAGGGTATTGGCCTCCCGGTTCAGCTCCTGGGACAGGAAATCGAGGCGCCGGCCAACCGCTCCCGACGCCGCCAATACGCGCCGGAATTCGCCGCTGTGGGTAGCCAATCGATCCAGCTCTTCGTCGACATCGGCGCGTTGGGCGAGATAGGCCAGCTCCTGTTCGAGACGGTCGGTATCGAACTGCGCGACCAGCTCATCGAGGCGGGCGCGGAGCTTCGTGCGCTGCACGGCGAGCAGCTCGGGCAGGATCACGCGCATTTTTTCGACTTCCCGGTCAAGCCGATCGAGGCGGTCGCGGATCAGGGTGGCAAGCTGCTCGCCCTCGCGCAACCTCACATCGACAAGTTCCGCGACCACCTGACGAAACAGCCCGGTGGCCGTCTGCGCGAGCATCTCCCGATCCGGCGTCACGACACGCACCACACCGGGCATGCGCAGCAGATCGAGGGGAGAAACCGGCGCGCTGTCCGGGAGCAGCGCGGCAATCTGCGCGCAGGCGCCAACATAAGCGTGGACGCTATTTTCGTCGATGGCGATCCGGGCGTCTTCGGCGGTTTCGGTCAGGGTCAGCGTGGCGTCGATCTTGCCGCGCGGGAGGTGCTCGCGGAGGATGTCACGCAGCGGCATCTCCAGCTCGCGCACGCTTTCCGGAAGCCGGAGGTGCGGCTCCAGAAAGCGGTGGTTGACCGAGCGCAGCTCCCAGGTCAGGGCGCCGCCCGGAACCTGGCGGGTGGCACGCGCGAAGGCGGTCATGCTGCTGGGCATGGGCGGGCACTGTGGGCGGTGAAACGAGGCAACCATCTTAGCAGCTTGTTGAAAAGCTGCTGCGGCAGCCAGCGGCTTCGTTGCGTGGTGCTCGCTCCTTCCCCTATCCATTTGATATGTCTCGGTCGCCGCGCCGTGCGCCCCGCAGCCGGTCGCCTCGCGACGTTTTTCAGCGAGCTGTCAGCAAATGTCGGGCCGCACCGGCACTTCCTCTACAATGGCGCTCCTTTCCGCGCTGCGGATTCATTGCCCGCGCCCCTACCGAGGATATGCCATGGCCAGACCCAGTGGTCGCCGCCCCGAACAATTGCGCCCGGTGAAGATACAGCGCGAATTCACCAAGCATGCCGAAGGTTCGGTGCTGGTGTCGTTTGGCGACACCCGGGTGATCTGCACCGCCAGCGTCGAGTCGGGCGTGCCGCGTTTTTTGCGCGGCAAGAATCAGGGCTGGGTAACCGCCGAATACGGCATGCTGCCCCGCTCGACCAACGAGCGCATGGGGCGCGAGGCGGCGCGCGGCGGTCAGGGCGGTCGTACCCAGGAAATTCAGCGCCTCATCGGACGTTCGCTGCGCGCGGCCATCGATATGAAAAAGCTGGGCGAAAACACCATTACCATCGATTGCGACGTGATTCAGGCCGACGGCGGCACCCGCACCGCGGCCATTACCGGCGCCTGCGTCGCCCTGGTGGACGCCATTCGCTATCTCCAGCGTCGCAAGCGCATCGTCGATGATCCGCTGCTGTACATGGTGGCATCCGTATCGGTCGGCATGTATCAGGGAGAGGCCGTCCTCGATCTCGACTACGCCGAGGATTCGGCCGCCGACACCGATCTCAATGTGGTGATGACGGCACCCGGCGGTTTCGTCGAAGTCCAGGGCACGGCGGAGGCCGCGCCCTTTTCGGGCGCCGATCTCAATGCCATGCTGGCGCTGGCGCAACGGGGTATCGCCGATCTGGTCCGGGTCCAGCAGATGGCGCTGGCGCAATGACCGGCCGCCGCTGACCCGCATCCCTGTTCGCGGCGGCGATCACGGATGGAGTCCGCCGGCTGTGCCGATCACAGGCCCACAATGTCGTAATCGACAATCACCGGGGCATGACTGGAAAAGGCTTTGGACTTGTAGATCGCCGCGTACTCCACCGCACGGATCAGATCCCGCGATACCAGTTGGGTATCCGTACGCCAGCCATCGCCCTTGCCCAGAGTACCGGACGGCCACCAGCTGAATTCGTCGCTATCGGTATTGGCGACACGGAACGCGTCGGCGTAACCGACCTGTTCCTGAACCTGACGCCACCACTGCCGGTCTTCGGGCAAAAACCCCGGCGAATTGGTGTAACTGGCGGCGTTCTCGATATCCGCTGCCGTCGCCGCGATACCCCAATTGCCGCAGTAGATGTAGCGCCGGCGCTTGCGGGTTATTTTTTCCATATGGGCGAGCAGCCCACCCAAAAACCGGGTTTTGGTTTCCTGTTGCGCGGGTTCCCCACCCTGGGGCGCCAGCAGGGAAACCACACTCAGGCTTTCGAAATCGGCCTGCAGGTAGCGGCCATCGGTATCGTCGCCGCTGAAGAGTCCGAACCCGTAGATCAGGGCTTTGGGAACCACTCGGGTATAGATCGCCACGCCGTCGCGTAGCGGATCGGATGAATCGAGGTAATAGGCGCTAAATCCGTCGAGCTGGAATTCCGGTCGATCCTCCATTTCGGGGATACGCGCCCGCAGGTCCTGCAGGCAGATCAGTTCGGCGTCCTGTCCGGCCAGCCATGCGAACAGACCGCGCGCGGCGGCCTGGAAAATGCCGTCGCAGGATATGCTGATAACCCTCATGATCGCCCCTTGTGGTGTTGGCCTGTATCATAACCCGGCGCTTTCGCCGAACGACATGCTACGAGCGTCGTTGCGTGCACGATCCTGGAGTACCGCATGCTGGCATATCAACGCGACTTCATCGACCTCGCAGTATCGCGCGAGGCTCTGCTGTTTGGCGAATTCAAGCTGAAGTCGGGCCGAATGAGTCCTTATTTCTTCAATGCCGGGCGTTTTTGCGACGGCGCCAGCCTCAACACGCTGGGATCATGCTATGCGGACGCGGTACTGGCCTCGGGTATCGGGTTCGATTTTCTGTTTGGTCCCGCCTACAAGGGCATCCCGCTGGCCGTCGCGACCGCCATGGCCCTGGCGCAACGTCATGGCCGCCCGACGCCCTGGTGCTTCAACCGCAAGGAGGCCAAGGACCACGGCGAAGGCGGGACGCTGGTGGGGGCGCCCGCTGCCGGGCGCGCCCTCATCGTCGACGACGTCATCACCGCCGGCACGGCGATCCGCGACGCTGCGACCATACTCCGCAATGCCGGCGCAACCCTGGCGGGCGTCATGCTGGGCCTGGATCGTCGGGAGCGTGGCCGGGGAGCCCGCTCGGCGACCCAGGAAGTGGCAGACGAACTGGACGTACCTGTGATGAGCATCATCGCTATCGATCACATCATCGAATATCTTGAGGCCGCGGCGCCAGCGCGGGTGGCGGCGCTGCGTGATTACCGCGGTACTTACGGTGTTTGACCACGAAGGAAAAGGAGAATGAAACGGTGAACGGGCGACACATCCAGACGGCATGCGCGGCAGCCGGCGCATTGGTCGGCCTGTGGCTGCTGACCCTCCCTGCCGATGCAGCCAATCTCTACCGCTACCGCAATGCGCAGGGTGTGCTGGTCATCGACCACACGGTGCCGGCGAGTGCCGCCCAGAGCGGCTACGAGATTCTGGACCCGGATGGCCGGGTTCTGGAAACTGTCGCGGCGAGCGGCGACAAGACCCCAGCGGGAGAGCCCCGCAAGTCCGCACCGGTTCGCACCGAGCACCAGGAAAAAATCGACCGCTATCTGTTGAGCAGCTACAGCACGGTGGCCGATATCGATGTGGTAAAGGCACGACGGCTGCAAGAGGTTGAGCGCGAAATCGGCATCGATAACGTACGCGTCGAGGAGATCGAGCGTCAGCGTATGGCAACCGAGGACAGCGCCGCCAACGTGCAGCGCGGCGGCAAGCCAGTACCCGCCAAACTCCTCGGTGAACTGAAAGGACTGAATCAGCGGTTGGAGCAGGCTCGCCAGCGTCTCGCCGAGCGCAAGCTACAGTACACCGAGATCGAGCAGCTCTACGCGGAGTACGCCGCACGCTTCACGGAGTTGAAAAACGCTCATCCGGCAGCGGCGACGCAAACAGCGCCGGCGCCAGTGCCTGCCACTGCTCCGGCCAATGCGCCGTAGGCCGGCGGGCGAAGTCCGAACGCACGAACTGGCGCAGCTTGCCCTCGATGAGGGCCAGCACGCATTCAGCCGTTGCCGAGGGGGTGGCGATGATCCGCAACTGCTCCCGCAGTTCGCCTTCGCGCAGGATCTGCCGAAACTGGGTTTCGAGACGGTCGTGCAACTGACCGACGCGCTCACGCAGCCGCGCGGTTTCACCGGTCAGGGCATCGCCGGTCAGCAAGGGGGCGATACCGGGGTTGCGTTCGGCGAACACCAGCACCAACGAAGCGATCTGATGCAGGCGGTCGGTTGCCCCCGGCACCTCGTCGAGGATCATGCGGATACGCGTGAACAGGGCATCCTCGGTAAATTCGAGGAGGCCTTCGAGCATCCTGGCCTTACTGGGAAAATGCCGGTACAGGGCCGCTTCGGAAACCCCGAGCTCCCGCGCCAGCGCGGCCGTGGTGATTTTTCCGCCCGGTGTCGCGTGCAACATGTTGGCCAGGGCTTCGAGAATTTCCTGACGGCGGCCGGAGTTGCGATTCACCCGCGTCATGCGGTTGCGGCGAGGGCGCTGGTGATCAGCGTACCGACGCCGATGTCGGTAAAAATCTCGAGCAGCACGGCGTGCTCGACCCGGCCGTCAACGATGTGGGCACTGGTGACGGAGTTGGCGACTGCGGCCAGGGCGCAGCGAATCTTCGGCAGCATGCCGCCGTAAATCACGCCTGCGTCGATCAGGCCCTCCACTTCGCTGGGGGACAGTCCGGTCAGCACCTTGCCTTCGGCGTCGAGCAGGCCTGGGACATTGGTGAGCAGCATGAGTTTTTCCGCACCCATCACTTCCGCCAGCTTGCCGGCGACCAGGTCCGCGTTGATATTGTAGGACTCACCGCGAGGTCCGGCGCCGATGGGCGCGATCACCGGAATAAAGCCGCCCCGGGTGAGCATGTCGATGACATCGGTATCGATCGCCGATACTTCACCGACATGACCGATGTCGATGATCTCGGGGGCTTCCATGTCGGGGGTCTTGCGGGTGACCATCAGTTTGGTGGCCTGGATCAGTCCGCCGTCCTTGCCGGTGATGCCCACCGCGCGCCCGCCGGCATCGTTGATGAGACCCACGATTTCCTTGTTTACCGCGGCGCCCAGCACCATCTCCACCACGTCCATGGTTTTGCTGTCGGTGACGCGCATGCCGTCCACGAAACTGGATTCGATCCCGAGCTGTCCCAGCAACTTGCCAATCTGAGGGCCGCCACCGTGCACCACCACCGGATTGATGCCGACCAGTCGCATCAGCACGATATCGCGCGCGAAGCTGCGCTTGAGATTTTCGTCCACCATGGCGTTGCCGCCGAATTTGACGACCACCGTTTTGCCGGTGAACTTCTGGATATAGGGCAAGGCTTCGGTGAGCACCCGGGCGATGTCCCGGGCGCGGTCGCCCGCCAAAGGGACATCCTTTTGTTCACGGGACATCTTTTCACTGGGCATATCGAAACCACCGCGGGTCAGTGCATGAGTATCAGAATTTGTCGGCAAGCTCGGGGGCGACCGCTGCGAGCAGGGTGCGGAACCGTTGCTGGATGGTTTCCAGTTGCCGGGCGTCGTCCGCCTCGAAACGCAGGGAGACGGCGGCTTCGGTATTGGACGCCCGAATCAGGCCCCAGCCGGTGGCGAATTCCACCCGCAACCCATCGATCATGTTGATTTTAGCATCATCGAAAGTGGCGGCGGCCCGGATGCGTTCGATCAGGGCGAACTTGTCCGCTTCGCTCACCGGCAGGCGAATTTCGGCCGTGGCAACGGAGGTTTCGAAAGCGGCGAGCACAGCGTCCAGGCCCTGCTCCCGGTGGCAGAGAACTTCGATCAGACGCGCCGCGGCATAGAGTGCATCGTCAAATCCAAACCAGCGATCGCCAAAAAAAATGTGGCCGCTGAATTCCCCTCCGAGGGGCGCTTTCAGCTCGGCGACTTTCGCACGGATGTGAGAGTGGCCGGTGCGGTGCATGACGGCCCGCCCGCCGTAACCGTTGACCAGATTGCTCAGTCGGCGCGTCGATTTGACATCAAACACCACATCGGCGCCGGAGTGGCTGGTCAGAATGTCCCGCGCAAAGATCATCAGCAGTTCGTCCGGCCAGACAATACGGCCGCTGCCACTCACGGCTACCAAACGATCGCCATCGCCATCAAGGGCAATGCCCAGATCCGCGCCGGTGCCGGCGACCACCTTGCGCAGGTCCTCCAGATTGGCCGGACGGGTGGGGTCAGGCGGGTGCTGGGGAAAGGTCCCGTCAATGTCGCAGTAGAGCGGGATCGGATTGCAGCCCAGCGCCTCCAGCAGGCACGGCGCAATGTCGCCGGCGACTCCGTTCCCGCAATCGATCACCACGGACAGCGGCGTCCGCGTCTTGATGTCGCCGAGTACCGCATCGATATAGTCATCGCGCACGTCGGCGGACGAATGCATTCCCGCCCCTTCGCACCAGTCACGCGCCAGCATGCTCTCGCGCAGTTCCTGCAATGCCGCGCCCTGCAGAACATCGCGGCCGAGCAGGATCTTGAAGCCGTTGTCGCCGGCGGGATTGTGGCTCGCCGTCACCATGACCGCCGCATCGATGGACGGGAGGCGCACGGCGGCGAAGTACAACACGGGCGTGGGCACCATGCCCACCTCAACGACCTCGCAGCCGGTGGCGAGCAGACCCTCGATCAGGGCAGCGCAGAGCGAGGGACTACTGATGCGGCCATCGCGACCCACGGCGACACGTCGGCCAGCGCGATCCCGCACCCGGCTGCCCAGGGCTTTGCCCAGCGCGTTCGCGAAGGCGGGGGAAATACCGTCCCCACTCGCGCCACGAATGTCGTAATCGCGAAAGACCACCGCCGCGACCGCCTCGGGTTCCGTGGTCGGGGCGCTCGTTGCGGTAGTTGCACCAGCGGCAGCACTGGCCGCCTGGGGCTTTGTTATCGGCCCTGGCGCGGGCGCCGGTGGTAGCGCAGTGGGGTCCAGTTCCCGCGCCGTGATAACGGCCGCGCGGCGAATCCCGGATGGCACCGTCGCAGGATCCGGTGGTGGGGTGCGGGCAGCGCCGTGCCGCAGCAGCAGGCGCCCGCAGACGACCAGCGCGACGCTGGCGAGTAACCAAGGGATCAGCGCGACCGCGAGCGCCAGTCCGGGAACCGCGTGCTCCGCCGCTGCGCTGTCCGACAACCGCACCGACGCCTGCCAGCCATCAATATTGGGGATTGGCGCACTGGCGGGAGGCTGCGTGCCGGAACCCAGGGTCATTATGGACTGGGGTGGCGCACCTGGCGTCTGCTGGACGAGCGTCAACTGGCCCAGCGACCGATCGAACGCCACCGCGCGCGCAAGCGCCGTCACGGGGAGCACGACCAGAATGGCGCCACGCGGCTGCCCGGCCTCGGGGATCTGCGCGGCCAGGATGAGCTGCCACTGGCTGGCGTCCGGCTTCAGGGCGGTAATCGCAAACGCGGTGCCCGCAAGCGCGTTGCGCACCAACTGCTGGGCGACGAATGCGGTAACCGGCAGGGACTCGGCCCTGGCCGTCGCGACGACCTCGATGGCCTCGGGAAATTCGGCGGCCAGCGGCAACCGGGTGGTACCGGTACCGGCCGCCGCCAGCGCCGCGCGCGTACTCTCCCGGGCGGCGATCGTGGACAGCGCGATGCGCCAGCGCGCGACCGCATCGGCGACCGCCGCGGCGGCAGCATCGGCCCTGGCGTGGGTTGAGCGTGCAGCGGCAGCCGCCTGGGGTTCGGTCACCAGGGCTTCGCGCAGCCAGTAGCCCATCGGTACCGGTGCCGCGAGCAACACCACCGCCGCCACTAGAAAGCCCGGGCGCTTGAGCAGGCTGACCAGGCTGTGGATGGCACCGGTCAAACCAGAATCTCCCGTTCCGGCGCCGGGTTGCCGGTGCCGCCGGTGCGCATCAGGGTCGCGATGTGGTCGATCAACAGGCGCGCCAGGGGCGATTTGTTCATGCGTGGCGGGCGCAGGGTTGCGAGCGCGGAAATCAGCAGCACCTGGTTGTCGTCGCTGCCGAAACCAATCTCCGCATCGGACACGTCGTTGGCGATCACCAGGTCAAGTCCCTTGCGGAGCAGCTTGGAGCGCGCATTGTCGAGGAGATTCTCCGTCTCCGCGGCGAACCCGACCACAAAGGGGCGAGCGGCAAGCGCCGCCACCGTGGCAACGATATCCGGATTGGGTTCGAGCTCGATGGTAAGGATTTCCCGGGATTTCTTGATTTTCTGGCCAGCAACCGTGCGGGGCCGGTAATCCGCGACCGCCGCGGCGGCGATGAACAGATCGGCATCGGCGACTTCGGCCAGACTGGCGGCGAGCATGTCGGCGGCACTGGTGACCTTGACACAGCGCACCCGGTCTGGAACCGTCAGTGCCACCGGACCGCTGACGAGCACCGTATCGGCACCCGCTTCGCGGGCGGCTTCGGCGAGGGCATAACCCATCTTGCCGGAGCTGTGATTGGACAGATAGCGCACCGGGTCGATGGCCTCCCGTGTGGGCCCCGCGGTGATCACCACCTTGCGGCCCGCCAGTGTTCCGGTTGCGAACAGCTCCGCCACGCCGAGCGCCAGCGCTTCGGGCTCCTCCATCCGTCCCGCACCGACGTCTCCGCAGGCCTGATAGCCCGCCGCCGGCCCGAACACGCGGATGCCGCGTTCGCGCAGGGTGCATACATTGGCGGTGGTTGCGGCTTTTGCCCACATGGCCTGGTTCATCGCTGGCGCCACCGCCACCGGCCCGATGCTGGCGAGACAGAGCGTGGTGAGCAGATCACTACCCTCGCCCCGCGCCAGGCGGGCGATGAAGTCGGCGCTCGCCGGCGCCACCAGAATGACGTCCGCCCAGCGGGCAAGGGCGATGTGGCCCATCGCCGCCTCGGCGGCGGGATCGAGCAGATCCAGATGGACGGAATGGCCGGACAGTGCCTGGAAGGTAAGCGGCGTGACGAACTCGGTGGCGGCGGCGGTCATCACCACCCGCACTTCCGCACCCTCAGTCTGCAGCCGGCGCAGCAATTCGGCGCTTTTGTAGGCCGCGATGCCGCCGGTGACGCCCAGTACCACGCGCTTGTTGGCGAGAGTCCCCATGCCGTCCCTTTAGAGCTGGTGATTGCGTAAGATAGTACCGAGCCGGGATTTTACCGGACATGGAGGTCGGGATGGCGATTCGGCATTGGCCGGCGGGCGAGCGCCCACGGGAAAAACTTCTGGAGCGCGGGGCGCGGGCACTGTCCGATGCCGAGCTGCTCGCCATTTTTTTGCGCACCGGGCACGCGGGCAAGAGCGCGGTGGATCTGGCGCGCGACCTTTTGGGCGAATTCGGCGGTCTGGCGGCGCTGCTCGCGGCGGACCGGCAGGGCTTTTGCGCCGGCAAGGGGCTCGGTCCCGCCAAGTATGTGCAGTTGCAGGCAGTGCTCGAACTGGCGCGCCGTTACTTCGGTGCCCAACTGGAGCGCGGCGACGGCTTTACGGCACCCGAGGGCGCCGCCCGGTATTTGCAGGCGCATTTGAGCGGACATTCGCGCGAAATCTTCGTCGTGCTGTTTCTCGACACCCGGCATCGCCTGATCGCCACCGAGGATCTGTTTCAGGGCACCATCGACGGCGCCAGCGTCCATCCGCGCGAGGTGGTGCGGCGCGCACTCTTTCACAATGCCGCGGCGCTGATCGTCGGCCACAATCACCCCTCCGGCGTGGCGGAGCCGAGCGCCGACGACCGCCGCATCACCGCCCGGCTGCGGGAAGCGTTGGCGCTGGTCGATGTGCGCCTGCTCGACCACTTCGTGGTGGGCGCGGGGCAGGTGGTCTCCCTCGCCGAGCGCGGCCTGCTGTGAGGGTGGCGGGTTTGCTTTAGCCCCCCCGCTTTGGTATAAAGCGCGCCTTCTCGCGCGGGCGGCGTTACAGCGCCGATTTCAGAGGCGGTTATGTCAAGAGTGTGTCAGGTCACGGGCAAGCGCCCGATGGTGGGGAACAACGTTTCCCACGCCAACAACAGAACGCGACGCCGGTTCGAACCGAATCTGCACACCCACAGATTCTGGGTCGAGTCCCAACGGCGGTTTGTGAAGCTCCGCGTATCCACCAAAGGACTGCGGATCATCGACCGGCTGGGTATCGAGCAGGTGCTTGCAGACCTCCGTGCCAGCGGCAACTCCAGCGGCAACTAAGGTCTAGGAGGCAACATGGCCAAATCGAATCGCGACCTGATCAAGCTGGTGTCCACTGCGGGCACCGGGCACTACTACACCACGAGCAAGAACAAGCGCACCAAGCCCGAGAAGATCGAAATGAAAAAATTCGATCCGGTAGTGCGCCAGCATGTGATCTACAAGGAAGCCAAGATCAAGTAAGCGCCCGCCGGCATGGGTCGCTGACGAAGCCCGGTACCCCCGGGCTTTTTTGTGTCCCGGTGCCTTAGTGTACCGGTGCCGAACCCCTGATGAAGCGTTGCCGACACGCTGATGTAAAGTGCTCCACTGCGTCGATGCGAGGCCAGCGCCCTGCCCGAGCTTCCGGAAGTCGAAACTACCCTGCGCGGCATCCTGCCGCATCTTGAAAGACGCCGCGTGGCGGCCTTGCGGTTGCGCCAGCCGGCGCTGCGCTGGCCGGTGCCCGCGGAGTTGCCGGACCTGCTGCCCGGACAGTGCATCCATGGCGGCCAGCGTCGCGGGAAATACCTGCTCCTTGCCCTCGACCGCGGCCACCTGCTGCTGCACCTGGGCATGTCCGGGAGCTTGCGCATGGTCGCACCCGGACTCGCCGCGGGGCCCCACGATCACCTCGATCTGCTGCTCGACGACGGCGGCGTGTTGCGCTTTACCGACCCGCGCCGTTTCGGGGCGGTGCTGTGGTTGACCGGCGATCCGTTTGTCCATCCGCTGTTGCGCGATCTCGGGCCGGAACCGCTGAGCGAGAATTTCGACGCCGACTATCTTTACGACCGCTCGCGCGGGCGCCGGGCGCCGGTCAAGAGCTTCCTGATGGACAGCCGGGTCGTGGTGGGCATCGGCAACATCTACGCCAACGAAATCCTGTTCCGCAGTGGCGTACATCCGTTGCGCGCCGCGGGCCGGATTGCGCGGCCGCGCTATGAATCAATCGTAGCGATGACCCGAACGGTGCTGGGTGCCGCGATTCGGCAGGGCGGCACCACGCTGCGGGATTTTGTCGGCGGCGACGGCAGGCCCGGGTATTTTCGCCAACAGTTGCAGGTCTACGGTCGCGCGGGCGAAGCCTGCAACAAATGCGGGCGCCTGCTGCTGGAAGCGCGACTCGGTCAGCGCACCACCGTCTATTGCTCCCGCTGTCAGCGCTGAACCCGGGGATAGCGGGTCAGACGAAGCGCGTTTTCAGGGCGGCCGCCACTACCGGGGGGACGAAGGGCGTGATGTCGCCGCGCAGGGAAGCGATTTCGCGCACCAGCGACGACGAAATGTAGGAGAGTCTTTCGGATGGCGTGAGAAACACGCTCTCCACGTCCGGTGCCAGCGCGCGGTTCATGTTCGCGAGCTGGAATTCGTATTCGAAATCCGACACGGCGCGCAGCCCGCGTATCACCGCGCAGGCACCGCAGTCGCGCACGAAATTCACCAGCAGATAGTCGAATCCGCGCACCTCGACATTTTTGACATGCGCCAGCGCGGCCTTGGCAAGATCGATGCGTTCCGGCATCGAAAACAGCGGGCCTTTGCGCTCACTGCTCGCGATGGCGAGCACCACCCGATCGAACAGGCGGCAGGCGCGCTCCACCAGATCCACATGGCCGTTGGTGATGGGGTCGAAAGTGCCCGGATAGACGACGATCTTCATGGCGGACTCCGCGCGAGGTGGCGCATGGTAAACAATTTACCCAACCCCCTCAATCGCGCCGCAAGCGCGCCGAAACAGCCGGCAACAGACGTCTCCGGAACACTTTTCCCGGTGTAAATGCCAGTTTGGCGGCAACTCCGGAATGACCTGTCCGCGTGCGGTTTCGAGATAAATCCACGCCTGCGCCGCCAGCACTCCGGAGGCTTCGAGGGCCGGGATCGCGCGCCGGAGCAGGTCACTCGCAAAAGGCGGGTCGAGAAAGGCAATGGTGTAGGGATCGGGCGGTGGCGATCGTCGCGCCAGCCAGACCAAGGCATCGGTGGTGAGCACCTCTACGCCATCGGCTTCCAACCGCGCGCAGTTATCGCGCAGCGCCTGCGCCACGGCGGCACTGGATTCGATCAGGCTGACCCGGGCTGCGCCCCTGGAAGCCGCTTCCAGGCCCAACGCGCCGGAGCCGGCAAACAGATCCAGGCAGCGCGCGCCCGGCAGCAGCGGCTGCAACCAGTTGAAGAGGGTCTCGCGCAGGCGATCACCCGTGGGGCGCAATCCCGGTTGCGCGGGAAACGCGAGTTTCCGTCCGCGCCAGCGCCCGGCGATGATGCGTACGACACCAGTATCGTTGCGGGCAGGGCCGCCCGACCTGCCGCCCGATTTGCCGAGAGAATGCTGCGGCACGCGCGTGCTCCTGGCTCGGTGGGGAGTGGTAGGATACACGGCCCCATTCCAGCCGCCCAAACTCATGACAAGCGACGAAACCGCAGCGCAAAAATCGCCGGATCGGGGCGGTCTGTTTGGGCTGTTTCGCCGCCGCAAGGCGCAGGAGGAAACTTCTGTCCCGCCGTCGGCACCAGCATCTACCCCGCCGCTGGAGGTTGCGGACCCGACTGCCGTGCCGGCCGAGAGCGGATCGGCTGTGCCCGCGGTGGCGATCGAGCGACCTGTGCCCGCCGCTGCTCCGGCACAAGGCGGAGAGCCCGCGCGGCCGGGGCTGTTCCGGCGCGCCCTGGCCCGCACCGGCGCCGGTCTGGGCAAGCTGCTGCTCGGCCGCAAGGCCATCGACGCCGAGCTCTACGAAGAACTCGAAACCAGCCTGTTGATGGCCGACATGGGCGTCGAAACCGTCAACGCGGTGATCGCCGAACTCACCGCGCGGGTCAAGCGGCGCAATCTGGGTGACGCCCAGGCGCTGCGCGGCGAGCTGCGGACGCTGCTGCTGGAGCTGCTCGAACCCTGCCAGCGGCCGCTGGCGATCGACCATCGGAAACCCTTCGTGATGCTGGTGGTCGGCGTCAATGGCGTCGGCAAGACCACCACCATCGGCAAGCTGGCGCATCGCTTCCAGGCCGAGGGGCGCGCACTGATGCTGGCGGCCGGCGACACCTTCCGCGCCGCCGCAGTGGAGCAGTTGCAGGCCTGGGGCGATCGTAATCGTGTGCCCGTGGTTTCCCAGGGCGCGGGTGCCGACAGCGCCTCCGTTATTTTCGACGCCATCCAGTCGGCCCAGGCGCGGCAGCTCGACGTGGTGATCGCCGATACCGCCGGGCGTCTGCATACCAAGGACAATCTCATGGCGGAATTGACCAAGGTACGCCGGGTGATGGCCAAGCTCGACCCCGAGGCGCCCCACGAAACCCTGCTGGTGCTCGATGCCGGCACCGGACAGAACGCGGTGGTCCAGATGCGCCAGTTCAGCGCCGCCGTCGCGGTGACGGGAATCGCGCTCACCAAGCTGGATGGCACCGCCAAGGGCGGCGTGATTTTTGCCCTGTGCCGCGAGTTTGGCGTGCCGGTTCGCTATGTGGGTCTGGGCGAAGGCATCGACGACCTGCAACCGTTCGATGCCGAACTCTTTGTCGACGCACTGCTTGCGACCGAGGACAACGTCGGCTAGATGATCCGGTTCGATCAGGTCTATAAACGCTATCCCGGCGGCCACGATGCCCTGAACGGGGTGAGTTTCGCGCTGGGCGCCGGCGAATTTGCCTTCCTCACCGGCCATTCCGGCGCCGGCAAGAGCTCATTGCTGCGCCTGATCATGCTGCTGGAGCGACCGACCCAGGGCCAGATACTGATCAACGGTCGCAGCCTCGGGCGTCTGCACCCAAGCCAGATCCCCCATTACCGCCGCAACATCGGCGTCGTGTTTCAGAACCACCATCTGCTGCTCGATCGCAGCGTTCACGACAATGTCGCCCTGCCGCTGCGGGTATCCGGCTATCGCGCGAGCGACGTCGCGCGGCGGGTGCGCGCCGCGCTCGACAAGGTGGGATTGCTGGATCGGGAGCACCGCAAGCCGCTCGAGTTGTCGAGCGGGGAGCAGCAGCGGGTGGGTATCGCGCGCGCCGTGGTGCACACGCCCCGCATCCTGCTGGCTGACGAGCCCACGGGCAACCTCGACCCCGAGCTGTCCATGGAAATCATGCAGTTGTTTCGCGATTTCAGCGACCTCGGCGTGACCGTGCTGATTGCGACCCATGCTGTCGACCTCATCGAGGCGATGGGACGGCGGCAGTTGCAACTCAGGAACGGCCACCTGGTCGCCGGGGGTGACGCTGATGCAACGGACTGACCGGAGGCCGGCGCGCGCTACCCGCCCGGCGCCCCAAAGCGGGATCCGAACTCCGCGGCCCGGGGCCAGCGCGCGCCGCCTGAGCCTTGGTGATCGGTTCGTGGCGAGCGCGCGCCACCACCGTGAGACAGCGGCGCAAAGCCTTATCCGGCTCGCAGCCGCGCCGGTGCAAAGCCTGATGACGGTGTTGGTTATCGCCATTGCGCTGACGCTCCCGACCAGCCTCTATCTGGTGGTGGCGAGTGTGCAACAGCTGGCCGGGGGACTGGATGCGGGCAACCGCCTCACCCTCTATTTGCACCTGGATGCGGCCCCGAGGGCCATTGACGAGCTCCTCGCGCAACTGCGGGGGCATGCGGGGGTGAACGCTGTGCAGTTCATTTCCGCGGAACAGGGTCTCACCGAATTCAAGGCGAGTTCGGGCTTCGGCGATGCGCTGGATCTGCTGGACCATAATCCCCTGCCGCCCGTGGTGGTGGTGACGGCGCGGGATCAGTCGAGCGCCGTTGCGCTGACTTCGCTGGCGGACGAATTGGCGAAACTGCCTTTGGTGGAGGCGGTGCAGATCGATGCCCAGTGGGTCGCACGGGCCAATGCCATCGCCACTATCGGCCGGCAAGCCGCCCTGGCGCTGGCGACCGTGCTCGCCTTGGGCGTGTTGTTGATCGTGGGAAATACCATCCGGCTGGCCATCGAAAACTGCCGGGAGGAAATTCTGGTAGTCAAGCTGGTCGGCGGCACCGATGCCTTTGCGCGCCGGCCGTTCCTCTACATGGGGTTCTGGTACGGCCTGAGTGGCGGCATTCTGTCCTGCATCATGGTCGCTGCCGGTCGTTGGTGGTTGCATTATCCGGTGGACCGCCTGGCCGCTCTGTACCAGAGTCAGTGGGGCTTGGCGCGGCTGGGTGCGGTGGAGTCGCTCGCGCTGGCGGTCGCCGCCGGTGCGCTCGGCGCCATCGGCGCCCGGCTGGCGGCCAGCCTCCAGATGAGAGCGATAGAGCCTTGATTTATAAGGACAAACAATACCGCCCTGAACTTTTATTGGCGATTGCCGTCCAATTTTCCGGTGTTAGAATAGCCCCCCTGAATTCGCGAGGCCGTCATGGGTAAAAGTCTGCAAGTTGTGAATCCGCTGATCCCGGGCGGCAATATCGCCGCCTATGTGAATGGCGTGAGCGCGATTTCGGTACTATCCGCGGAGCAGGAGCGGGAACTGGCCGAGCGGCTGTATCACCACAACGATCTGGATGCCGCGCGGGATCTGGTGCTGTCTCACTTGCGGTTCGTGGTGCATATCGCGCGCTCCTATTCCGGCTACGGCCTGCCGCTCGCGGATATCATCCAGGAAGGCAACGTCGGCCTGATGAAGGCAGTCAAGCGTTTCGACCCCAGCAAGGGTGTGCGCCTGATCTCCTTTGCGGTGCACTGGATCAAGGCCGAAATTCACGAATACGTCCTGCGCAACTGGCGCATCGTCAAGGTCGCCACTACCAAAGCGCAGCGCAAACTGTTCTTCAACCTGCGCGGCAGCAAGAAGCGTCTGGGTTGGCTCAACAACGAGGAAGCGGCCGCGGTGGCGGCGGATCTCGGCGTCGAGATCAAGCAGGTACGCGAGATGGAACAGCGGCTGTCCGCGCGCGACGCGGCGTTTGATCTGTCCGTCGACGAGGACGAAGACTCCGCCTATCTGGTGCCCGCGCAGTACCTAGAGGATCACAGCGGCGACCCGGCGCGGCAGCTCGAACTGGCCGACTGGGAAGAGGTCCACCATGGCCGCCTCAATGCCGCGGTAGCCGCGCTGGACGAACGCAGTCGCGACATCATCCAGCAGCGCTGGTTGAGCGACGAAAAAGTCACGCTACACGACCTGGCAGCCAAATACGCGGTTTCCGCCGAGCGGATTCGGCAGCTTGAGCAGAGCGCGATGAAAAAAGTGCGCGGGCTGATCGAACTCCAAACCTGATGCCGCCATGCCATCCGAACGAAAAGGCCGCGCCGGGCGCGGCTTTTTTATTTTCTGCCGGGGTCGGTTCACTTCCGATCCGCGCCCGTTTGGTTGCGGTCCGCGTCTGCGAGCGATCATCGTGAATCCAGGAATATTGTTGCCCGCCGCAGTCAGCGGTTTCGTGACGGTGTTACTGGGAGCCTTCGGTGCCCACGCCCTGAAGCATTCCCTCACGCCTGCGGCGATCGCGATCTGGCAGACGGCCGTTCACTATCAGATGTTTCATACCTCGGCGTTGCTGGTGCTGGGCCTGATGCCCGCCGCGCGGCAGCCGCGAACGCTGCGCCTGGCAGGCTGGTGCCTGGGAGCCGGCATCCTGCTGTTTTCCGGCAGTCTGTATCTGCTGGCGATCACCGCACGGGCCTGGCTTGGCGCCATCACCCCGCTCGGCGGCCTGCTCTTCCTCCTGGGCTGGGGCGCACTGGCCTGCCATGCCTGGCGCTGCTGGCGGGAGGCGCGACAGTGAGCGGCAACGACCTATCCAGCATGCTTCCCGAACGCCGGGAGCGGGCGATCCGCAGCTATGTGGTGCGCGCCGGACGCATGACGGACGCGCAGCGTCGCGGCCTGGACGAAGACTGGCCCGGCTGCCGGTTACGCCTAGCGGATGGCCGGGTGAACTGGCCCGACGTATTTGGCCGGCACAGCCCCGTGGTGCTGGAAATCGGCTTTGGCATGGGCGACTCCCTGCTCGCCATGGCCGAGGCGGCCCCGGAGACCGATTTCGTCGGCGTCGAGGTACACCCACCAGGCGCCGGACGCCTGGCGCACGGCGCGGCGCAACGGGGGCTGAAAAACCTGCGCATCTACCTCGCGGATGCCGAGGACGTGCTGGATGAATGTATTCCGGACGCGAGTCTGGCACGGATTCAGATCTATTTTCCCGATCCCTGGCCCAAGAAAAAACACCATAAACGGCGTCTGGTGCAGCCATCCCTGGTGCGCCGGCTGCGCGCCAAGCTCGTGCCCGAGGGTCTGCTGCATCTGGCCACCGACTGGGAGCCCTACGCGGAACACATGCTCGAAGTGCTCGGCGCCGACCCCGGCCTGGTGAACCTGGGCACGCCTTTTGTGGAGCGCCCGGAGTTTCGCCCCCTCACCAAATTCGAGCGCCGGGGTGAACGCCTCGGTCATCGGGTGCTGGACCTGATGTTTCGTCGCAGCGATTGACCGACGATGGGCGGAGCGCTGGCGGACGACTTCTGGGCGTTTTCCCTCGCGCTGTATTCCCGCCCCCGGGTCGCCGAATGCTGTCTGCGACTCCAGGACGACGCCGGCGCCAACGTCAACTTGCTGTTGTTCTGCTGCTGGGCCGGACGGCGCGGCATGGCGCTGGACGCGCAGGAGCTGGCGGCGGCAGCGGCAACGATCGAAGACTGGCAGCTCCGGGTGCTGCGGCCGCTGCGCGCACGGCGGCGCACGCCGGGCATTGCCGCCGCCGAAAAACAGCGCCTGCTGGCCGAGGAGCTGATCGCCGAACGCCACGAACAGGCGCTGCTGGTGCAATGGCTGGAGGATTGCGGATCAGCCCCGGGTTCGACCCCCGATGGCGATGCGTGCGCGCGGGAGAACCTGACCCGCTATTGCGCAACGCTGGGCGTGGCGCTCGAACGCGATAATCCACTGTTGATCGACGAACCACACGAGAGCGGCTGAATTCGGGTGAGGCGCCAGCGCGCGGGAACTCCCGCCATACAGGCAGCACACCCTCTGCACCAGAAGACCTGGAGACCGCCGATCGCCGGATCATGCTGTGAAACCGGCGTTCGAAATCGGCGCTCAGGCTTAGGTCCTGGCTACAGAACCAGAACCATCGATACCCGACTTTAACCGCTCTCGTACCTTCCCAGTGGAATGAGACGAGGGCTTATCAACCGCCTGCTGGAGCTGCCCCCGGCGCTGCAAACGGACCACGGCACGCGACCGGGGCGCCACGCGTGGCGCATGACAACCTCGGGGGTTTTTCCCACAATGCGCGCGACTCCGTCCGGACACCGCGATGACCCAGCCGCTCCTGTCCCTGCACACCGTCGGCAAATCCTACGAGCGGCGCGCGGTGCTGGAAAACCTCAGCCTGGAGGTGTTCGACGGCGAGTTCCTCACCCTGCTCGGCCCCTCGGGCTGCGGCAAGACCACCCTGCTGCGCCTGATCGCGGGCTTCGAGCGCCCGGATACCGGCAGTATCCGCCTGGCCGGCGCCGATCTCGCCGGGGTGCCGCCGGAGCGCCGGCCGCTCAACACGGTGTTCCAGCAGTACGCGCTGTTTCCCCACCTGGACGTGTTCGGCAATGTCGCCTACGGGCTGCGCCGCGAGCGCCGGCCACGGGCGGAGATCGCGGCGCGGGTCGAGGCGGCGCTGGCCATGGTGCAGCTCGACGGCCTGGCGCGACGCAGGCCCCAACAGCTCTCGGGCGGCCAGCAGCAGCGCGTGGCCATCGCCCGGGCGCTGGTCAAACAGCCGAAGTTGCTGCTGCTCGATGAGCCCCTGTCGGCGCTGGATGCCGGGCTGCGGCGGCAGATGCAGCTCGAACTCAAGCGCCTGCAGCGGGAGTTGGGCATCAGTTTTGTGCTGGTCACCCACGACCAGGAGGAGGCGCTGTCGATGTCCGACCGGGTGGCGGTACTGCGGGCCGGCGTCTTGCAGCAGCTCGGCACGCCGCGCGAGATCTACGAACGCCCCGCCAACCTGTTCACCGCGCGCTTCGTCGGCGAGGCCAACCTGTTCCCGGCCCAGGTGCTGGAACTGCGCCCCGATGGGGTGGTGGTCGATGTCCTGGGCGCGCGGCGCAGCCTGCCGGTGCCCGCGTTCGCGCCCCGGGTGGGCCAGCGGGTGTCGCTGCTGCTGCGCCCGGAGGACATCCGGGTGCTGCCGCCGGCCGCCGACCGCGGGCTGGCCGGCACCGTGGTCGAGCGCAACTACAAGGGCAGCACCCTGGATTCGGTGATCCGCCTCGCCGACGGCCAGCAGGTGCTGGCCAGCGAGTTCTTCGACGAGGACGATCCCGCCTTCGACTACCGCCTGGGCGAGGCGGTCAGGGTGAGCTGGGTGGACGGCTGGGAATGGATGCTGCCGGCCGATGACTGAACCACGGCAGCGGGCGTCCGGCCCTTGGCGATGATCGCATTGCGCCACCCGCTGCGCGGGGCGGTGCTGGGCCTGTCCTGGGCCTGGCTGCTGGTGCTGGTGGTCGCGCCGAACCTGCTGGTGCTGGGTGCCAGCCTCGCGACCCGGGACCCGCTGCATTTTCTCCGGTTGCCGCTGACCGCGGACAACTATCTGCGCCTGCTCGACCCCCGCTATGGGCAGATCTTCGTCCACTCCCTGGGGATGGCGGTGGCGACCACCCTGATCTGCCTGCTGCTCGGCTATCCGTTCGCCTGGGCGCTGAGCCGCGTCGGCGCGCGCTGGCGGCCCCTGCTGATCTTCCTGCTCGTCGTGCCCTTCTGGACCAATTCGCTGGTGCGCACCCACGCACTCAAGCAACTGCTGGCCGCCAACGGCCTGATCAACAGCCTGCTGCTGGATCTGGGCCTGAGCGCCGCGCCGCTGAATCTGCTCTACACCCAGGGGGCGGTGATTCTGGGGTTGGTGTACCTGCTGCTGCCGTTCATGATCCTGCCGTTGTACGCGGTGTTCGAGGACCTGCGCCCGGAGTTCCTGCTGGCCTCGCGCGACCTCGGCGCCGGCCGTGTGGCGACCCTGGTGCAGGTGGTGATCCCCCTCACCCTGCCCGGAATCATCGCCGGCACCCTGCTGGTGGCGCTGCCGGCGCTGGGCATGTTCTATGTCGCCGACGTCCTCGGCGGGGCGCGCAACCTGCTGGTGGGCAACGTCATCAAGAATCAGTTTCTCGACGCCCGCGACTGGCCGTTCGGCGCCGCCGCCAGCATCCTGCTCACGCTCGCCATGGCGCTGCTGCTGGTCGCCCACCACCTGGCGCGACGGCGGCTGGCGGGAGCGGGCTGGTGAGCGGCCGGCTGCCGCGCCTGTGGCTGGCGCTGGTCTACCTCCTGCTCTATGTGCCCGTCGGGGTGCTGCTGCTGTATTCCTTCAACGACGCCCGCACGCCCTACCGCTGGGGCGGCTGGAGCCTGCGCTGGTACCGGGCGCTGTTCGCCGACGCCGCCATGATGCAGGCGCTGTGGAACTCCCTGGGGCTGGCCTGCGCCGCGGCCAGCCTGGCGACCGCCATCGGCGCCCTCACCGCCTTCGCGCTGCACCGCTACCGGTTCCGCGGCCGGGGGCTGATGCGCGGCCTGCTGTTCGTTGTCATGATGAGCCCGGAGATCGTGCTGGCCATCTCGCTGCTGGCACTGTTCCTGCTGGTGGGCGTGCAGCTCGGCTTCGTGTCGCTGCTGATCGGGCATCTCACGTTCTGCCTGCCCTTCGTGGTGATCACGGTACTGGCGCGGCTCACGGGCTTCGACGGCCACCTGCTGGAGGCGGCCCGGGATCTGGGCGCCGGCGAGTTCGCCGCGCTGCGCACGGTGCTGCTGCCGGCAATCCTGCCGGCGCTGGTGGCGGGCTGGCTGCTCGGCTTCACGCTGTCGCTCGACGACGTGGTGGTCAGCACCTTCGTGGGCGGCCCGAGCTACGAAGTGCTGCCACTGCGCATCTACTCGATGGTGCGCATCGGCCTGAAGCCGGAAGTGAACGCGCTGGGCACCCTGCTGCTGGCGCTGTCGCTGGGGGCGCTGGGATTGTCACAACTGTTGCTGAGGAGGGGAACCCGATGAAACGACTGCTGCTCGCCAGCCTGCTGGCACTGGCCATCACCGGCTGTGGAAAACGAGAGACCGACCAAGTGCTTCAGTTCTACAACTGGTCGGAGTACATGCCCCAGGAGGTGCTCGACCGGTTCGAGGAGGAGACCGGCATCCAGGTGATCTACACCACCTACGACAGCAACGAGGCGCTCTACGCGCGGCTGAAGCTGCTCGATGACAGCAGCCAGTACGATCTGGCGGTGCCCTCCACCTACTATGTGAGCAAGATGGGCCGCGAAGGGCTGCTCGCGCCCATCGACCACGGCAAGTTGCACGGCCTCGACCGGCTCGATCCCAAACTGCGCGATCAGGCGTTCGATCCGGGCAATTCCTTCAGCATCCCCTACCTGTGGGGCACCACCGGGATCGGGGTGAACGCGGCGGCGGTGGACCCCGCCGGCGTCACCCGCTGGGCCGACCTGTGGCGGCAGGAATTCCGCGGGCGGGTGATGCTGACCAACGACCCGCGCGAAGTCTTCCACGTCGGCCTGCGGGTGCTGGGCCACTCCGCCAACACCAGGGACCGGGCCGAGATCGAGGCCGCCTACCACAAGCTGGTCGAGCTGATGCCCAGCGTCCGCACCTTCAATTCCGATGCTCCGCGGATGCCCTACCTGGAGGGCGAAACCGACATCGGCATGATCTGGAACGGCGAGGCGGCCACCGGCCGCGAGGACCTGCCCACGCTGACCTACGTCTATCCCGCCGAGGGCGCCGCCATCTGGATGGACAGCTTCGTGATCCCCCGCAACGCCCGCAACCCGGAGGCTGCGCACCGTTTCATCGACTTCGTGCTGCGCCCGGAAATCGCGGCCCAGATCAGCGCCGCGATCGGCTACGCCACCCCCAACCTGGAGGCGCGCAAGCTGCTCGACCCCGAGGTCGCCGGCAACCGCACCATCCATCCCCAGCCCGAGGATTTGCGCAACGCCGAATTTCAGGAGGACGTCGGCGACGAGGCGTTGCTGATCTATCAGGAGTACTGGGAGAAGCTCAAGGCCGGGCACTGAGCATCGATGAATCGGTGCCGCGCGGCATCACGCGGCATCTATCGGTTGATGCGTGTCGCCAAGTTTGACGAAGCCGTGTACGTCCTGCACTGCTTTCGGGGGAAGACTCGGGCGACCGGCAAGCCGGTCAAGCTGGCCATCGGCTGACGTACTGAACGACCGACCACTTCCATCAATTCCCGCACCAGCGGCGGTAAGCTTCGATCCATTCCTTCCCTTCTGGCGGCGGATCGGGAATCGGCAGATCGAGGATCGGGATGGCTTGAGTTGATTTTTCGCGCATGCATATCGCGACGATTTGATCGCGGCCGGTGATATCGATCCTGGCCACCGTCACGTCCTGCCCAAGCACCCGGGTCGTGAATGGCAGGGAGAGATTCTCTTCGATCATGGCAAAGAATCCGCCAGCCTGCTCTGATTCATTGTAGGCGTCCGTAGTCGCCTCCTCGATAAGTTCATCCAGGTGTTTCGCGGTGAACTTCGTCGTCTTTTTCGCTTTCGTTTTCTTCATTGTGAGGATTTCTTCCAGAGACCCGCATCGGCAAGGCGTCGAACCAGAGCGCCGCGTTTTCCATGCCGGGCTATGAACTGAGCCAGTTCTTGTTCGAAGTCGGCGCGGGTCGCGCACAGCGCATGGGCTTCGGACAGATCGACGAGCGCGCGCTTGACCTCGTCGTAGGCTGACGCGATGCCACGTTCGGCCAGTTTGTCGGCAGCCTGCCAGCACTGCTCGAAGTTGGAGGACAGAGTGCGCAGGTAAGCTTCCCGCCGGGCTTGCCGCTCGGCCTCGGCCTTTTTGCGCTGTTCTGCTTCCCGCCCTTTTCTCGTTTCAGCAACGGATACCGACAGTTTATGAAGTTCCGCGACCGTACGCCGCCCCGCTTCCTGTTTTGCTTCCGACCGTTGTTCGCGCTGCCAGGCCAGAAAACGGTGTTTCAGCTCACGCTCGGCCTGCTGAGCATGACCGGTCAGCAGCAGTTTGAGCGTCGCGGTTTTCTCTGCCGCGGGAAGCGCGGCGATCCAGACATCCTGTTCCGCGTCGCGCTCACTGTCGGGTTTTGAACCTTGCCCGTCGGAGAGTCCGGCGGCAGCCAGCAGATCCCCATCGATTTCCAGAAATTCCGCCAGCGATTGCTGGGCAGCGGTCAGCCGGGAAAGTCCGGGCGGCGGTTGGGGCTCAATGGCCTGTTCGTCAACCTCGCCAGCACTCACGCCGGCCAGCCAGCCGAGATACAGCGGACGTATGTCGCCACGTAGCAGTTCGTCGCGCAATGGCACCAGCCTGCCCATCCAGCCTCGCCCATCTTCTTCGGCAAAGCGATCGTAGTCATCGCTCTCATTCAGCTCCCATCCGAGCAGCCAATGCGTCTTCGTCTGCGTAACCGAAAAAGTGGCTTTGGTTTTGAAGGCGCGGAAGGTCTCGGCGTCGAGCGCGCTTTTCGGCACGCGCAGGTACAGAAGGCAAGTACACCAGTTAGCCACATAGATGTGAGCATCAAAGTAGCGCCGCATCCAGTCGACCGGATCGCCCTTGAGATTGCCCCATTGGTAATCATTGACGAAACTGGTCGGGGTAATGCTGGCGCGAGACGAGCGTGCACGCAGTTCCGCCATCTGCTTCGGGGTCAGTGGCGTGTCGATGGCGATGAATTCGTAGTACTGGTATTCACTCATCACGATTCACTTTCTGTGTAGGCCATGCGATCCGATCGATGGCATTCATTCGCCGATTCGATATCCCATGGCCTGGTATCCGCGTCGGCGCTTGTCCCACATGCGCGCCAGTGCCGGGTGGCCCGTGTCCACAAAATCGACGATCCGCACGTCGGTCTTGCTGGCGTGTTCGCGGTGCAGCCGGCCGGCATACTGCTGCAAAGTCCCCTTCCACGACACTGGCATCGCCAAGACCAAGGTATCCAGCGGTTGATGGAACCCCCGGGGTATATTCCTCCGGGCAAACTACTAAGCTGAACAGGGGGTGGTTGGCTGATCGCTTACCATGACCTGATGGCCCTCGCCCTTGCGCAGCAGCCCGTTGTCGACAAACACGCAGGTGAGCCCCGCTTCTCATCACAAGAGGTCACGTGGTCCATTGGCGCGCAACAGGAAGGCGAATTCACGGGCGGGTACGGCCCGACTGATCAGGTACCCCTGAATCAGGTGGCAGCCCATGGTGGAAAGCAGTGTCTTCTGGTCTTCTTCCTCTACCCCCTCCGCGACAACCTGAAAATCCAATGCACGGGCCAGGGCGATGATTCTCTCGACGATGGACTGCTGTCGCGAATCGGTGGTCAGGTTGCGAATGAAGGCTCGATCCAGCTTGAGTACATTGGCCGGCAATTGGGTCAGATAGGCCAGCGACGAGTAGCCTGTGCCGAAGTCGTCCAGGGCGATGCTGATGCCCATCGCACGCAACCGGAGAAGGGTGGCGTGTATTTCTGGCGATTCATTGGCCGCCGTGGCTTCGAGGATTTCCAGTTCCAGGCGGCGCGGGTCGAGACTGTGCCGGGCGAGGATATTATCGATCCTGGCGATCAGATCTCCTTCCAGGAAATTCAGCGGGGAGAGATTCACCGACACCGGGATGGGCGCCAGCCCCTGGCGATCCCATTCGACCATCTGGGCGCAGGCCTGCTCCATCACCCACCCGCCGAGCCAGTTCCCCAGTCCGATCTCGTCGAGCAGCGACACGAACCGGCCGGGCGGCACTAGGCCGCGCTTCGGCGAGTTCCAGCGTACGAGAGCCTCCGCCCCCACGATGCATCCGGTGATCGTCGAGACCTTGGGCTGGTAATGGAGCAACAGTTCGTCCTTGTCGACGGCCTCGCGCAGATCCTGGATCAGCTCGAAGCGCGCCAGTAGTTCGGCGTTCAAGTTGCTGGAATAGAAGCAGAAGCTGCCGGGTTGCTGGCGCTTCGACTCATACATGGCGGCATCGGCCATTTTCAGCAAGTCCTCGAAGCTCGATGCGTTCTCCGGATAGAGGGCAATGCCGATGCTGGCTACCGAGGTCACCCTGCGTTCGGCAATGGTCATGGGCTCGGCCAGCACATCATTGAATTTGCGCGCCAGTGCATCCGGGAACGTCGATTCGCGTCCTCGCGGCAAATCGGGCAGCAGCACCACGAATTCGTCGCCGCCCAGGCGTGCAGTGGTGTCGCTTTGCCGGGTGGCCGCTTTGAGTCGGCGGGCGCATTCCACGAGCAATTCGTCGCCTGCCGAGTGTCCGAGGCTGTCGTTGATCTGCTTGAAGTTGTCCAGGTCCACGAGCATCACGGCCACCGAAGTGCGCTCGCGATCGGCACGGATCAAGGCTTGCTCGACGCGGTCCCGAAGCAACACCCGATTGGGCAGCTCGGTCAGAGCGTCGTAGTGGCCCTGATGGTAGAGCTTTTCTTCCCACGCAATGTTCGATGCGGCCACGGCCAACCGGTCAGTCAGGGTGTGGCTGGCCTCGACGATCTCGTCGAGATCACCGATGCGGTGCGCGTAGGCCAGGATCAGCAGACTGTCGATGCGTTCGTTGACCCGAACCGGAAAGATCAGGGCCTGTTCAAGGCGCCGGTCAGACAGGTGCCGCAGGCATTCCGGGCGATTATCGCCCCATTCCAGTCTGTACCATGACTGCTCCACGTTTCCCGGAAGCAAGGGGGTGACGTCCTGGCAGCTCCAACCCTTGCCGACCCGTTCGTGTGGGCCGCATGCACTCTGGAGTGTGCCGCCGCCGTGGTCATCGAGACGCATGATCCCTGCGCAGTCGCATGAAATTGCCTGGTGGATGCGGCTCAACACCGACTGAATGACGTACTCCATCTCCGAGGCGTTAAGGATGGCCCGGTCCAGTTCCGCCAGCATTTGCAGCATGTGGAACTTGTGCCGCAGTGTGTCTGACATGTGGTTGAAGGATTGCGCAACGCTGCCCAGTTCGTCGTCGTTGGATACGGCGACCCGCGCCGAGAAATCGCCTGCCGCCAGGGCGCGGGTGCCTTCGATCAGCCGTTCCAGCGGACGCAGTTGCCGCCGGATCTGGCTCAATGCCAGCAGCAACGCCAGGCCAAAGGCCAGAGTCGCAGTAGCGAAGAAGGCCAGACTAAATTGCCTCAGACTGTGCAGAAGGGATTGCTTCGGCACGGCCACCATGAAGACCAGGCCGGGATGGGCATAGAGAGCCTGCAGGCGAGCCCGCCAGAAACCACCAATAAACGCTTCATTGCCGATACGCCAGGTGAAACTGCCGATGTTTTGTCGAGACAGGGCATTCGGCCATGCCGTCGGCGCTGGCGCCTGAAAATTCGGTGTGCAGTAAAGCGTCCGGTACTCCGCGTCCAGAATGCAATAGCGCTCCGGCACCTGATCGTTACGCCATATGCCCGGCATGTCCATGCGTGCGAACAAGATGCGGTCGGACAACTCGGGGCGCAGCAACATGCCGGCGTCATCTCCCAAGGCCAGGCTGAGTGCGATCTTGCCGTACGCAAGATGGCGCGTCTGGTCGGTTGTGAGGTCGGCGACGCCGGGCCGGAATGTCAGGCTTAGAAATCCTTCTGGCGTCACCTCGGACAGATCACCGCTACCGGTGATGTGCATCGCCTCGCGCTTGAGAACCTGGGCGCGCCAGTTCAGCTCCTGAATCACGCTCATGCCGAGTGCCTTGCTGTCCTGTTGCAGACGGTGATCGTTGACCTCCACCAGCATGTCGCTGACGCGGACATAGGCATAGACCGCGAGCCCCCCCATCGGCAGGAGTGCCGCCAGCAAGAAAAGCAGGAACAGTCGGCGCCCGACGATGCTGTTCAGGTACGGGCGCAGCAAGGCTCAGTGCTCCGAAGCCACGCCAATGAAACTGCCGTTGCCGGCACGGACAATATCGTCCCGTGCGTTTGAGGCGGTGAGCTGCTGCTGGGTCTGCCCATCCGGCCCCTTGCTGTACAGGTCATAGTCACTGTTCAGGGGATTCAGGTTCTTGTCGCGCCGGACTGCGCCGGTATTGGGGGGAGGGACAACCTCGATCCCCAGGTACTGATAGGGGTTTCCCCACGGGTCGTTGACCGGCAGGCTCCCGCCCAATGCGGCAAGACTGGCTGGGAAAGTGCCGTTATGAGTATGGAAGCGCTCGATGGCCATGGACAGCTCGGAGATGTCCGCCACCGCCTGGCTTCGCTTGGCTCGCTCGATGTAAGCCTGATAACTGGGAAGGGCGATCGCGGCCAGTGCCCCCAAGACTGCGAGCATGATCAGCAGCTCGATTAGCGTGTATGCCGCCTGACGGAGGCCATTAATGCGTCGCATCATTACCCCCTGTTTTCATGAATTATTGAGACTTACATAAATACATGACATATTCACAATGGCAACTCGGCCTGTTCCCGGAAAGCGCCGACCAACGTTGGGCGGCGCTGCATGGAACGCAACCGTCGTCTGGCAAAGTCCCTGACCTGATGCAGGGTGCTGGCGCAGAGGTTGCCGATCTCATGGGTCTTCAGATAGCCCCACAGGTATTCCACCGGGTTGAGCTCGGGCGCATAGGCCGGCAGAAACGCCAACTGGATATCCACGCCGTCACCTTCCACATACCGGCGCACGAGCTTGCTTCGATGCGCCCGCAGACCATCCCAAATGATGAGCAAAGGCCCCTGGATCTGGCGCCGCAGGGCCTGAAGAAGTGCCACGATCTGCGGTCCTTTGATCGTGCCCGGAAACAGCCGGAAGTAAAACTGCCAGAAGGTGACACCGGCGATGGCCGAGAGTTGACGCCAGGAGAAGCTGTATTGCAGCACCGGGGTTTGCCCGTGTGGCGCCCAGGTGCATACCCTCGTGGGGCGTTCGGAGAGACCGGGCTCGTAGACAAAGATTATGGTTTGGCCGCGTTTTTCGGCGTTATTTTTAGCTCCGGCCATTGGCAGTGCTTCCACTGCCGAATCGCCTGCTCGTCGCGTTGGATGGCGCGCCCCGTCGCTCGCTGACAGCTGAAGCCCATCTCCCGCAGCAGCCGCCATACATGCACTTCGCTGTATTGGAGTCCAAACTCGCTGGCAATCAATGATCGCACCCGGGGCAGGGTCCATAGCTCGGTGGGAAAACCTGCCGCGCAAGCGCCGCGTTTGAGCCATCCGGCCAGCTGGCGCCGGGCCGCGGCGTCGAAGCTGCCCGGTCGGCCCAGCGGTCTGGACTTCAGGGCCTCTTTTTCCCCTTCGGCGAGCAGCGATGCCCATGTATTCACCGACTGGCGACTGACGCCCAGTTCCCGGGCGACCTCGGCCTCGGACATCCCCTTCTCCAGCATGCGCGCTGCCCGTAGCCGTCGCTGTTGGAGTGCTTTCAGATCGCGTTTCATAACTCGCTCCGATTGCCACTCTCACACAAATCGTTTGGCAACCGAAATTGGGAAAAGTGTCATTCATTTATGTAAGTCCCAATCCGATAATCGGAATGACTTTCGGCCACGGTATTGGCATTTGCATCCCTGATTCCCAGGCGCAAAAACGGTCTTCCACTTTCAAATTATCGGCAGGAATCCGAAAAACATGAGCAGTATAGGCAGAATAAACACCCTCCACGTCATTGATGCCCGGTGTTCGGCAGAGGTCCGGCCACTCGTCGGTGACATTGTGTTTGGTGCCCTTACCCCGTTTTGTCGGCGTCACCAGCGCACGGTGTTTGCTGTTGGGGGCAAATACACCATGGAATCTTGTCAAGTTCACCCTGGGCCTGAGCACCAGGGTCGCCAACCGGGCGATGAAGTCGAACGGCTCGAAGATCACATGCGTCGTGCCGTCCTTGCAAGGCGCCTTCAGCTGATCGCGGACATTGTCATTCGCGGTGAGCGACAGCCACCTCTCTGACACCGCCGGTCGGCTGATGTGCCGACACAGCCGTTCCAGCTTCTTGCGTTGTTCATCCGCGCGCGCCGCCATACCGGCGTGCAGACTGAAGCCGGCCACCTTGACCTTGCCCAGCGTGTCACCGAATTGATCTTCCGGATCACAGGCGGGCAACGTTTGCAGGGTGAACACCTTGCGCCCCGCCTGCGGCCCCACGGCGATGCGGTAGGTGATGGAATGACCCAACCGCCGCGCCATGGGGTCATCGTCCACCGCATTCCCGACGAGGCAGCTGTTTTCGGCCTCCCGTTCCAGCAGGCCTTGCGGTTCCAGATAGCGTCCCACACGGCGGGCGACGGTGTGTGCCAGTTGGGTCAGTTAAGTGCTGGTAGGCGCCTTCACCCACCGGAACCGGGCTGTTCCATTGGGATGATCGACACGCACGCCTTCGAGGATCAGGGTGACCGCGCCGGTACAGGCCGTTGTATGGGTATGCCCTGCGCTCTTGATCAAGGGCATGATCCGCGTCCTTGCGAGACTGTGTTTTCATACAGCCTATCGCCTGACTGCGGGATCTTGAAGCCCCAGCCCGTCACTCCCACTCGATTGTAAACAAGCCTTTTTTATCTTTTATATTCAATGGCTTATTTTCCTTCTAAACGGTGATGCCATGCAAAATACCATGCTCAGAAAATCCTTAAAAAATTTTTCTTTAATTCACTAGCGATGGCGAATTGTGCTTTTCAAATTATTCGATAGAGAGGACGCAAGGACATTCACGCTCACTCCTTCCCCGAAGCCATCGGCACACTCGCGCCTGACTCAATAGCAGCCAGCCGGGTGGCCAGCACATCGGCCTGCTCGGCAAACTTTTTCTCATTGACCTTCCGCAACTGCGCCAGATTGTGCAGTTTCCAACGGAGACCCGGCAGCTGCTCAAGATGGACAATACCCATTAGCGACCAATCGGGTTCACCTGCAACCAGCGAAAGCAGGAATCGCCGTTCGTTGTCATCCAGTCCTTCCTGAAGTTCGCACACCAGGCGCTCCCGCGTTGCAAGCGGCGTCGAGCGGTACTGGTTCGGCCGTCATGCCCTCGAAGTTGTGCGCTTAGTCATGCCGGATGTCCCTTAGTTGCGGGAATAGCACTTCGTGTACCGGACGATTGTGACTGGCGAGGTAGACGACGAAGGCACGGCGAATGCCGTGGGTAATGCCCTCATGCTTGAAGAGCTGCCTCACGTCGAACAGGTCGCGCGGATGCTGGCGATCCAGTGCGGCAACCAGCTTACGGCCGTAGAGGTCTTCCAGCGACGCCACCGGGATATCCAAATCGGCCATCAGTATATCGCGGGCAACAGGCGTGATAGATACGCGGCGCACCGGCTGTACGGTCCCGCGCAGTACGAAGTTGACCTCGATCTTGACTTCGGTCCTGCCGCGACGCACCAGCAGCCTGGTCTCTCCCGCCTCGGCCGCCGGTGCGTGCGTTTGGAACCCCCGTTTGTTCAAACGCTTGGCCGCCTGGTGGATGGCATCGTTGATCCGTGCCAGTGCCTGCTCACGTGGCAGCGTATGGTCCGGAAATATCAGGTCGAGATCCACCGAGAGGCGCGGCATGTCACGCACGAAGAGGTTAATCGCCGTACCGCCCTTCAGTGCAAAGGTGTCATCCACGAATATCAGGGGAGCAACTTGCGTCAGTAGACGCGCGGTATCAAGATAATCCGGATTCATGGCTTGAGCACCAGCAGGCCGCCGCCCGATTTCGAGACCCAGGGCCGATCACTGCCGGTAGGCAGTTTGTCCGGGTTGAGTTTGTCGACCCACGGCAGTGCCCCTTCGCGGCCTAGCTGGAGGCACAACCTCACCGTCTTGACACTCGTGCAGCGCTGCAACAGTTCACTCAGCACGTCAGCGCGCAGGCTGTAGGTGCTCTCGACGAGCTCCCGGGCTTCTTGCAGCGGCTGGCGCACGCCGACTTCACTCAACAGCTCCAGCAGCGCCCTTTCCGGCGACGCAACCTGCGGCGCCCCATCACGCTTCTCGAACGGGCCAACATGCAGCAAAGCCTCGGGACGTTCGTCGAACAAGCGCTTGCGATGGTACTCGGCTGGAAAGCGCTCCATAAACCACTCTGGCAGGTGGCCAGACACCCAGCCGTACAGCTGCAATACCGGTTGTTGCGAAACGTACTGGCGCAAGCCGTACCAGTTGAGCGCCGACTTGCCGCCCACGTGCAGACCATCCAGTTTACGTTGCAGCAGTAGTAGGCTGGGATACAGGGCCAGCGTGTCGTTCGGGCGACAGTACACGCCGCGCGCAAGACGCGTGAGCCAACCCGCCCGGACATAGTGGACGGCCAGGTCGGCGGAGATACTCAACGCAGCCAAATCTTCCGAGGTCAGCGGCTCTCCCGCCTTCAACCGGGTGTAGAGATTCTTTAGTTTACTTTCTTTAATCGTAGCCATACTACGATTAATACACCCTTTAATAAGGCGCGTCAACTTGAATTATTATATTTTATCGTAGCTATGCTACGATAAATTAAATAAAATAAAACTCACTCCCACTCGATGGTCGCCGGCGGCTTGCCGGAAATGTCGTAAACCACCCGCGATATACCGGCGATTTCGTTGATGATGCGGCTGGATACCCGCTCCAGGAATGCGTAGGGGAGATGGGCCCAGCGCGCGGTCATGAAGTCGATGGTCTCGACGGCGCGCAGGGCGATCACGGGTTCATAGCGGCGCGCATCGCCGACCACGCCGACGGATTTCACCGGCAGAAAGACGGCGAAGGCCTGGCTGACTTTTTCGTACAGATCCGCCGCGCGCAGTTCCTCGATAAAGATCGCATCGGCTTCGCGCAGCACCACGGCATGTTCGTGTTTCACTTCGCCCAGGATCCGCACCCCGAGACCCGGTCCGGGAAAGGGGTGCCGGTAGACCATGTCGCGCGGCAGGCCGAGTTCCAGTCCGACGCGCCGGACTTCGTCCTTGAACAGTTCCCGCAGCGGCTCGATGAGCTGCAATTTCATGGTGCCCGGAAGACCGCCGACATTGTGGTGCGACTTGATCACATGGGCCTTGCCGGTGCCGGCCGCGGCGGATTCGATGACGTCGGGATAAATCGTGCCCTGGGCCAGCCATTTGACCTGGGGCAGACGCGCGGCTTCGCGCTCGAACACGTCGATGAAGGCCGCGCCGATGATCTTGCGCTTGGCTTCCGGATCGACGACGCCGCGCAGGCGCTCCAGAAACAGGTCTTCCGCATCGGCACGGATCACCTTCACGCCCATGTTGCGGGCAAAGGTATCCATGACCTGATGGCCCTCGCCCTTGCGCAGCAGCCCGTTGTCGACAAACACGCAGGTGAGCCGGGAGCCGATGGCGCGGTGCAGCAGGGCCGCCACCACCGAGGAATCCACACCGCCGGAGAGGCCGAGCAGCACCTCGTCGTCACCCACCAGCGCCTGCGCCCGGCCCACGGCATCGTCGGCGATATTGGCCGGGGTCCAGAGCGCTTCGCAACCGCAGATCGCGCGCACGAAGTGCTCGAAGATGCGTCCGCCCTGCGTCGTGTGCGTCACTTCCGGGTGAAACTGAAGACCGAAAAAGGGCCGGTCACGGTGGTACAGGCCGGCGATCCGACAGGACGGCGTGGACGCCATCACCTCGAAGCCCTCGGGTAGTGCCACGACCTGGTCGCCGTGGCTCATCCACACGTCGAGGAGGGCATCCCCGGTCACCGGGTCGACATGATCCTTGATGTCGTGCAACAGGGGATCGGCGTTGCGCACGGCGACCTGGGCATAGCCGAACTCGCGCTGCCCGGAGCTCTCCACGCGCCCGCCGAAATGCGCGGCCATGCCCTGCATGCCGTAGCAGATGCCGAGCACCGGTACGCCCAGTTCGAACACCGCGGCCGGCACCCGCGGCGCCTGCGCGGCGGTGACCGACTCCGGCCCGCCCGACAGGATCACGCCATGGGGACGCAGCGCGCGCAGTTCGGCGACCGGGACATCGTAGGGACGGATTTCGGAATAGACGCCGATCTCGCGCACCCGGCGCGCGATCAATTGGGTGTATTGGGAGCCAAAATCCAGAATCAGGATACGGGCGGCATGCAGGTCGGTGGTCATCACAGTTCTCTCACCGGCGCAGCCGGCGCAATGGCGGCGGCCGGCGGCCCGGGGTCAGCGGCCACCGACCGGATAATTGGGGGTTTCCTTGGTGATTCCCACGTCGTGGACGTGGCTCTCCTGCATGCCGGCGCCGGTGATGCGCACAAACCGCGGTTTGTTGCGCAACAGCTCGATGTCGCGACAGCCGGTGTAACCCATGGCCGAGCGCAGACCGCCCATCAGTTGATGAATGATGGTGGATACCGGCCCCTTGTAGGGAACCCGGCCCTCGATGCCTTCCGGCACCAGCTTGTCGGCACCGACGCGGACATCCTGAAAATAGCGATCGCTCGAACCCTGGGTCTGCGCCATGGCGCCGATGGATCCCATGCCGCGATAGGCCTTGTAGGTACGGCCCTGATACAGCTCGATCTCGCCGGGCGCTTCCTCGGTACCGGCGAGCAGCGAGCCTACCATGACCACGTCGGCGCCGGCGGCGATGGCTTTGGCGATATCGCCGGAAAAGCGTATCCCGCCGTCGGCGATAACCGGAATTTCGAGGTGCTCCAACGCCTTCACCACGTTGGCAATGGCGCTGATCTGGGGCACGCCGACGCCGGTGACCACCCGGGTGGTACAGATCGAGCCGGGCCCGATCCCCACCTTGACGGCATCGGCGCCCGCTTCGACCAGGGCCAGGGCCGCTGCGCCGGTCGCGATATTGCCACCGATCACCTGGACCGCCGGAAACCGGCGCTTGATCCAGTCGACGCGGGCCAGTACGCCGCTCGAATGGCCGTGGGCGGTATCCACCACCAGCACGTCGACTCCCGCCGCCACCAGCGCCTCGACACGCTCGTCGGTCTCGGGACCGGTACCGACCGAAGCGCCCACGCGCAGACGGCCGAACTCATCCTTGCAGGAATCCGGATAGCGCTCGGCCTTGTCGATGTCCTTGACGGTCACCAGACCGCGCAGCTCGAAGCGCTCGTTCACCACCAGCACCTTCTCGATGCGGTGCGTGTGCAGCAGCCGCTTGACTTCCTCCGGGCTCGCCCCTTCGCGCACCGTCACCAGGCGCTCGCGGGGCGTCATCACGGCGGCAACCGGCGCATCGGGGTTGGTTTCAAAGCGCACGTCGCGCCGGGTGACGATGCCCACCAGATCGCCACCGCGCAACACGGGCACGCCGGAGATATTGTGCTCCCGGGTGAGCGCGAGCAGATCGCGAATCGGGGTATCGGCTTCGATGGTGATCGGATCCTTGACGACCCCGCTCTCGAACTTCTTCACGGCGCGCACTTCCGCTGCCTGCTGCTCGATGCCCATGCTCTTGTGGATGATCCCGATGCCGCCTTCCTGGGCCAGGGCAATCGCCAGCCGCGCCTCGGTGACGGTGTCCATGGCGGCGGATACCAGCGGAATATTGAGCTTGATGGAGCGGGTGAGGCGGGTATGCAGACTGACGTCGCGCGGCATCACATCGGAATAGCCCGGCAGCAGCAAGACATCGTCGAAGGTGAGGGCTTCCTGATCGATTCTGAGCATGGCCTGTGCCGGCGGGCCGGTCCCGGAAGGCGCCCGATTATATCGGCGCCCCGGCAGCCGGTAAACCGAAACCGCCGGGACAGGGCCGCGGACGCGGAGGGTACAATGCCGCGATGGCCGAACTCCCCGACCCCGTCGAATTCACCGCTACCGCGCGCCAGGTACTCAGCGTCTCGGCGCTCAACCGCCGCGCGCGCCAGTTGCTCGAAACCCATCTGCCGCTGCTCTGGGTAGAAGGCGAACTCACCAATTTTTCCTGCCCGGCATCCGGGCACTGGTATTTCACCCTCAAGGACGAGCAGGCGCAGGTGCGGGCAGCCATGTTTCGCACCCGCAACCGGCTGCTCAACCTGCGCCCCGTGTCCGGTCAGCAAGTTCTGGTGCGTGGACGCATCGGCCTGTACGAGCCGCGCGGCGACTATCAACTGATCGTCGATCACATGGAGCCGGCAGGCCAGGGTCTGCTGCAACGCCGCTTCGACGAACTCAAGGCCCGCCTGGCCGCGGAGGGATTGTTCGACGCCGCGCGCAAGCGCGCCCTGCCGACGCTGCCGCGCTGTCTGGGCGTGGTGACATCGCCGAGCGGCGCGGCCATCCAGGATGTACTGCGCGTGCTGCGGCGGCGCTTTCCGGCGCTGCCGGTACTGATCTACCCGACGCCCGTGCAGGGCGGCGACGCCGCACCGGCCATCGTCGCCGCACTCGACTTTGCCAATCGCCACGGTGCCTGCGACCTGTTGATCCTCACCCGCGGCGGCGGCTCGCTGGAGGATCTGTGGCCCTTCAACGAAGAGGCCGTGGCGCGCGCCGTGGCGGCGAGCACCCTTCCCGTCATCTGCGGCGTGGGGCACGAAACCGATGTGACCATTGCCGATTTCGCCGCCGATCTCCGCGCTCCGACACCCTCGGCGGCCGCCGAGCTGGCCAGCCCCGATCAAAACGAACTGCTGGCGACGCTGGCCGGCTATCAGCGCCGGCTGGAGCGCGGCCTCGGCACGCGATTGCAGCGCCTGAAAGTGCACCTGGACGCGCTGCGCCGCCGCCTGCGCCATCCCCGCGAGCGCCTCGAACGACAGGCGCAGCATCTGGATCATCTGGAAATCCGTCTCGTCGGCGCCATGCGCGCGCGCCTGGCGACAGACACTGCGCGGCTGCGCCACCTGGACGCACGGCGGGAACGCCGCGATCCGCGCCAGCGGCTGGTGCAGATGCGCATGCGGGTCGAACAATTGGGCGCGGGCCTGCATCAGCACATGCGCCAGCGGCTCGCCCAGACCCGCGAGCATCTGGAGGCGCGCGCCGCCGTGCTGCACGCCGTCAGCCCGCTGAATACCCTCGAGCGCGGTTACGCCATCGTCCTCGACCGGGGCGGCCGCAACGTCGGTCGGGTGAGCGCCACCCGGATCGGCGCGGAGATCGGCGTGCGCTTGCGCGACGGCCGCCTCGACTGCACGGTTACCGGCATCGACACCGAGGACACCCTGGCCACCGCCCGCGATGTCGCCCACCGCGAACCATCGTCACCGGAACAACCTCCACAGGACTGACCCCACAGGACTAACCGATGTATTTGCGCCCACTACTTACCGCGAGAGTTACCGAGACAGTTACCGCGACAGTTACCGCGACCCTGGTCGCGATGGCCCTTGCCACCACCCTCAACGCAAGCTCGGCCGATGCAAAAGCCACGAGCGTAACGCCGGAAAGTACCTTGAATGCCGAAGTCTGGAATCTGGGCGATCTCTACCCCGACCTGGGTGCCTGGGAAACCGCCTTTGGCGCCATCGAGCCGCAGTTCGCCGGAATCGCCGCCTGTCGGGGTCGCCTCGCCGAAGGCGCCGCCGTGCTCACCGACTGTCTGAACCGCATGCATGCCACCTATCGTGAGCTGATGCGGCTGTTCAGTTATGCCTATCTGGACCGCGACACCGATCTGCGCGACGCGGCGGCCAACGAGCGTGTCTCCCGCGCCCAGACCCTCTACAGCCAGTACGGCGAAGCGCTGAGCTTCCTGGACCCGGAGTTGATCGGCATCGGCGCCAAGACCCTGGAGGCCTGGCTGGCCGCCACACCCGCGCTCGCGGATTACGACTTCCTGATCCGCGATACGCTGCGCAAGGGCGCCCACGTCCTGGCGCCGCGCGAGGAGCAAATCCTGGCGGCGGCGGCCGATCCGCTGAGCGCGGTTGCCAACACCTACACCGTGCTCACCAACGCCGAAATCGCCTGGCCCAGCATCGTCCTGTCCGACGGAAAATCCGTAACGCTCCGCGCCAGTGCGTATTCGCAATACCGCACGGACCCCGACCGCGCCGATCGCAAGGCGGTGTTCGACGCCTTTTTCGGCGCCTACGGACAGTACGCGGAAACCCTGGCGGCCACGCTGTCCGGACAGATCAAGGCCAGCGCCTTTACCGCCCGCATGCGCGGCTTCGATTCCAGCCTGGCGCAGGCGCTCGACGCGGATGCCATCCCGCCCGCGGTGTACGAAACCCTGGTGCGCGAAGTGAACGCCAACCTGGGCACCTTGCACCGCTATCTGCGCCTCCACGCGCGGGTGCTGGGCATCGCGGACCCGCACTATTACGACCTCTATCCGAGCCCGGTTCCCCAGCAGCGCAACTATTCGCTTGCCAACGCCCGCACACTGTTGCGCGCCGCCGTGACGCCCCTGGGACCGGAATATGTACAACGCCTCGCCGAGGCGCTGGATCACAACTGGATGCACGTCCGTCCCGCGGAAGGCAAGCGCAGTGGCGCCTACATGATGGGTTCCGCCTACGACGTCCACCCCTATCTGCTGCTCAACCACAACGACGATTTCGAATCCCTCACCACCTTTGCCCACGAGTGGGGCCACGCCATGCATTCCTTGCTGGCGAATACCACGCAACCCTTTCCGAAAGCCGACTACCCCACCTTCATCGCCGAGATCGCCTCCATCGCCAACGAGGTGCTGCTCTACAACCATTTGCACACGACGGCGCAAACCCCACGCGAGGAATTGTTTTATCTGTTCCAGGAACTCCAGGGCTTGCGCGGGACGTTTTTTCGTCAGACGCAGTTTGCCGAATTCGAACTGGCCGCCCATCGCGAAATCGAACAGGGTGGAGCGCTATCGGGCGACAGACTCACCCGCATCTACGGCGATATTCTCAAACGCTATCTGGGCCAGGCGGAAGACGTGATGGCCGTCGACGACACCTACGCGATCGAGTGGGCCTACGTGCCCCACTTCTATACCGAGTTCTACGTCTACCAGTACGCGACCTCGCTCGCTGCGGCCTACGACCTGATGGAAAAGGTGCACAACGGCGGCGCGGCCGAGCGGGAGGCGTATCTGGCAATCCTGAAGGCCGGCGGCTCCGAGCATCCCTATCCGCTCTTGAAGCGGGCCGGTATCGACATGGCGCAACCGGAGGTTTACCGCGCGGTGATCCGCCGCTGCAACGCACTCATGGACCGGATCGAGACGCTGCTGGCGGAGCATCCGGATCTTGCACCGGCAGGGGTACAGGCAACCGCAACCTCGGGCGCCCCGGGGGTATCGGCGAAATAGGACACGGGGCGCATGTGCCGATGGCCAGCGCCGCCTGGATCCACCCACCGGCAGAACAAAGCCGACCGCACGGCGCCGTGCGGGGCTGATACAGTCGCCGCATGACCGCCGACTCGGCCCCACCGTGAATCGATTGCCGATCACCGTTTTGCGGGGCGTGGGCACGCACCTGCGCGACCGGCTGGCGCGGATCGGCATCCACGGCGTTCAGGATCTGCTGTTCCACCTGCCGACCCGTTACCTCGACCGCACCCGCATCACTCCCATCGCCGCGCTGCGGCCGCTCGCGGAGGTGGTGATCGAGGGCGAAGTGCTGGGTGCCGATGTCGTCCAGGGCCGGCGGCGCAGCCTGATCTGCAAGCTCGGCGACCGTTCCGGCGTCGTCACGCTGCGTTTTTTTCATTTCTCCGCGGGTCAGCGCAATGCGCTGACACGCGGCACCCGCCTGCGCTGCTACGGCGAGGTGCGACTCGGCCCCGCGGGCCTGGAGCTGTATCACCCCGAATACCAGGCGCTCGATGCCACCGCGCCCGCGCCGCTGGAACAATCGCTGACCCCGGTCTATCCGGCCGGCGAAGGCGTCACCCAGGCGCGATTGCGCCAACTCATCACCCAGGCGCTCGCCCTGGCCGGCGGGAACGACGATGCGCATCGCGCGCTGCTGCGCGACTGGCTGCCGGCGTCGGTGCGCCCGGATCTCCCGCCGCTCGCCGACGCCGTGCACTATCTGCACGCGCCACCTCCGGACGCACCCCTTGTTCTGCTGCTGCGCGGCGAACATCCGGCACAGCGACGGCTGGCCTTCGAGGAGCTGCTCGCCCATCACCTGAGCTTGCAGGAGTTGCGCGCGCGGGTGCGCAGCCAGCGCGCGCCGATATTGAAAGCACCCAGAGCGCTGGAGCAGCGCTTTCTCGACAGCCTGCCGTTTACGCTCACCGGCGCGCAGCAGCGCGTGTGCCGCGAGATCGCCGCCGACCTCGCCGCGCCCGTGCCCATGCTGCGCCTGCTGCAGGGCGATGTCGGCTCCGGCAAGACCGCCGTTGCCGCCCACGCGGTGATGCAGGCGGTGGGTGCCGGCTTTCAGGCATCCTTGATGGCACCCACCGAGATCCTCGCCGAACAGCACCGCGATACCCTCGAACACTGGCTGCGCCCGCTGGGCATCCACAGCGCCTGGCTCACCGGCAGGCTCAAGGGCCGCGCGCGCGCCGCGCAACTGGCCGCCATCGCCGACGGCAGCGCCCGGCTCGCCGTCGGCACCCATGCCCTGTTCCAGGACGAGGTGACCTTCGCCCGCCTCGGCCTCACCATCATCGACGAGCAGCACCGCTTCGGCGTCCATCAGCGCCTCTCCCTGCGCGAAAAAGGCTGCGCCGGAACCCTGCCCCACCAGCTCATCATGACCGCGACACCCATTCCCCGCACCCTCGCCATGATCGGCTACGCCGATCTGGACTATTCCGTCATCGACGAGCTGCCGCCCGGCCGACAGCCCGTCAATACCGTCGCCATCGCCAACCGTCGTCGCGCCGAGGTCATCGCGCGCATTCACGGCGCCTGCCGCGCGGGGCGCCAGGCCTACTGGGTCTGCACCCTGATCGAGGATTCCGAGGTGCTTCAGGCCCAGGCCGCCGAAACCGCCGCGGCCGAACTCACGCTGGCACTGCCGGATTTGCGCATCGGGCTGGTCCACGGCCGCATGAAATCGGGCGACAAGGCCGCCGCGATGGCCGCATTCAAGGCCGGAAATATCGACCTGCTGGTGGCGACCACGGTGATCGAGGTGGGCGTCGATGTGCCCAAAGCGACCCTGATGGTGATCGAAAATCCGGAGCGTCTGGGCCTCGCGCAACTCCATCAGTTGCGCGGCCGCGTCGGTCGTGGCGAGACCGAGAGCCACTGCGTGCTGCTGTACGGCGCTCCGCTGTCACAGCATGCCCGCGAGCGCCTGCGCATTCTGCGCGAGACCAACGACGGCTTCGTGATCGCGGAGCGCGACCTGCAATTGCGCGGCCCCGGCGAAGTGCTGGGCACCCGTCAGACCGGCGATATCAATCTGCGCATCGCCGACTTGCAACGTGACGCCGATCTGCTCGCCGGCGTGCAGCGCAGCGCCGCAACGCTGATGGCCGACTACCCGGAAACGATCACCCCGCTGATTCAGCGCTGGCTCGGCCACGCAACCCGCTACGGCGAAGTTTGACGTCCGGGTGCGGCCGACGGACCATGGCCGGAACCGGCACCGGATCCAACTTCATAACAAACCACAGAGGAGTTCCCCATGAGCGCCACCGCACTCGGCCTGGTTCTTTCCACCGCCACCGAAGCACCACCCCGGGAGCTGGCCGCCATCGGCCAGCTGGCCGAGGACCAGGGTTTTGCCGCCGTGCTGGTCAACGAGGGACGCGGCGATGCGCTGGCGTGCGCCCAGGGCATCGCGGCGACCACGCAACGCATCCAGGTAGGCACCAACATCGCCAACATCTATTACCGCCACCCCTTCCTCGCCGCCATGACCGCGGCCACCATCGCCGAACTGTCGGAAGGTAGATTGGTGCTCGGGCTCGGCATGAGCCACCGCCAACTGCTGCAAGCCCAGGGCATCGAGATGAACAATCCCCGGGACTACCTGCGCGACTACACCAGCAAGGTGAAACGGATCCTGGCGGGCGAAGATCGCAACCCGCTGTTCGCATCCCGTCCCTGCCCCTGGCCGGTGCCGGTGCTGGTCGCCGGGCTCACCGCGGAAAGCGCGCGGGTGGCGGGCGAAGTAGCCGATGGCCTGATGCCATTCTTGCCGTCGCTGGATTACCTCAAGCAACTGCTGAAGGCGATGCGCGACAGTGCCGGCGCGGTCGGTCGCGATCCGGCGCAACTGGACTGCATCCTCAGTATCCCTACGTTCATGTCGAACAACCTCGGCGCCGCCATCTCGGCGGCCAAACACAACCTGGCGTTTTTCGCGCGTCTGCCCAACTACCGACTGCAATGGCGGCGCTGCGGTTTCGAGGCCGAAATGGATGCGGTCGCCGCCGCCTGGAAGACCGGCGATCGCCGCGCCGCCGCGGCCTGCATCAGCGAAGACATGGTGAACCAGATCTGCATCTACGGTTCGCCGCAGATGTGCCGCTCGCAGCTCGCAATGTTTCGCGCGGCAGGCGCGCGGCTGCCGCTGCTGGCGGTGAGCCCGGTCAACGATTCGGACCGGCTCGGCGCGACGCGCGCGGCAATTCGCCAGTTGGCACCCTGAGCTACGGCAGATCGGACGTGGCATAGACAGAATGATGCGCCGGGCTCAATGCGCATTTTGGGTCCGAGAGTGCATACTGCAAAAACTCGGCGCGGATGCGATGGCGCACCCGGCTCAAGCTCCCGCGGAGCGAAGAATAGCGCGATAGGAAGCCAGCGCCTCACCACGCGCTGCAGGAACTGCCGCTTTGGTTCCTGAGACGTTCCTTGACATATTCTTTCGGGATTTTACCGACTGTGTTGATGCGGCCTTTCCCAACCTCAAACGCGAACGCAAACCCTGTTGCAATTATCTGGATATAGGTGTTAGCGTTGGAAACGAGCGCGAAACATTTTTCCACCAATAATCGATTTCGCCACACTGGGTACACAGACACGCGATTCTATTCCCGCACCTTTACGCCTTTTGGCGGGTACGGGAAGGCCGAACGCCCCAGTGGCGAGCGGGGCCTGATGGTCGGCGCAAAACGATAATAACCAGTACCAAGAGGAGGTGTTCCTTGTATCAATCGATACGGTCTTCAGCCGAGTCACCTTGCCGAACGCCGAGTTACCGGGTTCGATCGGTGGCTGGTTCGGCGCATGAAAGAATCCTGGTCAAGGCCATGGTGTGTGTTGCCAGCCTGGTCAGCGGACCGGCTGCTGCACTCACTTTCAAATCTGGAGAGATCGAAGCCTTTATAGATACCACGGTTACTGCCAGCGCGGCGATGCGCACGCAAGGCGCGGATACACGTTCGTTCATCTCTAGTTCGGGGAATACCCAGGTTTTTCCCGATGGCGGCGATATCTACAGCTCACCGTTGTCGTTGTTGGCCGACATGGGCGTAAAGAAAGACAACTACGGTCTTTTCTCCCGCATGTCCTATACCTACGACTACACCATCATGCACAAGGACTGTGACAACTGCTTCCGCCCGACACCGGCTGGTCAACTCGACGGCATTTCCAATGCGGGACAAAACGCAGCGGGCAATAAATTCCGGGTACTCGATTTGTTCGGCTACGGCAGCTGGCACCCCGGGGGCCACCGGTTGAATATCCGGATCGGCAAGCAGGTCGTCAACTGGGGCGAAAGCGATATCCTGGGCGGCGGCATAAGTCAGATGCAAAACCCGGTCGATTTTGGCAAGACCACGACCCCGGGGACTGAGATCAAGGAAACCCTGATGCCCCAGGAGATGATCTATGGGCAGTTTGGTGTCTCGGACGATGTGACAGTAGAAGCCTATTACGTCTGGAACTGGCGCAGATCGGAGTTCTTCAGTACCGGCACCTTCTTCAGCCCGCTTGATCTCTACGGCAAGGGCTACAAACCCGATCTGTTAATTCCGGGCATTCCCTATACCGGCACCGACCGCCCCAGCAAGGGTGGCCAGTGGGGCATCGCCGTTCACAGCATCCTCAGTGGATTGGACAACGCGGACCTGGGCTTTTACTGGGTTCGCTCCCATGCATTCATGCCAGCGCCGACCGTGGACGAGAGCCATCATGTTCCGGATCCCTTTTCCTTGCTGCCCGTAACACTCGGTGGGTACCGCTGGAAATTCGCGCAGGATCTCGACACTTTTGCCGTGTCGCTGAATGGCGTGTTACCGGGAACTCTGGGGCTCGCATTTCAGACCGAAGTGAACTACCGCCCCGATTTTCACGACGTCAGACAATGCGGAAACCTGTTTGGCCTGGGCGGCATACAGACCGCGTTCGGCATGCTTCCCCCGGGATTGGCCGGACCCGACGGCAACATCATCGGCTGCGGAACCGAAACCAACGACCTCTGGACCTATCTCGGCGCCTTGACCTATTCCGATGCAACCACACTGCTGGGCGCCAATACCCTCAGCATGATATTGAACGTCAATGCGCAATGGATAAACGATCTTGAAGGCGGCGATCCTACGGACGTCATGTATCACGGCTCCGGTCCCGCGTTCCAGGGAAACTTCAAAGGAACCGATGGCCTCGATCAGCCCGTCACTCCGTTCTCCTGGGGATATGCATTGGTGGCCCAGCTCGAATACAACGATATCTTCGCCAGCCTTGACATGCGGCCCACGCTGGTCTGGATCCATGGCGTAGACGGTTATCAGCCACAGGCCGCAGGTATCGGCGGAGGCCTGCAAAAGGGCCAGCAGATCGCCCGGGCAAGCGTCGAACTTAGCTACCTGTCCAGCACTTCGTTGGAGCTGGCCTACTCACAATGGCTGGGCGACAACGCGGCGGGCGCCTATTTCGACCGGGACAACCTGTCATTGGCATTCAAATACCGTTTTTGAGGACAATCTCGATGTTCGACATACAGCACAACGATAACAAGAATGGTCGCAAAGTACGCAGCCTTCTCACGACGGCGGGGATCCTGCTGTTTGGCATCGTGGCCGACGCAACGGCCGCACCGCTGTCCAGCGCCGAAATCGCCAAGCTCGGCCTGTCCGGTACCGAGCTGACTCCGGTCGGTGCCATTCGGGCCGGGAACGCCGCGGGAACCATTCCCGAGTGGAAAAACGAGCTGATTCCAGTTCCCCAAGGATTTAAACCAGGCGACCACCACCCCGATCCCTTCCCGGACGACAAGGTTTTGTTCACGATAACTGCTGAAAATTACCGGCAGTACGCCGACAAGCTGACGCCGGGGCAGATCAAATTGTTTGAAGTGATTCCCGGGTACAAAATGGATATCTACCCCACGCGCAGAAGCGCGGTGTATGAAGAGCGGTTTTACAAGGCGGCATTGGAGAACGCCAAAACCGCGGAAGTGGTAATCGCCGGCAATCAGGTCGGCTTTAAAAACGCGGTTATCTCCTGGCCCTTTCCAATACCCAAAAACGGAAATGAAGCCATAGCCAATGCGTTGACCAGGCCGTTGCCGACATGGATCAATTTTTGGGACAACACGGCCGCGACTACTGCTAACGGGGGGTATGAGGTAAATAAATTGTCGGTACAGATCCATTGGCTATACGGTGATCCCCAAAACTCCGTTGAAACTTTCGATCCCAGCGCGCCCGGAACAGGCTACGGGTATTTTCAAACCATTACTGCTCCCGTCAAACAGGCTGGGCAGGTACTGCTTGCTCACGACCCAATAACCTATACCAAAAATCTTCGCCAGGCCTGGCAATACAATCCGGGACAGCGGCGAGTAAAGCGCGCGCCGCAAATAAACTATGCGTATCCGTTTCCGGGCAGCAGTGGCCTGATGACGGTGGATTCCGGATATGGCTATAACGGACCGAACGACCGGTTTGAATGGAAGCTGGAGGGCCTGCATGAGAAATATGTGCCCTACAATTCATACCGGCTGCATAGCGGGGATATAAAGGTATCCGACGTAATTACCAAGGATGGTCGACTTAACCAGGATCTGCCGCGGTACGAACTGCATCGGGTATGGAAGCTCACCGGCACCTTGCGAGAGGGCACGAGCCATATATATGGTTACCGGGAGTTGTTTCTGGACGAGGATAGCTGGTGGGTTTTGCTGGCGGACAACTATGACCGCCGCGGCGAATTGTGGCGTCCCATCGAACTGCATATCGTCAACCTTTACGACGCGCAAACCATGTTCTACACGCTTTTGAATTCGTACGATCTTCAATCCGGCCGGATGATGTTCATGGGCCTGGATAACGAAGATCCTGGCCCGGATATGAGCTGGAGAACGGACGACTCCTATTTCTCGCCTGGGTCCATACGCGCACAGGGTACTCGTTGAAACCAACGGTTCCAGATTCGTTGGCGGCATGCGGTGCGATGAACGGCTGGGCCGCGACAGCCGTTCATTTTCGAGCAGTGCAGAAGTTGCCGACCTTATAGCTTGCGCGCAATCGCGTCCGACTGCATCAGCCTCTTCTGCACAGTCGGACGCGGAAGCACAGCAGAACATGGTTGCCTTCCGGGTGCGGCGCCGCGCAGAATCTGTTTATCCACGCCGAAGAAATTGAAGCGGGTTGGGCAACCGGGGTCCTATCCGACAACATCGCCGCCAAAAGGGCTTCCTGCGCTTACAGCGATCATCGGAGCCGACTGCTCCGTTGTGTGGCTGGGCACGAATCCCGATTCTACCGGCAGGGAGGGTCCGCAAACCGAGCCCTTGGCTCAACCGACGGCGGGCGGCAAGATCCGATGCCCCGATCGGCACCGCGACAGCACGCGCTACAGGGTTGGGTTGATCGGACCTATCCGACATTGAGTACAAGCATCGGCGCCAGCAAGATACTTACATCACTACCAGAGAACGCATGATGAATCAGGTCGTAAAACTGATGTTTTCGTACCGGCCACTTATTCTGTTTTTCTTTTTTGCATTTACCATCCTTATGGGCGTCAATGCGTTAAAGCTGCGGGTTGATGCCGGGTTTGAGAAACTCATGCCTCTAGGGCACGAATATATCAGGACCTTGGTAAAGTACCAGGATGATTTCGGTTCCGGCAACCAGATCATCGTCGCCCTGATGCAAAAGCAGGGGACCATTTTCAACCCCGAGTTCTTCAAGGTAATGCAATCGGCTACCGATGAGGTTTTTTTCCTGCCCGGGATCGCGCGATCGACGGTGACATCGATCTTTACCCCGAATGTCATTTATATCGAAGTGATCGAAGATGGATTTTCCGGTGGCAACGTCATTCCCGCCGAGTTCAGGCCAACCGAGGAATGGATGCCGGTCGTTCGGAGCAACATCATCAAGTCCGGACGTCTGGGTGATCTGGTGGCCAATGATTTTTCCGGGGCTCTGATCCGGGCAGAGCTGATAGAGCGAGATCCCACCACCCGGCGGCCACTGGACTACAGAACAGTCGCCAAAGACCTGGAAGAAAAAATTCGGAGTCGGTTCGAAAGCGACAATATCGACGTCCGCATCATTGGATTTGCGAAATCCACCGGCGACATCGCGGACGGCGCCAGAGATGTGATGATATTTTTCGGCGTCACGCTGGCGATAACCGGATTGCTGCTGTGGTTTTATACGCGCTCCGCCATTTTGTCCGTGCTTCCGCCTTTGGTCGCACTGGTGGCAGTGATCGGGCTTCTCGGGTCTCTGGACATGCTTGGCTATGGCCTGGACCCCATGTCCATCCTGGTGCCGTTTCTGGTATTTGCGATCGGCGTGAGTCACGGCGTGCAGATGGTGAGTGGCTGGATGGGCGAGGTGATGTATGGGGATGACATCGACGCCAATGGTCAGCCAGTGGTGCCGGCCTCCGAGTCCTCTCTCGGCGTCGATAGCCTTGAAGCGGCCCAACGCACTTTTCGCCGGCTATTGATACCCGGCGCGTTGGCCGTTATCACTACGTCAGTGAGCTTCGCCACCATTCTGCTGATCGACATTCAAATCGTCCGGGAGACCGCCATTACCGCCAGTGTCGGCATGGCGATCATGCTGCTGACCAAGATGATCCTGCTGCCTGTACTGCTTTCTTATGTCAAGATCAACAAGCTCGACCAGTACCGCCAGCGGCACCGGAGGACAGAAGCCCGGCTCGACCCGGTATGGCGATTCCTGGCGCGCGCGACCTACACCGGTCCTTCCCTGGCAATCCTGGCTTTGGTTGTGACGATTGCGCTCTGGGGTGTTTACAAGGGCAAGGAAATGAAGATCGGCGACCTTCACGCGGGTATTCCCGAATTGCGTGAGGGCGCCCGCTACAACGTGGATAGTCATGTTATCGCAGACAACTTTTCCATCGGCGTTGACAAACTTTCGGTCATTGTCGAAGCACAACCTAACGCATGTGTCGATTACGAAGTAATGAAGGAAATGGATCGGTTTGCGTGGTACCTGCAAAATCTTCCCGGCGTACATTCGGTCGATTCTCTTGCGCGCGCGATGAAATTGATTATTGCGGCCAATAATGAAGGCAGTCCACGCTGGTTTGACGTCTCCCGCGATCCGAACAACATGGCCTCAGCCCTGCATGATCTGGAGCGTGGGGGCGGCGACGAGTACATGAACGCATCCTGCGACGCGATGCCGGTGAATATTTTTACGATTGATCACAAGGCCGAGACGATAGATGGAATCATCAACGGTATAGCGGCATTCAAATCCACACTTCCCAAGGAAAAATTCAATCTCCGCCTCGCTTCTGGCAATGTCGGCATCATCGCGGCCACCAACCAGACCGTCGCAGCGGCGGAGCGACCAATGCTGACCTGGGTATACGGAGTGACGATTGTCCTGTCGCTGCTCGCGTTTCGATCCGTAACCGGCACTCTGTGCATCGTCATTCCATTGGCTGTGGTATCCCTGCTCGGGAATGCCATGATGGCCATCCTGGGTATTGGTCTGAAGGTGAACACTCTTCCCATGATGGCATTGGGAGTTGGAGTTGGCGTCGATTACGCCATTTACATTTACGCCGCGATGCGCGGATTCATGAATTCTGGCGATTCGTTGAACGAGGCGTATTACAAGGCCATGAGACTTACCGGCAAGGCGGTGGTGTTCATCGGCATCACGCTTGGCGTGGGAGTGTGTACCTGGATCTTCGCTTCTCTCAAGTTTCAGGCCGATATGGGGATATTGCTGACCTTTCTGTTCGTGACCAACATGCTGGGTGCCACGCTGATTCTGCCGGCGCTTGCGCACTGGTTATTGCGGTCCCGCAGTCGCGCCAGGTTTGCTACTGCCTAGGAGCCTGTCGGACTTAAGACTGCCCTACTGCGGAAAAGCCGAATTTGGTTATATTTCGGGCAAATTTTCGTTGAATAGTCCCCGCTATTCGCCGCAAATTTGCCCAAAATCTACCTCAAATCGGACTTTCCCTCGCTACGGACGCTCAAGTCCGACAGGCTCCTAGCTTGTTGAAAAGCTGCCCAGGAAGAATCGTCGCATTCGCGAGCGTTGGAGCGGGCTTCTCCAGCGGCCGGAGGAGCGATGAGCCCGCTACGCCATACCCAGATTATTCATGTCCCGCGCCGGATAGCCAGCCAGTATGGCCTGGGGATCGTGCGCCACCCCGGCGCGATAAACCCGCTCCAGCGCGCGCAGCGAACGCACATCCCGGGACGGGTCCTTGGCCAGCACCAGGATGTCCGCATAACGGCCGGGCGCCAGGGTGCCGAGCTGGTCCTCCATGCGCAGGGCCGAGGCGGCGGCCGCGGTAACGGCTCTCAGCGCGGCCATGTTGCCGATGGCATCCGCCAGCAATTCGACTTCGCGCAGCAGGGCGAAACCGGGCGGAGGATAGGCGACACCGCAGCAATCGGTGCCGCCGACGATGACGCCGCCGGCCTCGTGGAGAATACGCACCGCCTCTTTCTGTTTCTCCAGCGCCTTGTCACCCTTGCCCGGCGGAAAGCCGGTGTGAATGTCCCACTCCGGCCCGGCCTTGACGATTTTCGCCAGATGGCGCTGCCGGTTCAGACACGCTTGGGGAATGTAGATGCGGTCGGTATCGGCGAGCGCGGCTTCCAGACCGATGTTGGCGAGCCACAGCAGATCCAGCGTGGTGCCCATCTTGACCTGCTTTTCCACCATCGCGCCGAACAGCGCCTGCGCGCCGGGGCCGTGCAGGTCGGCCTCCTCCCAGCCCTTGAAGGTGGTCTTGGAAAAGCGCGGACTCGACATGGAAATGTCCGGGGTCAGGCGCATTTCGATCGGGCAGATGTCGTTGTAGGGCGTGATCCACATATGCTCGATGCCGTCGATCCCGAGATTGACGGCTTCGAGCGCCGTGGTGCGGCCCAGATGGCCGGTCACCGGCACGCGTTTATCCACCGCGTCGATACAGGCGGCAACGATGTCGGGTGTCATCGAGAAATACAGTTTGATGCCATCGACGCCGGCATTGATGAGCTGGTTCATCTTGGCCGGCGCGCTGGCCGCGTCGGGCACGTTGTCGAGCATGATGCCGAACTCGCCCTGGTGGTCGAAACTGTCGCCCCGGCCATCGAGCAGCGGCCCGCACACGAACAGCCGCGGTCCCAGCACCGCGCCGCTGTTGACCCGACCGCGCAGTGCAATCACTTTTTCGAGCTTGCCTCCGACATCGCGGGCGGTGGTCACGCCGGCGCCGAGAAACAGTTGCAGATCGATTTCATCCACCATGGTCGCATGGACGTGGGTGTCGATCAGCCCCGGCATCAGCGTCTTGCCGGTGCAGTCGATCACCTGGGTATCGGCGCCGACGTCGATCCGCGTGTCCACCTTGACGATGCGCTCGCCCCGGATAAGGATCGACACGCCGTCGCGCGGCTGGCGGGAAATGCAGTCGATCACCCGCGCGTTGCGCAGTAGGGTTTCCTGTGCCATGAGATATTCTCCGCTGCGTTATGAAAAAGTTGTCTGAAACCTTTGCGCGGGCATCGGGTGCTGATCATGCGCTGTGACACCGACACATCGCCGTGTCTTTATATGGCGTTGTTCTCTATGGCCCGGCTTTATCCAACCCCTTGATGACCCCTGCGGCATGCAGATCGGCAATTTCCGCCGCCGACAAACCCCATTCGGAAAGGATTTCATCGGTGTGCTCGCCGCGCCGCGCCGGCGGCCGGGAAACCCGGCAGGGCGTGGCGCTGAAGCGGGGCGCCGGCACCGGCTGGATCACACCGTCGATTTCGACGAAGGATGCGCGCGCCTTGTTGTGGGGATGCGCGGGGGCTTCGGCAAAGCGCAGCACCGGCGCGAAACAGACATCGCTCTGCTGCAACAGGTCGCACCACTGGTCGCGGGTTCTGGTCAGAAACAACGCGCTTAGCTTTGCCTTCTGCTCGGGCCAGCGTTTGGGGTCCATCTGGACGTCAAACTCCGCGCCGAGTTCGAGCAACTCTTTCAGCTCCGCATAGAATTGCGGCTCCGCGGAAGCGATGGAAATGTATTCGCCATCGGCGCATTCATAGGCATCGTAATAATGGCTGGCGCCGTTCAGCGGATGATTGCCGCGACCCTCGCGGAATCTGCCCTCGGCCAACTGGCCAAAAAATGCGGTGCCGAGAATCGCTGCGCCATCCACCATGGCGGCATCCACCACCTGCCCGGCGCCGGAGGTCTTGGCCTTGAGGATGGCACTGACCATGCCGAAAGCGAGCAGCATGCCGCCACCGCCAAAATCGCCCACCAGATTCAGCGGCGGCGCCGGCGGCCCACCTTGGCTGCCAAAATTGAACAGGGCGCCGGACAGGGCAATGTAGTTGATGTCGTGGCCGGCAACCTGCGCGATCGGGCCTTCCTGTCCCCAGCCGGTCATGCGACCGATCACCAATGCGGGGTTTTTGCCGAGCAGCACCTCGGGACCGATGCCGAGTCGCTCGATCACGCCGGGACGGAAACCTTCGATCAGGCCATCGGATTTTGCGACCAGGCGCAACAGGAGTTCGATGCCCCGGGGGCTCTTCAAATCCAGGCGCAGGGAGCGCCGGCCGCGCGCCAGCAGATCATAGCGCTCCGCGCGGGGCAGACCGCCGGCGGCGCCCGTGCGGTCGACGCGAATCACCTCGGCGCCCATGTCGGCCAGCATCATGGCGCAAAACGGGCCGGGGCCGATGCCTTGCAATTCGATGATACGCAAACCTTCAAGCGGACCCATGGTTATTATCCTGTCGGCAGTCAGTGCGTGCGGGGATTCCTTGGCTGATAGCGCGCGTCTTTGAACTCGCCAAAAAACTGTTCGATCCGCGGATGGTTTACCGGAGCGCCGCTGGTATCGGGCAACAGGTTCTGCTCCGACACATAGGCGACATAGTAGCTCTGCGCGTTCTCGGCGAGCAGGTGATAGAAGGGTTGATCGCGACGCGGGCGCAGGTGTTCGGGAATGGCATTGAGCCATTCCTCGGTGTTGCCGAAGGTCGGATCGACGTCGAAGATCACGCCGCGAAACGGGTAGATCCGGTGCTTGACCACCTGCCCGATTTCAAACTTGGCGGTGCGGTTGACGGTCTCGATCATGGCGCTGTCCGCAGTGCTGCCGACCGGTCAGCGCATGGCGCCATCGATCTGGATGGTCTCGCCGTTGAGCATGCGATTCTGACAGATATGCTTGACCAGCTCGCCGATTTCGCGCGGGTCGCCCCAGCGTTTCGGAAAGGGCACCATCGCGATGAGCTTGTCGATGTGCCTGTCTTCGACCGAGCTGGCCAGCGGCGTTTTGAAAAATCCCGGTGCGATGGTCATCACGCGGATGCCGTAGGGCGCCAGATCGCGGGCGAGGGGCAGGGTCGCACCCGCCACCGCGCGTTTCGACGCCGCATAGGCCGCCTGTCCCGGCGGGCCGTTGAACGCCGCCCCCGATGCGATGTTGATCAGCACGCCGCGCTCGCCGTCCTCGAACGGTTCGAGGTTCATCATCTGCTCGGCAAACAGCGCGCAACCATCGAGGGTACCGATGACATTGATGTTGATTTCGCGCTGCATGGATGCGATGGGATGCGGGCCCTGGGACCGACTGGCGATCTTGCGGCTGACATCGATGCCGGCAAAATTCACCGCGATGCGCGGCGGACCGATGGCCGCGCAGGCCTGCGACACCGCGGCCTTGAGGGAGTCGTGATCGGCGACATCGCACTGGATGGCGACGCCGCCCAGCTCCTTGGCCAGGGGTTCGGCCAGCACCATGTCGCGATCCAGCAGCGCCACGGTGGCGCCCGCTTCGGTGAGTACGCGCGCGGTGGCGGCACCCAGACCGGAGGCGCCACCCGTCAGAAATGCCGCTACACCTTCGAGCTTCATGCGTTATCCCCTGCCGCGCGACGGGCGACCCCGGCGCGGATCCTGGTTTGATGGGTTGTGGTTGAATGGGCTTGGACTTTCATGATCAGAAAAGTCCCGCGTCGATGCGGATGGTCGAGGCGTTCAGCATCGGGTTTTCGCAGATGTGCTGCACCAGCGCGCCGATCTCCTCCGGCCTGCCCTTGCGCTTGGGAAACAGCACCTGGCGCAGCACCTGTCCGGTCATCGCGTCATCCATGGTGCCGGCCAGGGGCGTATCGAAAAGCCCCGGCGCAATGGTCATGACGCGGATGCCGTAGCGGGCGAGATCGCGCGCCATGGGCAGGGTCGCACCGACGACGCCGGCCTTGGACGCCGCATACACCGACTGGCCATTGGGTGCGTTGAACGCCGCCACCGACGCGATGTTGATCAGCACGCCGCGCTCGCCGTCGGTATCCAGCGGCGCGAGGTCGAGCATCGCGTAGGAAGCGTGAGCGCAACAACTGAGCGTGCCCACCAGATTGACGTCGATGACGCGCTGCATGGGTCCGATGGCGTGCGCGCCGGTCTTGCGGCTGGCAATCTTGCGCGCCGTGTCGATACCGGCGCAGTTGACCAGGATGCGCGCCGCGCCCTGCGCGGCCTGGGCGGCGGCCACCGCCTGCTGCACCGAAGCGTCGTCGGCGACATCGCAGGCGATGGCGATGCCACCGATCTCGGCGGCCGTCGCCTGCGCCAACTCGGCATTGCGATCGAGAATGGCGACCTTGGCGCCAGCGCGCGCCAGCACCCGCGCGACACCGGCGCCGATACCGGACGCGCCGCCAGTCACCAGCGCCGGCAATCCGTTAATTTTCATGGGTGACCCCGCTCCCGGTAATTGACGAAAAGTCTAGCACGGGCGTTCCGCGCTACCGAATCCAACCTGCACAGGCCGTGCAGAATCCAGACACCGGGGGATCAACCGGATCGAGTTCGGCAGTCGTATTCCTTCAATCCGTTGCCGGCGCAGCGGCATTTTGCGCCGGCGATGCCAGCGCGGGCGGGGACGGCGGCGCCGGTACGGGCGCCTGCAGCAGCGCCTCGATCAGTACGCCCCAGGGCGAGTCGGGGGCCTGCTCCCAGGCGAGCTGATGCAGGGCCGTGAGCGCCTGGGCATCCTCCGCGAGGAAGCGCTTGTCGCCGGTGCCGAGCGCGTCGGGTCCGCCTTTCACGCAAGTCGCCAGCAGGCGTTCACGAACGCGCTGGCGCAACGGCGTGTCGCCCCGGGGACGCGCCAACTGCACATGCAGGGCATTGGCGACCGGACTCAGCACGGCGCGCGGAAAGCCCGAGAGACTCCCGGTAACCGGGCACCGATAGGCAGTCAGATCGTCCAGCACGGCGGGCGGAACACTCTCCTCGGGCGCGAGCAACAAGCCAGCGGCGCGCAGCCGGGCGCCGGCGCGATAGCGGCTCAGCCATACCGAAATCGGTGCGGCAAACACTAACGGTGCCGCGACCGGCAGCGACCAGAGAAAAAAACGCGGATCCAGCCAGTAGGCAAAGCCGATCCAGGCGAGGGCGAGCAGACTGCCCGGCGCCTGCCGGATCAGGGCTTCCGACCACTGCGTCTCCCGGGTGCGATTCTGCCCAGCCCAGAGCACCTGGGTATCGAGCAGCGCCTCGGTCACGAACTGGCTGTGGGCCAGCATCCGGATCGGCGCGAGCAGCGACGACACCACCGTCTCGATCAGCAGACTGATGACCAAGCGTATCAGTCCACCCATGGCGCGGCGCCGGCGGCGGTCGAACGCAACGTCGAGAAAGGCCAGCAGCTTGGGGGAAAACAGCACGATCGCGGTGACGCCGACCAGCATCAGCGCCCAGTCCGGGCGCCACTCCGGCCACAGGGGGTACAGGGCATAGGGCTCGGGGAAATAGGCCACTGGCAGCAGGGTGAGCACGGCGGTTTCCGCCGTCACCGCCACCAGGAACGCAAACCAGAATACCGACGAACAGTAATTCATGATGCCGTTGAGAAAAGCCGCACGATGCGCGGCGGCAAAGCCCGGGCGCAACAGGAACGCCAGATGCTGCAAGTTGCCCTTGACCCAGCGGCGGTCGCGGGCCAGCTCGTCCATCAGGCTGGGCGGGGCTTCCTCGTAACTGCCGCCGAGACCGGGTTCCAGCCAGACTTCGTAGCCGGCGCGGCGCAACAGCGCCGCTTCGACAAAGTCGTGGCTCAGCACCGCGCCACTGAACAAACCCCAGCCGCGCAATTGCGGCAGTCCGGCATGGGCCATGAACGGCGCGATCCGCAGCACCGCATTGTGGCCCCAGAAGGTGCTCTCCCCCAGTTGCAGCGCCGCCAACCCGGCCAGGAACAGCGGTCCGTAAAGCTGCGAACCAAATTGCTGCACGCGCGCATGAAAGGTCTTGGCGTTGGCCAGCGCGGGCGCGGTCTGCAGGATGGCCATTTCCGGCGCGCGCTCCATCAGGCGCACCATGGTCACCAGGGCATCGCCGGTCATGATGCTGTCGGCGTCCAGGTGAATCATGTAGCTATAGCTGTTGCCCCAGCGGGCGAGAAAATCGCTGATATTGCCGGGCTTGCGCTTCACATTGAGCGTGCGGCGACGATAGTGGATGCGGCCATGGGCGCCGAGTTCTTCGCACAGCTCGAACCAGGCCTCGCGCTCCGCCAGCCACAGCTCGGGATCGCGGCTGTCGGAGAGAATGAAAAACTCGAAATGCGCCAGTTCGCCGGTCTGCGCCAGGCTCCGGTAGGTCGCGCGCAGACCGGCAAAGCTGCGCTCGACCTCTTCGTGATAAATGGGAAACAGGATGGCGGTCCGCGCCAGCGGCGTCGCCGCCAGGGTCGCGGCGTCGGTCCGTCGCAACGGGCTCATCCGGTCGCCCCCCAGGCGCCGCAGCACGAACCCGTACAGGGCAATCCAGAACCCGGCGGTGATGCCGGTGAACAGAAAACAGAACAGCACCAGGATGCACACTTCCAGCGGCTTGCCGCCGTGGTAGGGCAGCACCTGACGCATGCTCCAGCCGGCTGCCGCGACCGACGCCAGCACCAGACACAGAAACAGGGTGCGCCGCCAGCGGGCGCGCGCCTGCCACCGGAACCTCACCGGTTCAATCACAGGCATCGTCCGCCGCCCGGCGGCGCTGCGCCCGAGCGGCAAAATGCGGCCCGCTCGGAACCGGCGCCGCGGTGACCGCGACCGGACGCCGACCGCTCCAGGCCGGATCGCCGAGAATCTGGCGCCGCCAGGCACGCAGATCGGGGCCGCCGTGCGCGGCCAGCGTCACCTGTAGCCGCGAAACTGCGCCAGCGGCCTGCTCCGGAGCCACCCCGGCGAGACGCAGGTAGCCGTAGACGCGCAGCAGCGGAAGAAACTCCGGCTCGAAGAGTAGCTGGACGGGCGGCGCAGCGGCGGTTGGCGACATCGGCAACTCAGGGCGTCAGGGAGTTGGCGAATGGAAGATGGTAGCTCCAAGTCTCGCTCAGAGTGTCTTCGCCCAGATGCAGGAAGGCGCGCATTTCCATACCGGACTCGGGCTCGGGGCTGGCGACAAAGACCAGTCGCCAGCGTTCCGGCACCGGCAGGTATTCCACATACTGTTCGAGGATCTTGCCTCCGGCCAGGCTGACATTGCCCGCCACGGGTGCGTCGCGGCCCTTGATCTTGCCGAGCCCGCCACCGGCGAAATCGATCACGAAACGATAGGCATCCGCCGGCAAGTCCCTACCCTGGGCGTCACCCGGCCGACCCACCAGCGTATTCACAACAGTAGCGAGCGCGCCGTCCGGCTCGGGGCTCGCGCCCAGAATGAGGTCGTAATCAAGGATCATGCGCTGACCGGCGGGGACCGCTTTCGCGGGGCTCCAGAAGGCCACGATGTTGTCGTTGGTCTCGTCCGGGGAGGGAATTTCCACCAGCACGACACGCCCCGGCCCGGTCGGTTGCCGCAGCGTCACCCAAGCCCCGGGGCGCAGCTGATAATTGGCGTCGCCGTCCTCGTAGGCGTCAAACCGGCGGTCGCGCTGCAACAGCCCGAAGCCCTTCGCGTTATTCACGGTAAAGCCGTACAACTCGGGCGTGCGGGGATTGAGCAGCGGACGCCACAGCCATTCGCCGCTGCCGTCGTTCACCAGCAGACCGTCACTGTGATGCATTTCGGGGCGCCACCGACCGAGCGGGCGGGCGGTGTTCTCGCCGTAGAGAAACATGCTGGTCAGCGGCGCCAGGCCCAGCATCGTGACCGGTTTGCGGGTAAAGATTTCGGCGCGCACACCGATCCGGGTATTTTCGCCGGGCCAGAGCGTGAACTCGTAACCGCCGGTGACACTGGGTCCTTCGAGCAGGGCGAAAATCCGTATGCTGGTGGCGGCTGGGCGCGGCTGCTCCAACCAGAATTCGCTGAACAGCGGAAACTCCTCTCCTCCCGGCAAACCCGTGTCGATCGCCAGCCCCCGCGCCCACAACCCGAGTACGTCGCCCTTGCCCACGCCGCGAAAGTAACTCGCGCCGCTGAATTCGACCACGGCTTCGTGTTCACCGCCGCGGTTGATCGGGTACTCCAACCGCAGACCGGCAAAGCCCAGGTCCGGGGGAATCCGCTTTGCCAGGTCGGGATTGCCGAAGTCGAACTGCTCGCGGTCGAAGGGGACATCGCGCACCCCTTCCGCGGTGATCCGGTGAATTTTCACCGGATAGCGCTGATGCCGTGCCGGCGCAATGAAGGACACCTGAAACAGCGAATTGCTGGCACGCCAAAGACGACGCTCGGGCAGGAAGCGGAACAACCGCGCCTGTTCGTAAGACAGCTCCTGGAGAAAGGCCGGGATTTCCGCGGGCGCCCGATAGGGCTCGGTGGCGCGCTGTTTGGCCAGTGCCGCGACATCGCGCAACTCGACCGCCTGTGCGGGCGCGAACCCGATGCACACCAGTAACAGCGCGCCGGCGGCGATGCAATAGAAAGGAAATTTCTGGCTTGGAGTCAATCTGTTCAACGCAATCGCTGCAGGCCGGACTGTTATCGGGACCCACTCGGGATTCGGGGGGTGGGGGTTTGGCGTTCGTGCCGTGCCGGATCGGCCGGAGCGCCGGGAATTGTAATGGACTTCACCAGCGGCGGACATGCGCCGATGCCGCTTTCGTACGATGTGGCACCGCGACTGCGCAAATTTATCCCACCGGCCGCGGAATCGCTTGCCCGCGGCGCACCGAACCTTTACTTTTGCCCGCTTTGGGCGCCCGGCCCCGGCTCCTGCGGGCACCGCGCCACAACGGGGCAACGCGCCTTACACACGCGAAAGCCCGAAATCCGATGTCCGGAATCCCAATCTTCAGAATCCGTAATGAGGAGTCACTCTTGAGTGCAGTTGATCGCAGCCGGCGCAGGTTCCTGCACTGTCTGGTCGTGGCCGGTGCCGTTATCGCCGGCTTGGGCACCAGCGCCACCCAGGCCGCCTCCGCGGCGAAACATCTGGAATTCGGTTCCCCGCGCGCCTTCAGTTTCGACGGCCTGATCCAGACCGCGCGCGCCAACGCCGCCCAAGCCTATCGGGAGCCGCCGCGGCCGGGCGCCGAAGTGGTGTCCAGGATCGACTACGACGAACACGGCCAGATCCGCTACCGCCCCGAGCTCGCGCTGGATGCCAACGGCCCGGGGATCTACCCGGTGACCTTCTTCCACCTCGGCAAGTGGTTCCAGCAGCCGGTGCACGCTTATGTGGTGGACCAGGGCAAGGCGCGCGAGATCCGCTATCGCCGCGACTATTTTTCGATGCCGAAGGACAACCCCGCCCGGCACATGCCGGACGATGCCGGGTTTGCCGGATTCCGTCTGCACGAATCCCGACTGCGGGATGACTGGCGCACCCAGGACTGGGTGGCGTTTCTGGGCGCTTCCTACTTCCGCACCATCGGCGCCTTGGGGCAATACGGCCTCTCGGCGCGCGGCATCGCGCTCGACACCGCGGTCGCCGGACCCGAAGAATTCCCGATGTTCCGCGAGTTCTATCTGGAACCGGCGGCGACCACCGACGGCCCGATGCGGGTCTACGCACTGCTCGACGGCCCCGGCATCACCGGCGCGTACCGGTTCGATCTGTACCGCGGTACCGGCGTGGTCATCGAAGTGGACTGCCGGCTGTTTCTCCGTCGCGACATCATGCGGCTCGGCATCGCGCCGCTGACCTCCATGTTCTGGTTCGGCGAGCACGGCCGCGGGCGCGACCTCGACTGGCGTCCGGAGATTCACGATTCCGACGGCCTGGCGATATGGAACGGCGCCGGCGAACGCATCTGGCGGCCGCTGCGCAACCCGCCCTACCCCACGGCCGCGGCCTTCGTCGATTTCAATCCGCGCGGCTTCGGATTCCTGCAGCGCGACCGGAACTTCGACAACTACCTCGACGGCGTGCTCTACGACCGCCGCCCGAGCCTGTGGATCGAGCCGCTGGGCGACTGGGGCGAAGGTTCGGTGCAACTCGTCGAACTGCCCACCGACGACGAGATCCACGACAACATGGTCGCCATGTGGGTGCCGGCGGGCGAAGCCAAAAAAGGCGCGGAATACAGTTTCCGCTACCGCATGCACTGGCAGGCCGACGAACCCTGGCCCGCTCCCAACCTGGCGCAGGTGATATCGACCCGTAGCGGTCGTGGCGGCGAGCCGGGCACCATCCGCAAACCCGGCGTCGTGCGTTATGTGGTCGAATTCGCCGGCGGCGAACTTCCCGGGCTCGCCAAGACCGCGAAGCTCGACGCCGTGGTCACCAGTTCGACCGGCCAGGACAGGATACTGCTCGCCCGCGCCGAACCGGTGCCCACCACCGACCGCTGGCGGGTCCAGTTCGACCTCGCGGTGAATCCCGGCGAGCCGGTCGATCTGCGCCTGTTCCTGCGTGAGGGCGACCGTGCCCTCAGCGAGACCTGGCTGTTTCAGCACCTGACCGCCGCCCCCTGAAGGCGGCGTCAGGGGCGGGCAACCTAGCCCAGCGCAAAGCCCGCCGTGAGGCCGCCATCGGCGACGAATTCGGAACCGGTGGAATAGGAGCTGTCATCCGACGCCAGGTAGGCGGCGAGCGTCGCCATTTCCTCTGGCTGCGCGATGCGACCCAGCGGCGTGCGGGCAAACAGGGCATCGGCGCCGGCGCCGGTGAGGCCGGCATCGGTCAGCATGTTGGTCATGACGCCGCCCGGGTGAATCGAATTGACGCGGATGTTGTCCGGACCCAGTTCCATTGCCGCCACCTTGGTCATGCCGCGCACCGCGAACTTGCTGGCGCAGTAGGCCACACCCCCGACCGCGCCACCGAGACCGGCGATCGACGAAATATTGACGATCGAGCCACCTCCGGCCGCCTTCATCGCCGCCGCGACGCTGCGCATGCCGAGAAACACGCCGAGCTGGTTGATCTCGATGGTCTTCATGTAATCCGCCACACTCATGGTCTTGAGTGCGCCCAGCAGCCCGATGCCGGCATTGTTCACCAGCACATTGAGCTTGCCGAATTTGGCCACCGTGGCCTCGACCGCCGCGCGCCAGCTGTCTTCGTCGGTCACATCGAGCCGCAGGTACGCCGCCGCCGGGCCGATCGCGGCAGCCGTCGTCTGGCCGTCCGCGTCCAGCACATCGCACAGCATGACCTTGGCGCCGCGCGCCGCGAACAGACGTGCCTCGGCCGCACCCTGCCCCCGTGCCGCGCCCGTGATCAGGGCCACCTTGCCTTCCAGATTCTTCATCGCCTTGCTCCGGTTGGTTGAACACTGAAACTTTTTGCCGCGCGCGCGGCGCACGGCACGGACCGCGAAGGATTTGCGCAGTCGGGAATCGGTCAACGCGGCACGGACTGCTCGTGCACTTGGCAGCTCTTTCAACAAGCGGTTTGCGTTGTTATGCGGCGAGCTTACCGGGCGCCTCGGGAGGCGGCAATCGGCGCCGCCGCGGATTGACCCTTGGACTACAATCCACCCCTCTGGAAAAAGGAAAAGACCGGCATGGCTGTCACGATCGCGCCCGGACAGGCGCTGGACCTCGCACTGGCGCTCGCGCACCTGGTGGACGCCGGCCTGGTTGCGCGCAGCGACGCCAATGTGCTGACGGGGGCGAACCGCACCCGCGAGCAGTCGCTTCAGCACCCGCTGGTGTACATCGCCAGCCAGCAGATCGGCAACGCCGCGCGGCCGGGCCGGATGCTGGATCTCGAAACCCTGACCCAGTGGCTGGGCGAAATCGCGCAACTGCCGGTGCTGCGCATCGACCCGCTCAAGGTCAAGGTCGCCGAAGTCGCGCGCGTGATGTCGTTCGAGTTCGCCAAGCGCCACGGCATCCTGTGTGTCGAAACGGGCGCCGAGGAAATCGTCGTGGCCACGGCGCAGCCCTTCATCACCACCTGGATCTCGGGCCTCGAACAGGCAAGCCGCAAACGCGTCAACCGGGTGGTGGCCAACCCCGCCGATATCGAGAAATACACCCTCGAGTTCTACACCCTGTCGCGCTCGGTATCCGGCGCCGGTACCGCGATGCGCGGCACCCGTCCCGCACTCGGCAACTTCGAGCAGTTGCTGGAACTGGGCTCCCTCAAGGACCCGGACGCCCAGGATCAGCACATCGTCAACATCGTCGACTGGCTGTTGCAATACGCCTTCGACCAGCGCGCCAGCGACATCCACATCGAGCCGCGCCGGGAACTGGGCAAGGTCCGCTTCCGGATCGACGGCGTACTGCACCCGGTCTACGAACTCCCGGCCCAGGTGCTGAGCGCGGTCACCAGTCGCCTGAAAATCCTCGGTCGCATGAACGTGGCGGAAAAGCGCAAGCCCCAGGATGGGCGGGTCAAGACCCGCACTCCCGCCGGCGGCGAAGTCGAGCTGCGTCTGTCGACCCTGCCCACGGCGTTCGGCGAGAAGATGGTAATCCGGATTTTCGATCCCGAAGTGTTGCTGCGCAGCTTTACCGAACTGGGCCTCAGTGGCGACGACTACCAGCGCTGGCAGGGCATGATCGGCCAGTCCAACGGCATCGTGCTGGTCACCGGACCCACCGGATCGGGCAAGACCACGACGCTCTATTCCACCCTGAAACAGCTCGCCACCGAAGAGGTAAACGTCAGTACGGTGGAAGATCCCATCGAGATGGTCGAGGACAGTTTCAACCAGACCCAGGTGCAGCCGCAGATCAACTTCAGCTTCGCCGAGGGGGTGCGCACCCTGATGCGCCAGGACCCGGACATCATCATGGTCGGGGAGATCCGGGATCTCGCGACCGCGGAAATGGCGATTCAGGCCGCGCTCACCGGTCACCTGGTACTGTCCACCCTGCATACCAACGACGCCCCCACGGCCATCACCCGCCTGCTCGATCTGGGTGTGCCGGCGCACCTGCTCAAGGTCACCCTCAACGGCGTGATGGCGCAGCGCCTGGTGCGCACCCTGTGCCCCCACTGCGCGCGCAAGGCGCCGGTGGACATGGCAGCCTGGAAGGCGCTGGTGCAGCCCTGGAAGGCGCTGCCGCCCACCCAGCTCGTTGAACCCGGCGGCTGCCTGGAATGTCGCGACACCGGCTATCTGGGCCGCCAGGGCATCTACGAAATCATGCTCGTCAGCGACACCCTCAAGCCGCTGATCGGCGATCAGTGCGATATCTCCGCGCTGCGCCTGCAAGCCATGCGCGAAGGCATGCGCACCCTGCGCCTGTCCGGTGCCCAGAAAGTCGGCGCGGGGATCACCTCGGTGGCGGAAGTGATGCGGGTGGCGCCCGATATGGGACGTTAGCCGGTGCCGGTCACCCTGGCACTCCCGCCCGACCGCGAGGCCCTGTTCGCGCGCCAGCTCGACCGGTTTTTCGAGGCCGCGCCGGCGGCGGCACGGGACCGCCTGACCGCCCTGCGCGGCGACCCGGAATTCGCGCGCGCGTTGCCGTGGGTCTGGTGGGGGAGCGAGTTCGCGGCGGACGTGTGCTGCCGCCAGCCCGAGGCATTCCTCGCGCTGGCGGAGCAGGGCGCGCTCGCGCGGGCGCGGGCGCCGGAGCTGATCGAAACCGATCTCGCTGCCGCGCTTGCCGGCTGTCCCGACGCGGACGAGCTCGGTCGCCGCCTGCGCCGCTTTCGCAATCTCGAAATGCTGCGCATCGTCTGGGGCGATCTCACCCGCAACGCCGATCTTGAACACACCATGGCGGCGCTCTCGGCGCTCGCGGAAGCCTGCATTCGCGGCGCGCTGGCCTTTCTCTACCCGGAAGCCTGCCGGCTCTGGGGCGTGCCCATGGGCGCCGACTCCGGCCAGCCACAGGAACTGGTGGTGCTCGCCATGGGCAAGCTGGGCGGCGGCGAACTCAATCTCTCGTCCGACATCGATCTGATCTTCGCGTATCCGGAAGCGGGCGAAACCGTCCCCGCCGCCGGGGGCACGACCCGCGTGCTCGACAATCAGGAATTTTTCCTGCGCCTGGGCCGCAAGCTGATCCAGGCCCTGGATCAGCACACCGCCGAGGGTTTCGTATTCCGGGTCGACATGCGGCTGCGTCCGTACGGCGACAGCGGCGCCCTGGTGGCGAGTTTCGATGCCCTCGCCGAGTACTACCAGACCCAGGGCCGCGACTGGGAGCGCTACGCCATGATCAAGGCGCGCCCGGTGAGCGGCGACCCCGCGGCGGCGACGAGCCTGCTCGCGCTGTTGCGGGCCTTTACCTATCGCAAATACATCGACTACTCCGCGATCCAGTCGCTGCGCGACATGAAGGCGCTGATCAATCGGGAAGTGGCGCGCCGCGACATGGCCGGCAACATCAAGCTCGGCGCCGGCGGCATCCGCGAGATCGAGTTCATCGCCCAGACGTTTCAGTTGATCCGGGGCGGTCGGGACCGCCGCTTCCAGACCCCGCGGTTGCGCACCGTGCTCGATCTGATCGATCGCGACGGCTTGCTCCCGGACCGCGCCGGCGCGCGCCTGTGGGACGCCTATGTGTTCCTGCGCAACACCGAACACGTGCTCCAGGCCTGGCGCGATCGGCAGACCCAGACCCTGCCCACGGAACCGGCGGATCGCGAACGCCTGGCGGCGCTGATGGGTTATCCGGACTGGACCGGGTTCGCCAGCGCGCTGGAGGCGGTGCGCACGGCGGTGCGCGCGCTGTTCGACGCCGTGGTGGCGCCGGCGGAAACGGCGGGCGCCGACGACGACCGCGCGCGCGGTATCTGGCTGCTGGCCGCAGCCGACGAGCCACCGGCGGACGAGCTGGCGGCGCTCGGCTACGGCGCCGCGGCGGGAGGAGCGGCCGCAGTCCTGCAGCAGCTGCACCGCAGCCGCGGCGTGCAGACCATGGCGGTGGATGCCCGGGGCCGTCTCGATCGCCTGATGCCGCTGCTGATCGCCGAGTGCAGCACCGACGGCGCGGAAACCCTGAGCCGGGTGAGCGCGGTGGTCGAGGCGGTAGCGCGTCGCAGCGTGTACCTCACACTGCTGAGCGAAAATCCGGGCGCGCGGCACCAACTGGTACGGCTGTGCGCCGCCAGCCCCTGGGTGACCGACGAGCTGGCGCGCTACCCGGCCCTGCTGGATGAATTGCTCGATCCCGTCGCCCTTTACACACCGCCTGACCGGGCCGGCATCGCCATCGAACTACAGCAGCACCTGGCGCGCGTGCCGGACGACGATCTGGACGCCCTGATGGAAGCGCTGCGCTATTTTCGCCGCGCCCATGGGCTGCGCGTGGCCGCCGCCGAAATTACCGGCGCGCTGCCGCTGATGAAGGTGAGCGATTATCTGACCTGGCTGGCCGAGGCCATCCTGGGGGCGGTGATCGACTTCGCTCGGGTGCAACTGGTCGCGCGCCACGGTCACCCGATCACCGCCACGGGGACAGAACCCGGCTTCCTGGTAGTGGGCTACGGCAAGCTGGGCGGCATCGAGCTGGCGCACGGCTCCGACCTGGATCTGGTGTTTCTCCATGATGCCGAACCGAGCCTCGTCACCGCCGGCGCGCATCCGCTGACCAATGAGCAGTTCTTTGCCCGCCTCGGCCAGCGCATCATCCATATCCTGAGCACCCGCACCGCGTCGGGCACCCTGTACGAGGTGGATATGCGGCTGCGGCCCTCGGGCAACTCGGGGCTGCTGGTCTCGTCCTGCGACGCCTTTGCACGCTATCAGGCCGAGAGCGCCTGGGTCTGGGAGCATCAGGCGCTGGTGCGCGCGCGGCCCGTCGCCGGCAGTGCTGCGCTGGCCGAGCATTTCGCCGTCGTGCGCCGCGAAGTGCTGTGCCGCGCGCGCGACCGCACCGAGCTCGCGCGCGAAGTCCGCGCCATGCGCGCCCGGATGCACGCCCACCTGGGCTCGGGAATGGCAGAAAAAAGTGGCGGCATGTTTGACCTGAAGCAGGACGCCGGCGGTATCGTGGATATCGAATTTATGGTTCAATTTGTCGTCTTGGTCGAGTCCCACCGCCACCCGGAACTCACCCGCTGGACCGATAACATTCGCATCCTCGGGGATCTGGCGGAGGCCGGTGTCTTGTCTGCTACCGACACGGAAACCCTGCGGGAAGCCTACAAGGCCTACCGTGCGGCGGCACATCGGCTGCAATTGCAGCGTCAGCCCGGCGTGGTTCCCGCGGCGGAGTTCGCCGCGCCGCGCGCCGCGGTCACGGCCATCCGGGAGCGCCTCCTGGGTGGGTAACGGCGCGATTTCTACGACACGTTTTTTCACGACACGGTTTTTCACGTCACAGTTTCGAGGAGCATAGTCCCATGTCTTTTGCCGACCGCGACGGGTTTATCTGGTTCAACGGCCAACTGGTGCCCTGGCGCGAGGCGCAGGTCCATGTGCTGACCCACACGCTGCACTACGGCATGGGCGTGTTCGAAGGTGTGCGCGCCTATCACACCGACAGTCGCGGCACGGCGATTTTCCGTCTGGAAGATCATACCAACCGGCTGTTCAACTCCGCGAAAATCGTCGGCATGCAAATGCCCTTCGACCGGGCAACCCTGAACGAGGCCCAGCGCCAGGTCGTGCGCGCCAACCAGTTGCGTGAAGGCTATATCCGGCCGCTGGCGTTTCTCGGCTCCGAGGGCATGGGCCTGCGCGCCGACGGCCTGCGCACCCATGTCGCCGTCGCCGCCTGGGAATGGCCGTCCTACATGAGTCCCGAGGCGCTGGAGCAGGGCATCCGCATCCGCACCTCGTCCATCACGCGCCACCACGTCAACATCACCATGTGCAAGGCGAAGGCGACCGGCAACTACACCAACTCCATGATGGCGCTGCGCGAAGCACTGCAGGACGGCTACGACGAGGCCCTGCTGCTCGATCCCGAAGGCTATGTGGCGGAAGGCAGCGGCGAGAATATTTTCGTGATCAATCGCGGCGTGCTCTACACCCCCGAGCTGACCTCCTGCCTCGACGGAATCACCCGCGACACCGTGATTCAACTGGCCCACGAATGCGGTTACGAAGTCCGCGAAAAACGCATCACCCGCGATGAAATCTACATCGCGGATGAAGCCTTTTTCACCGGCACCGCCGCCGAAGTGCTGCCGATCCGCGAGCTCGACAACCGGGTGATCGGCGCCGGCGCGCGCGGACCCATCACCACGCGCCTGCAGCAACTGTATTTCGATGCGGTACGTGGCCGTCTTGCCGCCCATCCGGAATGGCTGGCGCCGGTCGCCGATTGACTACTGCTGCTGGCCGGCGTCGATGACCGGACCCAACATTCTGGTGATCGGCGCAGCCTGGGTCGGGGACATGGTGATGTCCCAGGCCCTGTTCATGGCGTTGCGCCAGCGCCGGCCAGAGTGCCGCATCACGGTGCTGGCTCCCGCCTGGAGCCGGCCGCTGCTGGCCCGCATGCCCGAAGTGGACGCTGCCATCGATCTGCCCTTTGCCCACGGCGAACTGAATCTCGGTGGCCGCCTCGCGCTGGCCCGCGGGCTCGAACCCAAACGCTTCGATCAGGCCATCGTGCTGCCCAACTCGTTCAAGTCGGCGCTGATCCCGACGTTTGCCGGCATCCCGCTGCGCACCGGCTGGCGCGGCGAGTGGCGCTTCTGGCTGCTCAACGATATCCGGCTGCTGGACCCGCGCAGATACCCACGCATGGTCGAACGTTGCGTCGCCCTCGCCTATCCCGCTGGACGGTCGCTGCCGGAGCCGCTGCCGCGCCCCCGGCTGCGCGCCGATCCGCAGCGGCTCGCGGCGCTGCGCGAACGCTTCGCGCTCGATCCCTCACGGCCAGTGCTGGCGCTGTGCCCGGGCGCCGAATTCGGTCCCTCGAAGCGCTGGCCAGAGGCGCACTATGCCAGTCTCGCCGGCACCTTCGCCGAACGCGGCTGGCAGATCTGGCTGCTGGGTTCGCCGCGCGATCGACCGGTGACGGACGCCATCGTCGAACGCCTGCCCGCTGCCCTCCAGCCACAGGCCTACAATCTGGCCGGCACCACCGAACTCGCCGACGCCCTCGATTTGCTCGCGGGGGCGGACCTGGTGGTGAGCAACGATTCCGGTCTGATGCACATCGCCGCCGCCCTCGACCGCCCCCTGATCGTGGTGTACGGCTCCAGCAGTCCGGGGTTCACACCGCCGCTTTCGGCCCGGGCGCGGACGCTGTCGATCCCGGTGGACTGCGGCCCCTGCTTCCGGCGCGAATGCCCCAAGGGTCACCTCAAGTGCCTCAACGACCTCAGCCCCGCGCTGGTGCTCGCCGCCGCCGACCGGCTGCTCGCGGCGCACTGACGGCGCTCGGCCCCGGACATGGACCTCGCCCTCTGCCTCTACAAATACTTTCCCTACGGCGGCCTGCAACGGGATTTTCTGCGCATCGCGCGCGCCTGCCAGGCCCGCGGCCATCATGTGCGGGTGTACGTGCTGAGCTGGGACGGCGAGCCGCCCACCGACCTGGAGGTGGTGCGTCTTCCCGCCCGGGGGTTCGCCAGCCCCGCGCGCTATCGCCGCTTCAGCCGTGCCCTCGCGGCGCATCTGGCACAGCGGCCGGTGGATGCGGTGGTCGGCTTCAACAAAATGCCGGGGCTCGACATCTACTACGCCGCCGATCCCTGCTACGCCAACAAGGCACACACGCAGCGGAGCGCCCTGTACCGACTGCTGCCGCGCTACCGGCATTTCGCCCGGTATGAAGCCGCGGTATTTGGCCCGGCCGCGCGCACCCAGATACTCATGATCTCGTCCGTGCAGGAACCGCTGTTTCGGCACCATCATCGCACTCCACCGGAACGCTTCCATCTGCTGCCGCCCGGCATCGACCCCAGCCGGCGCGCGCCGCCGGACGCCGCCGGGGTACGCGCCGCGTTCCGTGCGGAATTCGGACTCGACGCGGCCCAACGGCTGCTGCTGATGGTGGGTTCGGGGTTCCGGACCAAGGGGCTCGACCGGGTGCTGCGCGGGCTCGCGGCGCTGCCTGCAACGCTGTCGGATGTGCAATTGTTCGTGATCGGCCAGGACGACCCCAAACCCTTTCAACGCCTGGCGCGGCGCCTCGGCGTGGCACAGCGGGTGCGCTTCTTCGCCGGTCGCGACGACGTTCCCCGCTTCCTCCAGGGTGCGGACCTGCTGGTCCACCCCGCCTACAGCGAAAACACCGGCACCGTGTTGCTGGAGGCGCTGGTGGCGGGACTGCCGGTGCTCACCACCGCCAACTGCGGCTACGCCCACCATGTGGTCGAGGCCGGCGCCGGCGCGGCGTTACCCGAGCCCTACGAGCAGGACGCTTTCGATCAGGCGCTGGTGGCGCTGCTCGCGGGCGACCGCGGTGCCTTGCGCGCGCGCGCCCTCGCCTGGGCCGCGACCGCCGACATCTACGGCCTGCCCGAGCGCGCCGCCGCGCTGATCGAGCAGCTCGCGCCCGGCGCGCGGAGGCCAACGTGAAGCCCGTGGTCACCGGCGAGCTCGCCCGCGCCTGGGCCGGGCGCGATCCCTTTGTCGAGGTCACCCAACTCGAAGGCCACACCTATCGCGCCCTCGAAGGCCGTCGCACCCTGCGCTTCGAACTCGGCGGGCGCGCCTACTTCGCCAAGATCCATCGCGGCATCGGCTGGCGCGAGGTCGCCAAGAACCTGCTGCGCCTGCGCCTGCCAGTCGTCGGGGCCAAACGTGAATGGCGCGCCATTCGCCGGCTCCAGGCGCTGGGCGTCGCCACCATGACGCCGGTGGCCTTCGGGCAGCGCGGCATCAATCCCGCGCGGCGGCTGTCGTTTCTCGTCACCGAGGCGCTCGAACCCAGCGTCGATCTGGAAACCTTCTGCGCGCGCGGCGGGCTGGCGGCGCTGGGCGTTGCCGCGCGGCGGGCGCTGATCCGCAAGCTCGCCGCCATCACCCGGACCCTGCACGCCAACGGCATCAATCACCGCGATTACTATCTGTGCCACTTTCTGCTCGACGCCTCAGCCGCCGCGCTCGGTCAGCCGCCCGCCGCGCGGCCGCTCTACCTGATCGACCTGCACCGCATGCAAATGCGCCGCCGCGTCCCCTGGCGCTGGCGCCGCAAGGACCTCGCCAGCCTGTGCTACTCGGCTCGTCAGGCGGGCGCTACGGCGCGCGACGAACTGCAATTTCTGCGCATCTACGCCGACACACCGCTGCGCGATCTGCTGCAACACAGCCGGTGGCGCGCTGTGGACCGCCGGGCGCGCGCGCTGCACCGCAAAGGGGTGCGCAAGGGCTACCACCCATGACGCGCGGCGGATCGACCGGAGCAATGACGCCGCCGGATATCACCCTCGACGCCCTGCGCGCCGCGCAGGTTGGCGCGCTGGCGCCGTTCCGCCTTGCGCTCGATGACGGGGAATTCCTGATCGGGGACGCCATCTACCGCCATCTGCCCGGCCGCCGCCTGGTGTTCGGCGCCGCATGGCAAAACCGCCGGATACTGGTGAAGCTGTTCTTCCGCGCCCGCGACCACGCGCGCGAGCGCGCCGGCCTTGAGCGCCTGCACAGCCGTGGCATCCGGTCCCCGGCGCTGCACCGGCTGCCCGAGCTCCCCGGCGCCTGGCTGCTGGCCACCGAGTTCCTGCCCGGCGCGCAAAGCCTGGCGGAGCGGCTGCGGAGCCGAACCGCGGCGGCGGCGGATGCCGATGTCGCCGCAACGCTCGCCCTGCTGGGCGCGCTGCACCGCGCCGAGCTGATTCAGGCCGATCCGCACCTCGACAATTTTCTGTTTTCGGACGACATACCCCATGTCATCGACGGCGCGGGGATACATCCGGCGCGGAAGCAAAATGCCCGGCGCGCCAATCTGGCGCTGTTCCTCGCCCAGTTCGATCCGACCCGGGACCCACGCCTGCTCGCCCTGCTGCCGGCCTACGGCACACCGCCGCCCGATCCGGGGAAGCTCGCCCGGGCAGTGCTCCGGGCGCGACACCGGCGGCTGCGCCATTACCGCAACAAGTGCCTGCGCACCTGTGGCGAATTCATCGCCGAGCGACGCTGGGACCGCCTGGTCGTGCGCCGCCGCGACTACGCCAATCCCGGCTTGGACGCGCTGCTGACCGCGCCCGAGGCACAGCTCGCGGCTGGCGACTGGCTCAAGGACGGCAACACGGCTTCCGTACTGCGGGTTGCCGCTGGGGGCGCGGCCCTGGTGGTGAAACGCTACAACATCAAGCACTGGCGCCACGGCCTCGGCCGCGCACCGCGGCGCTCGCGGGCCTGGATCTCGTGGCAAAACGCCAACATGCTCGCACTGCTGGGAATACCCACGCCGCAACCGCTGGCGCTGCTGGAGCACCGATTCGGGCCGCTGCGCCGCACCGCCTACCTGATCGGCGCGTACAGCCCGGGCGTGCCCTTGCAGGACTGGCTGCGGCAACCCCGGTTGCGGCAACCGGGAGACGCGGCGGTGCCGGACTGGCTCGACCGCGCCCTGCGGGATATCCTCGCCGCCCTGGGAACCGCCTGCATCAGTCACGGCGATCTCAAGGCGAGCAATTTTCTCGTCGACGACACCGACCGGCGCGTGCAGTTGATCGACCTGGACGCGATGCGCCTGCACCGCTGCGGGAGGCGCTTCCGCCGCGCCCGGCGCCGCGATCTGGCGCGCTTTCTCGCCAATTGGGACGGGACCATCCGGCGTCACTTCGAAAACCTGCTGGCGCCGTTGCGCGCCGGCGTCCGACCGGAGCAGTGAAATTTGGCGACCATCGTACTGGGCCTCTCGGGCGCCCTCGGCCACGATCCCTCGGCCGCGCTTTACATTGACGGTCACCTGGTCGCGGCGGCCGAGGAAGAACGCTTTCTCCGCGCCAAGCACGCCAAGAACCGGATGCCGCTGGAAGCCGCGCGCTTTTGCCTGCGTCAGGCCGGGATCGCACCGGGCGACGTCGCCGTGGTGGCGGTGCCCTTGGCGCCCATTCCGCTCGGCACCCCGGCGCGCTGGCACTTTGCGCGCCGCTACTGGTACGCCCCCGACCGGGCCCTGGATGCGCTGGTCAACGGCAATCGCCGCTATCGCCGTTACCGCGAGCGCATCTTCGAACTGCTGCGCACCCTGGGTATCGATCCCGCGCGGATCGAATTCGAGCCGGTGGAGCATCATCTCGCCCACGCCAGCAGCGCCTACCACCTGAGCGGTTTCACCGGCAAGACCGCCATCCTGGGCGTGGATGGCAAGGGGGAATACGCCACCACCTTCTTCGGTTACGGCGAACATGGCCGCATCCACAAGATCAAGGAGTTCTACGACCCCGACTCCCTGGGTGGGCTCTACGGCGCGCTCACCGAGTACCTCGGCTTCGAGATGCTGGACGGCGAATACAAGGTGATGGGCATGGCGCCCTACGGCGACCCGACCCGCCACGACCTGTCGCGGCTGCTCCATTGCGACGGCAAGGCGTTGCGCGTCAACACCCGCTATGTCAACACCGTGGGCCTGCGCCGCTACAAGGAGAACGGCCAGGGGTTTTATTTCAGCCCCCGCCTGATCGAGTGGCTGGGACCGCGCCGTCACGGCGACAGCGCCGATCAGCCCTACATCGACTACGCCGCCGCCATCCAGGCACTCTACGAAGACGCCGTACTCAAACTCATGGATCACTACCTGGGCGCTATCCTGCGCGAGACCGGTCGGCTGGCGTTTGCCGGCGGCGGCGCGCTCAACGTGAAGCTGAACCAGAAGATCATCGCCCGCCCCGAGGTCCGCGAACTGTTCGTGCAGCCGGCGTCGGGCGACGCCGGCACCGCCGTGGGCGCCGCGTCCCATGCGCTGGCCAAGCGCGGCATCCAGCCCGAGCCCATGGAGCACGTCTATCTGGGACCGGGTTTCACCACGGAAGAATGCCGCGCCGCCTGCGCGCGCCATCCCGCCCAACCGGTCCATCAGGTGATCGAGCGGATGCCGGAGCAGGTGGCGCGGCTGCTCGCCGACGGCCATCCGGTGGCCTGGTTTCAGGGCCGCATGGAGTTCGGTCCGCGCGCGCTGGGCGCCCGCTCCATCCTGGGCTGCCCCAGCGTCCCCGGCATCGCCGAGCGCATCAATGAGCAGATCAAGTTCCGCGAGCGCTGGCGGCCCTTCTGTCCCAGCATGCTCGACCGGGTCGCGCCCCGGATGTTCAAGGTGAACCACCCGGCGCCCTTCATGACCTTCACGTTCGAGGTCAACGAGGAGTGGAAGGCGCGGGTGCCCGAGGTGGTCCACGCCGACGGCACCGCCCGCGCCCAGGCGCTGGAACAACGCCACAATCCGCGCTATTACGCCCTGATGGAAGAACTCGAACGCCTCACCGGCAACGGCGTGGTGCTGAACACCTCGCTGAACCGCCGCGGCGAACCGGTGGTCTGCACGCCGGACGATGCCCTGGCGATGTTCTTCGGCTCCGACCTCCAGTACCTGGCCATGGAGGACGTGCTGGTCACCAAGCCGGGGGTAGCAGTGGATGGCTGAAGCGCCGCTGTTCAGCGTCGTCATCCCCTGCTACAACTACGGCCACTGGCTCGCGCGCGCGGTCGACTCGGTACTGGCCCAGGATGGCGACGACTGGGAACTGCTGGTGATCAACGACGGTTCCACCGACAACACCGATGCGGTAGCGGCGCGGCTGCGCCAGAACGAACCGCGGCTGCGCTATCTGACCCAGCCCAATCGCGGCGTGGCGGCGACCCGCAACCGCGGCATCGACGCCACCACGGGACGCTATCTGATTTTCCTCGATGCCGACGACGAGATGGCGCCCAGCGCACTCGGGGTCTACCGCGAACTGATCGCCCGCAACCCCGAAGCCGATCTGCTGGCGGGCGCCTACCGCGCCATCACCGAAGACGGCCGCGAGCGCATCCGCCGAACCGGCACCCTGGCGTCCTCGCGGCGGCGGCGCCTGCGCGATTACCTGTTCACCAAGCAGCTCAATTTCAGCAACAGCGCGGTCGCGTTCCGGCGCCGGGCGTTCGCGCAGCGGCGCTACCCCGAAGCCCTGCGGTCGGTGGAGGACATCCCGGTGTTCGCCCATGTCGTTGCCACCGGGGAAATCGCGGTCACGCCGGCGCTGGTGGCCATCGCCCACCGCCATCGGGGTTCGCTGCGCCATAACACGGATAACGCCACGGCCGCGAGCGAGATTCTACTGGACGAACTGTTCCACCCCGGCACAATGCCGGGCTGGGCTCTGGCCTGCCGGCGGCGCTACGAAACCCAGCACTACCTGTCGCGGTTTCGCACCTGCTATCTGGCGGGAGAAAACGCGCGCGCCCTGGAGTTTTACCAGCGCGCCTGGCGCACTGGCGCACTGCGGACGCTCAGCCGCTGGTCGTATCTGCGCAAGTACCTGGCGTTGCGGCTGAGTCGGCGCCGACACTGACCACCCCATCGAGCAGCGCCGCCAGTGGCGCTGGCAGGGTACCGCCGGCGGCCGTGTATCCGGCACAGAACTCGCGCGCTCCGGCCCGCACATAGGCCCAGTCCTCCGCATAGCGCATCAGGTGACGCAGATTGCGGATCACCTGATGGCGGTCCAGGGGACGGGCGCGGAGTCCGAGATCGGCCACGTCGATGAGACCCAGGTCTCCCGCCGCGGTGACGATGACATTGCCGAAATGCAGCGAGCGAAAGTACACCCCGCGCCGATGCAGGCCGGCCAGAAAACACCCCAGCTTCCGCATCAAGGCGCCGTGTTCGGTGGTTCGGTGCCGCAGCGCCGTCCGCAACGTCTCGCCCACCAGCGGCTGATAGAGCACCGCGGTACGGCGCAGATGGGGTATCCGCAGCAGTCGCTCCGGCACGACCGTGGCGATGCCGAGGTCGCGCAGCGCCAGGGCATTGCTCTGGAACCGGCGCGCATAGGGCCACATCAGGGCGCTGCTCAACAGGCGCTTGCGGCGGAACAGTTTCAGGTAGCGTCCGTCGCGCAGCGCGATCAGCTTGTCGCCGTGGCCGTCGGCTTCGAGTACGACGCCGCCCGCGACCAGCGCCTGGTAGGCAGCGGCGGTGAGCGCATGGAAACGTGCATCTGTCATTCCGATCACCACCCGGCTGCCGGCACGGTGCCGGCAGCGAAAGTCGCATTCTAGCGGTTCCGAACCCTTGATCCCGACCTTCTGCCCAGTCTGGATGCCTTTTGTTACAGTGGCGCCCCGCTTGGACCCGGCACCCAACGGGGCCCGGTTCGCGGCGGTCCCGGTGTGAAGCGAGGATGTTTCGTTTGCCCCATATCCTGCTGGTCAAGCTCACCTCGATGGGCGACCTCATCCAGCTGCTGCCGGCGTTGAGCGATGCCCATGCGCAGCGGCCGGAACTGTGCTTCGACTGGGTCGCCGACGCCGCGTTTGCGGAAATTCCCCACTGGCATCCGGCCGTCGACCGGGTGATACCCAGCGCCCACCGTCACTGGCGCCGGCACAAGGCCGAATTCCTTTTCGGCGGCGGCGGTCGCACCTGGCTGCGCCGCCTGCGCGAGCGCCGTTACGAGCGGGTGATCGATGCCCAGGGCAGCTGGAAAAGCGCGGCGATTGCACGCTTGGCGCGCGGCCCGAGCGCCGGACTGGATGCGCATTCGGTGCGCGAGCCCGGCGCCCAGTGGCTGTACCGGAGCCGCCACTTCGTGTCCCGCGAGCAGCTCGCCATCACCCGCTGGCGCCAGCTGCTGGCCGCCGTGCTCGATTATCCGGTCCCCACCCGTGCGCCGGATTTCGGGCTGGCGGGTCGCGCCTGGCCGCAAGCGCCCATTGCCGTCGTGGTGCCGACCCTGACCTTTGTCACCAACGCCACCTGGCCCACCAAGCACTGGCCGGACGCGCACTGGCGCGTGCTGATCGAACGCGCGCTCGACGCGGGGTATCAGGTGGTCTTGCCCTGGGGGTCGGCGCACGAGCGGGAGCGCGTCGAAGGCCTGGCGCGCGGACAGTCCGGCGCATGGGTGCCGCCCCGCGCATCGCTCGGCGAAATCGCGGGACTGCTGTCCCGCAGTGCCGCCGTGGTCAGCGTCGATACCGGACTCGCCCATCTCGGCGCCGCCCTCGACCGGCCGACCCTTACCCTCTACGGACCGACCGACCCGCGTCTGATCGCCGCGACCGGGTCCCGCGCCGCGCAGTTGCCGGCCAGCGGGTATCCCTGCATCCCCTGTCGGCGGCGCGAATGCCGGGTCGCGGGCTATCGCGGGCCGGCCGCGCGCTGTATGCAGAATCTGACCCCGGCGCTAGTATGGGCTGGATTGCAGGACTTGCTGACCAGTGCCTGAACCCGTGGTCAAAATGCTCTCGTACCATTCTTCCGCCGTTCGCAGGAGCATCGCGTGCCGTTAAGTTTTCCCCGCTTCGAGCGCGCCCGGGTGCTGGTCGCCGGCGACATCATGCTCGACCGCTATTGGCATGGACCCACGACGCGCATCTCGCCCGAAGCACCCGTACCCGTGGTGCGCATCACCGAGTGCCACGACCGGCCGGGCGGGGCAGCCAATGTGGCGCTCAACATCGCCGCGCTGGGCGCAACCGTCAGCTTGGTGGGCGCCGTGGGTTGCGATGCCCAGGCCACCGTACTGCGCGACCAATTGACGGCCGCCGGCATCCGCGCCGCGCTGCTGGAGTGCCCCGCCAAGCCCACCATCACCAAGCTGCGCGTGATCAGCCGCCAGCACCAATTGCTACGCCTCGATTTCGAGGAACCTCACAGCGCGGCGGAGGTGGCGGCCCTGCCCGCCCGCATCCGTGACCTGCTGCCCGACGCCAGCGCCCTGGTGCTGTCCGACTATGCCAAGGGCGCGCTGCAGGATCCCCGCGCCCTGATCGCCCTGGCCACCGCGGCCGGGGTGCCGGTACTGGCGGATCCCAAGGGGCGCGACTTCAGCCGCTACGCTGGCGCCACCCTGCTCACCCCCAACCTCGCCGAGCTGGAAGTCGTGGTCGGGCCCTGCGCCGACGAAACCGCCCTGTGCGAGCGCGGCCTCGCCCTGGTGCGCGAACTGGGGCTCAGCGCGCTGCTGGTGACGCGCGGCGAACAGGGCATGAGCCTACTGCGCCCCGGCCACGAGGCGCTGCATCTGCCGGCGCGGGCACGGGAGGTCTATGACGTAACCGGCGCCGGGGACACCGTGATCGCCGTCCTCGCCGCGGCGCTGGGCGCCGGCGCGGACTTGTCCGCCGCCGTCGCCCTCGCCAATCTCGCCGCCGGTATCGTGGTCGGAAAACTGGGCACTGCCGCCGTCAGCGAGCCGGAATTGCGCCGCGCCCTGCAGCAGGAACGCGGCGTGACGCGCGGCGTGGTGAATCGCGAACAGTTGCTCGCCGAGGTCGCCGACGCCCGTGCCCGGGGCGAGAAAATCGTTTTCACCAACGGCTGCTTCGACCTGCTCCACGCCGGCCATGTGAGCTATCTGGAGCAGGCGCGCAAGCTCGGCGACCGGCTGATCGTCGCGGTCAACGACGACGCCTCGGTGCGGCGCCTCAAGGGCGAGGGCCGCCCCATCAATACCGTCGAACGCCGCATGGGGGTACTGGCCGGACTGGAGGCCGTCGACTGGGTGGTGAGCTTTGCCGAGGACACCCCCGAACCGCTGCTGGAAAGCGTGCGACCCGAGGTGCTGGTCAAGGGCGGCGACTACCACCGGGAGCAGGTGGTCGGCTGGCGGATCGTCTCCGGCTACGGGGGCGAGGTCCGCCCGCTCGGTTTGCTCGACGACTGCTCCACCACCGCCATGGTCGAGAAAATCCGCATCCACCCGTCCACACCCAAGTCGTAAGGACTTTTCACGCTTGCGCCGATCCACCGAGTCGCCGGGATGCGCTCCACCCCTCCTTGCCCGACTGCGCAGCGCCATCCGCACCCGCTATGCCTGGGTAGCGCTGCTGTTGTTGGTGGCGATCTGCTTCCTGGCGGACAACCGCACCGGTGCCACCAATCTCTATCGCCTGCTGGTAGTGGTGCCCATGCTGCTGTGTTTTCGCCCGGCGGATCTGGCACCGATCTGGCGGCAGCCCCCGGCGCGCTGGTTTCTGCTGTTGTGCGCCTGGCTAACCCTGACCCTGTGGTGGGACGGCTGGGGCCACAAGGATTTCAAACTGCTGCTGCGCGGGCTCAACGTGCTGGCGCTGTTCTATCTGGTGTACCTGATCGGCGTCCACCACCGGCCACGGGTGCCGATGCTCCTGACCGGGATGGTGGCGCTGGGCCTGATCGGCGCGGGCCTGATCGTCTGGGACTGGCCGCAGGCCTGGCCGCCCAACTGGGAGCATCAGGCCACGGTGCGCCGCGGGGTGTTCAACCACCATGTCGAGGTCGGCCGGGCGCTGGCACTGATCGCGATCATCGCCCTGTATCAGACCCTGAATGTCTCGCGCCGGGTTTCTGCCTGCGCCTACGGGATTGCCACGCTCACGCTCTGGATGCTGGTGTTCTGGGTGCAGGCGCGCAGCGCCTATGTGGTACTGGGGGCGGGGACGCTGCTCCTGATGGCGTTGTTTCCGGGCCGGCGCGCAGCGGCGCTCGTCATCGCCGGCGGGGTTCTGGCGCTGTTGTTGATGCTCGGCCTCCGGCAGGAGCTGACCCTGGTCGCGGGCCATGTGGCCGAACGCGGCACCGCCATGCGCTTGCCGATCTGGCACAACGGCTGGACGGCGATTACGGATTCCTGGTCGCGGTTGTGGTTCGGTCACGGCCTGTCGGCGGATTCGCGCAACTGGGTCGGGGACATCATGGCTCCGCACTACCACAATCTTCTGCTCAACCAGGCGTTTTACACCGGGCTGGTCGGCGTCGGGCTCTATCTGGGCTGGATCGCGAGCCTGCTCCATGCGGCGGTGCCGGATCGCCGCCTCTGGCTCTGGGGGACGCTGGTGGTCGCCATGCAGTTCGGCTTCATGACCGACGGTGACCAATTGTTCGTGAATCCCTCGTCCACGCTGCTCGCATTCCTGCTGCCGGCGTTCCTGCTCGGCTTTCGGGTGCCGGCACCGGTGCGGGACGCGGTATCCGTTCGCGGCAGGTCGTCAGTCGACTGAGTCTCCCCGGGCAACGGCGGCCGCACGCACATTCGCGCGCAGGTGGTCGGGGTCGATGGTGCCGATCACCAGGCTGCCGACCCCGGAGTGGGCCAGGATGCGCGCAAAGGTCGCGCGTACCGGATCCTCGCCCAGGGCGATCGCGTGACCACTCGCGAGCGCCTTCTTGATCAGCACGCCGGTACCCAGTTCCCGACAGCGGTCGATCACCGGGACCTCGGTTTCGTCGACCAGATTCCAGCTCACCATCAGCAGATCGCACCGCGCCGCCGCGCGCAAACCGCCCGCCACCGTCTTGGTGGACATGCCGAAGCTGCGCAGTTTCCCTTCACGCTTGAGGTCGGCCAGGGTTTCGAGCGCGCCGGATCGGTCGATGATCGCCGCGTCGTCGCCATCGGAATGGATCAGCACGATGTCCAGCACCTCGGTGTGCAGGCGCCGCAGGCTGCGCTCGACGCTGGCGCGTACATGCGCCGGCGAAAAATCGTGGCGCGACACGCCGGCCGCGAACTCCTCGCCGACCTTGGTGCAGATCACCCAGCGATCCCGCTCGCCGCGCAGCAAACGACCCAGCCGTGCCTCGCTTTCGCCGTAAGCCGGTGCCGTATCCAGCAGATTGATCCCCAGATCCCGCGCCAGATCGAGCAGGGCGCGGGCGGCACGGTCGTCGGGAATGACGAAGCCCCGGGGATACTTCACGCCCTGGTCGCGGCCGAGCTTGACGGTGCCGAGCCCGAGCACAGCGACCTCGATGTCGGTGCGCCCGAGCCGGCGCCGGGGCAATGTCGTTTCAGGCGTCACCCGCTCAGGCGTCAAAGGCGGTCTCCCAAGGCGTGGGAGCCAGCGGCGGGCGCGGCAGCGGCAACACCGGCGCCGAGTTTCCGGACGGCGCGATCCCGCGCTGCGCCAACCGTTCGGCCACGCGGTCGGCGAGGTGCGGGCACAGGGTGAGCTTGGTGGGCCAGGCGACCAGCGCATTGGCGCCATTGCCGGCCCAGTCGGCGAATGCCTCATCGGGGCGCAGCAGGCGCGGTTGACGGGGTTCGGCGCGTTCCACCGCCAGGGTCGCCCAGCGCGCCGGCCCCAGGTCGACCCAGGGCAGCAAGGCCGCCAATTCCCGCCGGGCCAGCGCGATCAGCGCATCCGGCTCCATCCCGACACCCTGCTCGGCCAGGGTTCCGCCCAGATACCAGACCTGCTCGCCACCGCCGGCGGGATGACTGGAAATGGTCAGGCGCGGGGTCGTCTCGCGCCCCAGGCAGTGCCCGTGCAGGGCATGGGGGTAGCGGTGTCGGACCATCACCTGATGCAGCGGCCGCCGCTGCATGGCCGGAGCGGTGGCGCCGATGGCGGCCAGCAGCCCGGCATTGCCGGCACCGGCCGCGAACACGAAAGCCGCGGGCGCCAGGCGCTGCGCGCCAGTCGCGGTTTCCAGATCCAGGATCAGGCGCCCGCTATCCGCACGAGTCCAGGCGGTGGCCCGGCCGGTCAACGAGTAAATGGCGTCCGGGCAGTTGTCGGCGAGCGCCGCCACCAGGCTGGGCACATCCAGCACCAGGTCCACCAGGCGGTACAGGGAGCCGGCGAAACCGGTCGCGGCAAAGATCGGCGGCCGCTCGCCCGCTGTCACGGGCTCCACCCGCCCGCGCACCGTCTTGCTGGCGAGGAACGCCGTCATGCGCCCCGCGACCGCCCCGGTGGACCAGAGGTAAAAGTGATCGCTCAGCACCCGGACGCGGCGCAGATCCACCGCACCCGCGCCGCGCAGACAGCGGCGCCAGTGGTCGGGCATGTCGGCGATGGCTTCCGACGCACCCGACAGGGCGCCGGCCAGGCTGTATTTGATACCGCCATGGATCATGCCCTGACTCGCCACCGTCTGCCCCGCGCCGAGGGCATCGGCTTCCAGCACCACCGCGCTGTAACCTCGGTTGCGCAGATCGTTAAGCAGCCAGAGTCCGGCGATGCCGCCGCCGACAATGACGATATCGACGTTGACGACCGGGAGTGTGGACATGGGGTGCAAGGATCGCAAAAAGTCGCAGCACCGCAGTATAGCGGGCCTGTCGGAAGCGGCTGCACCGCTACGACCTTCCCGCTATGCTGGCCGCCGGAGGAACCGTGCCCGCCCGCCTGCTCTATTCCCTGTTGCTGTATCTGCTGCTGCCCGCGGTGCTGCTGCGCCTGTGCTGGCGCGCCCGCCGCGCGCCGGGCTACGCGCGCCGCTGGGGCGAACGGTTCGGCTGGGTGGCGCCACTGTCCGGACCCGTGATCTGGGTACACGCGGTATCGGTGGGCGAGACCCTCGCCGCCGCGCCGCTGATCCGACAGTTGCTGGCACGCCACCCGCGCGCAACCCTGCTGGTGACCACCACCACGCCGACCGGATCGGAGCGGGTGCGCGCGCTGTTCGGCACCCGCGTCGCCCACTGTTACGCGCCCTACGATTTCCCCGATGCCGTAGCGCGGTTTCTGCGCCGCGTCCGTCCCGCGCTGCTGGTGGTGATGGAAACCGAGCTCTGGCCCAACCTGCTGCACGCCTGCGTCACGCGCGGGATTCCGGTGGTACTGGCCAATGCGCGGCTCTCGGCGCGCTCGGCACGGGGTTATGCGAAAGTGAAATCCCTCACCGCACCCATGCTGCGCGCGCTCACCCGAGTCGCGGTGCAGACCGCCGCCGACGGCGAGCGTTTTCTTGCGCTGGGGCTGCGACCGGAGCAACTCCGGATTGCCGGGAACCTCAAGTTCGATCTCGACCTGAGTCCCGAACTGCGCGCCCGGGCCGCCGCGCTGCGCGCCGCCTGGACGGGACCACGCCCCCGCCCGGTATGGCTTGCCGCCAGCACCCACGCGGGTGAGGACGAACTGGTGCTCACCGCCCACGCCGAAATCCTGCGCAGCCTGCCCGCTGCCCTGCTGGTGCTGGTGCCGCGCCATCCGGAACGCTTTGCAGCGGTGGCTGGCGCCTGCCGGCGCGCCGGGTTCACGCTCCAGCGCCGCTCCGACGCCGGCGCGGCGGCAGCGGCGAATGGCGTTTCGGCACAGACGCAGATTCTGCTGGGCGACACCATGGGCGAGTTGCTCGCCTTCTGCGGCGCGGCGGACGTGGTCTTCGTCGGGGGGAGCCTGGTGCCCGTGGGCGGTCACAACCTGATCGAACCCGCGGCCTGGGGGCGTCCGGTGCTGGCCGGGCCGCATCTGTTCAATTTCGCGGAGGCCGCGGCGCTGCTGCAGGCGGAAGGTGGGCTCGGGATCTGCGGCGACGGCGCAGCACTCGCGTCCGCGGTGATCGCATTACTGACGGAAACGGCTGATCGCGAGAAGGCGGGGGCCGCGGCGCGCGCGGTAGCCGAAGCCAACCGCGGCGCCCTGGCGCGGGTGATGGCTGTTATCGAACCGCTTTGCCCACCGTGATGCCGGCATCGAGCCAGCGATTGAGTTGCTCGACATCGCCGGGGCTCAGTTGCCCGGCCACTTCCTTCAGCCGCAGCATGCTGTCGATGTAGTCGAAGCGCGCATTGGCGTAATCCCGTTGCGCCTGGTAGAGGGTCCGTTGCGAAATCAACACATCGACGATATTGCGCGTACCCACATCGTACCCCGCCTGCGTGGCATCGAGCGCGCTCTGCGCTGAGGTGATGGCCTGGGCCTGGGCGCTGATGCGGGCCGCATCCGTCAACACCTGAAGGTGCTGGGAGCGCGCGCGCTGCGTCGTGGTGCGTTGCGCCAACACGTAATTTTCCTGGCTTCGGATACTTTCCTGGTAAGCCTGTCGCTGCCGGGAACTCGTCGCGCCACCGGAATAGAGCGGGGCGTTCAGATGCAGGCCGAGCACCGTCGACTCCAGGTCGAGGGAAAACGGCTGGCTCACCGCCGGATCCAGGGTGCCCTGCTGGTTGCGCAGACCAGCGTCGCGGTGCAGTGTGCCGCCGTTCAGATTCTTCTGATAATCCAGCGAGGCGGTCACTTTCGGCAGGTGCTCGGCTTTCGCGGCAGTCGCGGCCTTGCCCGCCGCTTCCACGTCCAATCGCGCCACACGCAACGCGAAATTGTTGGCCTGGGCAAATTGCACCCAGGACTCGCGATCGATCGGTTCGGGTTTGGTTACCGGAAAATCCCGGGTCAGCCCGGCGAGCTGGTCATGGGGTTTTCCGGTCAACACTTCCAGCGCCTCAAAGGCGATATCGAGCGCACTCTTGGCTTCCAGCGTGTTCACGGTCGCGATGTCGTAGGCCGCCTGAGCTTCATGCACATCGGTAATCGGCAGCAATCCCACGTCGAAGCGCTCTTTGGTTTGCTCCAGTTGGCGACCGATCGCGCGCTCTACGGCTTCGGCGGAGGTCAGATTTTCGTTGGCGCGCAACACACCGAAGTAGGCGTCCGTGACGTCGAGGACAAGGCTTTGCTGGTCGGCGGAAAACTGGGCGGCGGCCCGCTGATCGAGATCCTTGCCGCGCTGGAAGTTGAACCACGCGGGCAGATCGAACACCGGCTGACTCAGGGACAGCCGATAGGTTTCGGTTGAGTCGTGATAATCACCGATCGCCTGGGCCAGAAAGTCGGCACCGAGCACGCGGGAGTTGTGCTGTATGCCCTGTCCCTCCTGAATACCGACCGAGCCGGTGATGCTCGGCAGCAGCGCCGCCCGCGCCTGCGGCAGGGCTTCCCGGCCGACCTTGTAGGTGGCTTCGGCCGCTTTTAGCTGGGGCGCATTGCTCAGGGCCAGATCATAGATCTCGAGCAGGGTTTCGGCCTGAATCTGGGCGCTGAACAACGCTACCGCGAATGACAGGCATGCCACCCGCGCGCTAGTTTTCCGCATGATCCTTTTCCTGTGGGATTTTGAATGTACAGGAGTTTACCAGATATGAAATTTGCGGCGTGATACCCTTGGCCGCGGCGCGACCCTGCGCCCGATCAGCGTGCGACCGCGCTCGCGACAGGCGTGAACTGGAGTCCGATGAGCAAACCCGGCCAAGGGATCCCGGCGCCACGCGCCGCCGAGGATGTCGAGATACTGGACCGCACTACCCGTTACCAGGGCTTCTTCGCGCTGGATTCCGTGCAGCTGCGCCACCGCCTGTTCGACGGCGGCTGGAGCCGGCCGATGACGCGGGAACTGTTTGTCCGGGGCGCGGCGGTGGGCGTGTTGCTCTACGATCCGGACCACCGGCTGGTGGGTCTGGTGGAACAGTTTCGCGTCGGCGCGCTGGCCGAGCCCGGTGGCCCCTGGGTACTGGAAGTGGTTGCGGGCATGATGCAACCGGACGAGGACGCCGCCGCGGTGGCGCGGCGCGAAACACTGGAGGAGGCAGGCATCGACCAGCTCGGGCTGGAACCGATCTGCCGCTATCTGGTGAGTCCCGGCGGCACCGACGAAGTTCTCACCCTGTTTTGCGGGATCACCGATCTGCGCGGCCGCGCCGGCTGTTTCGGTCTCGCCCACGAACACGAGGACATCCGTCTCCATGTGCTGCCGGAGGCGGACGTATTGGCAGGACTGGCGGCTGGCGCCTACAACAACGCCGCCACCATTGTCTGCCTGCAATGGCTGGCGCTGAACCGCGACCGGCTTCACGGTTTGACCCCACACGGACGGCGCGATCCGTAACCAGTCCACAGGACCACGAGCGAGGCATTGAGGTAGTGAGACGAACGCGCTACAAGGTCAATCTGAAAGGCTTCATGGCCGATTGCGAGGCCAACTACCGTCGGCTCGAAAAGCTGTTTCCGGACATGGCGGTGCAGGATGAGCGCCGCCTCGGCATCAGCGGCCGCCATGCGCTGGAAGTGGTGTTCGCCGTGCGCGAGCGCAGCGCGCACACCACCGTGCTCACGCTGCGGCAGCACGAGCCCGGGCGGTCCTGGTGGCTGAACCTGCCCCTGCTGGTAGTGCGCGTTTATCACGATGCGCTGCTCGCCGAAGTGGTGGCCTGCGAAGGCGAGCGCAATATCTGGCCGCGCCAGAACTATCCGAACCGGAGGATGCTGCAACCCGATGAGAAAGCCCAGTGGAACCGCTTCCTCGGCGAATGGCTGGGCGCCTGCCTGGCATTGGGCTTCGTCGCCGCCGACTGTCCCGTGCCCTGACGCACAGCGGCGCCTGCGGAGCGCGTGAGCCATGGACGCCGATACCCAGCACCTGATCCAGATCACCGACCCCCATATCGGCCCCCGCCGCGATTACCGGCTGGCCGGCGTGGAGACACTGGAGACCCTGCGCCTGGTGCTGGCGGAAATCGGCGGACTGGCGGTACCGCCAGACCTCATCTGCGTCACCGGCGATATCGCGGCGGACGGCGCTACCGAAGCCTACCGGCTGTTCACCCAGCAGATGCAGTTTCTGGAACTGCCCTACCAGTGGCTGCCGGGCAATCACGACGACGCCCGTGTCATCCAGGAAGACTTCACGGCCGCCCCCTATTGGCCACTGCTGGAGCTGGGGGACTGGCGCGTCATCTGCCTCAACAGCGCCCAACCGCACCGGGTTGAGGGATATCTCGCCGACGACGAGCTGGAGTTTCTGACCCAGAGTCTGGCGCGGGACCCGCGCTCCCCGACGCTGCTGTTCATGCATCACCCGCCGGTGCCGGTGGGATGCGCTTGGCTCGATGCCCAGCGCATCGACAATGCCGAGCGTCTGGAGGCGATTCTGCGCCAACACACCAATGTGCGCGCAATTTTCACCGGCCACGTCCATCAGCAATTCCATGCCCGCTGGGCTGGCACCGAGATCCACACGACGCCGTCCACCTGTTTTCAGTTTCGCGCGGCGAGTCGCGATTTCGCTCTCTGTGAACGGCCGCCCGGCTATCGCCGGATCGATCTGCATGCGGACGGCACCCTCACCACCGAGGTGGTGTTTCTGTCTCCGGGAGTCGCGCGCGTGGACGAGCAGCTCACCGGCTACTGATGCGGCTGTGTTATCGACATTTTTCTATTGGTTTAGAACGACATGATCGGCGTCCGTGCGATGCGGTCTTTTCCTTCAACCCGGCCTTAATCCCGGCGCCAGCGGGTTTCCTTGCCGGAATCCTCCAGCACAATGCCCGCCGCTTTGAGTTGATCGCGGATGGCGTCGGCGCGGGCAAAATCCCGCGCCGCGCGCGCCTGATTTCGTTCCTCGATCAGGTTTTCTATCTGCGACTCCTCGATAGAGGCTATCCCGTCGCCAGCGGCGGTGACAGGAGATGCGCCAGCAATCCCCGGCGGTCGCCACTTGAAATAATCCTCGGGATCCTGCTGCAGAACGCCCAGAATCGCGCCGATCCCGACCAGCGTGCGCACCTGGTCCAACCAATCTTCACCGGCGCGCGCGCGCTGATTGATAGTGCCCGCAAGCTCCTGCATCAGCGCGATTGCCGCGCTGGTATTGAAGTCGTCATCCATGGCTTCGACAAAGCGCTGATAGTGCGCATTGCCCCCCATTAGTTCAGCGGTGAAGGGTATGAGGGCCACCGGCGCGGCGCGACCGATCCTGCCCCTGAGGGCGAAATACAGGCTGTCCAGCCCGGCCTTTGCTTCGCGCAGATTGTCTTCGGAATAATTGATCGGGCTGCGGTAATGGCTCGACAGCAGGAAAAAACGCACCACTTCCGGATGGTATTTTTCCAGCACTTCACGAATCGTGAAAAAATTGCCGAGCGACTTCGACATTTTCTCGTCGTCCACCCGCACCGGGCCGGCGTGCATCCAGCAGTGCACATAGGGCTTGCCGGTGGCGGCTTCGCTCTGGGCGATCTCGTTTTCGTGGTGCGGGAAAGGCAGGTCCGGGCCGCCGCCATGGATGTCGAAGGTCTCGCCGAGGTGACAGGTGGACATGGCCGAGCACTCGATGTGCCAGCCCGGCCGGCCCCAGCCCCAGGGGGAAGGCCAGCCCACGGTGCCCAGGGCCGCTGACTTCCAGAGTGCGAAATCGCGGGGATCTTCCTTGGCTTCGTCGGGATCGACGCGCGCGCCGGCGAGCAGTTCGTCGGGTTTTTTGCCGCTCAACTTGCCGTAGTCGGGAAAGCGCCGTACCCGGTAGTAGACATCGCCGTTGTCCGCCGTATAGGCGTAATGGCTGTCCACCAGCGTCCCGATCATGGCGAGAATGTCATCGATATGGCCGGTGGCGCGGGGTTCGATGTCGGGCGGCAACACGCCGAGGGCGCGCTCATCGGCGTGCATGGCATCGATCATGCGCGCGGTCAGCGCATCGAAGGGCTCGCCGTTTTCGCTGGCGCGATTGAGAATCTTGTCGTCGATGTCGGTGATGTTGCGCACATAGGTGACATCCCAGCCCTGGCTGCGCAGATAGCGCACGATGGCGTCGAAGCAGACCATCACCCGGGCATGGCCGATGTGGCAGTAGTCGTACACGGTGATGCCGCAGACATACATGCGGATCTTGCCGGGCTCGATGGGCCGGAACGGTTCCTTGCGGCGGTGCAGGGTGTTGTAAATCTGGAGCGTCATGATCGGCCTTCGGTACCCGCCGGTTTGGTGGAGGTGTCGCGCAGGGCGATGGTGCGATTGAACACCAGCCGGGCACCGCTGCGGTGGTCGCGACAAAAATAGCCCTCGCGCTCGAACTGAAACGTCAGTTCCGGGGAGACCTGGCCCAGACTCGCTTCGCCCTTGCAGCCGCTTAGCCTGACCAGCGAATCCGGGTTGATGGCGGCGCGGAAATCGCCGTCGCCTGCGTCGGGCTCGGCCGCGCTGAACAGCCGGTCGTAGAGTCGCACTTCGCAATCGACGGCACTTTCTCCTTCTACCCAGTGAATCACGCCCCGGGGTTTGATGCCGGCGGGCGGATCGGCGCCCAGGGTGTCCGGCACCACGGAGGCCAGCACCTCGCTCAGGGCGCCGCTGGCGTCGCGCACCACATCGTCGGCGCGGATCACATAGGCGCCGCGCAACCGCACCCAGTCGCCCAGCACCAGGCGCTTGAACTGCTTGCGGGACAGCGCCGTATCCGTGCTGAAGTCGTCGCGGTCGATATAGAGGGTGCCGCCGAAAGGCAGCTCACGCGATCCGAGTTCCGGACGTTGCGGATGGTTGGGCAGGGACAGGGTCTCGACCGTGCCTGCCGGCCAATTGGTGAGCCTGACCCTGAGCGGGCGCAGCACGCAGAGCGCGCGCGGCGCGTTGTCATTGAGATCCTGGCGGATAAAGTGCTCGAACTGCCCCATGTCCACCACGCCGTCGGTCTTGGCCACCGCGAGGCTGTCGCAAAAGGCGCGGATCGCCGCGGGTGTGACACCGCGCCGGCGCAGGCCGGCCAGCGTCGGCATGCGGGGATCGTCCCAGCCATCCACATGGCCCTCTTCCACCAACTGCTTGAGCTTGCGCTTGCTGGTGACGGTGTAACTGAGATTGAGGCGGCCGAATTCGTACTGCCGGGGCCGCGCAGGCACCGGCAGGTGGTCGAGCAGCCAGTCGTAAAGCGGGCGGTGATCGGCGAATTCGAGGGTGCAGATCGAATGGGTGACACCTTCGATGGCGTCTTCCTGGCCGTGGGCGAAGTCGTAGGACGGGTAGATGTTCCAGCGCGCGCCGCTGCGGTGATGGGCCATGCGCTTGACCCGGTACAGCACCGGATCGCGCAGATTGATATTGGGCGAGGCCATGTCGATCCTGGCCCGCAGCACCATTTTTCCCTCTTCGACCTCGCCCGCGCCCATGGCGGCCAGCAGGGCGAGATTCTCGGCCACCGGCCGCTCGCGATAGGGGCTGTCGCGGCCCGGCTCGGTCAAGGTGCCGCGATAATCGCGCATCTGCTCGGGCGTCAGCTCGCAGACATAGGCCTTGCCGGCTCCGATCAGATGCACCGCCCAGGTGTGGAGCTGCTCGAAATAATCCGAGGCATAGCGCACTTCGCCCTGCCACTGAAACCCCAGCCAGCGCACATCGGCGATGATGGCGTTGACGAATTCCTCGCTCTCGGTCTCGGGATTGGTGTCGTCGAAGCGCAGGTTGCAGACCCCGCCGTAGTGCTCGGCAAGTCCGAAGTTCAGGCAGATCGATTTGGCATGGCCGATGTGCAGATAGCCGTTGGGCTCGGGCGGAAAGCGCGTCACCACCTGCGTGACCGCGCCCTCGGCAAGGTCGCGCTCGATGATCTGCTCAATGAAATTGCGGGGCTTGTCGGAATCCATCGCGGACCTTGCGCTGCCGGACCCGGGATCAGGCCCGCCTACTGGGACGAATGCAGCCGGGGATTATAGCCGCGCCCCGCGAAACCGCGAGCCTGAGGCGCGGGTAGCATCGACCCTGCGGAATTCCCCTGCCCTCTCCCAGCGCTTATCATGCAGCCCCTAGCCAGCGACCGGGCGCATTCCCATGATCACTCTGCACACCAATTACGGCGACATCGACATCGAGCTGGATTTCGACCGCGCCCCCAAGACCGCCGCCAATTTTCTCCAGTACTGCCGTGAGAATTTCTACGCCGGCACCATATTTCACCGCGTCATCCCCGGGTTCATGGTGCAGGGCGGCGGCATGGACGCCAACATGCGCGAAAAACGCGGCAATCCCCCGATCCAGAACGAAGCCGACAACGGCCTCAAGAACGACATCGGCACATTGGCCATGGCGCGCACCAACGATCCGCATTCGGCGTCTTCGCAGTTTTTCATCAACGTGGCCGACAACGGCTTCCTGAACCACACGGCGAAGGATGCGCGCGGCTGGGGCTATGCCGTGTTCGGCAAGGTGGTAAACGGCATGGCGGTGGTCGATGAGATCAAGGCCGTGCCCACCGGCAATGCCGGCCATCATCAGGATGTACCGACCGTCACTGTCGAGATCGAGCGGGTGACGGTCTCCGACGCCTACAGCGACCGCTGAAGGAAATAGTCCCTACTCCGTGACGGCGCTGTTCGTCTCCGATCTGCATCTGACGCCCGAGCGGCCCGGGGTTACCCGGGCCTTCCTCGATTTCCTGCACCAGACCGACGCGGACGCGCTCTATATTCTGGGCGATCTGTTCGAGGCCTGGATCGGCGACGACGACGACGCGCCGCTCGCGCGCACGGTAGTCGCGGCGCTGGCGGCAGTCCACGCCCGGGGCAGCGCCCTGTATTTCCTCCCCGGCAACCGGGATTTCACGGTGGGGCGGCGCTTTGCGCGGGAAACCGGCGCGCACTTGCTCGGCGATCGCGAACGGGTGGAAATTCACGGGCAGCGCCTGCTGCTGCTGCACGGCGATACCCTGTGTACCGACGATGCGGCGTACCAGCGCTTTCGGCGTCGCATCCGCCATCCCGTGACCCGCTGCGTCCTCCGTCATCTGCCGCTGGCGCTGCGACGCCGCATCGCGCGCGACTGGCGCGCCGCCAGCCAGCGCCACAACCGCAATAAACCCGAATACATCATGGATGTGAATGCCGACGCGGTGCTGACAGAGTTTCGCGCCTCCGGCGCCGAGGTGATGATCCACGGCCACACTCACCGTCCGGGGCGGCACAGTTATGCCGTCGACGGGCGCAGCGTCGAGCGGGTGGTACTGGGGGACTGGACCGAGACCACCGGCTGGTACGCCCGCATCGGCACGACCGGCGTCATCGAACTCGACCGCTTTGCGATCAGTCCGCCGGCGGACCCGAGTGAAACCGAAACTCCCCATCCGGCGCCTCGATGAGTTCGCGCTCACGCGCGGCGAACACCGCGACCCGCTCGGCAATATCGCCGCCGACGGCTTCGGCAAGCGCGAGATAATCCTGGAAGTGGCGCGCCTCGGAGTGCAGCAGGGATGCGTAAAACGCGCCGAGCTCGGCATCGAGCCGGGGCGCCAGCGCCGCGAAACGCTCGCAGGAACGGGCTTCGATGAAGGCGCCGGCGATCAGGGTATCGACCAGGCGAAATGGCTCCTCGACGCGCACCAGCGCGCGCAGGCCGCTCGCATAGCGACTCGCGGTGAGCTGCCGGTAGGCCACCCCGCGCCGCTCCATGAAGGCGACGACCTGCTCGAAGTGACGCAGCTCCTCCCGCGCCAGGCGCGACATCCGGTGCAGCAGCGCTGGGCGATCGATGTGACGGTACAGCAGACCCAACGCCGTACTCGCCGCTTTCTTTTCGCAGTTGGCGTGATCGATCAATAACTCTTCGGGGTGCGCCAGCGCCGCCGCCACCCAGGCGGCGGGCGTGGCACAGGGGAGAAAGGCATGGATGGCTTCGAGTGCGACCGCCACGCCGCCTCAGCCCGCCATCATGGCCTTGAGGGCAGCGTCGCGGTCATGGTTGGCCTTCTGTACCGCAGCGTTCTGCCCCATCAGCGCCAGCCACTCGGCGAGGCCCGGGATTTCGTCGGTGAGCTTGCGACCCAGGGCCCGCTCGACCGCCATACCGCCGAGCGTGGCCGAGTAATAGAGCACGATGTCGGCATAGGTCAGTTCCGCACCCGCCGCGTAGGGCTTGAATTTGAGCAGCTTGTTGAGCGCGGCGACGCCCTTGTCGAGCTGGGCACCGACCGACTGCTTGAGCTCGTCGCTCAGGGGCGCGCCAAAAAACACGCCGCCGAACAATTGCCGCGCGACCAGTTCGAGATAGAGTTCGGCGCTTTTCATCAGCTCGCGGACCTTGGCGCGCTGAAAACTGTCGGTCGGCAGCAGCGGGTGGTCCGAGGATGAATCCTCGATGAATTCGAGAATCACATTGGTCTCGGTGATGAAACCCTCGGCCACTTCGAGGCAGGGGATCTTGCCCATCGGACTCTTGGCCAGAAACGCCGGGTCCGCGCCCGGACGTACCGCCACCTCCTCGAACTGAAAGCCCTTTTCAAGCAGGGCGACCTTGACCATGTTGTAGTAATCGCTGACGGGAAAACCATAGAGCTTGATCATTGCAGTACCCTCCCGGGGAAAGTTGTTATTGCCCTTGCTAGAAACCTGCCTTGTTACAACCCTGCCTTGGTCGCGAAGACTGCATCAGGCCGAGGCCCGGCGCAATATAGCGCTCGAAGTGCGCCAGCGAGAGCGCATGCCATTCGCGCTCGATCGCGCGGCAGAGCTGCGCCGTGTCGAGGTCTGCCGACCCCGGCAGGATGCCAAAACCGCAGATCGCGGGGTCGCCGATCCGGCTGCCGGCAAGGCGCAGCAGATCGTACAGCCAGCGCTGGGGCGGTCGCGCCGGATCGCAGGGAATGTTCCAGGTGGTCAGGGCGGCCTTGAGCAGCGCCACGTCGAGCAGTTCCAGGCGATTGTCGACGATCTGCACCAGAAACCGGTCGAGCCGCGCCCATACCAGTTGCCGCTCGGCGGCGCTGAAAGCGTTCCACTGGCTGACTTCATGGGCGCAACGCATGCAGCCCCGGCACACGCTGTCGCCGATGCCGGCGGAGCAGATGCCGATGCAGGGCGTGTCTGGGCGGGAAGAAGCGACCATGGCTCCGCACTCTACCCGCAGCGCCCGCCGCTCGCCAGCGCCAGTTGCCCCCGCCGGACCAACCCGGCAGAGCACGCGCAAACCGCATCATTTCGCGTAGAATTCTGGCCCCGGGCCGCACCGGCCCCGACCCGGACGGGGAGCGACTATCCCTCCCCGCGACGACCCGCCCGCCCATAGTCCCAACAGGAGTATTTGCCGTGCTAGCTGCCTATCGGAAACATGTCGAGGAACGCGCCGCCGAGGGCGTACCGCCCAAGCCCCTGAATCCGGAACAAACGGCGGCCCTGGTCGAACTCCTGAAGAACCCCCCGCCCGGGGAAGCGGATCTGCTGCTCGACCTGATCACCAACCGGGTGCCGCCGGGCGTGGACGCCGCCGCTTACGTCAAGGCCGGGTTCCTGTCGGCCATCGTCAAGGGCGAGGCGACATCGCCGCTGATCGACCGGCCTCACGCGATCCGTCTGCTCGGCATGATGCTGGGCGGCTACAACATCGCGGCCCTGGTGGACGCCCTCGACGACGCCGCGCTCGGGCCGGTAGCCGCCGCGGAACTCAAACACACGCTGCTGATGTTCGATGCCTTCCACGACGTCGTGGACAAGGCCCGCAAGGGCAATCCGCACGCGAGCGCGGTGCTCCAGTCCTGGGCCGATGCGGAATGGTTCCTCAAGCGCCCGGAAGTTCCCCAAAAACTCACCACCATCGTGTTCAAGGTCCCCGGCGAAACCAATACCGACGACCTGTCGCCCGCCCCCGATGCCTGGTCGCGGCCCGACATCCCGCTGCACGCCAAGGCCATGTACAAGATTCCCCGCGAGGGCGTGGAAAATGCCGAAGCGCAGATCCTGGAACTGAAGCAAAAAGGCTATCCGGTGGCCTTCGTGGGCGATGTGGTCGGCACCGGCTCCTCGCGCAAATCCGCGACCAACTCGGTGCTCTGGTACACGGGCGACGACCTGCCCGGCATACCCAACAAACGCGCCGGCGGCATCTGCATCGGTGGCAAGGTCGCGCCGATTTTCTTCAATACCATGGAGGACTCCGGCGCCCTGGTATTTGAAGCGCCCGTCGAAAAACTCGAAACCGGACAAGTGATCGACATTCTTCCCTACGAGGGGAAGATTCTCGATCAGGCGACCGGCGCGCTGCTGTCGGAATTCGAACTGCGCTCCGAGGTGCTGCTGGACGAAGTCCGCGCCGGTGGTCGCATCAACCTGATCGTGGGTCGCGGCCTGACCCGGCGCGCCCGCGAAGCGCTGGGACTCGGCCCGACGACAGTGTTCCGCGCCCCGCAGCAGCCTGCCGATACCGGCAAGGGCTATACGCTCGCGCAAAAAATGGTCGGCCGCGCCTGCGGCGTGACCGGCGTGCGGCCGGGCGCCTATTGCGAGCCGCTGATGACCACCGTGGGCTCCCAGGACACCACCGGCCCCATGACCCGGGACGAGTTGCAGGATCTGGCCTGCCTCGGCTTCTCCGCCGATCTGGTGATGCAGTCCTTCTGCCACACGGCGGCCTACCCCAAGCCGGTGGATATCGAGACCCAGCACAGTCTGCCGGACTTCATCATGAATCGCGGCGGCGTGTCCCTGCGTCCGGGCGACGGCATCATCCACAGCTGGATCAACCGCATGCTGATGCCCGACACCGTGGGCACCGGCGGCGATTCCCACACCCGTTTCCCGATCGGGATTTCGTTCCCGGCCGGCTCCGGTCTGGTCGCCTTCGCCGCCGCCACCGGGGTGATGCCCCTGGATATGCCGGAGTCGGTGCTGGTCCGCTTCAAGGGGCAGATGCAGCCCGGAATCACCCTGCGGGATCTGGTCCACGCGATTCCCTACTACGCCATCCAGCAAGGTTTGCTGACCGTGGCCAAGCAGGGCAAGAAAAACATCTTCTCGGGCCGAGTGCTGGAAATCGAAGGCCTCGAAAACCTCACCGTCGAGCAGGCGTTCGAGTTGTCGGACGCCTCCGCCGAGCGCTCCGCCTCCGGCTGCACCATCCGCCTGAGCGAGGCGTCGATCGCGGAATATCTGCGCTCCAACATCACCATGCTGCGCTGGATGATCTCCGAAGGTTACGGCGATCCCCGCACTCTCGAGCGCCGCGCCCGCAAGATGGAAGCCTGGCTCGCGAAGCCGGAACTTCTGGCGGCGGACCCGGACGCCGAGTACAGCGCGGTGATCGACATCGATCTGAGTGAAATCCGCGAGCCCATCGTCTGCGCCCCCAACGATCCCGACGATGCGCGCCTGCTGTCGGAAGTAGCCGGCGACAAGGTCGATGAAGTCTTCATCGGTTCCTGCATGACCAACATCGGGCATTTCCGCGCTGCCGGCAAACTGCTGGAACAGGTGAAACCCGGCGCACTGAAAACCCGCTTCTGGATCGTGCCGCCGACCCGCATGGACGAGCACACCCTGATGGAAGAGGGTTACTACAGCATCTTCGGTCGCGTCGGCGCGCGCACCGAGATGCCCGGCTGCTCCCTGTGCATGGGCAACCAGGCGCGCGTGGCACCGGGCACCACGGTGTTGTCGACCTCGACCCGGAACTTCCCCAATCGCCTGGGCGACGGGGCCAATGTCTACCTGACCTCGGCGGAACTGGCCGCCGTGGGCGGTATTCTCGGGCGCCTGCCGACGCGGGAGGAATATCTCGAGTACGCCGCCGACATCGGCAGCAAATCGAAGGAAATCTATCGCTACATGAACTTCGATCAGATCGCTTCATTCCAGAAGGCGGCGGACGACGGCAAGCGCATTGCCGCCGAACTGATCATCGAAGTGGCCTGAGCAAAGCGACGGGCGACGGGCGGTTCCGGATCGGGACCGCCTTTTTTTTGCCCGCGATTATCACTGGAGACGCGGACGGTCCGCGCCGCGACTCAAGGTCCGGAACGCGCCAGATAGCGATCCAGATGATTGGCGAACTGGCGTTTTTCCGACTCCGACAGGGGTGGTGGACCACCGCTGTGAATACCGCTCCCGCGCAGTTGATCCATGAGATCCCGCATCACCAACCGCGCCTTCACATTGGCGCTGGTATAGAGCTCGCCCCGGGGATTCAGCGCCGTGGCGCCCTTCTCGATCACCTCGTAGGCAAGGGGAATATCGGCGGTAATCACCAGGTCCGCGGCGGCGACGCGCGCCACGATCTCGTTATCCGCGACATCGAATCCCGGCGCCACTGCAAGCGCCCGGATATTGGCCCGGGGAGGGGTCGGCAACAGCCGGTTGGCAACCAGCACCAGGGCCACACCGGTGCGTTCGGCGGCACGAAAGAGAATGTCGCGGATGACCTTGGGGCAGGCGTCCGCATCCACCCAGATGGTCACTTCGGACCCACGCACGGTCGAAGGAAGCCATTTCCGGACATCGTCCAGGCCACGGCCACGACCCAGGGAATGTATCGCGGCCGGCGGCAACAGCCCATCAGTTTGTTAACCAGCGCACAGTGTCACTGTGGCGTGGTTGCCCAACCGATGTGATCGCCCTAGGGTTGCGCCACACAGGCTAACCCCTCTCTGGGAGCAGCGGGAACCACGTTCTCGCTGCTCTTTCTTTTTACTGAAAACATTTTGCCGGGAAAACTTTGTTCCCGAGGCTGGTAACCCGGCACGCCTGGCGCGGAACCCGTGCCGCGGTCCGCACAGATCAGGCCGCTGTCATGGATGCGCCGGAGCGCGGACGAGTCCGCTGCACATACCAGGTGCCACCCACCAGAACGCCGATCACCGTCAGATAAAACAGCAACTGCATGCCCGCCGGCTCGGCGTCGTAACCCACCAGGGTCGCGAGCACCTGGCCCAGCACCGAATCGTTGGCAACCAGCCAGGAGGTGTCCCAGAGATAGCTCAGCGCGGGCAGGTAATCCGCCTGGATCAGGAACTTGGCGGCCTGGCCCGCCATACCGGCCGCGAGCAGAATCAACAGCGCGGAAGACACTGCAAACAGATGTCGCGAGGGAATGGTCAACAATCCGCTGTAGAGCGCAAAGCCGACCAGCGCGCCCAGCACGAGTCCCGCGGCGGAACCGGCAAACATGGCGCCCGCCGTCGCCCCGCTCGCCGCGATGCCGTGCAGGAACAGCACCACTTCCGAGCCTTCGCGCAGTACTGCAAGTCCCACCAGCGCGGCCAGGATGCGGGGCGGCTTCTCACCGATGCGCACCGCTTCGCCGGCGCGCCCGGCGTCGCGCGCCAGTTCCTCGCCATGGCGCGACATCCACAGGATGTGGGCGCCGAGCATGACCACCACGGCGAGCAGGATCGCAGCGTTGAACAGCTCCTGGCCCATGCCCGCCGCCAGCTCGGCGATCCGCTCCGCACCCAGCGCCACCAGCACGGCGCCGACGATGCCGGCCCCGACTCCCAGGGTCACCAGGACGCCGCGCCCCCGCACCTCGCGGGTGGCGGCACACACAATTCCGATCACCAGGGCTGCTTCCAGCACCTCGCGAAAGACGATGATCAGCGCACTCAGCACGATGGCGGCACCCGATCGCTATTCAACGACGACCGCACCCTGTGCGGTGGCTTCATGAAACTCGCCGAAAAACTTGTAGGTGCCGGGCTTGAGCGGACCCACAAGGATCTTCGCGGTCTTGCCGCCGGCGATGACCTTCTCGCGATGCAGGTCGTGGCTTTCGAATTCTTCCGGGGTGGCGTCACGGTTCTCCACCACCAGCATCACCTTGGTGTCGGCAGGCACCTTCACCGTGGCGGGCTCGAAGCGGTGATCCTTGATGACCAGCGGGATTTCCGGCGTATCGGCCCAGACTTCCGGCACCAACAGCAGTGAGAGCAGCAGCAATCCAAGGAGCTTAGGCATGATTGTTCTCCGACCGTATTCCACTCAAACGATAATGATTATTATCTGTAAAGTAAACCGCATCCCCGGACAGCGCGGCTTGCCGCCCGCCACAAGCAGGTCAAGTATCCGCTCAGCGTACACCGACGCCGCTACAACTCCACCCGAATCCGGTCGCGCATCGCCACCGCCTGCGCTTTGGCTTCGGCAATGGTATCGCCGCGCGCCAGGCAGACCCCCATGCGGCGCCGGCCCTCCACCGCGGGCTTGCCGAACAGCCGCACCTGGGTGTCCGGTGCGCTCAGCGCCGCCTCCAGGCCGGAAAATCGCACCTGGGTCGAAGTGCCCTCGACCAGCAGGGCCGCGGACGCGGCCGGCCCGTGCTGGGCGATATTGGGAATCGGCAGCCCCAGAATCGCCCGCACATGCAGGGCAAACTGGGACAAATCCTGGGAGATCAGCGTCACCATCCCGGTATCGTGGGGGCGCGGCGACACCTCGCTGAAAATCACCGTGTCGCCACGCACGAAGAACTCGACGCCGAACAGGCCCCAGCCGCCCAGGGCCTCGGTGACCCGCGCCGCCATGGCGCTGGCGCTCGCCAGCGCCGGCTCGGACATCGGCTGCGGCTGCCAGGACTCGCGGTAATCGCCATCCTCCTGGCGATGCCCGATGGGCGCGCAAAAACTGGTGCCGTCCCGATGCCGTACCGTGAGCAGCGTGATTTCGTAATCGAAGGCGACAAAGCCCTCGACGATCACCCGCCCGGCGCCCGCGCGTCCACCGGCCTGGGCGTAGTCCCAGGCGGCGGCGACATCCGCCGGCGCGCGCACCAGACTCTGCCCCTTGCCCGACGAGCTCATGACCGGCTTGACCACGCAGGGCAGACCGATGGCGGCCACCGCGGCATCGAACTCGGCGCGGCTATCGGCAAACCGGTAGGGCGAGGTCGGCAGACCCAGGGTTTCCGCCGCGAGCCGGCGGATGCCTTCGCGATTCATGGTCAGATGGGCGGCGCGCGCGCTGGGCACCACGGTGTAGCCCTCGTTCTCCAGCGCCAGCAGGGTATCGGTGGCAATGGCCTCGATTTCGGGGACGATGTAGTGGGGCCGTTCGCGCTCGATCACCGCACGCAGCGCGGCGCCGTCGAGCATCGACAGCACATGGGAGCGATCCGCCACCTGCATGGCGGGGGCATTGGCATAGCGGTCGAGGGCGATCACCTCGCAACCCAGGCGTTGCAGTTCGATGGCGACCTCCTTGCCCAATTCGCCCGCGCCGCACAGCAGCACGCGCGTCGCCGTCGCCGAGAAGGGAGTACCCAGGGTCGTCATGCGCGCCGCCATGTGTTATCCGGAAGCCGGCATTATAAGAGGCGAACCGCCGTGCGGACCCGCGCCTGCTGGTAAAATGCCCAACCGCATCCCGCGACCCCGCCCATGAAACCCGAACTGCTCTCGCCCGCCGGCAGCTACAAAAGCATGCGTTACGCCTTCGCCTATGGCGCCGACGCCGTCTACGCCGGCCAGCCACGCTACAGCCTGCGCGTGCGCAACAACGAGTTCAACCACCTCGACATCATGGCGGAAGCGGTTGCCGAGGCCCATCGCGGCGGCAAGCAGTTCTATGTGGCGAGCAACATTTCGCCCCACAACGACAAGGTGCGCACCTACCTGCGGGACATGGAGCCGGTGATCGCCATGGGTCCGGACGCCCTCATCATGTCCGATCCGGGGCTGATCATGCTGGTGCGCGAACGCTGGCCGGAGATGCCGATCCACCTGTCCGTGCAGGCCAACGCGGTCAACTACGCCACGGTGCGTTTCTGGCACCGGCAGGGCATCAGCCGGGTGATCCTGTCGCGCGAATTGTCGCTGGAGGAAATCGAAGAAATCCGCGACCAGTGCCCGCAGATGGAGCTGGAAGTCTTCGTCCACGGCGCGCTCTGCATCGCCTATTCCGGCCGCTGCCTGCTGTCGGGCTACATGAACCACCGCGACCCCAACCAGGGCGCCTGCACCAACGCCTGCCGCTGGAAATACCAGGCCCACGAAGCCACCCAGACCGAGACCGGCGATATCGTTCCGGTGCGGCCGGTCGGCGCCTGGAACCCCGCCGACGCGGCACCCCCGGAAGAGGAGGCAAGTCCGCTGGTGCTGCTCCAGGAAGCCAGCCGCCCGGGCGAACTGATGCCCGCCTACGAAGACGAGCACGGCACTTACATCATGAACTCCAAGGATCTGCGCGCCGTGCAGCATGTCCCGCGCATGGTGGAGATGGGCATCAAGTCCCTGAAAATCGAAGGCCGCACCAAGTCCCACTACTATGTCGCGCGCACCGCCCAGACCTACCGCCGCGCCATCGACGAGGCAGTCAACGGCGCGCCCTTCGACATGGGCCTGATGCGCGAGCTCGACCACCTCGCCAACCGCGGCTACACCGAGGGCTTCTACCGGCGCCACGTCCCCGAGGCGTATCAGAACTACGACCAGGGCAACTCCGGCAATACCCAGCAACAGTTCGTGGGCGACATCGCCGAACTCGACGCCGACCGCGGCTGGATCACCATCGAGGTCAAGAACCGCTTCGCGACCGGCGATGTGCTGGAGTTGATCACCCCGGCGGGCAATCGCACCTTCACCCTGAATCACCTCGAAAACCTGCGCGGGGAAACCATTGCCGCCGCGCCCGGCAGCGGTCACCGGGTGCGTTTTCCGCTCCCGGATGGCGGCTTCGGCGACGCCGGCGGCGAATTCGCCCTGCTGATGCGTCATCTCCCCGGCGCACCGTCCACGGCAGCCGGCCCCTCGGCTGCCGGACTCTCGGCTGCCGGACTCTCGTCTACCAGACCCTCGGCTACCAGGTAAGACGCAGGCCGCGGGCGGATGAGCAAGCTGCTACTGATCCTGCTGGGGTTTGGCCTTTGGTACGGCTGGCGGCACCGCAACCGGTTCCGCGCGCTGACCCCGCAACAGCGCCGCACCCTGCTCTGGCGCAGCTTCTTCATCGGCTTGTTTGCGCTCACGTTGGCGCTCGCTCTCAGCGGCCGCGTCCACTGGCTTACGGCCGCCCTGGCTGCCCTGCCCCTGCTGGCGCGGACGCTGGTCACCACGGCGGCGCGGGCCTGGCCACTGCTGCGCTTGTGGAGTCGGACCGGCGGCCCCAGGGTCGCGCCCCGCTTTCGCACGCCGACCCTCGAAGTGCGCATCGATCTGGCGACCGGCGCCATCGACGGCACCGTGATCACCGGCCGGTTCGCGGGACAGGCGCTGCCCGCGCTGAGCCGCCAGCAACTGGAACAGTTGCGCGCCGAACTCGACCCGACGGATCGCAAATCGCTGCTGCTGTTGAACGCCTATATCGCCCGCCGCTTCGGTGGCCCAGGCGCCGCCGGGGCGCCGCCGCCCACCGCCGACCGACCCGATACCGATGAAGCCCTGCGCATCCTCGGCCTCGCTCCCGGCGCCAGCCGCGAGGAGATCGTTCAGGCCCACAAGCGGCTGATGCAGAAACTGCATCCGGATCGCGGCGGCAACGATTACCTCGCCGCCAAGGTCAACGCCGCCCGGGACGAGTTGCTGGGATCGCGCTGAACCGCGCCCGCCGCGCGCGCATTTGCCCAGGGCAGGTTGATCGAACCGCCCGTATAATGCGCGAGCCAATCTCGTCCCGTCCCGGTGGCACAGCTGGATAGCGCGGCCCCCTCCTAAGGGGCAGGTCGGAGGTTCGAATCCTCTCCGGGACGCCAACTATCCCCAGCCATCCCCAGCCATCCCCAGCTATCCCCAGCTATCCCCAGCTATCCCCAGCTATCCCCAGCCAGGGCCCTCGGGGATCGGGACCGATTCCCGGCGATCGCGGCGCGCAGACACGGGTCCCGGCTTATACCTTCTTCGCCTACCCCTTCTTCGCTTTCGCCTCCGGCACCGCCAGCAGCGCGCCGCTGGCGCCGCTGAGCACCGGGTAGCCCACTGCGCTGGGATGCGCTGGATGAGGACCACCCGACCGGGGGTCGCGCGAGTCGCCGCGCATCCAGGACCATGCCGGCCCGCGCGCCCGACCGTTCGCGTTCCGGTTTGCCCGTTCACCCATAGCGGCTATCATCGACAGCCCATCTACCGAATCCGCGCCGGGCGACCCCGGTTGCGGCAATCGATCCCTTCCTGAATTCACGGAGCAACCATGAGCAGCAATACCGCAGAAGACATCGTCCTGCACGGCGCGATCCGCCTGGATTCGCCTCAGTTTGGCGTGATGGATCCGCTGTCGGAGGAAACCCATCCGCAGTCCTATTACGACGCCATCAAGCAGCGCTTCGCCGAGGAGCGGGATCTGCGCGTCAACTATCGGCCCGAGGGCAGCAAGCAGTACGACACCGAATTGCAGGGCGCGCTGGCCAAATACGATCAGGATCCCTACGCCGGGCCGGCCACGCCGCGCGCGCCGCTGACCGATACCGTGGAATGCCTGTTCATCGGCGGCGGCTTTTCGGCGCTGCTGACCTCGGCGCGGCTGCGCGAAATCGGCGTGGACAGCATCCGCATCGTCGAGCGCGGTGCCGATGTGGGTGGCACCTGGTACTGGAACCGCTATCCGGGAATCGCCTGCGACGTGCCCTCCTACGACTACCTGCCGCTACTGGACGAGATGAACTACGTCCCCAAGCACCGCTACGCGCGCGGCGACGAGATTTTCGAGCACTGCCGGGCGATCGCCAAAAAATACGATCTCTATGATCTGGCCGTATTCCAGACCACCGTCGTGGAGACCCGGTGGAACAAAGACGAGCAGCTCTGGCATATCAAGACCGACCGCGGCGACCACATGAAGGCGCGCTTCGTGATCTGCGCCAACGGCATCCTGTCCAAGCCCAAGCTGACCAGGATCAAGGGCATGGAAACCTTCAAGGGCCATTCCTTTCATACCTCGCGCTGGGATTACGCCTACACCGGCGACGACCTAGAGAAGCTGAAGGACAAGCGCGTCGGCATCATCGGCACCGGCGCCACAGCGGTGCAGGCGGTGCCCGGCCTGGGCGCCAATGCCCGGGAGCTGTATGTGTTCCAGCGCACGCCCTCGTCCATCGACATCCGCGACGACTGGGAAACCGATCCCGAGTGGGCCAAGAAGCTGCCGCCGGGCTGGCAGATGCAGCGCCGCGACCTGATGCTGAAACCCAAGCCGCTGAGCCCCGAGGCGCTCGCCAAGATCGCCGCGATGCCCCGCGAGGAAAAACTGCGCCGCCAGGAGAACGCCAACATCGATTCGATGATGCGCATCCACCAACGCATCGAGGAAATCGTCGAGGACAAGGCCACCGCCGAGGCGCTGAAGCCCTGGTACATGATGATGTGCAAGCGGCCCTGCTTTCATGAGGACTACCTGCCCACATTCAACCGGCCCAACGTGCATCTGGTCGATACCCGCGGCAAGGGCATCACCGAGATCAACGAAAAAGGCCCGGTGTTCGACGGCGTGCAGTACGAGCTGGATCTGCTGATTTACGCGACCGGGTTCGAGATCCAGAAAACCGGCATCTACAACCAGATCATCGGCGCCACCGGCGTCGAGCTGAATGACAAGTACAGGGACGGTATTCGCACGCTGCTGGGCATCCATTCCGAGGGCTATCCCAATCTGTTCATCATGAACGGCTATCAGGCGTCGTTTCAGTTCAACCTCACCGACATGATGCAGAGCCAGGGCGGGCACATCGCCGCCTGCATCGACTATGTCCGCAAGAACGGCTACCAGGCGCTGGATGTCGCCACCGCCGCCGAGGACTGGTGGGTGGACGAGGTCATCAAGTATCGCGGCAAGACCGACCGCAACAAGCAGTGCACGCCGGGCTATTACAACTTCGAGGGCGAGGACAACCGGCGCCAGGACGGTACCTACAACGGCGGTTTCGTGAAGTACATGGCCCACCTCGCCGATGTCGAGCGGGACATGGAAAAACATTTCGCTTTTTCAAAAAAGTAATGGCGATAATCGCAAGCGAGGGCCCCGGAACATCGTTCCCAGGGATGGACGGGGCTCTTTTTCAGAACAAAAACTCACAATAACTTCAATAATTTCAATAACCACATAAAAAGGGCGGCAAGTCCTTTCAATCGGGAGCGCACCATGACTCAGCGAATGCTGGATGGCTTCAAGGTGGTCGACTTCACCCATGTCATCGCCGGCCCGCACTGCACCAAACTGCTGGCCGAGCACGGCGCCGAGGTGATCAAGATCGAACCGCTCGGCGGCGAGCTCGCGCGCATGTTGCCCATGCATCGCGAGGGTCGCAGCGCCTATTTCATTCAGCACAATGTCGGCAAGAAACCCATGGCGATGGATCTGGCCACGCCGGAGGCCCAGGCCATCTGCCGGGAGCTGATCAAGCAGGCCGATGTGGTGGTCGAGAACTTCTCGCCCGGCGTCATGAAGCAACACGGCCTGGATTGGGAAAGCCTTCGGGAGATCAACCCCAATCTGGTGATGTGCTCGATTTCCTGCTTCGGTCAAACCGGGCCGCTGTCCGGACTGCCCGGCTACGACTGGATCGCCCAGTCCTACTCCGGGATCATCGATCTGCTCGGCGAACCCGGGCGCACGCCGATCTTCGGCGATTTCGCCTTCGGCGACGTGTCCACCGGCGCCCATGCCTACGGCGCCATAGTCACCGCGCTGCTGCACCGGATGCGCGGCGGCAAGGGCCAGCACATCGATATCGCGCTGACCGAGGTGCTGTTCAGCTATCACGAACTGGCCGTGCAGATGTACGACACCACCGGCGGCCAGTGGGTCGCCCAGCGCTCCGGCGCGCGGCACGGGATGCTCTCCCCGGTCGGCATCTACAAGTGCAAGGATCGCTACATTTTCCTGCTGGGCGTCAACCATCAATGGCGTGGCCTGGCGACCGCGATGGGACGCGAGGACATGCTCAATGATCCGCGCTTCAGCGACCTGAAAACCATGGGCCAGTACAAGGACGAACTCGACGCCGCCATCGAAGCCTGGCTGGATACGCTGCCCAGCGTCGACGAGGCCGTGGCCCTGTTGCAGAAACACCGGGTCCCCTGCGCACCCATACTCAGCATTCCCGAAGTGATCGCGCTGCCGCACAGCAAGGAACGCGGCCTGATGCGGACCATTCCCGATGCGCTGTTTGGCGACATTCATGTTCCGCGCACGCCGCTGCGGTTTTCCGAATTCCCCGAGACCCCGGATCTGCGCGCCGGCACCCTGGGGCAGTACAACCACGAGATCCTGCGCGAACGGCTGGGCTACACCGAGGCGCAAATCGCCGATCTGGAAGCCCGCAATGTCATTGCGTCGAAAAATATCTAGCGCGAGCGCCGCAGGGAGACTGCCATGAGCACCGGGATCGAAATTCAGGGCACTTGCGCGCCCCGATTCGCCAAAGTGCGGGATGCCTTTGCCGCCAACTTCACGGATGGCAAGGAGGTGGGCGCTTCGTTTGCACTGGCGCTGGAGGGCGAGATCGTCGTTGACCTCTGGGGTGGCTTCGCCGACGCGGCACGCTCGCGCTCCTGGGAGGCCGATACCCTCGTCAATACCTACTCGACCACCAAGGGCATGGCCGCGACCCTGGTCGGCGTGCTCGCGGACGAAGGTCTGATCGACTACGACGCCCGGGTCGCGGACTACTGGCCCGAGTTCGCCGCCGCCGGCAAGCAGGATGTCACTGTCGCGCAACTGCTGTCGCACCAGGCCGGCATCTGCGGCCCGCGCGAGCGGGTGGAAATGGCCGACCTCTACGACTGGGACAAACTCTGCGCGGTGCTGGCGGCGCAGTGGCCGTTCTTCGAGCCCGGCACCGCCAACGGCTACCACGCCGTGGTGTTTGGCCATCTCGCCGGCGAGGTCGCGCGTCGCGTCACCGGCCGCACGAAAAGTCTGGGCCAACTGTTCGCCGAGAAGGTCGCAGGCCCCATTGGCGCCGGCACCGATTACTACATCGGCCTGCCCGCCAGCGAGGATCATCGCGTCGCCGAAATGCTGCCGGTGGCGGGTTCCGAACAACTGGGCACGGGTCTCGGCGGCAAGAAGCGCATGAGCGACGCCCTCTACTGTGCGATGGCGCACCCGCCGCTGACCGCCCATATCGCCAACGACCGCGCCTGGCGCGCGGCCGAAGTACCCGGCGCCAACGGCCAGGGCAACGGCCGCGGCATCGCCAAGGTCTATGGCGCGCTGGCCAACGGCGGCGCGCTGGGCGGCAAGCGCATCATCGGCGCCCGGGGCATCGCCGGGATGACACGGGAGGAATGCTTTCGCAAGGACGAGGTCATCGGGGTGCGGATGCGCTGGAGCCGCGGCTTCATTCTGAACAAGGCCGAGCTCTATGGGCCCAATCCCGATGCCTTCGGTCACAGCGGCTGGGGTGGCTCGTTCGGTTTCGCGGACACCAGGGCGAAGCTCGGCATGGGCTATGCCATGAATCAGATGGACACCAATATCTTCGGCGACCCACGCGGCGTCCGCCTGATCGAGGCGGCCTACGCTTGCCTGCCGAGCGGCTAGCAATGGCGGTTCTGTAACTGGTGGACTGATTCCGGCAGCGCCCGGTGATGCCGGGTATCAGGAGCCAACCCTCATGAAAACGTTAAAGTTCGGTTTGTTTCTTCCCACGGGCAATTTCGCCGACGCCAAGGCCGCCGCCCTGCGGGCCGAGCGCGACGGTTTTTACTCCGTCTCCACCAATGATCATTTTTTCTCGCCGCTGGGTGCCCACGACACCCCGCAACTGGAATGCTTCACCAGCCTCACCGCCATCGCGGCCCTGACCAGCACCATCCGGTTGGCGCCCTCGGTGGTGGCGGCATCGTTTCGCAATCCGGCGTTGCTGGCCAAGATCAGCTCCACCCTGGATCAGGTCAGCAACGGGCGCTTCATTCTCGGCCTGGGCGCCGGCTGGTTCGGCACCGAGTATCGCGCCCACGGCTATCCCTTCCCATCGACCGCGGAGCGGCTCGCGCAACTCGAAGAGACGGTGCGGATATTGAAAGCCATGTGGTGCGACGATGCGCCGACATTTACCGGCAAGTATTTCTCGATCGACAAGGCCTACAACAATCCGCGCCCGGTGCAGCAGCCCCATCCGCCGTTGATGCTCGGCGGCTCCGGTACCGGGCTGCTGAAAATCGCCGCGGTCCACGCCGACATCCTCAACATGATTCCGCCGACCGCCAACGGCAAGGATTTCGTCAACGATCCGGCGGCGACCCTCAAGTACGACATGGGCGTGCTCAAGCGCAAAATCGCCGAGCTGCATGGGTACGCCGAAGCCGCCGGGCGCGACCCCAGGGACATCGAGCTCAGTGGCTTCGCGCTGGTCGGCTTGTCCCGGGATGGATCGGACCCGGCCCTGCGCGGCATTGCTGCCCAACTCGGCTTTCCCGACTACGCGACGGCGCAGCGCGCGCCGGTGGCGCTGCTCGGCACCCCCGCGCAAGTGGTGGACGAGCTGCGCATGCGCATCGAGCAGACCGGCATGACCCATCACATCCTGCTGCCCATGTCGGCCGAGTCGTACGCCCTCTTGGTCAGCGAAGTCATGCCGGCATTCGTATGATGCACCGCAGCACCACACGATCGTGGCGACCGACCGGAGGTTGACGATAGAGCTCAACGAAGTATGGCCCGGTGTTTGCTGGATAGACCCTTGGCGGCGACGCCGGATTGGCCGGCAATCGCCACCGGCGCAGGGCGTCCCACCATCGCCCGCGACGGAGTCAAGTCATGTACACCACCAACGGCGGCGCGTATCATGAACAGTTGCGGTCCCGTGTCGGGGAGACTGCAATACTGGGCTTCCGCTGCGGTACTTCCGCTGCAGTGAACTGTCGCTGACGGCGCGATGCAGCTACCGGCATAACAGGCCCCTGCGGAGCACCGCCGCCTGCGACCGCCGCGATCCGGCAGGCCACCTCACCCGCGTAATCAACCCACACCAATAAGGAGTAACGCCATGTCAAAAGGGCACAATCTACAAGACCCTTTTCTCAATCTGCTGCGCAAGGAGCGCATTCCGGTCTCGATCTTTCTGGTCAACGGCATCAAGCTCCAGGGCCAGATCGAGTCGTTCGATCAATTTGTGGTCCTGCTGAAAAACACCGTCAGCCAGATGGTCTACAAACACGCCATTTCAACCGTGGTCCCCGCGCGTCCGGTGCGGCTGCAAACGGCGATGCCCGGCGACGATGACGATGCCGATGCGGATTCCTGATTGACGACATCTCCCCAGGAAAGTGCGGACACGGCTGTTCTGGTCGCCATCGAACTGGGCAAGGGCAGTGAAACCGGCGGCTGGCAGGAGTTCACCGAACTGGTGCGCGCGGCGGGCGGAATACCCGCCGCCACACTTACCGGGCACCGCGCCACTCCCCATCCGGGAACTTTCATCGGTTCCGGCAAAGTCGCCGAATTACGGGACCTGGTCGTTTCGACCGCGGCCACCGTCGCCATTTTCGATCACCCCCTGAGCCCCAGTCAGGAGCGCAACCTCGAGCGCGAAATCGACTGCCGGGTGATCGATCGCACCCGGCTGATTCTGGATATCTTTGCCCGCCGCGCACGCACCCACGAAGGCAAGCTGCAAGTGGAACTGGCGCAGTTGCGCCACCTGATGCCGCGGCTGGTGGGCCGCACGATGCATCTGGCACGCCAGCAAGGGGGTATAGGGCTGCGCGGCCCGGGAGAAACCCAGCTCGAAACCGACCGGCGCCTGGTGCGAAGCCGCATCACCAGTATCGAGCGCAAGCTCGAACTGGTACAACAACGCCGGGGGCAAGGCCGCGCCGCGCGCCGCCGGGGCGAAACACCCACGGTAGCGCTTGCGGGCTATACCAACGCCGGCAAGTCCACCCTGTTCAATGCCCTGACCGCGGCAGGGACGCTGGCGGCGGACCAGCTATTCGCCACCCTGGACCCCACGCTGAGACGCTGTTCCGTCCCCGGCATCGGGCACGCGCTGCTCGCCGATACGGTGGGCTTCATCAGCCAGTTGCCCCACCAATTGGTCGCCGCCTTCCGCGCGACGCTCGAAGAAGTGGCCGCGGCCGATCTGGTGCTCCATGTCATCGACTCGGCCAATCCGACTTGGCAATACCAGGTGCGCTGCGTCAACGAAGTACTCGAAGAAATCGGCGCCGCTGACGTGCCGGTGCTGTGCGTATTCAACAAGATCGACGCGCAGGAAGCATCGCAGCCTCGCGTGGACCGGGACGCGTCTGGAGCCCCCACGGCGGTATGGCTGTCCGCACACACCGGTGCCGGCGTCCCGTTGCTGCTCCGGGCATTGAGCGAACGCCTCGCCGCCGATCTGGTCCGCCAGCGCTACCACCTGACGCCAGCACAGGGGCGTCTGCGGGCGCTGCTCTACCAGGCTGGAGCAATAATCGCGGAGAGTCCCGCGGAGGATGGTGGTACCATGGTTGACCTGTGCATGCCCGCCGCGAAATTGCAGCGGCTGCTGCGGGGCGAAGGGCTGGCGGCAAACCCCAACGCGTCACCACCAACTCAAACGGGTGCGGTCGATTTGCACCCCGACGAACCGCCGCGCGCGCGGCGACCTACAAGCTGGAGTTAACCTATGGCCTGGAATGAACCCGGCGACGGCCGAGATCCCTGGGGCAGCGGCAAGAAAAACACACCACCGGATCTGGAAGCCGTAGTGAAGCGCCTTTCCGACCGCCTTAACCGGGCGTTTGGCGGCAATGGCGGCGACAGCGGGTTGGGCCGTGGCCCGCTGTTGATGGGGCTGATGGCCATTGCAGTGCTGTGGTTCGCGCTGGGCTGGTATCAGGTCGATGCGCAGCAGCAGGCCGTCGTGCTGCGTTTCGGCAAATTCAACGAACTCACGGGCGAGGGGCTGCACTGGCGCCCGCGCCTGATCGATCAGGTGACCAAGGTAGCGGTAACCACCGAGCGACGCTACGAAACCGAGCCGCGCAACGAGATGCTTACCGAAGACGAGAACATCGTCGAACTGCCGCTCACCGTGCAATACAACGTGAGCGACGCCAAGGCCTATGCCCTCAATGTCCGGGATCCCGAACTGAGCCTGCGGGAAGCGACCGACAGCGCGGTCCGCCACGAAGTCGGCAACGCCAAGTTCGATGCAGTGATTTCCACCGGCCGGGGCGACCTGAGCATCGCGGTAGCCAAGCGTTTGCAGAGTTATCTCGATCGGTACGGCACCGGCATCCGGGTGGTCAAGGTGAACATCCGGGAGGCGAAGCCGCCGGCGGCCGTGCGCGCCGCCTACGACAACGTCGTCAAGGCGCGCGAGTACCGCGAGCAGGTCATCAACGAAGCCCAGTCCTACGCCAACGGCGTGGTGCCCGAGGCGCGCGGACGCGCCCAACGTACCCTGGCGGAAGCCAGCGCCTACAAGGAGAAAGTCGCCGCCGAAGCCACCGGCGAGGCCCAGCGCTTCGAACAGCTGTATGCGGAATACCAAAAGGCGCCCGCGGTGACCCGCCAGCGTCTTTATGTGGAAACCCTCGAAGAGGTGATGGCGGGCACGCCCAAGGTGATCGTGGACGTGAAAACCGGCGGCAACATGCTCTACCTGCCGATCGACAAACTTGCCCGGGCCGACGGCATCGAACCAACTTCCGGCGATCGGGCACTCAGCAATCAGCAGCTCAATGACATCGCGAACCGCGCGGCCGATGTGCTCCGCCGTCAGGTCGCCACCCCCATCACGCCGCGACGGGAGGGCCGCTAATGACGGACCGCAAATCCATCGGCCTTTTCGGGCTGGCGCTGCTCGGAATCCTGTTCAGCAGCTCGGTGTTCGTCGTCAAGGAAACCGAGCGCGCCCTCATGTTGCAGTTCGGTCGCATCGTGAGAGCGGACATTCCTCCGGGGCTTCACTGGAAACTGCCGATCATCAATCAGGTCAAGAAATTCGACGCCCGCGTACTGACGGTAGACGGCGCGCCAGAGAGCTTTTTTACCATCGAGCGCAAACGCCTCATCGTCAATTCCTTCGCCAAATGGCGCATCGCCGACGTCGAGACCTACTACAAGGCCACTGGCGGCATCGAACTGGCCACCAATAGCCGTCTTGCGGACCGCATCAACGACGGCCTGCGCAACCAGTTCGGCACCCGCACGCTGTATGAGGTGGTGTCCGGGGAACGCGACCGGCTGATGACGGACATGGCCACGACGCTGAACGACGCCGTCAAGAAATCCCTTGGCGTGGAGATACTGGACGTGCGCGTGCGGCGCATCGACCTGCCCCCCGAGGTCAGCGAACAGGTGTTCCAGCGCATGGCTGCCGAGCGCGACAAGGAAGCGCAGGAGTTGCGCGCGGTCGGTCTGGAGGCCGCCGAAAAAATCCGTGCGGAAGCGGATCGCCAGGTGACGGTCATCGGCGCCAACGCCTATGGCGAAGCCGAACAGACCCGCGGCGAAGGCGATGCCACCGCCGCACGCGTTTACGCGACCGCCTATCAGCGCGACCCGGAGTTTTACGCGTTCACCCGCAGCCTCAAGGCCTATCGCGCGTCGCTGACCAACCGCAACGGCTTGCTGGTTCTGGAGCCCGACAGCGACTTTTTCCACTATCTGAAGACCCCTGACGGCACGAAAAAATGACGCGGCGCGGGCGACAGGGCCCCGCCCGAAGTGCTAGCATTCCGCAACCGGGGCAACCCGGTTTTTTTTGCCGGCCCGCCGCGCGTAGTCGCTGCGGAGGGCTGGGGGGTGAAGCGCGCCGCGATCGCGGGCCTGCCGTTGTTCGCGACCACCGCTCCATCCCGGGAGCGCCGACAAGCCCCGCGCACGCCTCGGTCCGAACCTGACCTGACGGTGACCACCATGGATTCCACTGATCGCTGGCTGCTGCCCGACGGGATCGAAGACATCCTCCCCGATCGGGCCCTCAAGGTTGAGCGGCTGCGGCGCCGTTTGCTCGACCTGTACCACACTTGGGGGTATGACCTGGTGATTCCGCCGCTCGCAGAATTCACCGCGTCGTTGTTCAGCGGTTCCGGATCGGACCTGGACCTGATCACGTTCAAGATCACCGACCAGTTGAGCGGTCGCATGATGGGCGTGCGCGCCGACATCACACCCCAGGTCGCGCGCATGGACGCCCACAGCCTGCACCGGGGGAGTCCGACGCGCCTGTGCTACGCGGGCCAAGTGCTGTACACGCGCCCGCGCAGTCCGCTGGAGTCGCGCTCGCCCATTCAGATTGGCGTCGAGCTCTTTGGCGAGTCCGGACTGGAAGCGGATCTGGAAGTGATCGCCCTGCTGACGGAAACCCTGACCCACGCCGGGCTCGGTGCGCTGCATCTGGATCTGGGCCATGTGGGCATCTACCGCGGACTCGAAGAACAACTGACGATCGAACCAGCCCGCAAGCGCGAGCTGTTCGAACTCTTGCAGCAAAAGGACGCTACGCTGCCGGCCTGGATCGCCGCCCATGTCGACGACCCGGACCTCGCGCGCATGCTGACGGCGCTGCCCGGCCTGTGTGGCGGCGCCGCGGTGCTGCAAAACGCCGTCCATGAACTGGCGGGCGCGCCGGCAGCGGTGCAACGGGCGCTCGACACATTGCGCGAGGTGGTGCGCGCGCTCCAGGAACGGCGCCCCGATCTCACGCTGTTCCTGGATCTGGGGGAATTGCGCGGCTACCACTACCATACCGGCATCGTGTTTGCGGCCTATACGGCGGGCACGCCGGCGGCGGTGGGTCACGGCGGCCGCTACGACCATGTGGGCGCGCAGTTCGGACGCGCCCGCCCGGCGACCGGCTTTGGCATCGACCTGGGCTTTCTGTGCGATCTGGTGGCGCCCACCGCGCCGGTTGCACCCGGGATTTTTGTCGCGGCGCAAGACGCCACATCCATGACCGGCGCGGCCGCGCCGGAACTCGCCGCTGCGGTGGCGCGCCTGCGCGTCGCCGGCGAACGGGTGATATGCGGGTTTCCCGGTCAGGTTCCAGACCTGACCGAACTTCATTGCGATCGCGTGCTGATCTGGCGCGATGGGACCTTTCAGATCGAACCTGCGCGCACGCAGGCTCAGCCGGATTGACCGAAGGACATCATGGGTAAAAATGTCGTGGTACTCGGCACCCAGTGGGGTGACGAAGGCAAGGGCAAGATCGTCGACCTGCTCACCGACGAGGCAAAGGTGGTGGTGCGCTTCCAGGGCGGCCACAACGCCGGCCACACGCTGGTGATCGACGGCGCCAAGACCGTGCTGCACCTGATCCCCTCGGGGATTCTTCGCGCCGGCGTGAGCTGCCTGATCGGCAACGGCGTGGTGCTCGCGCCCGACGCGCTGCTCAAGGAAATGGGCGAACTGGAAGCGCGCGGGGTACCCGTGCGCGAGCGCCTCAAACTGTCGCCGGCCTGCCCGCTGATCCTGCCCTGCCATGTGGCGCTCGATCTCGCCCGCGAACAGGCGCGCGGCACGGCGCGCATCGGCACCACGGGGCGCGGCATCGGTCCCGCCTACGAAGACAAGGTGGCGCGGCGCGGCCTGCGTCTGGGCGATCTGTTCAAGGGCCCGGTATTCGCCGAACGCCTGCGCGAACTGATCGACTTTCACAATTTCATGCTCGGCCGCTATTACAAGGTGGCCGAATGCGATGCAGGTGCCATCCTCGGCGAGGCCGAAAGCTGGGCCGAACAGCTGCGTCCGCTGCTTGCCGATGTCACCGGCAGCCTGCACCGTACGCGCCTCGCCGGCGCGAACATCCTGTTCGAAGGCGCTCAGGGTTCGCTGCTGGACATCGACCACGGCACCTACCCGTTCGTGACCTCCTCGAACACCACCGCCGGCGGCACCGCCACCGGCAGCGGCTTTGGTCCGCTCTACCTCGACTATGTGCTCGGTATCACCAAGGCCTACACCACCCGCGTCGGTTCCGGACCCTTTCCCACCGAGTTGTTTTGCGATGTGGGCAAGCATCTGTCGGCGCGCGGCAACGAATTCGGCTCCACCACCGGGCGGCCGCGCCGCTGCGGCTGGTTCGACGCCATCGCCCTGCGCACCGCGGCGCGGATCAACAGTATTTCGGGTCTTTGCCTGACCAAGCTCGATGTGCTGGATGGTCTCGCCGAAGTGAAGGTCTGCATCGGTTATCGCGACGCCGCCGGTGCCGAGATCGAATCGCCGTCCCACGCCGACGACTACGCGGACATCGTGCCGGTCTACGAGACACTGCCGGGCTGGAGCGATTCGACCTCCGGCGCGACCTCGCTCGCGCAACTGCCCCCCGCCGCGCGCGCTTACATCGCGCGTATCGAAGCGGTCACCGGGGTTCCGATCGACATCATTTCCACCGGGCCCGACCGGGTGGAAACCATCGTTCTGCGACATCCGTTTCACTGAGGATCGATCCGCGCGGCGCGCGTGTTTCCTGGCGCCGATGTCACATTTCCGCGCTTGAAATCGCCGCGTTTTAACCGCACCATTCGCGGCCTTCCCGCCGCCGGGAGACTGTCTTGAATCGCATTTCCCACCAGAACCACGACGTCGAATGGGACGCCGCCCGCGCGGCCGATCTGTACGGCATCGAATACTGGGGCGCCGGACATTTTCAGGTGTCGACCGACGGCCTGGTCCAGGTCACGGCGGATACCGGTGGCGGGCGTGGCACCATCAACCTGCTCGATATCGTCGACGGTTTGAGCGAACGCGGCCTGCCCATGCCGGTGCTGCTGCGTATCGAGAATCTGCTCGACGCCCAGATCGCCCAGATCAACGAGAGTTTCGCCCGCGCCATTGCGCAGTCGGGTTATCGCGGCTGTTATCGCGGCGTGTTCCCCATCAAGGTCAACCAGCAGTCGCAGATCATCGACGAAGTGGCAAGTTTCGGCGCCCGCTTCGGCCACGGCCTGGAAGCCGGCAGCAAGGCCGAACTGCTGATCGCGCTCGCCACGCTGGACGCAATGAACGGCTATATCGTCTGCAATGGTTACAAGGACGAGGAATTCATCAACCTCGGCCTGATGGCGCAAAAGCTCGGCTACCGGATCTTTTTCGTGGTGGAAACACCCGCCGAACTGCCGCTCCTGATCCAGTGCAGCAAGGCCGCCGGTATTCGCCCGCGCATCGGCGCGCGCGTCAAGCTGTCGTCCCGGGTCAGCGGTCACTGGAACGCCACCAGCGGCGATCGCAGCATCTTCGGCCTGACGTCGATGCAACTGATCGATCTGGTGGACACCCTCAAGACTCACGCCATGCTCGACTGCATGGAAATGCTGCATGTACATCTGGGCTCGCAGATTCCCAACATCCGCGACATCCGCACCGGCGTGATGGAAGCCTGCCGTTACTACGTCGATCTGGTGCGCGAAGGCGCGCCGCTGGGCAATCTCGATCTCGGCGGCGGGCTCGCGGTGGACTACGAGGGCAGCCGCTCCAGCCATACCCACAGCATGAACTACTCGATGGAGGAGTACTGCCTCGATATCGTCGAGGTGGTGATGAGCATTCTGGATCCCCACCAGATACCGCATCCGACCATCGTCACCGAATCCGGGCGTGCGCTGGTCGCCTACGGCTCGGTGCTGCTGTTCAACATTCTCGATGTCACCCGTTTCGAAGCGCACGCGCTGCCCGATCAAGTGCCCGAATCCGAACACGAGAACGTCCACAACCTGTGGGACGTGCTGAAGTCGATTACCTTCGAGCGCGCCCAGGAATGCTACAACGATGCACTCTTCTATCGCGACGAAATCCGGGATCTGTTCCGGCGCGGCCAGATCAGCTTGCGATCGCGCGCGCTGGCCGAAAACGTCACGCTGGAAATTCTTCAGCGTATTAAAACCGTCATCATCGGCAACGAAGATGAGTATCCGGAACTGGCTGGGCTGGAAGAAGCGCTCGCCGACATCTACTACGGCAACTTCAGCGTGTTCCAGTCGCTGCCGGATATCTGGGCCATCGACCAAGTGTTCCCGATCATGCCGATTCATCGCCTCGACGAACTGCCCACGCGCCAGGCGATCCTGGCCGACATCACCTGCGATTGCGATGGCAAGATCGATCGCTTCGCCTGGGACGGCACCCTCAACAACACGCTGCCGGTCCATCCGCTCGTCGAGGGCAAGGAATATTACCTGGGCGCATTCCTGGTCGGCGCCTATCAGGAGACCCTGGGCGATCTCCACAATCTGCTCGGCGACACCCATGTCGTCAGCGTGCGCATCAATGTCGACGGCACTTTCGATTACGTCAAGGAAGTCGAAGGCGACAGCGTCGCCGACGTACTGAGCTACGTCGAGTATCACCCCCAGACCCTGCTGCAGAAATTCCGCAACAGCGCGGAACAGGGCGTGCGTGCCGGACACATCAGCGCAATTGAGCGCCAGCAACTGGTGGAGCTGTACGCCACCGGGTTGCGCGGCTACACCTACTTCGAGCGTTGAGCGAGGACCATCCCATGGCGAGGGTATTGATTATCGGAGCCGGCGGCGTCGGCCAGGTGGTAACCCACAAGTGCGCGCAGGTGCCCGAGGTGTTTTCCCACATCGTGCTGGCCAGTCGCACCAAATCCAAATGCGATGCCATCGCGGCCCAGCTCACGCGCCCCATCGAGACCGCGGAAATCGATGCCGACGATGTCCCGCAACTCTCGGCGCTGATCGAACGCGTGCGCCCCGACCTCGTCATCAATGTCGCGCTGCCCTATCAGGATCTGAACATCATGGACGCCTGTCTCGCGACCGGCGTGAATTATCTCGACACCGCCAACTACGAACCGCGCCACCTGGCCAAGTTCGAGTACTCCTGGCAGTGGGCCTACCACGAGCGCTTTCGCGAACGCGGCCTGATGGCGCTCCTGGGCAGCGGCTTCGATCCCGGCGTCACCAACGTCTTCACCGCCTGGTTGCGCAAACACAAACTCGACCGCATCCGCGAACTCGACATCATCGACTGCAACGCCGGGGAACACGGTCAGTCCTTCGCCACCAACTTCAACCCCGAGATCAACATCCGCGAAGTCACCGCCCGGGGCCGCTACTGGGATGGCGGCCAGTGGCGCGAAACCGATCCCCTCAGCGTGCATCGCGAATTCGATTTTCCGGACGGCATCGGGCCGCGCAAGATTTTTCTGATGTACCACGAGGAGCTGGAATCCCTGGTCAAACATCTGCCGGAAATCGAAACCGCGCGCTTCTGGATGACCTTCTCCGACAATTACCTGAAGCACCTGGAAGTGCTGCAAAACGTCGGCATGACGCGCATCGACCCGGTGCTCTACAACGGCCAGGAGATCGTCCCGCTCCAGTTTCTCAAAGCCGTGCTGCCCGACCCCGGCAGCCTGGGCCCGCTCACCAAGGGCCGCACCTGCATCGGCTGCGTCGCCACCGGCACCCGCGCCGGCCGCGAGGAGACGCACTACATCTACAACATCTGCGACCACGAGGCCTGCTACCGGGAAGTCGGCTCCCAAGCAATCTCCTACACCACCGGCGTGCCGGCGATGATCGGGGCGCTGATGATGCTTACCGGCAAGTGGCAGGGCGCCGGCGTGTTCAACCTGGAACAGCTCGACCCGGACCCTTTCATGGATGCACTCAACCAGCATGGGCTGCCGTGGCACGCGACCACTTTGTAGACTTCGACGCGGCCCGCGTCCCCTCGCCCTGCTTCGTGGTGGACGAGGTGGCGCTCGAGGACAACCTGAAGCAGTTGCAGCGCGTGCAAACGGAAAGCGGCGCCAAGGTGCTGCTCGCGCTCAAAGCCTTTTCGATGTTCAGCCTCGCGTCGCTGGTGCGCCGCCATCTCGCCGGCACCTGCGCCAGCGGCCTGTTCGAAGCGCGCCTGGGGCGCGAGGAATTCGGCGGCGAAGTACACACCTTCTGCGCGGCCTACCGCGACGCCGATTTCGACGCCGTGCTGGCGCTCTCCGACCACGTCGTCTTCAATTCCATGCGGCAGTGGCAACACTTTCGCGCCCGCGCACTGGCGGCCCGGGCGACACGGCCCGGCTTGCGTTTTGGCCTGCGCGTCAATCCGCGCCACTCCGAGGGCGCCACGCCGCTCTACGATCCCTGCGCGCCCGGTTCGCGGCTCGGCATCCCGGTCGAGGATTTCGCCGGTGCCGATCTGAGCGGAATCTCCGGGTTGCACTTCCATACCCTGTGCGAACAGGATCTGCCGCCGCTGGCGCGCACCCTGGCCGCCGTCGAGGAACAGTTCGCGCCCTGGCTGCCACAGATGGAATGGATCAATTTCGGCGGCGGCCATCACATCACCCGCGCCGATTATCAGGTGGACGCACTGATCGCCCTGATTCGCGATTTCCGCGCCCGCCGCGGCGTCGCGGTCTATCTGGAACCCGGTGAAGCCGTGGCGCTCAATGCTGGCGTGCTGGTCACGGAAGTGCTGGACCTCAAGCGCAACGATCTGGAGCTCGCCATCCTCGACACCTCCGCCACCTGCCACATGCCGGACGTGATCGAAATGCCCTACCGGCCGCGGGTGTACGGCGCGGCCGCCGCCGGCGAGCTGCCCCACAGCTACCGCTTGGGCGGACAGACCTGCCTCGCCGGCGATGTCATCGGGGATTACAGCTTTGCCGCGCCCCTGCGCATCGGCCAGCGGCTGCTGTTCGCCGACATGGCCCACTACACCATGGTCAAGACCAACACCTTCAACGGCATTCCCTTGCCCGCCATCGCGGTTTGGAACTCCACCACCGACGCGCTGCGGCTGGTGCGCGAGTTCGACTACCGGGATTTCCGCGATCGCCTGTCCTGAATTCGCTCGGCGTTGCCAGCGCGCACCGCGAATGCGACCATCGGCGTTCGCCATGAGGAGCTCTGACCATGACCTGGCACACCTTCACCCTGACCCGCGCCGAGCGCGCCACGCGCGAAACCGAACTCCAGATGGCATTCGATCTCTGCTTTGCCGCCGCTGCGGGACCGGACGACATGGCACTGCTGACCGCCGACGGGAGCGATGGCGAGCGGCGCTATTACGCCTCGCCCGGCATGCTGCCCTGGGCCGCGAATCTGCTGACCCAGTACGGCGCCCTGCCCTGCGCGCCGCCCGCGCCCGCCGGGCTGCGTCTGGTCGTCGGTCATCAGGGCGATATCGAGGCACTGCTCGGCCTGCGCTGAGCGCCGCGCCTGTCGCGTGCGCGCCTTGACAAGCTTTCGCGCCCGGCCCTAGTGTGAGCCCGACGGTTTCGACCAGCACTTCGAACCACGAAGCCTCAACCCTCCGTCAAAAATAACAGGAGCACGCCATGAAAGCCGCCGTACTCGAAGCCTTCAACAAGCCCTTTGTCATTCACGCGAACTGGCCGGAGCCCAAATGCGGGCCGGACGACGCCATCATCAAGGTGGCCGCCAATGGCGTCTGCCGCAGCGACTGGCACGTCTGTGTCGGCGACTGGGGCTGGCTCGGCCTGCAACCCGAACTGCCCCACGTCATCGGCCATGAATTCGTCGGCGAAGTGGCGGAAGTCGGCGCCAATGTCAAAAAATTCCGGGTCGGCGACCGCGTCGTGTGTCCGTTCAACCTGGGCTGCGGCACCTGCGAATACTGCGCCTCCGGCCACCAGAACACCTGCGCCGAAGGCAATCTGGCCGGTTTCGGGACTTCCGGCGGCTACGGTCAGTACGCCCAGATCCTGAAAGCCGATCTCAACCTGATCAATCTGCCCGAATCCGTTCCGTTCACCGACGCCGCCAGCATGGGCTGCCGCTTCATGACGTCGTTTCACGGTATCGTGGATCAGGTCAAGGTGGCGGCCGGCGAATGGGTGGCCATCCACGGCTGCGGCGGCATCGGCCTGGCCGCCACCCAGATCGCCAACGCCATGGGCGCCAACGTGATTGCGGTGGACATCAACGACAAGTCGCTGGAAGTCGCCCGCAAGATGGGCGCCGTGCATACCGTCAACGCCGCCAAAACCAATCCCGCCGAAGCCATCAAGGAACTCACCGGCGGCGGCGCCCATGTCTCGGTGGATGCGCTCGGTATCGCCACCACCTGCCTGAATTCCATCATGAGTCTGCGCAAACGCGGCCGCCACTTGCAGATCGGCCTCACGACGCAAGCCGAAAAGGGTTTCGTGGCGCTGCCGGTGGACATGATCGTGGCGATGGAACTGCAATTCATCGGCACCATCGGCATGCAACCGCGCCGCTACAGTTCGATGCTGAACATGGTCGAAAGCGGCAAGCTGCGCCCGGGCGAGATGGTGACCAACGTGTTTCCGATCGAGAAGGCGTCGGGCGTGATCGAAGCGATGGCGAGCTTCGGCACCGTCGGCACCACCGTGATTCAGTGGTGAATTCCCGCCTGCGCTGGACGGCGCCCCGTGCCGTCCAGCGCACCCGCCTCAGCGCCGAAAGCCCGTAAACACCGCGGGAAGCCGCCGGATATCCTGCACCAGGTCCGGCGGCAAATCCGCCGGCACCGCGGTGGCAACGCTGGCAAAAATGGCATCGGCGGCGCCGCCAAAGCGTTGTGCAATCGCGGCCGCAATCTCGTCGTGGCGGCCGATCGCGGCAAACAGATTCACCACCTCGTCGGGAATTTCCGCCGCGATCCTGTCCCACTGACCCGCCTTGGTCATGCGGTTGAGCCTGGCGCCGAGGTCTTCCAGCCCGTGCCGGGCCAGCACCGGCCAGTAGGCCGGCGTGGAGGCGTAGAACGCCACCCGATAGCGCACCCACTCGATCATGCGGGCGACGGTTTCGTCATCGGGTCCGGTGGCGATGAAGCCGCCGCCCGAGATTTCGAAATGCTCCCGCCGGCGTCCGCCGCGCGCCCAGCCGGTAGCGAGCTCCGGCAACACCACCTGCTCCAGATAGGCGCGGGTGCAGAACGGATGCAGACGCACGCCGTCGCAGACCTCGCCGGCCACCCGCAGCATCGCCGGACCCACGGCGGCGATGGTGACGGCGGGCGGCGGTCCCGGAAAATTCTCCGGCACGAAATTCGGCGTCATCAGGGTGAAGCGATAATGCGCGCCGCGAAACTCCAGCGGACCTTCGCCCTTCCAGCACGCCCAGATCGCGCGCAGTGCCTGGACATACTCGCGCATGCGCGGCGCCGGCGCCGACCAGGGTACGCTGAAGCGATGTTCGTTGTGGGCCTTGATCTGGCTGCCCAGACCCAGGACCACGCGCCCGGGCGCCGCCGCCTGCAAGTCCCAACCCGCGTTGGCGACCACCATGGGACTGCGGGCAAAGGCGATGGCGATGCCGGTGATCAACTCCACCCGCTCGGTGGCGGTGGCCGCCACCGCCACCGGCAGGAACGGCTCGTGGGCGTTCTCCATGGTCATGATGCCGTCGTAGCCCGCGGCCTCGATGGCGCGCGCAGCGGCCGGCACCTTGCGCAGATTGTCCTGGGGAATGGTGGTGAAGACTTTCATGGCAAACACCTCGCGCCGAAAACACTCACATCGAAAGCACTCGTCTCGCAAACACTCGTATCCCAAACGACGGCGGGAACAATCCGATTGCCCGCAGCCGAAAGAAGCGGACCCCGAAGCTTACCGCGATCAGGCCGCACCACCCAGCATGACGGCGGGGTCTCCGGCTGTCACACCTGCGGCGAACGTTGGTTTCCGGTAGCAGATCGCTTCCTTGACAGTCGCCGGACCCGCACCTAGCATTTCCGCGCCTCCCCGCCGCGCCGTTGTACTCCATGCTGCCATTTCTGGACGTCGTCAAATCCGACATGGAAGCGGTCAACCAGCTCATCATCACCGAACTGAACTCCGATGTCGGTCTGGTGGAAGAAATCGGCACCTATCTGATCGCGGCAGGCGGCAAGCGCCTGCGCCCCATCGTGGCGCTGCTGAGCGCCCGCGCGTGCGGTCACGACGGTGACCGGCATGTACTGCTGGCGACGGTGGTCGAGCTGATTCACACCGCGACGCTGCTGCACGACGACGTGGTCGATACCTCCGACCTGCGCCGCGGCCGCCACACCGCGAACAACCAGTACGGCAATGCGGCGACGGTGCTGGTCGGCGATTTTCTGTATTCGCGCGCCTTTCAGCTCATGGTGCGCATCGGCAATATGGCCGTGATGCGGGTGCTGGCGGATACCACCAACACCATTTCCGAAGGCGAAGTCCAGCAACTGCTCAACGCCGGCAACGCCCAGCTCGACGAGCCGGCATACACCGAGGTGATCCGCAAAAAGACCGCCGAACTGTTTCAGGCCGCGGCCCAGACCGGCGCCCTGCTCGGTGGCGCCGACACTGCGGTTGTCGCGGCATTGCGCAACTATGGCCATCACCTGGGCATGGCGTTTCAACTCGTGGACGATGCCCTCGATTACGGCGGCGACGCTGGGCAACTGGGCAAGAACATCGGTGACGATCTGGCCGAAGGCAAGATGACCCTGCCGCTGATCCGCGCGCTGCGCACCGCGTCGGTGGCCGACGCCACCCTGATCCGCGCCGCCATCGCCAACCGGGACGGCGCGGTGCTGCCCGATGTCCTGCGCATTGTCGGGACTTGCGGCGCCCTCGATTACACCCTGGCCGCGGCGCGCCAGCAGGTCGACCGGGCGCTGGCGGCGCTGGCGCCCCTGCCGGCATCGCCCCAGCGGCAGGCTTTGCGCGAACTTGCGGAATTTGCCGCCAATCGCAACTTCTGAGACAGTGACGCCCCCGCCCGGCGGCGATCCAGCGCCATGACCCAGCGATCCACCATCGACCGCAGCGCCGCCTGGCGCGCCCTCGGCGCACATCGCACCAGCCTTGCCGGCACCACGCTCAACGACCTGTTCGCCACCGATCCCGCGCGCGGGGAGCGCTGCCACGCGACTGCGGCGGGCATCTACCTCGACTATTCCAAGAACCCTTGCACCGACACAACGTTGCGTTTACTGGAGGCGCTCGCTGCTACCGCGGAGCTGCCGCGACATATTGCGGCGCTGTTTGCGGGCGCACCGGTGAATCGCTCCGAACAGCGCGCTGCCCTGCATCCGGCGCTGCGCGGCGCGGCCCCCGATGCCGCCACCGGCCGTGCGATAGAAGAGAGCCGTGCCCGGATGCTGGCGCTGGCGCAGGCACTGCGGGCCGGTGAGATTCGCGGCGGTACCGGGCAGGTCATCACCGACCTGGTGCATCTCGGTATCGGCGGTTCGGACCTGGGTCCGCGTCTGGTGGTCTCGGCTTTTGCCGAACGCCGCGCGCCGTCGCCTCGCGTCCATTTCGTGGCCAACCTGGACAGCAGCGCGCTCACGGCCACGCTGTCGCGCTGCGCGCCCGCAACCACCCTGTTCGTACTCGCATCGAAAAGTTTTTCGACCCTGGAAACCCTGTCGAACGCGGGCCTGGCGCAACGCTGGCTCGCCGGGGGCGGCATTGCCGATGGTATCGGCAAGCATTGCGTGGCGATCACCAGCCAACCCGAGCGCGCGCGCGCCTGGGGCATCGCCGATGACCGCATCCTCACCCTGGGCGAATGGATAGGCGGCCGCTATTCACTGTGGTCCGCCATGGGACTGCCCATTGCCGTTGCGCTCGGACCCGACTTCTTTGCCGAGCTGCTCGCCGGCGCGGCGGCCATGGACCAGCACTTTCGCAGCGCCCCACTGCGCACCAATCTGCCGATGCTGCATGGTCTGCTGAGCGTCTGGCAGATCAATTTCTGGGGCCAGGGCACCCGCGCCGTATTGCCCTATGTGCACGGCCTGCGTCATTTGCCGGATTATTTACAGCAACTGATGATGGAAAGCCTCGGCAAGCGGGTTGCCCAGGACGGCAGTGAACTCGCTTGCCAGACCGGGGCCATCATCTGGGGGAGCGAGGAGACCAACGGTCAGCACTCGTTCCATCAACTGCTGTTGCAGGGTACGCAAAGGGTGCCGGTGGATTTCATCGTCACCGCGACGCCGCACTGCGACGCGGACCAGCACCGGCAGCTCTACGCCAACTGTCTGGCGCAGAGCCGGGCGCTGATGCTGGGGCAGGATCGCGCCACGCTGGAGCAGGAATTACTCGCCGCCGGGCACTCTGGCGCCGAGGCCGCATTGCTGGCGCGCCACCGCGAAGTGCCCGGCGATCGCCCGAGCAATACGCTGGTGCTGGCCGCCTACGCGCCCGCCCATCTGGGCGCCCTGCTGGCGCTCTACGAACACAGCGTCTATGTGCAAAGCGTGATCTGGGGCATCAATGCCTTCGATCAGTGGGGCGTCGAACTGGGCAAGCAGGCGGCGAGCGCCATCGGTGCCGCGCTGGCCGGTGCGGACGCGAGCGCCTACGACAGCTCCACCCGCGCCCTGATGGCGCGGTGGAACAGTACGGGTTCGGACTGACCCACTGGCCGCCCGCGCCGACGCGAGCGCGCGCACGCCGTGGTTGATCGCTTTTTTCTCAGCCGCCATCCAGGAGCGCCAGCAACTCGGCGGTTTTCGCGGTCATCAGCGCGTGATCGCCGCGACTCTCCACATTCAGGCGCACCAACGGTTCGGTATTCGACATGCGCACATTGAAACGCCAGTCCGCGAAGCTGACGCCGATGCCATCCATGGTGTCGAGTACACCGCCTGCACTCCCATAGCGGCGGGCGATGGTGTCGAGCACCGCTTTCGGATCGGCGACCGGACGGTTGATCTCGCCGCTCACCGGATAGGCGCGCTGACGCTCCTGCAGCAATTCGGACAGCGGCTGCCGGCGCCGGGACAACAATTCCACCACCAGCAGCCAGGGAATCATGCCGCTGTCGCAATAGGCGAAATCGCGAAAATAATGGTGCGCGCTCATTTCACCACCGTAGAGCGCGTCGTGATCGCGCATCACCTGCTTGATGAAGGCATGGCCGGTGCGGCTCTGCACCGCCCGACCGCCGAACTGCGCGACGATGTCGGTGGTATTCCAGATCAGACGCGGGTCGTGGACGATGGCGCCGCTGCCGTACTTGCGCAGAAAGGCTTCCGCGAGCAGACCGACGACATAGTAGCCCTCGACGAAATCGCCGCGCTCGTCGAAAAAGAAGCAGCGGTCGAAGTCGCCGTCCCAGGCGATCCCCAGATCGGCGCCGCGCGCGCGCACCACGTCGGCGGTCGCGGCGCGGTTTTCTTCGAGCAACGGATTGGGCACACCCTTGGGAAAGTGACCGTCGGGCGCGTGCTGGACCTTGATGAACTCCAGCGGCAGATGGGGTTCCAGCAGGTCGACGATCGCACCGGCACCACCGTTACCGGCATTGACCACCACCTTGAGCGGCCGCAGCGCGGACTTGTCCACATAGGACAGCAGATGCGCGATATAGGCGCTCTTGTCGGCCGCGTGGCGCAGCCTGCCCTGGCGATCGGCCGCCGGAAACGCCGCCGCCTCCGCCAGCGCCTGGATCTCGGGCAACCCTGCGTCGCCGCTGATCGGTCGCGCGCCCTCGCGCACGAACTTCATGCCATTGAAGTCCTTGGGATTGTGGCTGGCGGTGACCACCAAACCACCGTCATAGCCGCCGTGGAAAGTGGCGAAGTAAATTTCCTCGGTACCGCACTGCCCGATATGCACCACATCGCAGCCGGCATCGCGAATGCCTGCCACCGCCGCGTCGCACAGCGCCGGGCTGGTCAAGCGGATATCGTGACCGACGACCAGGGTACGCGCGCCCAGATGGACCGCGAAGGCGCGACCGACGCGGTAGGCGATCGCCTCGTTGAGCTGCTCGGGGACGCGACCGCGCACGTCATAGGCCTTGAAGCAGGTGAGCGCGGGCATCATTTGCCTCCCTTGAGATAGACATTCCGATAGACGTAGTTGGTGGCATCGACAAAGCCGCCGACGCTGCCGCAATCAAAGCGCACACCCTTGAACTTGTAGGCCAGCACCTTGCTGGTGCGGGCCAACGTCAACAGGGCATCGGTGAGCTGCACCTCGCCGTTCTTGCCGGGCGGCGTATGCCGCAACACCTCGAAAATGAACGGCGACAGGACGTAGCGGCCGATGATGGCGAGATTGCTGGGCGCCTCGCTCGGCGCGGGTTTTTCCACCATGTCGGTGACGCGATAAAGGCCGGGCTCCTCTTCAATGCCGGCAATGATGCCGAATTTCGACACGTCCGCTTCCTCGACTTCCTGAATCGCCACCACGGTACTGCCGGTGCGGCGATAGATCTCGACCAGTTGCGCCATGACCCCGATGTCATCGTTGAAGCACAGGTCATCCGCCAGAATCACCCCGAACGGCTGATTGCCCACCAGCAACTCGCCGGTGAGGATCGCATGGCCCAGCCCTTTCATTTCCAGTTGCCGGGTCGACGCGAAACGGCCGCTGTTGATGACCTTGCGGATTTCGATCAGGTAGTCTTCCTTGTCGGTCCCGGCGATCTGGTGCTCCAGTTCGTAGCTGATGTCGAAGTGATCGTGAATCGAGCGCTTGCCGCGGCCGGTGACAAAGCAGATCTCGTTCAACCCGGCCGCCAGCGCTTCTTCAACGCCATACTGCACCAGGGGTTTGTTGACCACGGGCAGCATTTCCTTGGGCATGGACTTGGTGGCCGGCAGGAAGCGGGTTCCATACCCGGCGACCGGGAACAGGCATTTCTTGATCATGGTAATTCCTTGACGGGCGATTGCGACTCCTGCACCTGCGTCGCGCGGTCAGGCGTTTGCGCGCCACTACCCTGGCGCGGAGGCTACCTTAACGCAGCATTTGCGCGGTTGCCTATCAGCTTGTTGAAAAACGTCGCGAGGCGGCCAGATGCGCGGCGCAGGGCGCGCAGCGACCGCGAAATATCGCATAGATCGGCGAGGGCGCGAGCACCGCGCAACGAAGCGGATGACTGCCGGAGCAGCTTTTCAACAAGCCGCTATGGCCATCGCGGGGAAAGTCAAAGCCCTCCCAACGGATCGCTGCGGGCAGGCCGCCGGTCGCGTAAAATCGCCGATTCCCGACAGCGACCCGAGAAGCCGATGCCCGCTCCAACATCGATACCCCACCCGGAAGGCGCGGCCATCCGCGGCCAGCAGAGCAGTTTTACGCGCACCGAACTGCTGGCATGCGCGCGCGGACAGCTATTCGGCGCCAACGCGGCACGCCTGCCGGACGGCCAGATGTTGCTGGTGGACCGGATCACTCATATCGATTCCACCGGCGGTACCCATGGCAAGGGTCAGGTGATCGCGGAGCTCGATATCCATCCCGACCTGTGGTTCTTTGGCTGCCACTTCATCGGCGATCCGGTGATGCCCGGCTGCCTGGGCCTGGATGCCCTCTGGCAACTGACCGGATTCTTCCTCACCTGGCGCGGCAACGACGGCCACGGCCGCGCACTCGGCTCCGGCGAAGTGAAGTTCTTCGGCCAGGTCCTGCCCAGCGCCAAGACCCTGACCTATCGTCTCGATATCTCGCGCATGGTGGAGCGCAAGCTGGTCATGGCCATCGCCGATGGTTCCGTGGCAGTGGATGGTCGCGAAATCTATACGGCCAAGGACCTTCGAGTCGGGATTTTCCAGTCGACCGAAAACTTTTAGCCGCTACCGGCTTCCCTTACAATGCCGGCCAATTTCCCGCACTCCAACGACCCGAGAGGCACTCCATGAGACGAGCGGTAATTACCGGCATGGGGGTGGTTTCCTGCCTGGGCAACGACGTCGACGCGGTCACCAGCGCGCTGCGCGAGGGCCGGTCCGGCATCCGTCCGATGCCGATTTATCGCGAGATGGGGATGAAGAGCCAGATCGCGGGACAGATCGATCTGGATCCGTCGGAGATCATCGACCGCAAGCATCTGCGCTTCATGAGCACGGCGGCGGTCTACGGCTATGTGGCCATGCAGCAGGCCATCACCGACTCCGGCCTCACGGAAGCGGATATCTCCAACCCCCGCACCGGCATCATCATGGGTTCCGGCGGGATCTCCGGGGAAAAATTCCTCGAATCGGTGGACACCCTGCGCGAGAAAGGCGTCAAGCGGATCGGGCCCTATCGGGTCACCCAGATCATGAGCAGCACGGTATCGGCCTGTCTGGCCACGCCCTTCCACATCAAAGGCATCAATATCAGCATCTCGTCCGCCTGCGCCACCAGCGCCCATTGCATCGGCGCGGCCGTGGAGCAGATCCAGCTCGGCAAGCAGGACATCCTGTTTGCGGGCGGCGCCGAGGAAGAACACTGGTCCATGGTCAGCATGTTCGACGCCATGGGCGCGCTCTCGACCCGCTACAACGACACGCCCGAACGCGCCTCGCGACCCTATGACCTGGACCGCGACGGCTTCGTCATGTCCTGCGGCGGCGGCTGTTTCGTGGTCGAGGAGCTCGAACACGCGCGCGCACGCGGCGCGACCATTTACGCCGAAATCGTCGGCTACGGCGCGACTTCCGACGGTTACGACATGGTCGCGCCCTCCGGCGAGGGCGCGGTGCGCTGCATGCGGCAGGCGCTGGCGACCGTGAACGGCCCGATCGGCTACATCAACACCCACGGCACCAGCACACCGGTGGGCGATGTCAAGGAAATCGGAGCCATTTTGGAAGTCTTCGGTCCCCAGACTCCGCCCATCAGCTCGACCAAGTCGCTGTCCGGTCATTCACTGGGCGCCGCCGGCGTGCACGAAGCCCTCTTCAGCCTGCTGATGATGCGCGAGGGCTTCATCGCCGCCTCCGCCAATGTCGACAACCTCGACCCCGCCGTCGCCGGCGCGAATATTGTCACGAAGCGTATCGATGGCGTCGAACTGGAGCGGGTCATGTCGAACAGCTTCGGTTTCGGCGGCACCAACGCCAGCCTGGTATTGCAGCGGTATCGCGGCGACCAAGCCTGAGCCTAAGGCTCGCTCGAAAGAGGCATTTCACTTCAGAGGTCGATCAATTCCGGCGCAGGGAGCGACCTGTGGCCGCGGGATTCCTGGCGGGATTGTTACGATGTCCGGCAGTCGGGCTGGTGCTACGGGGCCCGACCCCGCCACCCTTAACAGCTTGTTGAAAAACTGCTGCGCCAACCATCTGCTTCGTTGCGCGGTGTTCGCTTCCTCGCCTATCCAGCTGATATGTCTCGGTCGCTGCGCGCCGTGCGCCTCGCAGCTGGCCGCCTCGCGACGCTTTTCAACAAGCTGTTAAAAAATCCCGCGCCGCTCGAGGTATGCCAGCAGGTTTTGCACGCAGCCGTCGAGTTCCTCGACTCCGGTATCGATCACCAGTTCCGGATCGACCGGCGCTTCATACGCCGAGTCGATGCCGGTGAAGTTGGGAATCTGCCCGGCGCGGGCCTTGCGGTAGAGACCCTTGGGATCGCGTTGCTCGCACACCGCCAGGGAAGTGGCGACATGCACCTCGATGAATTCGTCCGCCGGCAGCAAATCGCGGGCGAGTTGGCGGTCGGCGCGAAACGGCGAGATGAACGCGGTCATCGCGATCAGCCCGGCATCGACAAGCAGCTTTGCCACCTCGGCGATGCGCCGGATATTTTCCACCCGATCGGCGTCGCTGAAGCCCAGGTCCCGGTTGAGCCCGTGGCGGACATTGTCCCCGTCCAGCAGATAGCAGTGATGCCCGCGCTCGAAGAGCGCCCGCTCCAGCGCATTCGCCAGGGTTGACTTGCCCGCACCGCTGAGCCCGGTAAACCAGATAACGCAGGGTTTCTGGCGCTTCTGGCGCGCACGATCCGCTTTCGACACCGCCGCCTGGTGCCAGGTCAGATTGGTACTCAAAAGTTGGTACTCAAAAGAAAATCTTCACGGAACCCGCAAACCGGGCCCGACTAAAACGGGATATCGTCATCGAAATTGTCGAAGCTGGTGGGAGCTGGACCAGCGGGCGCCGGCCCACCAGCCCCGCTGCTCGCCTGCGCCGCGCGTGGCGGCGGGTTGAAGTCGCCGCTCTGCTGAGCGCTGGCCGTGCCGCCGCGCCCGTCCAGCATCTGCATTTCGTTGGCGACAATCTCGGTGGTGTAGTGCTTCTGGCCGTCCTTCTCCCATTGGCGGGTACGCAGGGAACCCTCGACATAAACCTTGGAACCCTTTTTGAGATACTCGCCGGCGATCTCCGCGAGCTTGTTGAAAAACACCACCCGGTGCCACTCGGTGCGCTCTTTCTGTTCGTTGGTCTGCTTGTCGCGCCAACTTTCGGACGTGGCCAGGGTGATATTGGTCACTGCTCCGCCGCTGGGCATGTAGCGTGTTTCCGGATCGTTGCCGAGATTGCCGATCAGTATGACTTTGTTGATGCCGCGGGCCATCGCCAGAATCCCCTATCAAGATTGTTTGCTACCAGATCCAGTGTAACCGTTGGGCTCCGGCCTCGCCAACCGCACGCACGCCATGCATCAAGCATCCAGCGGGCGCCCCAGAACGCGCTCCAGATGGGCGTTGTCGAGCGCATCGTCATCCACCTGGATATAGGCAACCCGATGACTCGGGATGTGAATCACGTCCTCGACTCCCAGCACCACGCCGACCAGATCTTCGCGCCGGACCATGGCATCCCCCGCCAAAGCCAACGTCAGACTGCGCAATCGGCGCGGCGCGCGCATGGTGCTGGCCACCGCGAGCCATACCAGCACGGCGCCGGCGGCAAACCAGAATACGCTGGCTCCACCAAAGCGGTGGGCGACCAGACCACCGAGTGCACCGCCCGCGAACGCACCCAGAAACTGGCTGGTGGAATAAATGCCGAGCGCGGTACCCTTGATGCCCGCTGGACACAGCTTGCTGACCAGTGACGGTAGCGACGCCTCCAGCAAGTTGAACGCCATGAAAAACAACAGCAAACCGGTGGCCATCGCTGCGAAGTGGCCGCCGGCCGCAGCGAGTACCGCCTCGGCTACCGCCAGCAGCGCGATGGCGCCCACGAACACCGGCTTCATGCGCCGTCGTGTTTCGCCGTACCAGATGAAGGGCACCATCAGCGCAAAACCGGCACCCATGGTGATCAGGTAGAGATACCAGTGCCGGTCCCGCTCAAAGCCCACCACCTGTTCAAGCAGCACGGGCACCGACACCCAGGTCGCCATCTGGGCAAAGTGAAGCACGAAGATGCCTGCGTCCAGCCTCAGCAGTTCGGGATCGCGCAGCACCCGGCCCAGCATTTCGGGCATCGGAACCAGCTCGTGAGTCGACACCCGGCTCGGGGCGGGAATCGACAACAGCACCGGCAGCCCCAGAATACCCAGCGCCGCCGTCACCCAGAACACCGCCGACATTCCCCAGGCGGAAGCGATCACCGGGCCCAGCACCATCGCCACCGCGAACGAGACCCCGATGCTGCCGCCCACCGCGGCCATGGCGCGGGTGCGCACCTGCTCGCGCGTGACGTCCGCCAGCAATGCCATGATGACGCCCGCCACGGCGCCCGCGCCCTGCACCGCCCGCCCCAGCATCAGTTGGTACACGGTGTGCGCCTGGGCGGCGATAACCGACCCCGCCACAAACAGCAGGATGCCGATGACGATCAGCGGCTTGCGCCCGAAACGGTCGGAAGCGATGCCAAAGGGAATCTGCAACAGGCCCTGGGTGAGACCGTAAATTCCCAGGCACAGACCCATGGTCGCCGCCGTTGCGCCGGCGTACTGCGGCGCATTGAGCGCAAGTACCGGCAGCACCATGAACAGGCCGAGCATCCGCGTGGCATAGAGAAACACCAGGCCCAGCAGGGCACGCAGTTCGAGGGATGTCAGCATGCGG
>JBFWOQ010000002.1:0-208005 GCA_050250395.1 Porticoccaceae bacterium
CATCCCGGCCAGAATGCGCGCTTGCAGCAGCGCCATCGCCTTGGCGCGGTTCTTGTGCTGCGAGCGTTCGTCCTGGCATTCCACCACGGTCCCGGTGGGCAGGTGGGTGATGCGCACGGCGGAATCGGTGACATTGACGTGCTGACCGCCCGCGCCCGAGGAGCGGAACGTATCGATGCGCAGATCGGCGGGATTGATCGCCACGCCATCGATTTCGGCCACTTCGGGCATGACCGCAAGGGTGCAGGCGGAGGTGTGGATGCGGCCCTGGGATTCGGTCGCCGGCACGCGCTGCACGCGGTGCGCGCCGGATTCGAACTTGAGACGCGAGTAGGCGCCGGCGCCGACGATGCGGCTGATGATCTCCTTGTAGCCGCCGTGCTCGCCGGGGCGCTGGCTGATGACCTCCATGCGCCAGCCGCGGGATTCGGCGTAGCGGAAGTACATGCGGAACAGGTCGCCGGCAAAAATCGCCGCTTCGTCGCCGCCGGTGCCAGCGCGAATCTCCAGAAACACGTTGGCGTCGTCGCTGGGATCCCTGGGCAGCAACAGCAATTGCAGTTCCGCTTCCAGCCGGCCGCGCTCGGCTTCCGCCACCACCAGATCGTCCTGCGCCAGCGCGCGCAGCTCGGAATCGGCATCGCGCAGCAGTTCGGCGGACGCGGCGCTATCGGCCACTACCTTGCGGTAGCGCTGGTAGGTGGCGGCGATGGCTTCCAGCTCGGCGTATTCCCGGGACAGCGCGCGAAAGCGATCCTGGTCCGCGATCACGTCGGCGGAGCCGAGCAGATGCCCGACCTCTTCGTGGCGCTCGACGAGCTGGTCCAGCTTGGCGAGCAGTGAGGCTTTCATGGCGACTCCATGGCGACGGCTACTACTTGTCTTCGGGGGTCAGGTGGCGCCCGGGGTTGAATCATCCTGGTCGAACAGCTTCTGCAACCAGCGCAGCGGTTCCTCGCCGCCTTCCTCCCCGACCCGCTTCAATTGCTCGGTGGGACGGTGCAGCAGCTTGTTGGTAAGTCCGTGCGCCAGTTGGCGCACCACGACATCCGCGGGCTGCCCGGATTCCAGCGCAAGCAGCGCCTTGTCCAGTTCGGCATCCCGGAGTGTCGCGGCGCTGTCGCGGAAGGCGCGAATGGTACCCACCGCATCGCGCTCCAGTTGCCTGCGCTGCCAGCGCGAAACTTCGGAATCGACAATTTCCGCGGCGGCAACGGCAGCGTCCTCGCGGGCGCGACGGCCCTCGTCGATCACCTCGCGCAGGTCATCCACCGTATACAGATAGACGTCGTCGAGCTGGCCGACCTCGGGCTCGATGTCCCGGGGCACGGCGATGTCCACCATCAACATGGGCCGGTGGCGGCGGCGCTTGAGCGCCGACTCCACCGCGCCCTTGCCCAGCACCGGCAACTGGCTGGCGGTGGATGAAATCACCACGTCGGCCTGATGCAGATGCTCGGGGAGATCCGCCAGCAGGATGGCGTGGGCGCCGTAACGCGCCGCGACCTCCGCCGCCCGCTCCAGGGTCCGGTTCGCACAGGTGATGCCCGCGACCCCGGCGTCATGCAAATGGCGCGCGACGAGCTCAATGGTGTCGCCGGCACCGATCAACAGGGCACGCACCGCGTCCAGCCGACCGAAGATCTGCCGGGCAAGCCCGACGGCCGCATAGGCGACCGAGACGGGATTGGCGCCGATGGCGGTCTCGGCACGCACCCGCTTGGCGGCGGCGAACACCGCCTGAAATACCGGCTCCAGTGCCGCCGACAGGGTGCCCGCGCCCTGCGCGACCCCATAGGCCGATTTCAGTTGGCCGAGAATCTGTGGCTCCCCCAGCACCAGCGAGTCGAGACCGCTGGCCACCCGCATCATGTGCCGCACCGCGTCCGCGTCGCGATGGAGATAACAACCGCCGACGAGCTCTTCCCGCGCCACGCCGTGAATGGTTGCGAGCCAGTCGCACAGTGCGTCCAGATCGGCGTCGCCGGCGGCATAGATTTCGGTGCGATTGCAGGTCGACAGAATGGCCACTTCCACGAACTGCAACTCCCGTCGCGCGCGGTGGAGATGGTCCGCGACGTGCTCGGGCGCGAACGCGACGCGCTCCCGCAACGCCACCGGCGTGGTGTCGTGGTTGAGGCCAAACGCCAGAATCGTCATGTCCGCCCGCTACGCGCCGGCGACGGCGGCACGGCACAGACCAGCGCGTCGGCAACGGGCGCCGCGAAACCATGGCCACCGGAAATTTGTCATAAGGGTTATTGCTACAATAGTGATCGTTTGTGAGGACTTCCTTCCACCGTGATTCGCGCGATTAGCCTGCTGGTCGGTCTTTGTGTCGTCCTGGTGTCTGCGTGTGCCGGAAGCCCGCACTCGCACCCAACGGACGCGCACCCAACGGACGCGCACCCAACGGACGCCGCTGGCGCTGACCCGGGCTTGTCCCAGGAATCCCCTGCCGGCGACGAGGGGCAGGATTATCCCGTTCAGCCCTTCCCGACACAAACCTTGTACGCCCTGCTCGCGGCCGAAACCGCCGGCCTGCGCGGCGATGTCCCTTTCGCATTGCGCAATTATGTGGAACAAGCCCGGATTACCGGCGATCCCGGTGTCATTGCGCGCGCGGTCCAGATCGCCCAGCACGCCGGCGACGAAGCCGCGCTCGGCGAGCTTGGCCTGCTGTGGGTAGACCGCGAGCCCGACAATGTCCAGGGCCGGGAACTGGCCCTGTTCACCCTGTTGCGTCAGGGCAAACCCCGGGACGCCCTGGTGCATGCGCACTTTTTGCTGGAGAACGGGGACGGGCAGCCGCTGCGGCAACTGGCGGCCCAGGCGGCGGGTTTGCCAGCCGACCGGCACGCGGCGCTGCTGACTGACTACCAGGCGCTGGCGGCCAGCCATCCGGACGACGTCGACCTGCTGTTTGGCCAGGCGCTGCTCCTTTGGCAGGCCGGGCAACTCCAGGAAGCGCTTGCGCTCAGTGCCCAACTCATCGAATTACAACCCGACGAGCCAGCCAACCAACTGCTCCACACGCAATTGCTGGACGAGACCGGGAGCAAGGAAAAGGCTCTCGCGCAACTGGAGCAAGCGGTGCGCGAGCATCCCGAAAATCCTGGCCTGAGCCGCGCCTTTGTGCGGATGCTGTTCAGCCGTCGCGATACCGCATTCGCCATCGAGAAGCTGGAGCAGCTCTCGCGCATCAATCGCGGCGACAACAGTCTGCGCTTCGGTCTGGCGCTCGCCTACCGGGATGCGAGCCTTCCGGAACAGGCCCGCGCCGAGCTGGAATTGCTGGCGCGGGACCCCGAGCTGCGCAATGACGCGCATTTTCACCTCGGCCAATTGGCCGAGGCCGCCGGGGATACCAAACGCGCGATCCAGCACTACCGACACGCCCAGGGCGCGGCCTTGCTGCCCGCGACCGCCCGCCTCGCCAACCTGCTGGCGCAGCAGGGCGAGCTCACTGCCGCGCGACTGTATCTCCAGGAATTGCGCGTCCAGCACCGCGAACAAGCCCCCGGACTGTTCCAGATCGAGTCGGAACTACTGATACGCGAGCGCTACTACAGCTCCGCGCAGGAGCTGCTGACCGAGAGCCTGGGAGCGTTTCCGGGCGACATCAATCTGCTCTACGCGCGCTCGCTGGCCAGCGAAAAAATGGGCGACATCGACGCCGTCGAACGGGATCTGCGCGCCATTCTGGACCAGGACGGCGATAATGCCGCAGCCCTGAACGCGCTGGGCTATTCGCTCGCCAACCACAGCACGAGATACGAGGAAGCCCAGAGCCTGATCGAGCGTGCGCTGGCGCTGCAACCCAACGACGCCTCCATCATCGACAGTCTGGGCTGGGTACTCTACCGCCGCGGCCTGCATACCGAAGCGCTGGCGCAGTTGCGCCGCGCCGCCGCCTTGCTGACCGATCCCGAGGTCGCCGCCCATCTCGGCGAAGTCCTGTGGACCACGGGCGACTCCGAACAGGCACGAGCGGTCTGGCGCGAGGCCCTGCAGCAATACCCCGACGATCCGCTGATCAAGGCAACGCTCGAGCGCCTGAACGCAGGCCCGCTGTGAACACCCGCCGTATCGCGCTGGCGCTCGGTCTGGCACTGGCGCTGCTGGTGGCGGGCTGCGCGACTGCTCCGCCCCGCGAATTCCAGGCCTGGAGTGTTCACCGGGACGCGATGGCGGCCATCGATGCCTGGCGCATCGATGGCAAGCTGGGCTACCGCGGCCGCGGCGAGAGCGGCTCCGCCACCCTGACCTGGATACAGCAGGGAACTTCGCTCCAGGCGACGCTGAGTGGCCCCTTTGGCGCCGGGACCGCGCAGATTGCGGCGAACCCCGACGGCGCCGTGCTCCGCCAGGCCGGAATGCCCGAGCGGCGCGCCGCCTCGACGGAAGCGCTCAGCCAGCAGTTGTTCGGCTGGGCCTTGCCTGCCGCGCACCTGCGCGACTGGGTGCGCGGCATTCCCTACCGCGGTACTCCCGTGCAACGGCTCGACGTCGACACCAACGGTCTGCTGCGTGGACTCGACCAGGACGGCTGGACGCTGGCGTTCGATGACTACAGCGAAACCGCCGCCGGCCTGTTGCCCAAGCGGATTGAGGCCAACAGCCAAGGTTTGCAGATCCGGCTGGTAATCAAGCAGTGGCGGTTCGCGGTACCGTGAGCGCAACCCCCGTTGCGACGCCACTGATCCTGCCGGCGCCGGCCAAGCTCAATCTGTTCCTGCATATCCTGGGACGGCGACCGGACGGCTACCACCGTCTGCAAACCCTGTTTCAATTGCTGGATTACGGCGACGAACTGGAGCTGAGCGCAACGCCCGACGGCACCATCGAGGTGGTGGTCGAACCCACCCTTCCGGACCTGCCCATGACCGCGAACCTGGCGTATCGGGCGGCGCGGGTCCTGCGCGAGCACCGCCCCGGCCCCGAGGGGGCCCGCATCCTGATCCGCAAGCGGCTCCCGCTGGGAGGTGGCCTCGGCGGCGGCAGCAGCGATGCCGCCACCGTGCTGGTGGGTCTTGACCGCCTGTGGGGACTCAATCTCGGCCTGGGGGAATTGTGCGAGCTCGGCCTGCGCCTGGGCGCCGATGTGCCGGTCTTCATCCTGGGCCGCAGCGCCTGGGGGGAAGGCATCGGCGAAGTGCTGACACCACTCGAACTGCCCGCCGCCTGGTATCTGGTACTGAAGCCCGACTGCGACGTTGCGACCGCCGCGGTGTTCGCCCATCCGCAATTGACAAGGCATACCCGCGCGATGAAAATACGCGCCTTTTCCGGGGAGGGTGCGACCAACGACTGTCTGTCGGTGGTCGAGACCATGTACCCACAGGTGCGCGAGGCACGGCTCTGGTTGGCGCGCTACGCGCCACCGCGTCTGACCGGCACTGGCGCTTGCCTGTTTGCTCGTTTCGACGATCAGGAAAGCGCCCGGGCTGCGCTGGCGGAAGTTCCCGCGGCCTGGTCGGCGTTCGTGGCGCGGGGCGTTAACATCTCCCCCCTGCGGCAGATCTGACCACCGGTTATACGGCAAACGACACAGGTTTTTGGGGCGTCGCCAAGCGGCCAAGGCAGCGGGTTTTGATCCCGCCATTCGGAGGTTCGAGTCCTCCCGCCCCAGCCACAACCTGTCACCCCGGCGTCCGGTGACGCCGTTTCCAGGACACAGCCATGGCAAACCTGATGGTATTTTCCGGGAATGGCAACCCGGAACTCGCGCGGGAAATTTCTCGCTACCTCGGTCTGCCGCTCGGCAATGCCCTGGTCGCGCAGTTTTCCGACGGCGAGATCAACATCGAGATCCGCGAAAATGTCCGCGGCCGCGACGTTTTCGTCATTCAGCCCACCTGCTCACCCACCCATCGCAACCTGATGGAGCTGGTGTTCATGGTGGATGCCCTGCGCCGCGCGTCGGCCAGCCGGGTCACCGCGGTGCTGCCGTACTTCGGCTACGCCCGCCAGGACCGCCGGGTGCGCTCGGCGCGGGTTCCGATCAGCGCCCGCGTGGTGGCCGACATGATCAACAACGCCGGCGTCAGCCGGGTGCTGACCGTCGACCTCCACGCCGAACAGATCCAGGGCTTTTTCGAATGCCCGGTGGACAATGTCTACGGCGCACCGGTGCTGGTCGCCGACATCGAGCGCCAGAATTACAACAACCTGCTGGTGGTCTCTCCCGATATCGGCGGCGTGGTGCGTGCCCGCGCCATCGCCAAACAACTGGACACCGAGCTGGCCATCATCGACAAGCGGCGTCCCGAGGCCAATCAGACCCAGGTGATGAACGTGATCGGCGAGGTCGAAGGTCGAACCTGCCTGCTGGTCGACGACATCGTGGATACCGCGGGGACGCTGTGCAAGGCGGCCGACGCCCTCAAACAGCACGGCGCGACCCAGGTGGTTGCCTACTGCACGCACCCGGTGCTGTCGGGACCCGCGGTCGACAACATCAACGCTTCCGATCTCGATGCGCTGGTGGTCACCAACAGCATTCCCTTGAGCGAACGGGCGCGCAGTTGCGCGCGGATCCGGCAGCTCTCCATCAGCGCCACGCTGGGAGAAGCGATCCGCCGGGTCAGCAATGAAGAATCCATCAGCGCGATGTTCGACTGAACACGCCGGATAACCGCCCACACGGGCATGGCAACCAAACCCGCCGATCGCCTCGGTCGCAACAGGCCACGGCGGGATTCACCAACTGGAGCAACGGCAATGACTGATTTCGTTCTCAATGCTCGTGCGCGAACCGACAAGGGGAAAGGTGCGAGCCGCCGCCTGCGTCGGCTCGCGGAAGAAGTGCCGGCCATCGTCTACGGCGAGGGCGGCGAACCCGAACCCATCGCGCTGACCCAGCGCGAACTGGCCCGGGCGCTGGAAAACGAGGCGTTTTATTCACACATCATTTCACTGCGGATCGATGCCAAGACCCAGGACGTCATCCTGAAGGATGTCCAGCGCCATCCGGCGCGACCCATCATCCTCCATGCGGATTTCCTGCGGGTCAGCAAGACCCACAAGATCACCACGCGCGTACCCCTGCACTTCATCAACGAAGATCAGTGTGTGGCGGTGAAGCAACAGGGCGGCGTGGTGCAGCACAATCTGGTGGACCTGGAAATCCAGTGCCTGCCCGGCGATCTGCCCGAATACATCGCGGTGGACATGGCGGCCGTGGCGATGGGACAGATCCTGCACATTTCCGATCTGGTGCTGCCCGCGGGCGTGGACAGCGTGGCCCTGTCCCATGGCGCCGACCACGATCTGCCGGTGGTGGCGATCCATCGGCCCAAGGGCAAGGGTGGCGACAGCGAGGCCGTCGCCGAGGAGTGATCCCGGCGCGCATCCGTGACCACCGGCATCCGTCTGATCGTCGGGCTGGGCAATCCGGGCGCCGCCTACGACCGCACCCGCCACAACGCCGGTGCCGATCTGGTACAGGCGTTGGCCCAGGGGTTCGGGGTGACGCTGCGCCAGGAAGCGCGCTTTCACGGCAGTGTGGCGCGCATCCCGCCCGAGTTGCGCCTGCTGGTGCCCGACACCTTCATGAACCGCAGCGGACAGGCGGTGATGGCGCTGTTGCAGTTCTACCAGATCGCGCCGGACAACATGCTGGTGGTCCACGATGACCTGGATCTCCCGCCGGGAACCGCGCGGCTCAAACTGGGCGGCGGTCACGGCGGCCACAACGGTCTGCGCGACATCATGGCCAGACTCGGCGAGCGCCGCGATTTTGCGCGCCTGCGCATCGGCATCGGCCATCCCGGACCGGGCGCCGATGTGGTGGGTTATGTGTTGCGCAAGCCGCCGCCCGCGGAGCGGGAGCTGATCGACAGCACCTTTGCGCGCGCGGCCGACGTAATCCCGGATCTGGTCGGCGGGGACTTCGGCCGTGCGATGCAGCGTCTGCACACCATCGACTGACCATCACAACTAACTTTCACTTTGCGGCGGAGACCGGTTCGTGGGCTTTAAATGCGGCATTGTCGGTCTCCCGAACGTGGGTAAATCCACGCTGTTCAACGCCCTCACCAAGGCCGGTATCGGCGCCGAGAATTTTCCGTTCTGCACCATCGAACCCAACACCGGCATAGTGCCGGTGCCGGATCTGCGCCTCGACGCGCTCGCGGCGATCGTCAAACCCCAGCGGGTGATCCCGACCACCATGGAGTTTGTCGATATCGCCGGGCTGGTGGCCGGCGCCTCCAAGGGTGAGGGCCTCGGCAACCAGTTTCTCGCCACGATCCGGGAAACCGATGCCATTGCCCATGTAGTGCGGTGCTTCGAGGACAGCAATGTCATTCACGTGGCCAACAGGGTCGATCCGGCCGCGGATATCGAAGTCATCAATACCGAACTCGCGCTCGCGGATCTCGAAACCGTCGACCGCGCGCTGCAACGCGCGGCCAAGGCCGCCCGCAGTGGCGACAAGAACGCCGGCGCCCGCAAGGAATTGCTCGAACGCATCGTTTCCCATCTCGATAGCGCGCAGCCGGTCCGCAGCCTGGGGCTCGACGCGGAAGCTTTGCTGGAATTGAGCGACCTCGCACTGCTCACGGCCAAGCCCACGCTCTATGTGGCCAACGTCGGCGAGAACGGCTTTCACGACAACCCGTACTTGCAGCAGGTGGAGGCCATCGCCGCCGCCGAAGGCGCGGGCGTGGTGGCGGTGTGCAACCAGATCGAAGCCGAGATCGCCGAGCTGGACGATGCCGACAAGCTGGCCTTTCTGGCCGACCTCGGCCTCGAAGAACCGGGCCTGAACCGGGTGATCCGCGGCGGTTACCAACTGCTGCACCTGCACACCTACTTTACCGCCGGCGTCAAGGAAGTCCGCGCCTGGACCATTCCGGTGGGTGCCACGGCACCCCAGGCAGCCGGCAAGATCCACAGCGACTTCGAGCGCGGCTTCATCCGCGCCGAAGTGGTGGGTTACGAAGACTTCATCGCTCACGGCGGTGAAGCCGGCGCCCGGGAGGCGGGCAAGTGGCGGCTGGAAGGCAAGGACTATGTCGTCCAGGATGGCGACATCATCCATTTTCGATTCAACGTCTGAAGACGCCTTGTGGCGTCGGCCAGCGGCCAAGATCGCAGGCCTGATCGGACTATCTGAGTGCAGCGGAGGGCTGCGGCACGGCATAGGGACGATTTGGCAGGCTGTTGCAGCAGCGAGTGTTAGGTGCGGTCCTTTCCTTATTCTGGGTAGGGCCGTTGTCCCTTGGGCACCCTTCCGTTTCCGTTTGCCGAGGCTGGACGCAGGAAATGGGGTAGTCGAACGACGGCAATGAGGTATTATTCGAGGCAATGCCCCATTTAAAGTCGATGATTACGCCATTTACACAGCCTGGGCTCACATTTCGATGCACTCGCTCACACCCGAGTACCTCGCCGCACTTCGCTTCGATGGTGCCCAGGCGGCCACGCTTCGCTTACTGGGCGAGTATCAGGGCAAGCAAAAGCTCTATGCCGCGCAGTCGCCCGAAGCGCTCAAGAACCTGCGCCAGATCGCGGTGGTCGAGTCCACCGAGTCGTCCAACCGGCTGGAAGGGGTTGTCGTCGCGGCCTCGCGACTGAAGTCCCTGGTCATCCGCAACGCAGCACCGAAGAGTCGTTCCGAACAGGAAATTGCTGGCTACCGCGATGCCCTGGCGTTGATCCACGAATCGGCCGCGCACATGCCCTTCAGCGAAGGCGTGGTGCGGCAACTGCACACACTGCTGTACCGCTACATGCCGCAGGCGGGCGGGCGCTGGAAAGCGACCAACAACGACATCATTGAGCGTCACCCGGACGGCACCTCGCGTCTGCGCTTCCAGCCGGTCGCGGCGCACCTGACGCCGATGGCCATGGCCGATCTGACCCGAAACTATGCCACCGCACTGGATCAACATCGGGTCGACCCCCTGGTGTTGGTGCCGCTGGCGATGCTCGACTTCCTGTGCATCCATCCCTTCCCGGACGGCAACGGCCGCATGTCCCGATTGCTGACCTTGCTGCTGCTCTACCACTTCGACTATGCCGTGGGCCGCTACATCAGCCTGGAACGCATCTTCGAGGAAACCAAGGAAGGCTATTACGAGACGCTGGAAGCCAGCTCACAGGATTGGCACCAGGCGCAACACGACGTCAAACCCTGGCTTGACTACTTCTGGGGTGCCTTGCTGCGGGCCCATCGCGAGTTCGAGGAGCGTGTCGGCACCATCGAGCGTGGCCGTGGCCGCAAGGGCGACCGGGTGCGCACAGAGGTGCTGGGGCGCAGCCTGCCGTTCTCGATTTCGGAGATCGAGGAAGCTTGCCCGGGCGTGAGTCGGGATATGGTGCGGTTGGTGCTGCGGGTGATGAAGTCCGAGGGATTGATCGAGTCGACCGGCAAAGGGCGAGGCGCGAAATGGATCAAGCAAGCGTAAGGGGAGCATGATGGAGCTGATCGACAACATCAGCCGCTTGCTGGGCGACGATCTCAAGCAGACCCTCCGGCCAGGCGCGCGCCTGAAGGTCGCGGCCTCGTGCTTTTCGATGTACGCCTTCGAGGCGCTGAAAGCCGAGCTGGAAAAGATCGACGAGCTGAACTTCATCTTCACCTCGCCCACCTTTGGTGCCAACGAGGTTACCGACAAGATTCGCAAGGAGCGCAAGGAATTCCACATCCCCAAGCTCGACCGGGAGCGCAGCCTCTACGGCAGCGAGTTTGAAATCCAACTTCGCAACAAGCTCACCCAGCGGGCGGTGGCCAAGGAGTGCGCAGAGTGGATACGGCGTAAGGCCAAATTCAAGAGCAACCGCACTAAAGCGCCGATGCAGCAGTTCGCCTGCGTGCAGGCTGGCGGCACCGACACGGCTTACATGCCCCTGCACGGGTTCACGGCTGTCGATCTCGGGTACCAGCAAGGCAATGCGGTATCCAACCTCGTCAACAAGATGGACGAGGCACCATTTGCCGCCACGTACCTCAGCCTGTTCGATCAAATCTGGAACGACCCCGAAAAGCTGGAGGACGTAACAGCACAGATTTGCGAGCACATCGCCTCGGTCTACCAAGAGAACTCACCCGAGAGCATCTACTTCCTGATGCTTTACAACATCTTTAACGAGTTCCTCGACGACATCGACGAAGACGTCCTGCCCAACGACCGCACGGGCTACCGGGACACCCTGATCTGGAACAAGCTGTTCAACTATCAGAAGGATGCTGCCACCGGAATCATCAACAAGCTCGAAACCTACAGCGGCTGCATCCTTGCCGACAGCGTCGGCTTGGGCAAGACCTTTACCGCACTGGCCGTCATCAAGTATTACGAGTTGCGCAACCGGTCAGTGCTCGTACTGTGCCCGAAGAAGCTGGCGGACAACTGGCTCAACTACAACCGCAACCTCAAGACCAACATCTTCGCCCGCGACCGGTTCAACTACGACGTCCTTTGCCACACCGACCTGACCCGCACCGGTGGCGAGTCTTTCGGCACACCGCTGAACCGCATCAACTGGGGCAACTACGACCTCGTCGTCATCGACGAATCGCACAACTTCCGCAACAACGACACCTTCAAGGACAAGGAAACCCGCTACCAGAAGCTGATGAACAAGGTCATCCGCGAGGGCGTGAAGACCAAAGTGCTGATGCTCTCCGCCACGCCGGTCAACAACCGCTTCACCGACTTGCGCAACCAGCTGGCTCTGGCCTACGAGGGCGATTCCGCAAACCTCAGCAACAAGCTGCGCACCAGCAAGTCAGTGGAAGAAGTCTTCCGCAACGCCCAGAAAGCCTTCAATGCGTGGTCGAAGCTGCCCCCGGAACAACGCACTGCGCGTGCGATTCTGGATGCGCTGGACTTCGACTTCTTCGAGCTGCTGGACAGCGTCACCATCGCACGCTCGCGCAAGCACATCCAGGCCTTCTACGACACCAGGGACATCGGCCAATTTCCGGAGCGCCGCAAGCCGCTGTCGTTCCACTGCCCCTTGACCGAGCGGTCGGATGTGTTGGGCTTCAACGCGATCTTCGAGCAACTCTCCCTGCTCAAGCTGGCCGTGTATGCGCCCATCAGCTACATCCTGCCCAGTCGTCTGAAGAAGTACGAGGAAATCTACGACACCAAGGTTGGCGATAGAGGCAGGCTGCGCCAAGCCGACCGCGAAAAGAGCCTGCAGGCCCTGATGACGGTCAACCTGCTCAAGCGACTTGAAAGTTCGGTGCAGTCGTTCCGGCTCACGCTGCAATCGCTGCGGGCCAACAACGAAGCCACCCTCGCCAAGATCGCCGCGTTCAATCAATCCGGCGGCGCGGTCACGGTGGGCGACCTCACGGAAGTGCTGGAGGGGCTGGACGCAGAGGACGACGACCTGCCGATGCCCGGCGACGAGGCTGGCGAAATTGGCGGCAAGATCAAGATCAGCCTCGCCGACATGGACTTGCCGTCCTGGGAGCACGAACTCAAGGTGGACTTGCAGGTCATCGATGCGCTGCTGACCTCGATGAGCAAAATCACGCCGCAGGACGATGCCAAGCTGCAACACCTCAAAGCACAACTGCTCGGCAAGATTGCAAACCCAATCAACCCCGGCAACAGGAAGGTGCTGATCTTTACAGCCTTTGCCGACACCGCCGATTACCTGTACGCCAACCTTGCGCCGGAGCTGCTGGCCACGCTCGCCATCCACACCGCCAAGGTCACCGGCAAGGGAGCGCCGCAGTCCACCATCAAGAGCAAAACTCAGAAGCGCAGCTATGACTTCCAGGAGCTGCTCACCCTGTTCTCCCCTCGCTCTAAAGAAAAGGCGGTGGTACTGCCGGGCGAGCCGCACGAGGTAGATCTGCTGATCGGCACCGATTGCATCTCCGAAGGCCAGAACCTGCAGGACTGCGACTACCTGATCAACTACGACATCCACTGGAACCCAGTACGCATCATCCAGCGCTTTGGCCGGGTAGATCGCATTGGCTCGTCCAACAGCAGCATCCAGCTAGTCAACTACTGGCCCGACATTTCGCTCGACGAGTACATCAACCTCAAGGAGCGCGTTGAGAGCCGAATGATGATCGCCGACGTCACCGCGACGGGTGACGACAACGTGCTGTCCGCGCAGGCCAACGACGTGTCGTACCGCAAGGAGCAACTGCGTCGCCTACAGGAGGAAGTCATCGAGCTGGAGGATTTGAAGACCGGTGTCTCCATCACAGACCTGGGTCTGAATGACTTCCGCATGGACTTGCTGAACTACGTCAAGATCCACGGCGAACTCCATAGGTCGCCCAACGGCCTGCATGCCGTCGTGGCGGCCAACCCTGATCTGGGCCTCGCGCCCGGTGTCATCTTCACGCTGCGCAATCGCAATTCAGGCGTGAATCCACCCGCGCACCTGCCGCAACACAACCGGCTGCACCCCTACTACCTGGTCTACATTAGTCAGGAAGGCGAAGTGATCCACGACCACACCGAGGTCAAGCGCCTGCTCGACCTGGCACGTTCGTGCTGCAAGGGGCAGGCAGAGCCAGTGGCTGACGCCTGCCATCGTTTCAACAAGGACACAGCGGATGGCCGCAGGATGCAGCCGTATTCAGATCTGCTCAACAAGGCCATCCGCTCGATGATCGAGGTCAAGGAAGAGAAAGACCTCGACAGCCTGTTCACGGGCGGCAAGACCACGGCGCTCACGCACACCATCAGTGGGCTGGACGACTTCGAGCTGATCGCCTTTGTGGTGATTCAGGAGGCTGGATGACCCAAGCCCGCCTCACGCCGCAGCATCCTGCCCTCATCACCTACCCGCCGCAGGCCGCCTTTGGCCGCACGCTGCCCAAGAACAAGCTGTACGAGCACACCGGGGCCAACACCCGGCTGAAAGACCTGTTCGTCAAGCACGTCGAGCAGATCGTCTGGGCGTTCAAGCTGGCCCCGGAGACGATTCGTCTGCCCGAGCGGCCCGGCGTGCCGGAGATTCAGGTCTTCAGCCTCCAGCTCAAGACGCCGGAACTGCACCGTGATGTGCTGCGCTGCATCGACGGGGCCATCCCGTTCCCCATTGTGTTCGAGCTGGCGTTCGAGGGCAGAACGCAGGTGGTCGCGGCCTACAAGCGACCGAACGAATCCGACCCCAGCCGCTGGGTGCTTTCCGACTACTTTGCGACGGACTGGTTACCGGTCGGCTGCCAGCGCACAGCCATACCCGTAGCCCTGCATATGGGCGGCCTGTATGAGCAACTGCTGCACCGCTTGATTCCCTTGCCAGCACGTCCGCAGGAAACGCTGGCCGCGCTGGTCGGGCGTGTCGAGCAGGCACAGGCCAAGCAGCGCGCGCTGGACACGGCCACGGCACGGCTGGAGAAGGAAAAACAATTCAACCGCAAAGTGGAGATCAACGCCGCCGTGCGACAACTCAAATCAGAGCTGGAAAGCCTCAGCCGATGATCCACGGCGGTGGCTCGAATAGAAACAGGACAAGAACATGGAAAAACTCAAAATGCACTCGCCCAATCTGACCGACGACAACATCGCGCGCATCCGCGAGATGTTCCCCGGCTGCGTGACGGAGGCTCGGGGCGACGACGGCAGCGTCAAGCTGGCAGTGGACTTCGACCAGCTGAAGCAGGAGTTGTGTAGCTCCATTGTCGAAGGGCCCCAGGAACGCTACCACCTCAATTGGCCCGGCAAGCGCGAGGCATTGCTGACCGCCAATGCGCCGATTGCCAAGACCCTGCGCCCGGTGCGCGAGGAGAGCGTGGACTTCGATACGACGAAGAACCTGTTCATCGAGGGCGACAACCTCGATGCGTTGAAGCTGTTGCAGGAAACCTATCTCGGTAAGATCAAGATGATTTACATTGATCCGCCGTACAACACTGGCAGCGATTTTATCTATGCGGATGACTTTTCTGAAAACACAGAACAATTCTTGATTCGCTCAATACAAAAAGATGAAGATGGTAACAAACTAATCGCAAATACCGAGTCCAATGGACGATTTCACTCTGACTGGCTATCAATGATCTACCCAAGAATAAAACTTGCCAGACATTTACTCAGAGACGATGGAGTAATATTTGTATCCATAGGGGACAACGAAGTCCACAACCTAAGGAGAATATGCGACGAGATATTCGGTGAGAAAAACTTTTGCGCGCAATTTATTTGGAATACAGAAGGAAACACAGACAATCAATACGAAGTCAAAGTCAATCACGAATACGTGATTTCGTATTACAAGGATATCGAATTTAGCTCTACAGCAATCGGATGTGTTGTAGACCCAAACACCCGCGAAGATAGCAATTTATGGAAAGGCTACGCGGACAATAATATAAACAAAAATAGCCCTGAAAACCCGCCATCTATTATCGAACTCCCTATTGGATTTCCTTCACATGAAAAGGACTTGTTTTATCCAGCAAAGAGCGTGGATGAAGAGTTCTTCAGGATCGTTGAGAAGGATAAATTCATTTCGGAATCTGTAAAGAATGGATATGGAATTGAGAGTAAGTCAGGCCTTCCAGTCAAGCTAGATGACATGGAGGTAAGGGACTACAAATTGACAAAGCCGTGTCGCATATTCGTCGGCATGGCAAACAAAAACAAATTACTGGAGTTTATATCCAACAAGTGCCAGGCCATTCTGGATGAAGGTAATCCCCTAGAGTTCTACATCAACTCTAATGCTGCCGTTAGATACAGAAAGCAAAATGATAAGCCTAGAAATATTCTTTCTGTATTACGAAATCTTGGCACCACAGAAAAGACGAAAAATTATTTGCGCAGGATGGGCGTTTTTTACGATTACCCGAAACCGGTTGGGCTCATCGAATACCTTGTTAAGATTGGCTGCGAAAGTGAAGGGTTAATTATCGACTTTTTTGCGGGCTCAGGGACAACTGCTGAAGCAGTTATGTCGTGCAATAAAGATGGCAAAAGAAGAAACTATATTCTCGTTCAGGCACCTGAGCAGCTAGATCCTACCAAGAAGGAACAGAAGTCAGCTTATGATTTTTGTGTCTCTCAGAACGTTGAACCCAATCTAGCCGAAATTTCCAAGGAGCGTATTCGCCGTGTGGGATTCCAAATTCGCGAAAGCGCAAGCAGCGAGGGTGAAGTTGGCGATGTAGGATTTCGGGTTCTCAAAGTTGCTTCTTCAAACATGAGGGAGGTCTACTACACCCCAGACGAGCTAAGGCAATCACAGGTCGACGCATTTGTAGACAACATCAAACCCGACCGCACGCCGGAAGACCTGCTGTTCCAGGTGATGCTGGACTGGGGCGTCGACCTCGCCCTGCCCATCGAAAAGAAGGCTGCCCAGGGCAAGGACGTGTTCTTCGTGGACGGCAACGCGCTGGCCGCCTGCTTCGACGCCCACAGCGGTGTGGATGAAGCCTTCGTCAAGGAGCTGGCCACGCACAAGCCCCTGCGCGTGGTGTTCTGCGACGCGGGCTTTGCGGACAGCGCGGTCAAAATCAACGTGGAGCAGATTTTCAAGCTGCTGTCGCCTGCCACCGAAGTGAAGTGCATCTGAGGAGAACGGGATGGATCAGGCAAGGCTCCGCCACTTGCTGACTGAATTGATCGCCACCTGGGAGAACGAGGTGGTGGAGTTCAAGCAGGCGGGGAACGATTACAGCACGGACAGGATTGGCGAGTACTTTTCCGCCTTGGCGAATGAGGCCAACCTGCGCGGGGCCGAGTCGGCCTGGCTGGTGTTCGGCGTGCACAACAAGACCCGCTCCGTGGTCGGCAGCGACTACCGTCCGCAGCTCGAACGCCTGCAATCGCTGAAGATGCAAGTCGCGGAGAACGCCGAGCCGCGCATGACGTTTCGCGATATTCACGAGCTGCATCATACGGATGGCCGGGTGGTGCTGTTCGAAGTGCCCGCCGCGCCGCGTGGCATCCCGATTGCGTGGAAAGGGCATTACTACGCCCGCGCCGGGGAAAGCCTCACCTCGCTGGGGTTGGCCAAGCAGGATGAAATACGCGACCAGACGCTGGCCGAGGACTGGACGGCGCAACTCGTACCCGACGCGACCCTGAATGATCTGGACGCGGCGGCCGCGCGCAAGGCGCGGGAGTCCTTCGCGCAGAAATATGCGAATCGGGTCGCCCTCGATGAGGTGATGGGCTGGCCGCTGGCCACGTTTCTTGATCGCGCCCGCTTGACCCGGGGCGGACAGATCACGCGCGCGACCCTGTTGTTGCTCGGCAAGGCGGAAGCCACTTACAGGCTCTCTCCGCATCCGGCGCAATTGACCTGGAGCCTGCAAGGTGCGGAACGCGCCTACGAACATTTCGGCCTGCCGTTTCTGCTGACGACGACGCAGCTTTACCAGCGCATCCGCAATATTCAGCTGCGTATCCTGCCGCAGGATGAATTGTTGCCCGTGGAAGTGCCCAAATACGACCAGAGGATCGTTCTGGAAGCGCTGCATAACTGCATCGTGCATCAGGACTACACGCGCAATGGCCGGGTGGTGGTGAAGGAGCGCCAGGACAGGCTGATATTCGAGAACGAAGGCGGTTTCTTTGAAGGCCAGCCGGAGGATTACATACAGGGCACCAGGATTCCCCGCCGCTATCGCAATCCATTTCTGGCGCAGGCGATGGCCGAACTGAACATGATCGATACAATGGGTTACGGCATCCGCGATATGTATGTGAGACAAGCGCGGCGCTATTTCCCGCTGCCTGATTACGATCTGAGCGAGCGCGACACCGTAAGGATGACGATCTATGGCAGCGTGGTAGACCCGGCCTACAGCCGCCTGTTGATCCAGAAAACCGACCTGCCGCTGGCCGACGTGCTGGCATTGGACAGGGTGCAAAAGAAGCTGCCTATTCCCGGAGAAGCCGCTGCCCGTTTGCGCAAGGCCGGGTTGATCGAAGGGCGCAAGCCCAACCTCCATGTTTCGGCGCAAATTGCCAAGGCTACGGCCAGCGTGGCGGATTACCTGCGCACCCGGGGGCAGGACGATGATTTCTACCTCAAGCAGATCATCGACTATCTGACAGTGAATGGTGAAGCCAGCCGCGCCGACATCAACCGGCTGCTGCTGGGCAAGCTCAGCGACGCGCTGACGGACGATCAGAAGTACAACAAGGTCAGCAATTTGCTGGGCAAGCTGCGTCGTCGAGGGGTGATTGAGAATGCCGGATCGGATACGGCACCACGCTGGCAACTGACCCGGGCGAATTAGAGCTCACCGAGAGAAATTAGAGGCTTGCCGAGAGAACGCTTGAACAAGATAAGTACAATCATAGGGTTACCTGGCTTCGGCTTTGACGAATTGCTGAGAGCTTGCGGAAAACTATCCCCGTTGTGGAGTGTGAAACGGGATTTGCGCTCCACTAGCCCGTTTGTGGGGCCTGGAAGCGCGACAACTCTTTTCAAAGGTAAACCATGAAGCTGAAGTTCAAAACGCAGGACTATCAAACCGCTGCCGTCCAGGCGGTGGTGGATTGCTTCAAGAGGCAGGCACCGATCCACGGGGGTATTCGCTATCGGATGGACCCGGGCGTTCACCAAGCGCAGTCCGTCAGCCCGCAGGCCTCGCTGGCGCTCGCCCCGTCCGAGGCCATCGCCGACAAAGAGGCGGCGTTCCGCAACGGGGACATCACCCTGTCCGAGCCGAACCTCCTGGAAAACATCCAGCAGGTTCAACGCCGGCAGAACCTGCCCGTTTCGATCGAGCTGGTGAAGACCAAGGTCGCCCGCGTGAATCTCGACATCGAGATGGAAACCGGCACGGGCAAGACCTATTGCTACATCAAGACCATCTTCGAGCTGAACAAGCAGTACGGCTGGAGCAAGTTCATCATCGTGGTGCCCAGCATCGCCATCCGCGAGGGCGTGGCCAAGTCGCTGGAGATCACCGCTGAACACTTCCTGGAGAGCTACAAGAAGAAGGCACGCTTTTTCATCTACAACTCCAAGCAGCTGCATAACCTGGAGAGCTTTTCGTCGGACGCGGGCATCAACGTGATGGTCATCAACGTGCACGCGTTCAATGCCACTGGCAAGGATAATCGGCGCATTTATGAGGCACTGGACGACTTCCAGTCGCGCAGGCCCATTGACGTAATCAGTGCCAACCGCCCAATTCTGATCCTGGACGAGCCGCAGAAGATGGAAGGCGGCAAGACTCTGGATTCGCTGGTTAATTTCAAGCCGCTGATGGTGTTGCGCTATTCGGCCACCCACAAGACCACGCACAACAAGATCCACCGGCTGGACGCGCTGGACGCCTACAACCAGAAGCTGGTGAAGAAGATCGCCGTGCGCGGCATCGCGGTGAAGGGGCTGGCGGGCACCAACGCCTACCTGTATCTGCAATCCATCGACATTTCCACCAAGAAGCCGCCCGAGGCGCGCGTGGAGTTGGAGCGGAAGCTTGCCAATGGCGACATCAAGCCCGTGGTGCGCAAGATCGGCAAGGGCGACAACCTGTTCGACCTGTCGGGCGGATTGGATCAGTACCGCAACTACGTGGTGGCGGACATCAATGCCAGCACCGACACGCTGAGCTTCACCAACGGCGTCGAACTGGTGGTTGGCGACGCCACGGGCGATGTGAATGAACCGGCGCTGCGCCGCATTCAGATCCGCGAGGCCATCAAGGCGCACTTCGACAAGGAACAGGCGCTGTTCCAGCAGGGCGTGAAGGTATTGACCCTCTTCTTCATCGACGAGGTGGCCAAGTACCGCGACTACTCCGCGCCCGACGAGCAAGGCGAATACGCCCGCATCTTTGAGGAGGAATACACCCAGTACCTGAACGAGATGCTTGATTTGGATGAAACAGCCTACGTCAAATACCTGAAAGGCATCCCGGCGAACAAGACCCACAGCGGCTACTTCTCGATTGACAAGAAGAGCAAGCGGCTGGCCGACCCCACGGTCGCGGCGCGTGGCGAGAACGCCGGTCTGTCCGACGACGTGGACGCTTACGACCTGATCCTGAAGGACAAGGAGCGCTTGTTGTCGTTGGCCGAGCCGGTGCGCTTCATCTTTTCGCACTCGGCCCTGCGCGAAGGCTGGGACAACCCGAACGTGTTTGTCATCTGCGCGCTGAAGCACAGCGACAACACCATCTCGCGCCGCCAGGAGGTGGGGCGCGGCATGCGGCTGTCCGTAAACCAGAGTGGCGACCGGATGGATCACCCGGCCATCGTCCACGACGTAAACGTGCTGACCGTGGTGGCCAGCGAGAGCTACAAGGACTTCGTTGCCGCGCTGCAGAAGGACATCAGCGAGTCGCTGTCTGCACGTCCGCGCGTGGCGGACGAGGCCTACTTCACCGGCAAGGTGCTGAAGACTGCGACTGGCGATGTCGAGGTCACGCCGCAGCTTGCGAAGCAGATCTACAAGTACCTGCTCAAGCACGACTACTCCGACGACACGGATCGCATCACCAGCGCATATCACGAGGCCAAGAAGGACGGTGCGCTGGCAGCGCTGCCCCCCGAGCTGGCACCGCACGCCGAGCAGGTCTTCAAGCTGATCGACAGTGTCTTCAGCGAGAGCCAGTTGCCCGACATTGGCGACGACCGCAAACCCAAGAAGAACCCGCTCAACGCCAACTTCGAGAAGCAGGAGTTCAAGGAACTCTGGCATCGGATCAATCGCAAGGCGGCGTACAGTGTCCAGTTCGACTCGGACGAGCTGGTGCAGAAGGCGGTCAATACCCTCAACGACAAGGATGCCGGGCTGCGAGTCTCCCCGTTGCAGTACACCATCCAGCACGGTGAACAGGCAGCCGCCGTGACCTACGACGGAATCAAGGGCGGCAATGCGTTTGAGTTGAAGGTCAGTGAGACAGAAACCAACCGCGCCTCAATCCATTCGGCGGTCAAGTACGACCTTATCGGCAAGCTTGCCGAAGGCACCCAGCTGACGCGGCGCACGGTGACCGAGATTCTGAAGGGACTCAACGCCGGCGTATTCGCGCAGTTCAAGACCAACCCGGAGAGTTTCATTGCCGAGGCGATTCGCTTGATCAACGAGCAGAAGGCCACCGTCATCATCGAGCATCTGGCCTACGATCCGGTCGAGGACAAGTTCGACCTCGACATCTTCACTGCCGGGCAAACCAAGCAGGACTTCAGCAATGCGGTCAAGACACCCAAGCACCACATCTACGACTTCGTGCTGCCGGATTCGGGGTCGAAGCCGGAGCGTGACTTTGCCGCGGCGTTGGAGGCCAGCGCTGAAGTCGTTGTGTACGCCAAGTTGCCACGCGGTTTCCTGATCCCGACCCCGGTCGGCGACTATAACCCGGACTGGGCCATTTCCTTTAAGGAAGGCGCGGTCAAGCACATCTACTTCGTGGCGGAAACCAAGGGTTCGATGGCCTCGATGGATCTCCGCGAGATCGAGAGAACGAAGATCAAATGCGCCCGCAAGTTCTTCGATGAGATGAACCGCCGCTTCGCCCCGGAGAACGTCAAGTACGACGTGGTGGACAGCTTTGGGAAGTTGATGGAAATCGTGAAGTAGCGCCCACCAGGATGCCGGACAGTCAAAACACTGAGCGGCCAAATGGCCAGCAGCTTCTGCTTGATGCTTGGGCGGTTCAGTCGGTTCCTCGGTGTCGAGCATTCGATTGGCGCTCGGGCTACGCGCTAGTGCCGAGCGGCAACCCGCAGCCACCATCGGCACCGCGACCTGAATCACGATAGCCGCGTGCCGCCAGCACCGGACAGCGCTTGTATTCCGGCCGAATTATCGACACATTACGGCTTCTTTCCGGAACCGGTCGGACTATCTCATCATGAACAAAGGCATGCTTGCGGGTCTCGTTGCGGGAGCCGTGCTGGCCACGGCCGTCGGCGCCATCGGCGGTTATCGCGCGCTCCATCCCGAGCCCAAGTTCGCGGAAGTGCTCGCAGTCACCGAAGTTACCCGCGATGTGCAAGTACCCAAGGAAGTGTGCGCCGACGTGGCGGTGACGCGACGGCGACCGGCCCAGGACCAGAACCAGATTCTCGGCACCGTGGCGGGGGCGGTGATCGGCGGTGTTGTCGGCCACCAGATCGGCGGCGGCTCCGGCAAGAAGATCGCTACCGCGGCCGGCGCGGTGGCCGGTGGCTACGCCGGCAACAAAACCCAGGAGCGGATGCAGGCGAACGACACCTACACCACCACCGAGCGCCGCTGCCACACCGAGCATGAAACCAAAACCGAAGTGACCGGCTACGATGTCCGCTACCGCCTGCGCGACGAAGAACACAGTGTCCGCATGGACCATCGCCCCGGCGAACGCATCCCCGTGGTGGATGGTCAACTGGTGCTGAATCCCGAGCCGCCAAAACCCTGACCCGGGCGGCCACCCGCCGATGGCACGCGCGCGCGCCCCGCGCCACAGCCCTGGAAAACGCGCATGAGCGACCCGGATCCGCAGCCCCAACCCGGCGCGCTGTTGCGAATTCTGCAAACGCTTGAAAGGCTCGGCAACCGGCTGCCCGATCCGGTCCTGCTGTTTCTGCTTCTGCTGATCTCGGTCTGGTTGCTGTCGGCACTGTTGGCGCCGGTCGAATTTGCCGCGCAACACCCCCAGACCGGCGCCACGATCAAGATTGTCAATCTGCTGACCGGGACGGAGCTCACGCGCTTCCTGACCCAGATGGTCCCGGTATTCACCGCCTTTGCGCCGCTGGGGATCGTCCTGGTGGCGCTGCTCGGAGTCGGCGTTGCGGAGCACTCCGGACTCATCGCCGCCGGGCTGCGCAAACTGCTGAGTATCACCACCGCCCGTTGGCTGACACCCATCGTGCTGCTGGTGGCGATCGTCAGCCACACTGCCGCCGACGCCGGCTATGTCGTGGTCATCCCACTGGCGGCGGTGATTTTTCGTGCCGCCGGCCGCCACCCGCTGGCGGGCATCGCCGCGGCCTTTGCCGGCGTGTCGGGTGGGTTTTCCGCCAACTTCATTCCCTCGGCGCTCGATCCCCTGCTCCAGGGCATCACCCAGGAAGCAGGCCGCGTGCTGGACCCGGAGCTGCTCGTCAACCCGCTGTGCAACTGGTTTTTCATGAGCACATCGAGCCTGCTGGTGATCGGCCTCGGCTGGTGGCTCACCGACCGGGTCGTCGAGCCCTGGCTGACCAGGACCTACCCGCTGACCGACGCCCCGGAGGATACCGCCGGGTTGACGCCGCTGGCGGCCCGGGAGCGGCGCGGGCTCTGCTGGGCGGCGGTCAGCCTGGCGCTGTCGCTGGCGCTGCTGCTCGCGGCAATCCTGCCCGCCAGCTCGGCCCTGCGGGATCCGGCGACCGGTGCCATGGCATCCTTCGGCGCACCCCTGATGCACGCCATCGTGCCCCTGATCTTTGTCCTGTTCCTGATCCCGGGCGTGACCTATGGCATCGCCGCCGGATCCATCCGCGGACACCGCGATGTGATCGCCGGGATGACCCGCGCCATGGAAAGCATGGGCTATTACATCGTGATGGCGTTTTTCGCCGCGCAGTTCATCGCGGCCTTCAGCCGCTCCAACTTGGGGGTTCTGCTCGCCGTTGAGGGCGCGGAAGGGCTGAGCGCACTGCACCTGCCGCCCCAGTTCACCATCGTCGGCATTATTCTGTTAACGGCTTGCATCAATCTGTTCGTGGGCTCGGCGTCGGCGAAATGGCTGCTGATCGCGCCCACCTTCGTACCCATGCTGATGCAGCTCGGCATCGCGCCGGAATTGACCCAGGCGGCGTACCGGATCGGGGATTCCTCGGCCAACATCGTGACCCCGCTGATGCCCTACTTCCCGCTGGTGGTGGTGTTCTGCCGGCGTTATGTCCGTGACGCCGGCATCGGTACCCTGATCGCGATGATGCTTCCCTACGCGCTGGCGCTGCTGCTGGGCTGGACCCTGCTGCTGCTGGGGTACTGGGCGCTGGGACTCCCGCTCGGTCTCCAGGCCGGCTATGTGTACCCGCGTCCGGGATAGGTGGAAACGCAGGGTCGCGCTTACCCTGGTGGCAATCTTGACACCCCCCGAGGCTTACGCAAAACTGATTTTACCCTTGGGTAACAACGACCTCCGGCACAATCCCCACCGGCTTCGGCAGCTAAAAATATGGGCATCCGTGAAAGCAGCGGAATTCTGAAGACGCTGGCGGCGGGCAAACGCAAGCCGCGCATCGTCGTCGTCGGCACCGGGTTGTCCGGGATCTGCATGGGAATGCGGCTGATGGCCGCCGGTTACGACGACCTGGTGCTGCTGGAAAAAGCCGACCGCTGCGGCGGTACCTGGCACTACAACCAGTATCCCGGCCTGCGCTGCGACGTGCCCTCCCACTATTACCAGTACAGCTTCGAACCCAGTTCGCAATGGAGCCACCGGTTTTGCGGCGGCGAGGAGATCCGCCGGTACTTCGAGCGCATGGCGCGCAAGTATGGGGTCTTCGAGCGCATCCGCTTCAACACCGAGACGCGGCACGCGGAATGGGCCGGTAGTGGCTGGCAACTGGATGTGGCAACGGCGGCCGGCGCCAGCGAGCAGCTCGAGTGCGACATCCTGATCGCCGCCTGCGGCATCCTGGTACGACCCAGGTATCCGGACCTTCCCGGCCTCGATTCCTTCGCCGGGGCCGTGGTGCATTCCGCCCGCTGGGATCACTCCCTGGAGCTGGCCGGCGCGCGCGTCGGCGTCATCGGCAACGGCTCGACCGGCATCCAGATGATCAAGCCGCTCACCGAGGTGTGCAGCAAGGTGATTTCCTTCCAGCGCACCCCGCAGTGGGTGCTGCCGATTCCGAACCGGAAATATTCCAGATTCGGTCATTGGCTGACGCGGCAACTACCTGTGCTTTCCAAGCTGTACTACAACGGCTACCGGTTGCTCATGGAGCAGGTGCTGGGTCGCGGCATCATCAAGGACAACGCCTCCCGGCGCATGGTCGCCAAACTGTGCCGCTGGAATCTCGACCGCGTGAAGGATCCCGAGCTGCGCGCCAAACTGACCCCGGACTACACACCGATGTGCAAACGCCTGGTGATGTCGTCGGAGTTCTATCCCGCCATTCAGCGCCCCAACGCCGAACTCGTGCGCGTCGGTATCGACCACGTCGAACCGCGCGGGATCGTCACCGCGGATGGCCAGCTCCACGAACTCGACATCATCGCGCTGGCCACCGGCTTTCACGCCAACGAGTACATGTTGCCGATGACCATGACCGGCGCGCACGGCGTCACCCTGGACGCGGCCTGGAAGGACGGTCCGCGCGGCTATCGCACCGTGGCCATGCCCAGCTTCCCCAACTTCTTCATGGTGATGGGTCCGCACAGTCCGGTGGGCAATTTCTCGCTCGCCTCCATCGCCGAAACCCAGAGCGAATACATCATGAAGTTCATCGAGCTCTGGGCGGAGCGCAGGTTCGAACAGATTTATCCCCGTGAAGATGCGACCGAGCGGTTCAACGCCGAGATGCTGGCGAACATGAAGGATACGGTGTGGACCACCGGCTGCAAGAGCTGGTATCTGGACGCGAAAGGTGTGCCGGGTTCATGGCCCTGGACGGCAACCCGGTTCCGCGGCGACCTGCGGGACCCGAAATTGCGGGAATATGTGATAGCCTGAAGCGCAAGGCTTGGCGTCGGTCCTGACGGCCTTGGCTCCGATAACAACGAAAGCAGTCGATCAACATCGCCGCCGGTGCCCAGCGCCCCGGCCCTCAAACCAGGAGGTGTGGTTTGTCCGGTATTTTGCGTTACGGTTCTTACATTCCCTATTTTCGGCTCGACCGCCAGGCCGCGGGCATCGGGCGCGGCGAACGCGCCATCGCCAGCTATGACGAAGACGCGGTCTCCATGGCCGTGGAAGCCGGCCGTCAGGCGCTCGGCGGCGCGGCGGTAGACACCCTGATGTTTGCCACCACCAGTCCACCCTACGCGGAAAAACTCAATACCGCGGCGATTTCCGCGGCCCTCGACCTGCCGGCGCAAACCCGCTCCCTCGAGCTCGGCGGCAACAGCCGCATGGGGCTGGCCGGGTTGCTGCTGGCCAGCGAACTCGGCCAGGCCGGGCGCACCACGCTGGTGTGCGCCAGCGACGTGGTGATCGGCGCGCCGGGTGGCGCCCGCGAGCGGGACAGCGGCGATGCCGCCGTCGCCTTTGTCACCGGCGCCGCGGATGAGGCCATCGCCCGCCTGCTGGGCAGCGCATCGAGCACTGCGGAAGTACTGGACGTGTGGCGTCTGCCGGGCGATGCCTTCGCCCGCCAGTGGGAGGAGCGCTTCGGGATCGAAATCCTCGGGCCGGTGAGTGTCGATACCGCCAAACGCGCGTTGATCAACGCGGGCGTCGAGCCCGCGTCCCTCGCCAAGGTGGTGCTGGACGCCGCCAACCGCCGCGATCTGGCCGACATTCCCCGCGCGCTCGGCCTCAAGTCCGAACAGCTGGCCGACCCGTTGGTGGACAGTGTCGGTCGCACCGGTGTCGCCCACGCCGGACTGTTGCTCGCTCAGGTTCTGGATACCGCCAAACCGGGCGACCGCATCCTGGTGCTGTCCACCGCCGACGGTTGCGACGCCCTGGTGTTCGAGGTCACCGATCGCATCGCTTCCGGGCGGCCGGCGCGCAGCGTCGCCCACTGGCTCGCGTCCAAGCGCACCGACCTGGCCTACAACAATTACCTCAAATGGCGCGGCATCCTGCCTTTCGAGCCACCGCGCCGGCCGGATCCCAGCCGGCCCGCGGCGCCGGTGATGAAACGGCACGAACGCTGGAAGTACGCCTTCCACGGCTCCCGGTGCGTGCAGTGCGACCAGGGTTATCTGCCGCCGCAGCGGGTGTGCGTGAAATGCGGCGCGGTAGACGAAATGAAAGACGAGCCGTTTGCCGATCAGCCCTGCCGTATCACCACCTTCACCCTCGACCATCTCGCCTACAGCCTGCAACCGCCGGTCATTTCCACCGTGGTGGATTTCGGCTGCGGCGGCCGTATGGCCTGCGAGCTGGCGGATGCCGATCCGAAAGATGTCGGCATCGGCAACCAACTCGAAATGACCTTCCGCCGGTTCTATACCGGGGAAGGCGTCCACAACTATTTCTGGAAAGCGCGCCCGGTGCGCTAGGGGTATGTGCCATGGCAAGTAACGGTATCAAGGATCAAGTCGCCATCGTCGGCATGGCGTGTACGCAGTTCGGTGAACACTGGGATCGGGACGCCTCCGATATGCTGATCGAGGCGGCCACCGATGCCTACAAGTCGGCTGGCGTCGAACCCAACGACGTCGATGCCTACTGGCTCGGCACCTTTGCCAGCGGCGTTTCCGGTCTGGTGTTCTCCGAAGCGCTGAAAACGGCCTACAAGCCGGTGACGCGACTGGAAAACATGTGCGCGACCGGCAGCGAGGCCATTCGCAACGCCGCCTACGCGGTGGCCAGCGGTGCCTACGACCTGGTGATGGCGGTGGGCGTGGAAAAACTCAAGGACGGCGGCTACTCCGGTCTGGTGGTGCCCACGCCCGCGGGCGACGGCACCGAATCGAGCATGACCGCACCCGCCATGTTTTCCCTGCTCGCGCCCGCCTACTGCAAGAAATACGGCGTCGATGAAAACCAGCTCAAGGACGTGCTGTCCCGTATCGCCTGGAAAAACCATGTTGCTGGCGCCAAGAATCCGAAGGCACAGTTCCGCAAGGAAGTGTCCATGGACACCATTTGCAAGTCGCCGCGGGTAGCGGGCATGTTTGGCGTGTTCGACTGCTCCGGTGTAGCCGACGGTGCCGCGGCGGCGATCCTGTGCCGGGCCGAGGATGCCCACAAATACACCGACCGGCCGATCTACCTCAAGGCCTTCTCGATCGCGGCCGGGCCCAATGAAGGTTTCATCAGCGGCGATTACGATTTCACCACTTTCCAGGAAGTGGTCACCTCCGCCCAGGACGCCTACAAGCAGGCGGGCATCACCAATCCCCGCGAGCAGATCAGCATGGCGGAAGTGCACGACTGCTTCACCGCCACCGAACTGGTACTGATGGAAGACATGGGATTCTCCGAGCGCGGTGAGGGCTGGCGCGACGTGCTGGAAGGCCGCTTCGACGGCGATGGCGCGCAGCCGGTCAATCCCGACGGCGGCCTCAAGAGTTTCGGCCATCCGATCGGCGCCAGCGGGTTGCGGATGATGTACGAGATGTGGCTGCAGCTGCGTGGCGAGGCAGGCCCGCGCCAGATACCCAACCCGAAACTGGGTCTCACGCACAATCTCGGCGGCCAGCCCGGCCGCTGCGTCAGCTTCGTTTCCATTGTCGGGAACGAGATTGGTTGACGCGGTTTTCGCCACCACCGTATGAATACAAAAAAACCCGGCAGTGCCGGGTTTTTTTTACGCTATTTTTGCGCCGCCGTTATTTTCGGCGCATGGCGTCAAAGAATTCGTTGTTACTCTTGAATCCCTTGAGTTTATCCACCAGGAATTCGGTCGCCGACAGATCTTCCATGTCGTGGAGCAGTTTGCGCAAAATCCACACCCGTTGCAGTTCGCCCTCGCCCATCAACAATTCCTCGCGGCGCGTGCCGGAACGACGCACGTTGATCGCGGGATAGATACGCTTCTCGGCGATCTTGCGGTCCAGGTGAAGTTCCATGTTACCGGTACCCTTGAATTCCTCGTAGATCACCTCGTCCATTTTCGAGCCGGTATCCACCAGGGCGGTGGCGATGATGGTCAGGCTGCCGCCGTGCTCGATATTGCGCGCCGCGCCAAAAAAGCGTTTGGGTTTTTCGAGGGCATGGGCATCGACCCCGCCGGTCAGAACCTTGCCGGATGACGGAATCACGGTGTTGTACGCGCGCGCCAGCCGGGTAACCGAATCCAGCAGGATGACAACGTCCTTCTTATGCTCGACGAGCCGCTTGGCCTTGTCGATCACCATCTCGGCGACCTGCACATGGCGGGTCGGCGGTTCGTCGAAGGTGGACGCAACCACTTCGCCGCGCACCGTGCGCTGCATTTCGGTGACTTCCTCGGGGCGCTCGTCGATCAGCAGCACGATCAGCAGCGCCTCGGGATTGTTGCGCGATATCGCCTGGGCGATATGCTGCATCATGATGGTCTTGCCGGCCTTGGGCGGCGCGACGATCAGGCCACGCTGTCCTTTGCCGATGGGCGCGATGAGGTCGATGATGCGTCCGGTGAGATCCTCGGAGCTGCCGTTGCCGGCCTCCAGCATCAGGCGCTTGTCCGGAAACAGTGGTGTCAGATTTTCGAACAGAATCTTGTTGCGCGCGTTCTCGGGCTTTTCGAAATTGATCTCGTCTACCTTGAGAAGCGCGAAATAGCGTTCGCCTTCCTTGGGTGGGCGGATCTTGCCGGTAATGCTGTCGCCGGTCCGGAGATTGAAGCGGCGAATCTGGCTCGGCGAGACATAGATGTCGTCAGGACCGGCGAGATACGACGAATCCGCCGAACGTAGAAAACCGAAACCATCCGGCAGGATTTCCAGAACCCCGTCGCCGGAAATATCCTCGCCGCTTTTGGCGTGGCGTTTCAGGATGGTGAAAATGATGTCCTGCTTGCGCGAGCGACCAAGATTTTCGAGGCCGGTCTCGGCGCCGATTTGCAGCAATTCATCGATGGGTTTTGCTTTCAGGTCAGTAAGATTCATGGAGTTGGTGTTGTCGGTGTGGCTGCAAGAGCCAGGGTGGCTGGGGGGGCCGGGATGGTTGGTACGAATTGGTACAAGTCGGGCGCGAATCGCGCTGGGCGTCATCAACCAGGAAGTAGTCAACCGGGAAGTAGTCAACCGGTAATTAAAGTGTGATTCGGCCGGGCTTACGGGCAAAGCGAAGATCGGTTATTGCCCGCAGTATACCCGGCCCCGGGCCGTTAGCAAACTTCATTTGAGCCGCTGCCCTTACTCGATCAAGGGCGTCTCAAACCGCGCCGGCAACAAATGCCGTCAATTGCGCCTTGGACAGGGCGCCGACCCGGGTATCGCTGAGATTGCCGCCTTTGAACAGCATCAGCGTCGGGATGCCGCGAACGCTGTACCTGGCCGCAATCTCGCGATTGGCATCGACATCGATCTTGCAGATCTTGAGGCGGCCGGCGAAATCGTCTGCCATCTCGTCCAGAATGGGGGCAATCATCTTGCACGGACCGCACCAGCTCGCCCAGAAGTCCACCAGTACCGGGAGGTTCGATTGCAGCACATCGGCATCAAAACTGGTATCGCTCACGTGGACGATTTTGGCGCTCATCGGCGGGCTCCGCAAAGGGCAGGGACTGGGTGATCGGCAGGATCGAACCTTACAATAATGCGATCATTGCATCCACTACCAGAAGCAACGACTCCCCAAGCGATGGCGATGACCAGGATAAACGCGGACGGCTCCGGCGGCACGACCGCCACGCCCTTGCTGGCCGCCATCGATTTGGGATCGAACAGTTTTCACCTGCTGGTGGCGGCAGTCAGCCACGGGGAAATGCGTCCCCTGGAGGCCAGGGGCGAAAAGGTGCAACTGGCCGCCGGCCTTCATGATGGCTTGCTCGATAGCGACGCCATTGCGCGCGGGCTCGAAACCCTGACTCGTTTTCGCCAGATCCTGGACACGCTCACCCCGGATACGGTCCGGGTGGTCGGGACCAACACCCTGCGCGCGGCAAAAAATGTGCGCTCGTTCATCGATCCGGCGCAGGCGGTCCTCGGCCATCCTGTCGAAGTCGTGTCGGGGCGCGAGGAGGCGCGCCTGGTATATCTGGGCGTGGCCCACAGCGAGGCCGACGACGATCACGCCCGGCTGGTGGTGGATATCGGCGGCGGCAGCACCGAACTCATCATCGGCGAGCGCTTCGAGACCCGCGTGCTGGAAAGCCTGCACATGGGATGTGTCGGCTATCAGCAACGCTTTTTCCCGACCGGCGCCATTACACCATCCCGATTTGATAGCGCGTATCAGGCCGCATACCTGGAAGTTCTTGCGGTCCGCGAAGAGTTTTGCGCGCGCGGTTGGGGCGACTGCGTGGGCTCCTCCGGAACCCATATCGCCATCGCCGAAGTTCTGCGCGCCCAGGGCTGGAGCCGGGGTGAGATAACGCGCAGCGGCCTGCAGCAATTGCGCCGCGCCCTCATCGACTGCGGCCATGTCGATGCGCTGGGCGCGATTGCCGGCCTCAAACCCGCGCGCTACAGCGTCTTCGCGGCCGGCGTCGCCATCGCCAGCGCGGTGTTCGAAGCGCTCGATATCGCCACGATGCACGCTTCTTCGGGAGCACTTCGCGAGGGCGTCGTCTACGACCTGATCGGGCGCTTGCAGCACGAGGATGTGCGCGAGCGCACCGTCACCGCGCTGTTCAAGCGCAGTGGGCTGCCGGAATTGCACGCGCGCCGCGTCCAGGAGGTCGCCGATGACCTGTTCATCCGGGTCCGCGATGACTGGCAGCTCCAGCCCGAACACCGCGAGCTGTTGCGCTGGGCGGCGCAACTGCATGAAGTCGGCCTGACGATTTCGCATTCCCAGTTCCACAAACACGGTCAATACATCATCCAGAACGCCGACCTGCCGGGCTTTTCCCGGGATCAGCAAAGCGTCGTCGCGACCCTGGTGCGGGCGCATCGCCGCAAGTTTCCCGGCAGTTTGCTGGCTTCTTTCGGCACCACCGATCGCCTCACTCTGACCCGCCTGTGTCTGCTGCTGCGTCTTGCCGTGACCTTCAAGTATGTAGCGTCTCTCGACGGTCTCCCGCCCATGGACATCCGTGCGACGCAACGCGGTTATCGGCTGGATTTTCCGGCGGGCTGGCTCCAGCAGCATCCGCTGACCCAGGCTGAACTCCGTCAGGAACAGGCCTATCTTGCGCAGGCGGGATTCAACATCGAACTCAACTGAAAGGGTTGCGGACCCGGACCGGCCGTTGAACACGGTTCGCGGGTCGCCGGGAAACGTCGCCAGCACGACCGGATGGCCGGCGCACGACGACCAGGATACTTCCAGCGGGCGGGCAAGGAAGCCGGCGCGGATGGCTGCCGCTGGGGCGTTTCAGCAATCCGCTACTCGGCCAATCGCGCCAACAAGCTCGATTGCGCGCGGTGTTCGGCATCGGGAGTCCGCGGTTGCCGGAGTACATAACAGCCATCGCTATGCAGCACCCAGCTCTGGCAATCATCCGCCAGCATGGTCTCCAACTCCTCGATCACGCGCCGCTCCAATGCCGGGTCGAGCAGCGGAAAGGCAATTTCGAGACGGTTGCGCAGGTTGCGCTCCATGAGATCGGCGCTCGCGCAGTAGACCGCCGGTGTACTGTTGCGGAAGTAATACACCCGCGAATGCTCGAGAAACCGGCCGATAACAGAAATCACGCGGATGTTTTCGGATATTCCCGCCACACCCGGACGCAGGCAACACATGCCGCGAATGATCAGATCGACTTTTACCCCCGCGGCACTCGCTCGATAGAGCGCCTGAATGACGCTCGCGTCCGTGAGTCCGTTGGCCTTGAGGATGATGTGCGCCTCCCGACCCTCGCTCGCGACCTGTGCTTCCTGGTCGATCAGCGCCAGCAGTTTTGCTTGCAGCGTGAAGGGTGCGGTAAACAGCTTTTTGACATGCTCCGCGCGACCCATGCCGGTCAACTGCTGGAAAAAAATGTGCAGGTCGCTGCCCAGTTCGGGGTCGGCGCTGAGCAGGCTGTAGTCGGTATAAAGCCGGGCGTTGCCGGCGTGGTAGTTGCCGGTCCCCAAATGAACGTAACGCTTCAGTTCCCGACCCTCTCGCCGGACGATCAGCATCGCCTTGGCATGTGTCTTGTAGCCCACGACACCGTAGGTCACCACTGCGCCCGCCTCCTGCAGCTGGCTGGCGAGCTGGAGATTTTCCGCCTCGTCGAACCGCGCCCGCAATTCGATGACCACCGTGACTTCCTTGCCGGCGCGCGCCGCCTCGGCGAGCAAATCGACGATCTCCGAGCGCGAACCGCTGCGATACAGCGTCATCTTGATCGCCAGCACCAGAGGATCGCGCCCGGCCTGACGCAACAGGTCGATGACCGGGGTGAAGGACTGGTAGGGGTGATGCAGCAGAATGTCCCGCTGCGCCAGCACCTGGAAATAGTTGGGATCCTCCCGCAGCGGTGCCGGTAGACTGGGCGTGAAGGGCGAAAACACCAGATCGGGCCGATTGACCATGCCGCGCAACTGCATCATGCGGCCCAGATTTACCGGACCTTCGACATGGTAGAGATCGGCTTGTTCGAGATTGAACTGATCCAGCAGAAATTCGACCAGTTCCGGCGGGCATTCGGCCGCCACCTCCAGGCGCACCGCGCTGCCAAAGCGCCGGGTGTGCAGCTCACCCCGCAACGCGCGCGCTATGTCTTCCACTTCCGCGGCATTGAGATCCAGATCGGCATCGCGGGTAATCCGGAATTGATAACAACCCGTTGCGCGCATGCCCGGAAACAGAAAATCGACGTGGGAATGAATCACCGACGACAGAAACACGAAGTTGTCCCCGCCCGGACACAACCGGTCCGGAACCCGGATGATGCGCGGCAGCGAGCGCGGCGCCGGCACGATGGCCAGGCCGCTCTCGCGGCCAAAGGCATCGCGCCCTTCCAGGCTGACAATAAAATTGAGGCTTTTGTTTGCCAGGCGCGGGAAGGGATGCGCCGGGTCCAGGCCAATGGGGCTGATCACCGGCAATACCTGTTCGCGCAGATACTCCTGCGCCCAGCAGTCGATTTCCGGGGTCCAGAGATCCCGGGCCAGAAACCGGATACCCTCGCGCTCCATTGCGGGCAACAGCGTTTCATTCAGAATCCGGTACTGCCTCCGGATCGCGTCATGACAAATGGCGCTGAGCTCTTTCAGAACTTCCTGAGGCTGAAGCCCGTCGGTGGCGACGACTTCGCGGGCAAAACTGATCTGGCGCTTGAGCCAGGCGACCCGGACTTCATAAAACTCGTCGAGGTTGGAGCTGAAGATCAGCAGGAACTGCAAGCGTTCCAGCAGGGGGTAGGACTCCGTCAGCGCCTGCTCCAGCACCCGGAGGTTGAATTGCATCAAACTGAGATGGCGGTTGATGTAATACGCCGGCTGCTGGTAATCGGCGCCATGACTCAGGGCATCGGTGGCATCGGCGCTGGAAGGCGGCGGATTTTTTTGCAGCGGCAATTCGTTCATTTTCCCATTGAACACGAAGGACCTTCGTCCATCGTACCTTCAGTCCGTGTCATAACCATGTCAAGACCATGTAACCGGCGTCAACGGGTATTCAAAACGCGGCCAGTACCGAATCCAGAAAGCGATGCCCCGTGGGCGTCGTCGCCAGCCGGTCGCTCAGGGGTGCGACCAGACCCTGCCGCACCAGATCATCCCAGGGTTGCGCAATCGCCGCCAGCGGTTGGTTGGTACGCTCGGCGAAATAATGCGTCGGCACTCCCGCATTCAGACGCAACGCGTTAAGGAGAAACTCCAGGGGCAGGTCGGCTGCATTCAGCGTCACCTGTTCGGCGCAACGGTCGTCACTGCGCGCCAGATACTCGCGGGGATGGCGCACCTTGCGACGGCGCCGGACAGCGCCTGCCTCGGCGTCGGTCAACTTGCCGTGAGCGCCGGCGCCAATGCCGATGTAGTCGCCAAATTCCCAATAATTGACGTTGTGCCGGCCGTGCCGGCCGTCGCGCGCATAGGCCGAGACTTCGTACTGCCGGTAACCGGCGCGCGCGAGCAGCGTCGTACCCGCGGTATGGATGTCATCCAGTACAGACTCGTCGGGAAGCCGCGGCGGCTTCCGGTAGAACAGGGTATTGGGCTCGATGGTGAGCTGATACCAGGAAAGATGCTCCGGAGCGAGCGCGATCGCCTGCTGCAGATCGGCGACGGCCTGGGCAGGCGTTTGGTCCGGCAGACAGTGCATGAGATCAAGATTGATATTCTCGAAGCCGGCGGCGCGGGCCAGCTCAAACGCGCGCGCCGCCTCGCCACCCGAGTGGATACGGCCGAGCGACGCGAGCTGCGCATCGGCGAATGACTGCACGCCGATGGACAGCCGGTTGACGCCGGCGGCGCGATAGCCGCGAAAGCGGTCGGCATCCGCCGTGCCGGGGTTCGCTTCCAGGGTTATCTCCGCGCCCGGAGCCAAGCCGATGCGCCGCTCCGCCGCTTCCAGCACCGCGCCGATGGCCTGCGCCGAAAACAGGCTGGGGGTGCCGCCGCCGATAAAGACGCTGCCGAACCGACGCCCGCCCGCCCGATCTCGCTCGCTGTCCAGATCGGCCAGCAGCGCCCGGACGTACTCGGCCTCGGGCAAATCTCCCGTTGCCTGGTGAGAATTGAAATCGCAGTAGGGGCATTTGCGGACACACCAGGGAATATGCACATAAAGTGCCAGTGGCGGCGGCTTCAACATCGGTCGGCTACTCGTGCGCGCAACTTCGTCAGCAGCATCCGCAACGCGCGACCGCGATGACTGAGGGCGTTCTTCTCGGCGGCGGCCAGCTCCGCTACCGAGCGCCCCAACTCGGGAATCAGGAACAGGGGATCGTAGCCAAACCCGTTGGCGCCGCGCGGTTGTTCCAGGATGCGGCCCTCCCATACCCCCTCGCAAATCAGCGGCGCCGGATCGGCGGCGGACGCCAGGTACACCAGGACGCAGCGAAAGCGCGCGCTGCGCTGTGCGGCCGGCACGTCGCTCAGCAGCGCCAGGAGTTTCCGATTGTTGCGGGCATCGTCGGCATCTTCCCCGGCGAAGCGCGCGGAACGCACGCCGGGCGCGCCGTGCAACCAGTCGACTTCCAGACCGGAATCGTCGGCAAGCGCCGCACGACCGCTCTGCCGCGCCGCGTGACGCGCCTTGAGGAGGGCATTCTCGACAAAGGTTGCGCCGGTCTCCTCGGCCGCGCTCACCCCCAGCTCGCCCTGGGATATCAGGTCGAGACCAACTTCCGCGAGCAGTGCGCGCAACTCGCCGAGCTTGCCGGCATTGCCGCTGGCCAGAACGACCACATCGGACACGGATCAACGATCACGGTAAAAGGTGCGCTGAAACGACAACGTATAGGAGGGCATGTCCGGTTTCGGCTTCACGGTGATATTGAACGTCAGCGAATCCTCGTTCTCGAACTGGAAAGGTGCGAGGTAATACACCGCGTCGCCCTCCCGAACCTCGAAAAACGCCAGCTCCTGGCGCTGAGCGAAGATATTGGAAACATGGCCTTTTATTTCAGCGGGCCGGCCACCGATCACCCCGGCCGGCATCACCGCGATATTGACCAGGCCCCGATCACGGCCGCGCACGATGTCGTAAGCGGCAGCGACCTCCGGACTCACGAAGCTGCTGTTGAAGGCGCTGTAATAGACCCGATGGTCGCCGAACTCTCGAAACGGTCGGTCGTCCGCCGACAGACTGCCGGCGAAAACCAGCAGGAGGACCATCGACAGGTGAGACAGCGGAGGCAGTTGCGCTATTTTCATGGATCGCGTCCTCTGGTAATCCTTCGAGAAAGGTCATTTCGCCAAATGATAGATCGCGGTGGCGCTGAACAGATTGGACCATACTCCTTTGAGCAACCGATCGGGGAATTGTTCGGCAACAAATTCGCGATGCAGCACCCGGATCGACTGTTCCCGGCACAGCGCCTCGAAATCCCGCACCGTGCAAAAGTGGATATTGGGTGTGTCGTACCACTGATACGGCAACTGCCGGGTGACCGGCATGCGTCCCCAGGCCGCGAGGAACAGGCGGGTACGAACATTGCCGAAGTTCGGGAAGGTGACGATGCATTCCTCGCCCACGCGCAACATCTCGGCAATGGCGCGATCGGGACGGCGCAGGACCTGCATGGAGTTCGCCATCAGCACGGTGTCGAAGCTTTTGTCCGGAAAGTCGGTAAGACCCCGATCGACATCGGCCTCGATGACATTGACGCCGCGGGCAACGCAGTGGGTGATTTTCTCCGGGTCGATCTCGATGCCGTAGCCTTCCACGCCCCGGCTGTCCATCAACACGCGCAGCAGCTCGCCCTCACCACAGCCCAGGTCCAGAACCCGGCTGCCGGGCGCGATCCAGCGCTGCACGATATCCAGATCGACGCGCAGCATCAGCAAGTCTCCGCAACCCGGTTCATGTAGGTCCGCAACAGTTTTTCGTAGCGGGCATTGGGCAACAGGAAGGCGTCGTGCCCCATGTCGGAGTCGATGCAGGCATAGGCCACGTCGCGATTGGCCGCGACGAGCGCCTGGACGATTTCCTCCGAACGCTGCGGCGCAAAGCGCCAGTCGCTGGTGAAGGAAACCACCAGAAACCGCGCGCGCGCGGTCCGGAACGCCGTCACCGGATCGTCGCCGTATTCCCGCGCCAGATCAAAATAGTCGAGCATCTTGGTGATCAGGAGGTAGGTGTTGGCGTCGAAGCTCTCGGCAAATTTGTCGCCCTGATAATGCAGGTAGCTTTCCACCTTGAATTCGACCGGCGCATCCAGGCCACGCGCAAAGGAACCCGAGCGCAGTTCGCGACCGAACCGCACGCCCATCAGGGAGTCGGACAGATAGGTGACATGGCCCACCATCCGCGCGAGCGCGAGGCCGTTGCGCGGCACGACACCGTGTTCGGCAAAGTCCCCGTCGCGGAAATCCGGGTCCGAGCGAATCGCGCGCCGGGCAATTTCGTTGAAGGCAATATTCTGCGCGGTCAGTTTCAATGCCGAGGCAATCACCACGCAGTGGCGGACCCGCTCGGGGTATTCAAGCGCCCAGCGCATGGCATTCATGCCGCCCAGGCTGCCGCCGATCACCGCCGCCCACTCATCGATGCCCAGCCGGTCCGCCAGCCGGGCCTGACTGAGCACCCAGTCGCGCACCCGCAGCGGCGGGAAATGCTTGCCCCACCGCTTGCCGGTCGCCGGATCGACCGTGCGCGGACCGGTGCTGCCATGGCAACCGCCGAGGTTGTTGAGGCACACCACGTAGAAATACCGCGTATCGATGGGTTTGCCCGGACCGATGTAGTCGTCCCACCACCCGGGCTTGGCGTCGTCGAGGCTGTGAAACCCGGCCGCGTGATGGCTGCCGCTCAGGGCGTGACAGATCAGTACCGCGTTGGAACGCGCGGCGTTTAGCTTGCCGTAGGTTTCGACCACGAGATCATAGGAAGCCAGCAGCCGACCGCAGCTCAATTCGAGCGGCGCAGTGAAATGCTGGGTCTCTGGCACCACCAGACCAACGGAATCAGGGGGAAAGCTGTCCGGCATGGGGCACGACTCTCGGAACCCGAGAAGTCTAAAGACGGGGTCCGACACAGGCAAGCACGGACCGGATCATTCGACCGGAGTAGGCGGGAAACCTGCCACCTGCGCCTCTGCCGGCAACCGGGTTGGCGCGGCGATGGCAAACACCTTGTCGCGGCCGCGGGTACCCCGCACCAGGGTCACCCGCGATTTGGGCACCCCGAACGCAGCGGCAAGAAATTCGATCGCGCGTGCATTCGCCTTGCCGTCCACCGGCGGCGCCGCCAGCCCCAACTTGAGACGGTCGCCGCAAGCGCCGAGAAAAGCATCGTGCCGCGCGCCAGGCTGCGCCCGGCAGCGCAGCACCAGGGTGTCAGCGCGCCATTGGCCATAGGGTCCGGCGGTCATCACCGATCAGAATCCCGGCACCAGACCCGCGATCAAGGCGCTGCCCGCTGCCAGATTGTGGAGCAACAGCCGCAAGGCTCCGAGCAGGAACAGAACCAGCATCGGCGACAGATCCAGGCAGCCCAGTTGCGGGATCAACCGGCGCGCGGGACCGAGGACGGGCTCCAGCAACTGCATGAGCAGTACGGCGGCGGGGTGATGGGTCTGAGGTGCCACCCAGCTCAGCACCACCAGCGCGAAAATACCGTAGAAATACAGGTTGACCAGCAACGCCGCCAGCCCCAGCACGCCCCACCACAGCGGCATAATGATCCCGGGCAAACCGGCGCCCACCACCAGCAACGTCAAGATTATCGCAAGCCATTCCATCGCCAGGGCGAGCACCAGGCTGGCAATATTGAAACGGCCCACGACCGGCAGCAGGCGGGTCAAACCGTCCACCGGGATCCGGGTCGCCCGATACACGAACTGGGAGATCGGATTGTGAAAACTGGCGCGCGCCAGTTGCAGCAAGAATCGCAACAGAAACAACATCACCAGCAGTACGCCGGCGTATTGAATGGTGTAAACCAGCAACCTGATGGCGATGCTCACGGCTGCGGATGCTCCGGTAGCATGGCGGCACCCATCTCCCGCCCGCGCGCATCGGCGGCGGCAAGCGCGCGGGCAAAGAGCGCGGTCAAGCCACCGGCGTCGAGCACCGCGAGCGCCGCTGCGGTGGTTCCGCCGGGTGAAGCGACGCGACGGCGCAGCTCGGCCACGTCCACATCGCTGTCGAGCGCCATGCGTGCGGCCCCGAGCGCGGTTTGCAGCGTCAATCGACTGGCCACTTCGGGTGTCAGACCGAGCTCGATACCCGCCGCCGTCATCGCTTCCATCACGAGGAAAAAGTATGCGGGGCCGCTGCCGGAGACTGCCGTGACCGCGTCGATTTCGCGCTCGCTGGCAACCCAGACCGTGATGCCAACAGCGCCCAGAATGTCCGCCGCCGTACGGCGCTGTTCCACGCTGACGCTGGCGGACGCGTAGAGGCCGGTGGCGCCGGTGCGCACCAGCGCCGGTGTGTTCGGCATGCAGCGAACGATGGCGATATCCGCGCCCAGCAGTCCGGCCAGTGCCGCGACGGGCACGCCCGCGGCGATGGAAATCACCAGCGCCCCGCGGCCGACAGCGGGCGCGAGCTGTTCGACAACGGTCGCCATCACCTGGGGTTTGACCGCCAGCACCACGACCTCGGCCGCCGCGACGGCGCCGCGATTGTCGTCCGTGGTGGCAACTCCGAACTGCGTCGCCAGGCGCGTGCGCGCCTCCGCGACCGGATCGCAAGCGGTGATGCAGCTCGCAGGGTAGCCCTGCGCAATCAAGCCACCGATCAGGCTGGCGGCCATGTTGCCGCCGCCGATAAACACCAGTTTGCTGTGCTGCACGCAACAACTTCCTAAGGGTGGGGTTGAGGATCCGGGCGCGGGCTGAAAATCGCGCGACCGACGCGGACGATGGTGGCACCTTCGGCGATGGCTGCGGCCAGGTCCGCCGACATGCCCATGGACAGTGTATCCAAACCCGCGAACTGGGGCGACGTGGCGCGCAACCGCGCCAGCAGCAACGCCAGCTCCCGAAACGGCTCACGCCGATGCGCCCCCGCACGCGGTCGCGGAATGGCCATCAGGCCCCGCAACCGCAGATTGGGCAACGCCGCTACCCCCAGCGCCAGGGCTTCGAGCCGGTCGGGATCGACACCGGCCTTGGTCGCTTCGCGGTCGATATTGACTTGCAGGCAAACCTCCAGCGGGGCCATGGCAGGCGGGCGCTGGCGCGCCAGGCGTTCGGCGATGGATAACCGATCGAGGCTGTGCAGCCAGGCGAAATGTTCCGCGATGGCGCGGGTTTTGTTGGACTGTACCGGACCGATGAAATGCCAGCGGAGGTGCGCGTGGCCGAGCGCGGCGATTTTTTTCAGCGCCTCCTGAACCTGACTCTCGCCAAAGTCGCACACACCTGCGGCGGCGGCGGCCGCGATGGCCTCGACGGGCTGACCCTTGCTCACGGCGAGCAACATGATGGCGTTGGCATTTCGGCCCGCTGCCTGCGCCGCCCGGTGGATTTCCGCGCGCACTCGGCTTATGTTTTTCTCTGGTTTAAACATATACTTGAAACGGCCAGCCGGGCGGCCCGCTCGCTGCGGGGCAGCGATCCACCGGGAATCAACGGGACTGAACATGGATATCACCGAACTGCTCGCATTCAGCGTCAAGCAGGGTGCCTCGGATCTACACCTCTCCGCCGGGCTGCCGCCGATGATCCGGATTGACGGCGACGTGCGCCGCATCAACCTGCCGCCCATGGAACACAAGCAGGTGCATGCGCTGATTTACGAAATTATGACCGACAAACAGCGGCGCGACTACGAAGAGTTCCTGGAAACGGACTTCTCCTTCGAAGTCCCCGGAGTCGCGCGCTTTCGGGTCAACGCGTTCAACCAGAACCGCGGTGCCGGCGGCGTCTTCCGTACCATCCCGTCCCGGGTGCTCACCCTCGACGATCTGGGCTTCGGGCAGATTTTCCGCGACATCTCCATGTTGCCGCGGGGACTGGTGCTGGTGACCGGGCCCACGGGCTCGGGAAAAAGCACCACTCTGGCGGCCATGATCGACTTCGTCAACGATAACCGCTACCAGCACATCCTTACCATTGAAGACCCCATCGAATTCGTTCACGAAAGCAAAAAATGCCTGGTCAACCAGCGCGAAGTCCACCAAGACACGCATGGCTTCACCGAAGCGCTGCGCTCGGCGCTGCGGGAAGACCCCGACATCATTCTGGTGGGTGAGATGCGCGACCTGGAGACCATTCGCCTCGCGCTGACGGCGGCCGAAACCGGTCACCTCGTATTCGCCACGCTGCACACCACGTCGGCGGCAAAGACCATCGACAGGGTTATCGACGTGTTTCCCGCCGGCGAAAAGACCATGGTGCGTTCGATGCTCTCGGAGTCGCTGCAGGCGGTTATCTCGCAGACCCTGATGAAGAAAGTCGGCGGCGGACGCATCGCCGCCAACGAAATCATGATCGGCACCCCGGCGATTCGCAACCTGATTCGCGAAGACAAGGTCGCCCAGATGTATTCATCCATCCAGACCGGCGCCAGCTACGGGATGCAAACCATGGATCAGTGCCTGCGCCGGTTGGTCCAGCAAAAAGTCATCACCCGGGAAGCCGCGCGCGAAAAAGCAAAAATTCCCGACGATTTCACCTGAGCCAAGGCGCCCGGCACCCGTGGCTCCCGCGACGCAGAGGGTAGGACAATGGAATTCGAAAATCTCCTGAAGTTGATGCTCGACAAAAAGGCATCGGATCTGTTTATTACGCGCGGCGTGCCGCCCAGCCTGAAAATCAACGGCAAGATAATGCCGGTGGGAAAAGTACCCCTGTCAGGTCGCCAGGCCCGCGAACTGGTGGACGCCGTAATGGACCCGCAGCAGCGCGCCGAGTTTCACGCCCATCACGAGCTCAACTTCGCGATCACCTCCGAGCACGTCGAGCACGCCCGCTTTCGGGTGAGTGCGTTCTATCAGAGCAACGATGTCGGCATGGTATTGCGCCTGATCGAAACCCGGATTCCCACCGTCGAGGAGCTGCTGCTGCCGCCAATCCTCGACGAACTGGTGATGACCAAGCGCGGCATCATCTTTTTGGTCGGCGCTACCGGCACCGGCAAATCCACCACGCTCGCGGCCATGGTCGGACACCGCAACCACAACAGCCGCGGGCATATCATCTCGATCGAGGATCCCATCGAGTTCATCCACCAGCACGCGGGCTGCATCGTCACCCAGCGGGAAGTAGGCATCGACACCGAATCCTACGAGGTGGCACTGAAGAATACGTTGCGCCAAGCGCCCGACGTGATCCTGATCGGCGAGATCCGCACCCGCGAAGCCATGGAGCTCGCCATCACCTTCGCCGAGACCGGCCACCTGGTATTGACCACCCTGCACGCCAACAACGCCAACCAGGCGCTGGACCGCATTCAGCACTTCTTCCCGGCCGAACGCCACCCCCAGTTGTGGATGGACCTGTCGCTCAACCTGCGCGCGATGGTCGCGCAGCAGTTGATCCCGACCGCCGACGGCAAAAGCAGGCGCGCGGCCGTCGAGATTCTGATCAGCACGCCACTGGCATCCGATCTGATCCGCAAGGGCGAGGTGCACAAGCTGAAGGAGTTGATGACCCGCTCGACGGAACTTGGCATGCAGACGTTCGACCAGGCGCTGTTCCGGCTCTACAACGACGGCGTCGTCACCTACGAGGCGGCCCTAGCGGCAGCCGATTCGAAAAACGACCTGCGCCTGATGATCAAGCTACAGTCGGAGACCGATGCCAACTATCTTGCGCACGCCGCCGACGACTTTATCCTCAAGGAAGAAGACTCCGAGCGTACGCGGCTCTTCCGACGCTAGGAGCCTGTCGGACTTGAGCGTCCGTAGCGAGGGAAAGTCCGATTTGAGGTAGATTTTGGGCAAATTTGCGGCGAATAGCGGGGACTATTCAACGAAAATTTGCCCGAAATATAACCAAATTCGGCTTTTCCGCAGTAGGGCAGTCTTAAGTCCGACAGGCTCCTAGCAGCCCGGGAGTGTCGGCAGGGCACGGTCTACAGGTCGCGGCCCGCGGCCGGCTCGGACAGCCAGGTACGCAAAATCAACGCCGCCGCCAACCCGTCCACCGGGTGACGGCGATAGTCCTTGTGGCGATGGTCGCGGCCACCGTCGCTGTCGCGTTTCGCCGCGGCCGTCGACAGCCTCTCATCCACGAGGGTGACCGGTTTTCCCGTGCGTGCGCGCAGGCGGCCCGCAAAGCGCCGCACACGGACGCAAAGCGCACTCTCCGTGCCATCCATGTTGAGGGGCCATCCGACCAGCAGTCGCTGAGGCTGCCACTCGGCGACCAGTCGCATCACCTGTTCCCACTGGGGCTGGCCGTCGCGCGCACGCAGCACCGCAACCGGTTGCGCCGTACCGGACACCGTCTGTCCATAGGCAACGCCGATCTGGCGGGTGCCAAAATCGAAACACAGCAACCGGGTGTGCGCTTCAGGCGTGGCCGACACTGGCGCTCAATTTGGCGAGATCGACTCCGATGCGGGCCGCTACGCTGCGGGCCCGGTGCTCAAGGGGTTCATCGAACAGCAGCGCCGGTTCGCCGGGCACCGTGAGCCAGGCATTGGCGCGCAATTCCTGCTCCAGCTGACCCGCGCCCCAGCCCGCGTAACCCAATGCGACGAGGCAGTGTTCGGGCGCCTCGGTCCCGGTTGCCAGCGCCTCGATGATGTCGCGCGAGGCGGTCAGCGCGACGCCATCGGCGATGTCCAGGGTGGACTGCCATTGGCGTTGCGTTTTGGGATGCAAGACGAACCCCCACTCGCTGCGTACCGGTCCGCCCGCCAGCAACAGGCGGTCGGCCAGGGCGCCGTTACAGGGCAGATGCAGCTGCAGGAACAGCTCCCTCAGCGTGACATCCAGCGAATGATCGATACGCAAGCCCATGGCACCGTCGGGTGTGTGCTTGCAGATGTAGACCAGGGAATGGGCAAACGCCGGGTCCAGCAACCCGGGCATGGCAATCAGAAAATGGTGGTCGAGACAGACGAAGTGTCCGCTGTTTACGGGTGTATCCATGCCGCCAGTATTGGGATGCGATCGCTACAAAACAAGAGCCCGCCGGGCCGTGCAGGGATCATTCCAGGGTACTGGTCTGGAGACGGTTGCCGGGCATGAACTGCCAGGTGCGAATGATTTCCATCCGGTCCCATTGGCGAAGTTCGGCCGGAAACGGTTTGAACGGCGCGGCCAGCCGTAGGGTACGGATGGCCGCGAGATCGAGCACACGCTGACCCGAACTCGCCAGGATTTCGACGTCATCCACGGTACCGTCGGGCCGCAGGCGTACCGCGAGTCGCAGGTTCCCAAAGATGTGGTCACGACGCGCTTCCTCGGGATAGTGCGCGTTGCCGACAGTCTCCACCAGGGTTTCCCAGTCGTCGAGGTAGGCCGCTGCCGGGTCGGCACGGGTACTGACGGCGGTGACGCGCAGTACGTTGGGCAGACGGCTATAGGAGTTGCGCAGCTTGCCCAGCCGGGCCCGCAAACTGGCGATTTCCTCGCTGATCTGGGGCAAAGGCGGCGGCTCCGCGGCAGCGGACCCGGCGGCATCCGCGGGAACCGGGGCGGCGGTCGAACTCGGTGCCAACACGGTTATGGGGGTAGGGTCAGACCCAGTCTCTGGCGCCGGCAGGGCGGGCGACTCCACCACGGGCAGCGCGTCCTGCACCCGGGTGTCGGTGAAGTCTGCCATCTGCACCTGACTCAGCTCGCTGGGCTGTGGCTGGTCTCCACCACCCAACTGATTGCTCTGTGCCAGAAAATCGGCCTTTTCCGGAGGTTGGTCCGTTGCGGTCACCGCCAGCGTGACCTCGAGCGACGGGGCCGCCTGCCGCGGTCTATCGCCGGCGAAACCCACTCCGAACAGGACGATCGCATGGACCGCGAGGGCGAGCAGCAACGCAAAACCCAGCCGGTCCTGGTCGTGATTGATGAATGTCCGCGGAAACCGGGAGACGCTGGAGCTCAACGCAGTCGCCGTTCGATTGCGGTTAGCAGACGCCCACCGATGTCGGTGTCCATTGCGTGGTCGATTTCCCGCGCGCAGGTCGGACTGGTGACATTGATCTCGGTCAGATAGTCGCCGATGACATCGAGTCCCACGAACAGTAGCCCCAGCTCGCGCAGCGTCGGCGTGACCTGTGCGACGATCCAGCGGTCCCGTTCGGACAGCGGCTGCACGATGCCGCTGCCACCCGCCGCCAGGTTGCCGCGCACCTCCCCCACCGCCGGCACCCGCGCCAGGCAGTAGGGCACGGCCTCGCCGTCCACTACCAGGATGCGCTTGTCGCCCTCGGCAATTTCCGGGATGTAGCGCTGCGCCATGATGGTGGTACGGCCATGCTGGGTCAGAGTCTCGATGATGACGCTGAGATTGGGCTCGTCGGCGCGCGCCCGGAAAATCCCGATCCCGCCCATGCCATCGAGGGGCTTGTAAATCACGTCGTCGTGGTGGTCGTGGAACGCGCGCAACCGCGCCGGATCCCGGCTCACCAGCAGTGGCGGCGTACATTGCGGGAACCGGGTGGCAAAAATCTTTTCATTGCAGTCGCGCAGGCTGCCCGGCCGATTGACCACCAACACCCCGAGCCGCTCCACCGCTTCCAGCAGGTAGGTGCTGTAGATGTATTCGCTGTCGAACGGCGGATCCTTGCGCATCAGCACGCAGTCCAGGGTTTCGAGCGGGCGCTCTTCCGGCAATCCGAGCTCGAACCAGTTCGTGAGGGAGTCGCGCACCCACAGCGGCGTCAACCGGGCGACCGGCACACAGTCCTCGAGCGCCAAATCCGCCTGCTCCATGTACCACAGCGACCAGCCGCGCGCCTGCGCGGCCAGCAGCAATGCCAGGGTAGTATCCTTTTTCGGGTTGATGGTCGCGATCGGATCCATGATCACCCCAAGGTTGCGGGACATCGCGGTCAACTCCTGACAAGGCGGGGACAAAGCAGCGAAAGCGCGGTCCATTTGGCGATCAAGGCCACCAAATATGGATAATAACCCGATGTTGTGTTACATAAGAAACTCGTTATGACGCATGGTTTGTGGCTCCGGTCCGGGTTCCACTCTGTATCGCGCTCTGGGGGGTCAGTGAGTTCGAACACCTTGAAAATTATGGTAATCGATGACAGCAACACCATCCGCAAAACGGCGGAGACGTTGCTGGTGCGCGCCGGTTGCGAAGTGATCACCGCGGTGGACGGATTCGACTCGCTGGCAAAGATCGCCGACTCCCCCCCGGACCTCATTTTCGTCGACATCATGATGCCGCGGCTCGATGGTTACCAGACCTGCGCCCTGATCAAGAACAACCGCCGCTTTCGCCACATCCCGGTGGTGATGCTGTCGAGCAAGGACGGCTTGTTCGACAAGGCACGGGGGCGCATCGTGGGCGCGGACGCTTACCTCACCAAGCCGTTCAGCCGCCAGGAATTGATGGACGTGGTCGACCGCATGGCGGGGGGCGGCGCAAACGCCGCTACGGCCGGGCAAACGGAGGCGGAACCGTCCTAGCGCCACGGACGGAAATACTTTGCGCGGACGGAACTACCGGGTCAACGCCGGATCAAGCCAGGAACGCCGAAACTGATGTCAACCGTATTGATCATCGACGACTCGCCCGGGGATACCCACCAACTGACCGGAATCCTCGGCCGCCACGGCTACACCGTGATGTCCGCCGCCGACGCCGAGCGTGGCGTGCAGGTGGCGCGCGATCAGCAGCCGGATATTGTCCTGATGGACATTGTCATGCCGGGGCTGAACGGCTTTCAGGCCACCCGCCTGCTGAGTCGGGACGCGCAAACGCGACACATTCCGGTCGTCATGGTTTCGAACAAGGATCAGCAGACGGATCGCGTCTGGGGCGCGCGGCAGGGCGCGCGCGGCTATGTCACCAAACCGGTTCGCGAGCACGAATTGATCGCCGTGATCGCGAGTCTGCTGCCGTGATGCCCGCATGAACGCCGCGGCGCCGCCCGATCCGTTTGCCCTGCTGCAGGATTTGGCCCGAACCTTTGTCAAGGCGGCAAGCCCGCTGCCGGCGCAGGCGGAGTACGCCCCGGTGGCAACCATGGTCGCGTTCCGCCTCGCCGGCTGCGATGCGCTGGTCGACCTCGAGTGCCTTTCGGAGATTCTCCCGGTACGCCACCTGACGCGCCTGCCTCAGGTCCAGCCCTGGATGCGCGGTATTGCCAATGTGCGCGGCAAACTCCTGCCGGTGGTCGACGGCGCCGAATTCCTGGGGCAGGGCGCGACGGCTCCGTCCAAAGACCAGCGCATACTGGTCATGATCTCGGACGATTTTTCCGCGGGCGTGATCGTCGATCGGGTCGATGGATTGCGGCATTTTGCCCATGACGCCTTCCGCGAACGGCAAGAGTTCCAAGCCGGACCTTTTCATCCGTTTGTCGCGGGTGGACTGATCGACGCCAACCGGCGTATCTTGCCGCTGTTCGATCCCGCCCTGCTGTTTCAGGATCCCGCGTTTCGCGACGCCTCGCTAGGCAGATGAGTCAACCGAAAACCAGCAGCCGGAGCAGCCTTGCCGCCATGGAAACGAAATCAGCGAGAGGACGCGCGCTCACCGGTTTGCCGGTGATCGTCCTGGTGGTGGGGCTGATCGCGCTTACGATCGCGCTCGGCTACATTTTCTATACGCTGTACCGGAATTCCGAATACGACCGCGCCAGCGTGCAGATGGCCGCCGATGTGCGAGTCCTCGTCGAACAACTGTCGGAAACCGCCTCCGCCGCATCCCTCGGAGACGACGAAGCGCGTCGCGCCATGCTCCGCTTGCGCGCGCGGATGGATGCCATCTGGCTCGACGTTGAGCACAATCTCGCGGACCAGCTACCGGCCGCACAGGTTGCGGCCTTTGGCCAGGAATGGAAACAGATCCAGACCCAGGTCGACACCATCGCGGCCCAAGGCGACTCGGCCGCGGGCTTTCGGCAGGCCCTGGCCTCGGCCCGGGATGCCATCCCCAGGCTGCGCGAAACCACCGGTGTCCTCGGTAAAACCCTGGTCACCGCACAAGCTTCGACGACGGAGGTGGATGCAGGCTACTCTCTCGTCGCCGCCGTTGAGCAGATGGCCGCTGCCATCGAGGCGCTTTCCCAGCCGGATCGCAATGCCGCGGAAACCCTGCCCGGCCTGCGGGAACAAAAGGAGCATTTTGCCGCGGTGCTGTCCGGCCTGCGCAATGGCGACACAGCCCGGAATTTCTCGCCGGCCCGCAATCAGGCGGCGCGACTGCAACTCGCCGTGGTAGCCGACGGTTTCCGGCCGCTGGCAGCCGCGTTGGATGCTGTCGAGGGATTTGCTCCCGGCGTGGTGGCGAGCCAGACGGCAACCACGGCGATCCTGACCAGCCGCGACAGCCTGGTCGTACAGGGCGACGACCTGTCCCAGGGCATCCGCGGCCTGGGCAGCGCCAACCGGGAAATACTGCCCGGTTTCAGCATCACCGCCCTGGCCATTGTCGGCGTCGGGTTGCTGGTGGCCGGACTCGCCACTCTGGCCTTCATTCTGGTCGCCGACACGCGCCGGAGACTACGGGAAACCGCGCTCGCGAACCAGGCTCATCAGGACGCTATCCTGCGCTTGCTGGACGAGATCCAGGACCTGGGCCAGGGGGATCTCACCGTCGAGGCCACGGTAACCCAGGATTTCACCGGCGCCATTGCCGACGCAATCAACTACTCCATTCAACAATTGCGTGAATTGGTGTCGCGCATCGTTGCGACGGCTGCCGATGTGTCGGCGGCATCGGACAGCACGCGCGCCACCGCCTTGCAACTGTCGCAAGCCGCCGAAAATCAATCGCACGAAATTACCGACGCTTCCGCCGCGATCAATGAGATGGCGATCACCATCGATCAGGTGTCCGCCAATGCCACCGAGTCCGCCGCGGTCGCCGAGCGCTCGGTATCCATTGCCGCTCATGGCGCGTCGGTCGTGCGCAATACCATCACCGGCATGGATCGCATCCGCGACCAGATCCAGGAAACTTCGAAACGGATCAAGCGCCTGGGAGAAGGCTCCCAGGAAATCGGCGACATCGTCTCCCTGATCGGCGACATCGCCGACCAGACCAATATCCTGGCGCTCAACGCCGCGATTCAAGCTTCCATGGCGGGCGATGCCGGACGCGGCTTCGCGGTGGTGGCGGATGAAGTGCAACGCCTGGCCGAACGCTCGGCCAGCGCCACCAAACAGATTGCCGCGCTCGTCACGGCGATCCAGTCCGACACCACCGCGGCCGTGGCCTCGATGGAACAGACTACCGCCGAAGTGGTGGCGGGCGCGGCGCTGAGCCAGGACGCCGGCGTGGCATTGGGCGAAATCGAAACCGTCTCCACCAACCTGGCGGAGTTGATCCAGGATATTTCGACCGCCGCGCGTCACCAGTCCACCACGGCTGGCCACATCTCCAACACCATGAACGTGATCCAGGAGATCACCTCGCGCACCCTGGAGCAGGCCAACCAGACCGCCGCATCCATCGGCGAGCTCGCCGACATGGCGGTCGATCTGCGCGAATCGGTGTCCGGCTTCCGGCTACCGGAAGTCTCGCCACGTCCACCTGGCAAAGGGAATCCGACCGCCGCTGCGCCCGCCAGCATCCAGCAACCGGACAGCGTGCGGGCCTCACGTCCGGCCGGCACCGCCGCTCCTGCCATGCGGCACCCGCCATTACATATCGGCTCCGTCCTCGCCGAAAGCAAAGCGGCCATGGACGAGATCGATCGCCAGCACCTGCGTCCGAACCGGGCGCCCGTGCACCATACAGAACCGTCCCCTGTCACCGCCCCCGCCGATAGCTCTGCCGCGAGCGATGGATCGGACCGCCAGTGGCCGGGCCGCACGCCGCCGCGAGAACACCAAGCGCCGGCCCCGCAAGCCACCACTGCTCCCGCCGACCACGCTTTGGCGCTGGAGGATATCGATCTCGAGGACTGGGAACCCGCCCCGTCGCCCGCGCGGCGATCCGAGCGAGCTGCGCCAAGCATCCCCGAGATCAATCTTGGCGGCATGCTCCACCAGGAGCTTGCGGAAATCGACCTCGACGAATTCGATCTCGACCCGAACTCCGATTATCCGCGCCGATGACCACCACCCAGAGGACCAGCCGCCCCGACTCGACCAATCCGGCGGAGAGCGGCCGCGACCACCTTGTACAGGCCGCGCCCAATCCTGATGACATCGTCCCTCAGCAGCCGTTTGGCACCCTGGTGGACGGTCATTACCAACTGTGGGCTGACTGCTTCGAGAGGGAAACCGGCATCGCGATGGATCAGCGCCGCGAACCCTTTGTCCGCCGCCAACTCGAGCAGCGACTGCTGGAATTGGGCTTTAGGGATCCGGACGAGTATTTTGAGTGCCTGTTGCAAACCGCGGCCGGCGAGGGTGAAAGGCGCCTGCTGCTGGATCGCCTCCTGATCAAGGAAACCCGGTTTTTTCGTCATCGGGAATCCCACGATTTCGTCCGCGGCATCGTGCATCGTCACGCCACGGCAGGCGGGGGGAGCCTCAACCTGTGGAGCGTCGGCTGCTCCACCGGGCAAGAGGCTTATTCGCTTGCGCTGGATGCCGTCGAGGGGTTCGGCGCCGCTGGACGCAGCGATGACTTCGCCGTGATCGGGACCGACCTGAGCCGGTCCGCGCTCCGGGAAGCCCGCGTCGGCACCTACCCCGCGCACGCGCTGCTCGACCTTCCCAAGGAGTATGCGACGCGCTATCTCGAGCCGGTCGGTGCCGGGCGCTTCCGGTTTCGCATCGAAGTGCGCAGTCGGGTGGCTTTTGTGGTGGACAACCTGCTGCTGCGGCAGCGGGGGTTTTTCCCCGAGGGAGCGGATCTCATCTTCTGCCAGAACCTGTTGATTTACTTCCGCCGCTGGCGTCGCCACGACACACTGAATTTTCTCGCCCAGCGCCTCAAGCCCGGCGGTCATCTGATTCTGGGGCCGGGCGAGGCCCACGACTGGTGTCCGACCGGCCTGACCCGCGTCGAGCACCCCGGCGTCGCGGCCTACCGGCGCCCGGCCGACGGCGAGGCGTCTCATGGGAGCTGATACCGGCCCCTGGGGCCTGCAGTGGCTGATCGACGAAGTCGGGGTCACGCTGGAGGTTGCCGCCGACGCGCTGGAAAGTTACCTGCGCGACCCGAGCGACCGGCAACAGCTCCAGTTCTGCCGCGCGTATCTGCACCAGGTGGCGGGATCGATGGCGATGGCCGATTGCCATGGTGGCGTGCAGCTGCTGGTGGAGATGGAAGCCCTGGTGGACGCACTGCTCAGCGGCGAAGTGAAAGAGCAGGTGGTAGCGGGCGAAGTGCTGGCCGCCGCCGCCGCCGCCGTGCCAGGCTATCTCGACATCGTCATCGCGGAGCACGGCGACCGACCCGCCGTCCTGCTGTCGCCTCGCAACGACTTGCGTGCGCTCCTGGGGCAGCCGCTGGCTACCGAGAGCGGCGAGTTCGATGTGGATCTCACGCCCTTCCACCAGTGCAGCCAATCCCTGCCCACCGCGCTCGACCGGGCCGAACTGGCGGCGCTGTGCCAGAAGTTGCGTCAGATCTACCAACTCGGACTGCTGAGCCTGCTGAAGGGCGAACCGCTGATCGACCTCCCACTCCGGCGCATGAGCACCGTCGCGGAACGCATGCAGGAACTTTTTGCCGGGCACCCGCGCGGATTGCTGTGGCGTGCCGGATGCTCCGTCCTCGCCGGCCTGGGTGCCGAAACACCGGCAGGTCCGGCACTGCGCCAACTGCTGCGGGAGCTCGACCGCGATCTGCGCGCCTGCTGTGATCCCGCGGCCGTTGCATCCGCGGCGCCGGCGGCGCGCAATCTGTTCAAGAATCTACTCTATTACGTTGCCATGGCCAGCGACCGCCAACCCGGGGCGTTACAGCTGCGCAGCCTGTTTCGCCTCGACCAGACCGCGCCCCGACATGGAGCGGCACCCGACCAAGGTTCCATCACGCCTGGCCCAAACACCGCACTACGCGACCAACTGACGATCGGACTGCACCAGCTTCAGGATCAGAGCGACCAGCTCGTCGATGCCGGCGTCGCGCTTGAATGCGCTGTCGCGACTCTGTCACCCCCGCTCCGGCACCTGCGCGACACCTTGGTGGCTGCCGCCCATCCGGCGGCGGCAAGCGCGGGCGCGACGTACCGTGAGCTGACCGCCAATCCGATCCGGATTTCCTGGCCGCAATGGGCGGACCAGATCAGCGCACTGGAAGCGCAGGTGTGCGATGCGACCACTTCGTCGACGGGATCCGCGGAGGACGCGGAGGACCAGGGTCGGCGCCAGATCGCCTGGGTCGATGCCGCCGCTACCGCCGTGGTCGCCACCGTGCGCGGACTGCTCGACGAGATCAAGGACGCCGTGGTGGGCTATATTTCGGCGCGCAACAACCCCCTGTACCTGGAAGGATTGCCCGCGCGCGCCGTGCAGATCGCCCGCGCGCTGGAATTCATCGAGCAGCATCGCCTGGGTTTGGTAGTGGCCGCCTGCGGCGACCACGTCGCACGACAGTTGATGCGCCCCGGCGCAAGCGCCTCCTGGTCACAGCTTGACGCGCTCGCCGACGCCCTCATCGCGTGCGAGTACTACCTCGAGTCCCTGGCACGGGCGGATACCGGGGCCTGCGATCGGTTCCTGCATCAGGCCGAAGTCAAAGCACTTGAGCTCGCGGCTTTCGAGGCTGAACCACAGCCCGTGGTCACCGGCAACGCGGCCGCGGCAAAGGTGGTGCCGCTGCCCCTGCCGGCTGCACCTCCCGCGGAAACCCCGACACCTGCCGCCAGCCCGGCACCGATGCCGGCTGGCGCCCCCGCCTCCACGGCTGGTGCGGACCCCGAGCTTTGCGAAATTTTTGCCGAGGAGGCCCGCGAGGTTCTGGCGTCCCTGCGCGATCTCGAAACGCGCTCGCCGGGGACCAATGCCGAGGTCCTGACTGACCTCCGACGGGGCTTCCACACCCTCAAGGGCAGTGGCCGCATGGTCGGTGCAACGGCGATCGCCGAATTGGCATGGGCGGTGGAGAACCTGCTGAACAAGATCCGCGATCGCCATGTGCACTGGTCGGCGCCCGTCGCCCAACTGGTCAGCGATGCGATTATTCAACTGCCGGAGCTGATCGAAGCCTTTGCCGTCGGCGCCGCGCCGGACCTCGGCACCTCCGGAACGCGGCTGCGCGAGGCCGCGGAGAATCTCGCCAGCGGCAGCCTCGGGGCAGAAGTCGCCGCTGCGGCCAGAGCGGAGATGGAGCCAGACCAGGCTATCCGGCCGGTGTCCCTCGCCTCCAGCGACGAAGCGGCCACGCACCTCGACACCGTGGCGGCCTACCTGGCAACTCAGCGCCGCGCGCCCGCAAGCCCGCCTTCCGAGGCGGTTGCGCGGGCGCTGCACATGCTCGTCGGCTGCTGCGAACGCGCGGGCAACCCGCAGTTGCCCCGTGTCATCCGGGCGCTGGAAGCGCTGATCAATCTGTGCAGCGAGCGCGGTCAGCCGCCCGATACCGCCAGCCTGGACTTGTTCGAACGGGCACTCACCGGCAGCCGCGCCTTGCTCACCGGAACCGGGCCCATGACGGTCGATCTGGCGCGGCTCGGCGACCAACTCGAAGTTGTGCGCGCCGACCTGACCCGATCGGCTGCCCACGAAGGGCGCGAACGCCTGCGCCGGCTGATGGAAGAAGGGCTGGCGCACCTACTGGCAGCACCGGAACAATTCGCCGCGAGCGGCGGTGGTGGCGCGGAGCCGAACCTGCAACTGCCGGCACTGGCGGCCGAGCTGGAAGAGCTGGCGCGCAGCGCCGACGCCACCGAGCTGCCGGCACTCGCGGAACTGGCATCGCTGCTGGCCACCGCATGCCGGCAATGCACCGGAGTACCCTTGACGGCTGACGCGCACGCAATTCTGAGCACAGCTACGGATCTGCTGCTGGGCATGCTCGATGCCGTGGCCGCCAATTACCCCGTCGCCGCGCTGGCCGCAGCCGAGCGCGAGGCGCTCCGCGAGCTTGGCGTCGGGAAGGCCGCAAGCGAGTCGGCTCAAGCACGGGTTTCCGAATTCGTCGTACCCGAACCTGTCGCCCCGGAGCCCGCCGCGACGACACCCGGCGCTTCCGCGTTGCCGGACGACGCAGCGGCCGGGACCGACTGGGCCGAGCACGACGCGGCGGGTGACTGGGGCCGGGTGGACGCCGAATTGGTGGGCGTATTTCTGGAAGAGGCCGCCGATCTCAGCGAGCAGTTGGAGCACGCACTGAACCAGTGGCGGGCTGGCGCCGATCCACTTCAGAGCGCCAGCACCCTCAAGCGCGCGCTCCACACACTGAAGGGCGGCGCCCGCATGGCGGGGTGCCGGACGCTCGGCACCCTGTGTCACGATTTCGAAACCCTCCTATTGCGCGCCGAAGCAAGCGCCGACGCCGGCAACGAGGGCTTTTTCGCGACGAGTCTGGACCACTACGACAAGATCGAGTCCGAACTGGAGCATATCCGCGGGTTGGTGCGCGAACCCGAAGCCGTGCCCGAGACTCCCGCCACGCCACCGCTCGCGCGAGCTCCGGCTCCGGCTCCGGCTCCGGCTCCGGCTCCGGTCGATGAGCAGGTCACGGCGCCGCCCACACCGCCGCCGATCCCTCCGGCGCCGCGGCACCCCGCTCCCGAGCACTCTGTCCCCGAGCACCCTGCACCGGATCCTGCACCCCAGTACCCCGCACCGCTCCGCGGGCGCGTCGGCAATGCTCCGCGGGTGCCGGCGCCCTGGCGCGTGCCCGCGGTCGGGTCGAAGCACCCCACCGACCAGAATCGTGGGGGAACCGCCGCCGAACCTCGGGAGATGGTGAGGATCGCGGCCCCGATTCTCGACAACCTGGTCAATCTGGTTGACGAAACCAGCATCAGTCGGAGCCGCATCGAGCAACAACTCCATCAGTTTCACGCGCTGCTCGAAGAGATGGAAACCACTGTCACGCGTTTTCACGATCAGGTGCGGCGCCTGAGCATGGAAACCGAAGCCCACTCCCTGCCGCGGAGCGAAGCAGCGGACATCACCGCCGGCGCGGAGGACTTCGATCCGCTGGAGATGGATCGTTATTCGCACTTGCAGCAAATCGCGCGCGGCCTCGAAGAATCCGCATCCGATTTGCAAGACCTCAAGGACACCCTGCTCGACAAGGCGCAGGACACCGAAACCCTGCTGGTCCAGCAGGCCCGGGTCAACCGGGATCTCCACGAGAATCTCACCCTCACCCGCATGGTGCCCTTTGCACGCGTGGTACCACGGCTGCGGCGCATCGTGCGACAGACCGCCAGCGAGCTCGACAAACCCATCGAGCTGCAACTGGACAATGTCGAGGGCGAGATGGATCGCGCCGTCCTGGAACGCATCGTGCCTTCGCTGGAGCACCTGATCCGCAACGCGATAGACCACGGTATCGAACCGCCCGAGCGCCGCCGTCTGGCGGGCAAACCCGAGACCGGCACCGTAGCCATCACCTTCGCCCGCGAGGCGGGCGACATCGTGATTCGTCTGTCCGACGATGGCCGCGGACTGGACCTGGAAGCCATTCGCGCCAAGGCGGCCAGCCTGCAACTGCTGCCCCCCGACGACGAGCTGCCCGATCAGGACGTCATGCAACTGATTTTCCGCCCGGGATTTTCCACCTCGCAGGCGGTCTCCCAGATATCCGGCCGCGGGCTGGGAATGGACGTAGTGGACAACGAGGTCCGGCAGCTCGGCGGCAGCGTCGCCCTGACATCGCGGCGCAATTACGGCACCGAGTTCACGTTGCGCCTGCCGTTTACCGCATCGGTCAATCGCGCGCTGCTGATGAAAGCCGACGGCGAACTCTTTGGCGCGCTGCTCAACAGCGTCGCCGGCGTGGTCAAGCCGAACACTGTCGAACTGGCATCGCTCCACGCGGACCCGGAGCAGCGCCTGCACTTCGAGGGCGAGTTCTACAGGGTATGTCCCCTGGCGAGCCTGCTCTACGGCGTCCCCGTCACGCTGCCTGTGGCGGCTGGCAAGCTGTCGGTGCTGCTGGTCAAGGGCAAACCCGACAATGTCGCCGTTCAGGTCGATGCGCTGGAGCCCAGCCAGGAGATAGTAGTGAAATCCCTGGGGCCCCAATTTGCCAAGGTACGCGGGCTGGTGGGAGCCACCCTGCTGGGCGACGGTCGGGTGGTACCCGTCGTCGATCTGGTAGCCCTGATCGCCGACCATGGCGGTGCGTCGCGCGCGCTGCCGCAACCTGCGCCGTCGGGACCCGGTTCGCTGGCCGGAGCCGTGGCGGAGCCTGCGCGTGCCGCCACCATCGTCGTCGTCGACGACTCGGTCACCGTGCGCAAGGCAACCAGCCGGCTCCTGGAGCGCAACGGCTATCGCGTGCTCACTGCCCGCGATGGCCTGGAGGCCATGCAATTGCTGCAGGAAGTCAAACCCGATCTGATGTTGCTCGACATCGAGATGCCCCGCATGGATGGCTTCGAAGTTGCCCGCCAGGTACGCGCGTCCGAACCACTGCGCGATCTTCCCATCGCGATGATCACCTCGCGCAGCGGCGACAAGCACCGCGAAAAAGCTCTGGCGCTGGGCGTCAACCGCTACCTCGGCAAGCCCTATCAGGAGGACGTGCTGTTGTCGGTGGTCGACGAATTGCTGGCCAAGCCCCCAGGCGCCCAGTGAAGACAGGCGTGGTCGCGCAGGATGCAGCCGCGCGGACTGTACTGCGCCGGGCACTGGAGGAATTGGGACACGTCGTGCTGTTCGATGCCGCGCCAGAGTCGCCGGTGGCGCTCGCCGATAGCGACCGTTTCGACCTGCTGGTGTGGGTGGGAACCCGCATCGAAAGCGACCGCCACCCGAGCCACGACTGTTTCGAACTCGAACTGACACCGGCCTTCATCGCCGCGGCGGATACCGATTACACGGCCTGGAAGCGGAGACTGCGGCAGCGCATCGAGAATGCTCCCCGCGTTGTCGGGCACTCGGGGCAACTGGCGGCCCGCGCCGAGCGGGTATGGCTGCTGGCCGCGTCCACCGGCGGGCCGGATGCGGTGGAGCGGTTCCTCGCCGCCGCGACCCCCATGCCCGGTGTTGCACTGCTCTATGTGCAGCACCTGACCGTCGCGCATTTTCCCCAATTGATGCGACGGCTCGCTGCCCGCGCCAGCCGCTGGCATGTTCAGGTCGCCGACACGGGCAACTATCTCCTCGAAGGCACGCTCTCCGTCGTCGCTCCCGACAACAAACTGCGCATCCATCGCGACCGGGGCGCGCGCGTCCTGCGTTCTCCCTGGCCCGGACCCTATCGGCCCAGCGTGGATCAGGTCGCCGAGAGTCTCGCGCTCGCCTATCGCGAATCGGCCGGCATGCTGGTGTTCAGCGGCATGGGGGACGATGGCGCCCTGGGCAGCGAGCATATCCGCGAACACGGCGGGGAAGTCTGGGTACAACGTCCGGATCGTTGCATCGCGCCCGCCATGCCAGAGGCGGTACTGGCCCGGGGCGAGGTCGACTACAGTGGCGATGTGGCGGCATTGGCGCGTCGCTTCAACTATCGTTACGGCACACCGGCCCCCGGGCCGCAGGCGGAGGTTTCTTGAGCGACACCGGTGAAGACACCCGCAACGCGGCGGAGGTCGACAGTCTGCTGCTCACGCTGGCGCAGGATCGACTGCAATTGCTGTTGCCCCAGGCCGCGGTGGCAGAGATTCTCGAAGACGCGCCGCTGCCCGCGCCGACCGCCGCGGATCAACCCTGGTTGCACGGCTGGTTGCACTGGCGCGGCTGCGAAATCCCCTTGCTCGCCTACGAGGGCATTGCCGGCGGCAGCGCAGCCGCGTTCGAATCCGGCCAACGGGTCGCGATCGTCAACGCCGTCGGCGCGGCGGCCAGCCAGGGCTTTTATGGGCTCGCGATTCGGGAGTTGCCCCGGCCGTTGCGCCTGAGCGCGGACAGCGGCCTGCGCGCGCTGGACGTGTCACCCCCGCGCGGCGCGGCGCTCGTCGTCGAGGTTCGCGGCGAACCCGCGCTCATCCCCGATTTCGATCTGCTCGAACAGTTGGTCCTCGGCGCGGGCCCGAAGCGCAACTGAAGCCGGCCTCCGCGCAGCGGCAGACGCACCCCGCTGTGCTAGACTCGCGACCATCCCACTGCGCCCAAAGCCTGCCCCCGGTGGCGCCGGGCTTGCGGCGACAACTTTCGACAACAACTTTCGACAACAACTTTCGGCAACAACTTTGCGAACCAACGCGCTGGAGACGATCATGCTCGGTCAGATGATGGACGACCCTCTCACCATCACCTCAATCATGCAGTTTGCCGACCGGATATTCCGGGACACCGAGATCGTCTCGGTCACCGCCGACAACCCGTGCCACCGCTACACCTTTGGCGAAGCTTTTGCCCGCGCGCGCCAGCTCGCCAACGTGCTCGACGGACTTGGGCTCGCGCCGGGCGACCGCATTGCGACCCTGGCGTGGAACGACTATCGGCATTTCGAACTGTATTACGCCATCAGCTGCGCGGGCTTTGTCTGCCACACCATCAATCCACGCCTGTTTCCCGAGCAAGTGGCCTATATCGCCAATCACGCCGAGGATCAGTGGATCTTCACCGACGCGGCCTTCGTCCCGCTGCTGGAGAAGCTTGAAGACCAACTGCAAACCGTCAAGGGCTTCGTGGTGCTGACCAGTCAGGCCGCCATGCCGGCGACGACGCTCAAGAACGTGCATTGCTACGAAGCGCTGATCGCCGCTCAGCCCGCTCGCTACGACTGGCCCCGGCTCGACGAAAACAGTGCCAGCGCACTGTGTTACACCTCCGGCACCACGGGTCATCCCAAGGGCGTGCTCTACTCCCACCGCAGCACCGTATTGCACTGCCTCGCCACCAGCATGCGCGACGTGATCGGACTTGCGGCCGGGGATACGGTGATGCCGGTGGTGCCGATGTTTCACGTCAACGCCTGGGGTGTCGTCTATACCGCCGCGGCGGCCGGCGCCCGGCTGGTTTTCCCTGGCCCCAAGATGGGCGACGGCGAAACCCTGGCGCAACTGATCAACGACGAAGGCGTGGATCTGGCGCTGGGGGTGCCCACCGTGTGGCTCGCCCTGGTGAATCACCTGCGTGAGAGCGGTGGCGCCGTGCCTTCGCTGAAGCGGGTGGTCATCGGCGGCGCTGCCTGCCCGGAAGCCCTGCTGCGCGCCCTGGACCAGTTCGGCGTCTACGCCCACATCGGCTGGGGCATGACCGAGATGAGCCCGCTCGGCACCCTGAACACTCTGCTGCCGTGGATGGAAGAACTTCCGGATGCGGAAAAAACCGCCTACCGCCTCAAGGCCGGCCGGCTCATTTACGGTGTTCAGATGCGCATTGTCGACGACAACGCTGTCGAGCTGCCCTGGGATGGCGAAGCATCGGGACGGCTTCAGGTACGCGGCCCCTGGGTATGCAAGAGTTACTATCGGCTCGACCACTCGGATGCGCACCTGCCCGATGGCTGGTTCGACACCGGCGATGTCGCCAGCATCGACCCGCACGGCTACATGCGGATCACCGACCGCACCAAGGATGTGATCAAGTCGGGCGGCGAATGGATCAGCTCCATCGACGTCGAAAACGCGGCCATGGGCCATCCCGATGTACTGGAAGCGGCGGTGATCGGCGTGCCGCATCCCAAGTGGACCGAACGCCCGCTGCTGGTGGTGGTGAAACGCCCGGGCACCGAGCCCACCAAAGCGGCGATTCTCGACTTTCTCAAGGGCAGGATCGCCACCTGGTGGATTCCGGAAGACTGTGTGTTCGTCGAGTTCATCCCCCACACCGCGACCGGGAAGGTGAGCAAGAAGGACCTGCGCGACCAGTTTCGCGATTACAGTTACTGAGTTACCGAGTTACTGAGTTGCCGAGTTACTGAACCACCATCGATCCGGCGCCGCGCTTGCCACGCGGTTGCCGCTCGGACACATAACAAGAAGCCGCCGCCATGATCCCACTGCTCAACGACCGCGATATCGCCTTCCAGCTTTACGAAGCGCTGGACACCCTGGCACTGCTCGACCGCCCCGAGTACGGCGATCATTCCCGCGAAGTGTTCGACGCCACGCTCGCCACCGCGAAAACCGTCGCGGAAAAATATTTCGCTGACCACAACGCCAAGGGCGATGCCAACGAACCCCGCTTCGATGGCGAGCGCGTGCAGTTGATTCCGGAGACCAGGGCCGCCTGGGACGCCTTCGTCGCCGCCGGCTTTCTTGCCGCCCACGAGCGCGCGGAGGAAGGCGGCGCACAGTTGCCGGAAATCGTCTTCCGCATGGTCATGGCCTACATGAACGCCGCCAACGTCAGCACCGCGGCCTACCCCTTCATCACCATCGGCGTGATCAACCTGATTCGCGCGTTTGGCTCCGCGGAGCAGAAAGCGCGCTATCTGCCGCTGCTGATGTCCGGCCGCGCCAACGGCACCATGGCGCTCACCGAGCCGGCGCAGGGATCGGCGCTGGGCGATATCAAGGTGACGGCGGAGCCCGCCGGCGACGGCAGCTATCGCCTGTTCGGCCAGAAGATGTTCATCAGTTGCGCCGACCACGACATCACCGACAACGTGATCCACATGGTGCTGGCGAAAATCCGCGGCGCTCCGATGGGTGTGAAAGGCATCTCGCTGTTCATCGTCCCCAAACACCTCCCGAATGCGGACGGCAGTCCGGGTACGCGCAACGACGTGGCCCTGGCCGGTCTCAATCACAAGATGGGCTATCGCAACGCCACCAACACCGTACTCAATTTCGGCGAACGCGACGGCGCCATCGGCTACCTGGTGGGCGAACCTCACAAGGGCCTGGGCTACATGTTCCAGATGATGAACGAAGCGCGCATCGGCATCGGCCTGGGAGCCGCCGCCATCGCCTATCAGGGCTACAACCTGTCCCTGGAGTATGCGCGCCAACGTCCCCAGGGAAGGCTCGCCTCCTGCTCCGACCCCGCAACGCCGCAAGTCATGCTGGTGGCGCACGCCGACGTGCGCCGTCTGCTGCTGGCCCAGAAAGCCTATGCCGAGGGCGGTCTGTTCATGTGCCTGTTCGCCAGCGCCCTGTTCGAGGACCAGCACACGGCGCCGGACGGAGCGCAGCGCGAACGCGCCGCGCTGCTGCTCGATCTGATCACGCCCATCGTCAAATCCTGGCCGTCGAAATACGGCTGCGTGGCCAACGACCACGCGATCCAGATTCTCGGCGGCGCCGGCTACATGCGCGAATACGGCGCCGAACAGCTCTATCGCGACCAGCGCCTGAATCCCATCCACGAAGGCGCCGAGGCGATTCACGGCCTCGACCTATTGGGCCGCAAGCTGCGGCTGAAGGAGGGCGCGGGGCACCGCCTCCTGCTCGCGGCGGCACGCGAGGATATAGCCCGCGCGCAGCGCTGGAGCGAAACCGCTCGCCTCGCCCAGCAGCTCGAACGCGGGCTGCAAACCCTGGATGTCACCACGACCGCGCTGCTCAGCGGGCTCGACGCCGACATCGACCGGGGCCTGGCCAATGCCACCCTGTATCTCGATCTCTACGGACGGGTGCTGGCGGCCTGGCTCTGGCTCAAGCAGGCACTGGCGGCAGCGGCCGGGCTGGACGCCGACTGCCACACCGACGACCAGAATTTTTATCGCGGCAAACTGCACACCGCCCGCTACTACTTCGATTGGGAACTGACCCAGATCGACTGGCAGGCGACGCTGCTGCAACGCGACAACCCGGTGCCCTTCGAGATGCGCGATGCCTGGTTCTGATGAGGCCCCCAAGAAAGCGCCAGTATCGCGCTATCCCGGCTTTACCTGCCGCAACTGCGGGCCCGTGGATACCACCCGGAACTGCTCGAGAAACGCCTGCTCGAATTCCAAGCGGGGCAGCGGCGGGCTGATCAGGTAGCCTTGGATTATCTCGCAGCCGAGCGACTGAAGCACCGCCCGCTGGTGATGGGTCTCCACGCCTTCGGCAACCGTGTGGAGACCCAGACTGCGCGCCAGCGCGACGATGCCGGTAATCACCGGGATGTCGCGCCGGTTTTCGGGATCGTCCAGATCCTTGACGAAAGCCCGGTCGACCTTCAACACGTCGACCGGCAGATTCTTCAGGTAGTAGAGCGATGAATAGCCGCTGCCGAAATCGTCGATCGACAGACTGAACCCGGCATTCTTGAGATCGAGCAATTCCGCGCGGCTGCGCTCGGGGTCGGCCATCAACATGCTCTCGGTGATTTCCAGTTCGAGCAGCCGGGGCGGGATTTCGTACTTGCGCGTCACCTCGGTAACCCGCTGGATCAGTCGTTCCGGCACTTCGAAATCCTTGCCGGACAGATTCACCGAGAGCTTGACGGCATAGCCACGGATAAGCCAACCCCGGATCGCATCACAGGCTTTTTCCAGCACCAGGTCGGTCAGTTCGGTGATCAGGCCGGTCTCTTCCGCGAGCGGGATGAAGGCACCCGGACCCAGCACCGTGCCGTCGTCGCGGGGCCAGCGCACCAGGGCTTCCGCGGCTACCGCCAGATTGGTCGTCAAATCGTACTGGGGCTGGAAATAGAGCACGAAAAGGTCATTGTCGATGGCGTGGCGCAGCTCCTGCTGGAGCTGCAATTTATGCGATACCGCGGCTTCCATGCCGTCCTGGTAGAAGCAGAACTGGTTCTTGGTTTCCTTGGCCTTGAACATCGCCAGATCGGCATGCTTGAGCAATGAACTGACGTCCGCGCCGTGGTCGGGATACAGCGCAATACCGATACTCGTGGAAACCATCATGCGCTTGTGGATAAAAACAAAAGGCTCGCTCAGGGCGAGGAGAATATTGCGGGCAATGGTCGCCACCACCTGTTCGCTCTCGACCCGGCGCAGGATCACGGTAAATTCGTCGCCACCGAGGCGCGCGATGAAATCGCTGCGCCGGACGCTGGAACGCAGACGGTCGGCGACCGCCTTCAGCAGCAGATCGCCGACCTGGTGTCCCAGACTGTCGTTGATGTTCTTGAAGTTATCCAGATCGAGAAAAAACACCGCAATGCGTTCGTCGTTGATGCTCGCCTGATTGAGCGCCAGACCCAGCTCCTGAGTCAGCCGTGCGCGGTTGGGCAGCCCGGTAAGAGCATCGGCGAACGCCAGGGTCCGGGCGCGGACCTCCGCCCGATTGGCCTTGATCAGGCGGCCTACCCGCTCCTTTAGCACGGTGAAGTGAATCGGTTTGGTAATGTAATCCGAGGCGCCGGCGGCGAACGCCCGCACGATGGCATTCTCATCGGCGAGGGAGGTGACCATCAGCACCGGCAGCTCGGCGCCGCCGGGCAACTGGCGGATCCGCTGGCAGGCATCGAAGCCACTGACTTCCGGCATCAGGGCGTCCATGAGAATGATGTCGGGCATGAGTCGCTCGCACAGCGCGATGGCCTGGGCGCCGTCGGCCGCCTCCAGCACGTCGAACTCGTCGCCGGCAAAGGTGCCGCGCAACGCAAGGCGCAGGGTGCGGTCGTCATCGGCGATCAGCAGCCGATACTTGCCCGGAGCGCCGGTGTGATGTCCGGTCTCGCTCGCCTGGTGCCGTTCCAGGCTCCTGCGCAGGACCGCGAACCGTTCATTGCAGATGTCGAGCAGGGCATCGCTGCCGGACAAATCGTCCGCTTTGCAGAAGGCTTCGAGTGCGAGGACGGCATCCACGAAGGATTTCGCGCCGAAATTGCTGGCGCTACCCCGGATGGTGTGGGCAATCTCGTAGGCGCGCTGGGCTTCGCCGTCGCGCAGCGCCGATTTCAGCGAATCCAGGTAGACCGGGGTATCCTCCAGGAAGGACTCGATCATCCGGTAAGCGACATCGCCGACGCTGGCGTGCAGTTCATTCATCGCCTGTTCGCTGTAGCCGTTCCCGAGGTCCGGCGGCGACGATGCCGTCTGGGGGATCGCCACAGCGGTAGGCACGGGTGCCCAGCGGGCAATCGCGGCGGCGAGCTGCTCGAGCCGTACGGGTTTGTGGAGAAAGTCACTGAAGCCCGCCGCAAGGGCACGCTGCCGTTCCTGCTCGCCGGTAGCGGCGGTCATGGCGACGATGGGAACCGGTCTGCCATCGGTTTCCAGCTCGCGAATTCGACGGGTTGCGTCGTAGCCGTCCATTACCGGCATATTGCAATCCATCAGGATCAGGTCGTAATCGGCGCGCGCCACCATGGCAAGCGCCTGCCGCCCATGCTCGGCAAGATCGGTCGCGATTCCCAGGCGCAACAGCATTTCAGAGGCGACCTTCTGGTTGACCGCGTTGTCTTCCACCAGCAGCACGCGCAAGTGTCCGAGTGTTTCCGGGCCGGGCAGCGCGGGCGCGGCAGCGGGCGCAACCGTCCGGCCCGTATGCAACGCCTCGGCCAGGTTCGCAATGGCCGCAAAACTCAACGGCTTGTCCAGAACCCCGACTGCGATCGCGGTTATCTGCTGCTTGGCGAAGGGATTGCGCAGCACCCGCACTCGTCCAGGCGCGGCGCCGGCCAGCAAATCGAATTCGTCGCTGTGCGCGAAATAGATGCCGTCGTCGACCAGCACCAAGTCGACTTGATGACCGGCGCCGAACGCCGCCAGATACCCGCGCGCTGCCTGCATGTTGACGGCATGCACCGCGCGAATGCCCTGGCGCATCAGGGTATCGGCGATGAAGGCAAAGCTGTTGTCGCTCGCGAGGATGCACAGCGCGGTGCCCGCGTCGGTTCCGGGCAAACGCGCCGGCGCCGGTGGCGCCGGTGGCGCGGCGCAGGGCAGTTCGAACCAGAAGGTGCTGCCGCGGCCCGGCGCGCTGTCGACTCCAATCTCGCCACCCATCATCTCGACCAGTTGCCGCGAGATGGTCAGGCCGAGTCCGGTGCCCTGATAACGTTTGCTGGTGGACGCGTCGCCCTGGGTAAAGGGTTCGAAAATTTGCCGTTGCACCGCGGGGTCGATACCGATGCCGGTATCCGAAACCGCGAAGCGCAGACGGGACTCATCGTCCGACGAGCGGGTGACGGTGAGGAACACTTCACCCAGCTCGGTGAATTTGACCGCGTTTCCCAACAGGTTGATCAGCACCTGCTTGACCTTGGAGGCGTCGATGCTGAGCGTTCCCGGAACCTCCATCGCCATGGAATAGCCGATATCCACTCCCTTGCCGAGCGCCTGGGTTCCAACCAGCTCGACGCTATCCTCGATCAGATCGCGCACAATGATTTCGCCGGGTTCCTGCTGCGCGACCCCGCTATCGTTCTTCGAAAAATCCAGAATGTTGTCCACGAGGCTCAGCAAGCTCTCGGCGGACTTGCGCGCCAGCTCCACATATTCGGCCTGGCGGGCATTGAGCTTCCCGTCGGACAGCAGATCGAGCAGACCCAGAACGCCATTCATGGGGGTGCGGAGCTCGTGGGTAACATTGGCGGCGAATTCCCCCTTGAGGCGGGCGGATTCCACCGCCGCGTCGCGGGCGCGCTGCAGCTCACGCTCGCGATTCTGGAGTTCCTCCATCATGGCGTTGAAGGCGTGCTGCATCTGCACTACCTCCGTCTGCCCGCCGTGCTCCGGCTGCCCGCCGTGCAGGTCGGCGCGCACCCGCAGGTCACCCTCCTCGGCCTGGCGCATGATCAGTGCCAGCGCTTCGAGCGGCCGGGTCAGCCGGTGGGACATCTGGATCAGGAACAACAGCAGCGCTGCGGCGGCCAGGGAAAATGCGACGGCAATCCCCGCGAAAATGCGCTGCGCCAGTTCCTGCTGGGTACGCTTGTACAACGCAATGGTCACGCTGCCCAGGTATTCGGGAGTTTCCATCTCGCCGGTGCCGGTGGCGTCCGGCGCGAATTCCGCATACACCCGCACCCTGAACAGCCAGCGATCCGCCAGGTCGAGCTCGGCCAGGTCGGCGCCAGCCGCCGACACCGCCTGTGGAAATATCGATGCGACGCCGCCGCCGTACAGCAAGGCTCCCCCCGCGGAACGAATCTCCAGCACTTCGACATCGGGAAAACCGGCGATGGACTTGACGGCGTCGACCGCGGCTTCCTTGCTCTCGTAGAGCATGGCGAGCTTGGCGTGAAGGCCCAGGGTGCGCGCCACGGTGATGCCCTGCTGGCGCATTTCATCGGCCACCAGATCGCTGGCAAATCGGCTGGCACCGATCGAGCCCACCAGCGCCATCAGCACGGCGCCGACGATAAACATCAGCGCAAGCTGTTGCCGAAACCTGAGGCTACGCAATCGAACTGTCCGCATTGAACCGCGCATCCTCAGAGAATCAGATCGGCGCTCTGGCGCGCCTCGGGGCTGATGGTCAGGCCCAGGTGGCGGCTGGTGCGCTCGTTCAACACTACCTTCATCTCGCGCAGGTAGCTGACTTGAGAGGCCTCGCCATTGCATCGGCGCAAGCACTCCTCGATCAGGGCGCCGAGCTGGCGCCCGGCGGCTTCGTCGTCCGGGTAGATCGCGAACAGGGCGCCGCGGCCGGCGTGGGTGGGATTCGACGAGAAGATCAGGAGTTGCCGTCGCCAGGCGGCATCGAGGATGTAGGACAGCAGGGTCGGCTCCAGCAGCTTGCCACCCTGCAGCAGCCAGATCGCGTCCGTGGCGGATGCCTGGCTCAGCAGCTGCCGATAACAGTCGGCCGCTGCCTTGAGGTCGTCGGCGTCGCACACGTCCAGCCCGAGCCCGGCGGCGGCCATTTCCTGCCGCACGCGGTCCACGTAGTCTCCGATCTCCGGTGCCGCGACCAGTTTCACGCGCTCGACTCCAGGCTGAAGCCGGCGCAGCTGCGCCAGCAGCATGGGCGGGTCGGGGTAGTAGGCCAGCCGATGGCGCCGCTGGAAGGGGATATCCGCGGTCGCGGTGGTGATCACCGGAACCAGGGGTTGCAGTTCGCTCAGGGCGCGCGCCGCGCTGTCGCCCAGCGCGACCGCGATGCGGGAGTCGTCCGCGAGCACTCCCGGGGCGAGGTCGCGCCCGGGTTGTACCGGCAGGCTCCGGCTGACCCCCTTGTAGGACTGCTCGATCCCGGCGAGGGTATCCCGGTAGATCCCGGCATAGGGTTCGCGCACCGCGGGATAGAGGATCACCACCGGCTGGGCCAGCGCCTGTCCGGCGGCCAGCAGCGCGATCGATATCAGGACAAAGCGCGTCAGGCAGTGCATGGCGACGGTACCGGTTTCCCTACTGGTGGTTCCCACATGCTAAGGCGTGTTGGGGGTATAGCGCACTTCCAGGAACGCAGCCCTGCCGGCCAGGGGCAGATCGTCGGGGATCGGCGGAACCGGATCTCCGTCGAGGCTGGGCTCGCGCGCATTGTCGTCGAACAGGTTCTTGACCAGCACGGCCACCTCGAGCCCGGGCGCCCATTGGCGCTTGCGCAGGGTCAGGTCGGTGATCACATGGTCGCCGATATCAGCGCGCGGGTCGCCGAACACCCGGTTGCGCGATGCCACCCAGTTGGTCTGCACATCCAGCGTCCAACCGGGCAGGAAATCCCAGTCGGCGCGCACATAGCTCTGATGCTCCGGCGCATTGCCGGCATCCTCGCCGGTCAACTGGTCCTGGGATTTTTGCAGCGCCAGATTGCCGGTCAGGGTCAGCGCCTCGGTGGCCTCCCAGGAGAGCGCGAACTCGGCGCCGTAGCCGGTCTGCTCACCGGCATTCTGGGCGGTGCGGGTGCCGGCGGCGGGGTCCGCGACGAACTGGATGGCGTCATCCCACTGGTAATGGAAGACGTTGAAATCCAGGGTCAGATCGAAGGTGGGCTGGTAGTTGACGGCAAGCTCGTAGCTCTTGAGCTGTTCCGGCTTCAGCGTCGGGTTGCCCAGAAACGCCGGATTCGACTGCACCCGGGTCTCGGAGAACGAGGGCGCCCGGAAGGCCTCGCCGTAGAGTGCCTTGAAGGTCAGGTTGCGGCGCGCCGACCACACCAGGGCCACACGGGGGTTGGTGGTATCGCCGAAATCGGAAAAGTGATCGTAGCGGACCCCGGCGGTGAGCTCCCAGTCGCGGGCAAAATGCCAGATGTCCTGGACGAAGACATGGGTGTTCTCGCGCCGGCCCTCGGGCAGAAACACCAGCGGGGTATCGGAGACATCCACCAGCGGAGAACCCGGCAGGATGAACTGGCCGGTGGCCGGGTCGATACCGAAGTTCTTGGTTTCCTCGGTCTTGTACACCTCGCCGTAGTGATAGCCGGTGCCCAGGGAAACCTTGTGATCCCGAAACCCCTGATACAGGCTGGTGGCGTTGAACCGGTAGTGGCGCTCCCAGAGCTCGGGATTGCCGATGATGCCATCCGGAAAGGGCGGGAAGATGGGCGCCCCCAAGGGCGTGAAAAACGGGCCCCGGGAGCCGGGGGGGAAGAGGCGAAGATCCTCGTCCACCTCCTGGCTGGTGAACAATGTGCTGCCCTGGATCTTCAGGCCGAGATTGTCCGTCAGGGTCGGGTTGTCGTAGGTCAGATCGGCGTTGAAGCGTTCGCTGCCGACCGCGCCCTGGGAGTCCAGTACCTGAGTTACCCCGACCCCGACGCCACCGTCGTTTCTGACTTGCGCGCCGCCACGGAAAGTGAGATTCCGGTATCCCAGCTCCAGCCTTGCATCCAGGTTCTCCCGGTGGAGATTTACCGGGCCGGGCGCCAGGGAGGCGCTGGTGCCGGAAACTGCATCCAGAAAGCTTTGCCCATCGGCCGCCACACGCTCGCGCTGACCATCGCTCCGGAAGGCCTCGATCACTGCGCCATAGCTGAGCTCACCGCTGCTGCCGCCGTACTGCAGCCATCCCGTCTGGGTGTCGAAGCTGCCGGCGCGGGTGCCGAGCGACAGCCCTTCCATCTCCTCCGGGGTCTTGGTGACGATATTGATCACTCCGGCAAAGGCATCGGCACCATAGACCGCCGAGCCCGGCCCGCGCACCACCTCGATCCGCGAGATGGCTTCCACGGGCATTCCGCCCCAACCAAACCCTCGATCCCCTAAGTTCAGGTTTGTCAACGGAATACCATTGATCAGCATCAGAACCTGGGGATTGACGTCGGAGTACATGCCGCGAAATACATAAATTGGGTTGTATCCGGATGCGCTGCGCGCCACATGCAGCCCGGGCACCGTCTCCAGCACCTCGTCGATATCGGTTGCCCCTATGGCACGGATTTCGTCGGCAGTAATGATGGAGGCCACCGCCGGGGCCTTGGACACCGGCTGGGCGACGCCGGTGGCGATGCGCACAAATTCTTCGCCGCCGTAGAGTTCGGCCAGTTCCTCCTCTGGGCTGGGCTGGGCCAAGGCAACCACAGGCAGCAGCGCAAGCAGTGCCCCGAAGTGCAGGGTTCTGTGGTAGTTTTTCATGTCTCACCCCAGCGCCGTTCAGGCGGGCCTTTGTAGTCGATTCTGGTAACCCCGAGCGGGAACAGGCTGCCTTCCGGCTTGCCAAGGCTATCGATATAGCAAGGCATCATCCCAGCCACGAAGGAAAGCGCCGCCATATAGTAGTGATCATCCGGCGTACGTCCTTCGTCTGCGACCAACCCGGCAACGGCGCCGGCGATATTCATCTGATGCTTCAGCCGGGATTCTTTCAAGATCTTTTCGATTTCAAATGCCAGCTGGATGAATTTACCCTTGCCCATCCCCAGGGAATGGGCAAACTTCATCAAGGGGCCGACTCGTTCGTCCGCCAAGGTAATGGGGCGACCATAGCCGAACACATTGCGATGGGTGCGCAGCTCTTCCCAAACCACGTCCTCCAGGGCCGCTCCTTCGGAAAGTTTGCGGTCAGCGCGATAGAGAAAATCCAAAGCGCCTTTGATCGGTCTCAAGCCATAAACGGAGGCTTCGGACACAGCAACACCAGCGGCCAGCGCCAGAACCCCCGTCGATCTGGCAGTCCCGGCAAGCGCGGCCACCCGGTTGTTCCATATTCTTGGATCCGGGTAGCTGGTGGTCAGCGCCCAGACCCCCTCGACGAAGCGGGCGAACCTGGAATCCTCCAGGCCGTTGATCCCGTAGATGAAATACTCCATCCAGCGGCGATGGCCGAGATCGTTCAGCACATCCCTGCCCCGCAGCACCACGCGGCCCTCCGGAAACCAGGCGCCCATGGCGGTCACCCAGTTATCCTCGCAACGGGCCAGCAATTCCGGGCCTTTGGTTTCACTCATGATCGGGACTCCATGGACCGGGGTCATCCGTGAGCGTCAGACCATTGCCGAAAAACGGGAACCGTGCCCAACTCCTGTCCTGTTCCAGGGCATGGGCGGCAGCCCCCGGTAGGCGCAGCAGCAGAAACAGCATCTCGCCCTGTTCCGGGGTGAAGCCCAGGGCATGCAGGGCGGCGGCGGCGAGGCCGGAAAATGCCAAGGGGGCATCGGCCTCCCGTTGCAATGCTTCACGATTCTGCTGGAGCCAGGGTAGCACCGGGCCGGCATCCAGCGCCGTGAGGTGGTTCAACAATTGCCGCACCGGCGTGGGGCAGCCGGCGCCATTGGGGTCGAACCCGGGGCTGTGCTCGAAGGGCGGCCAGACATCGGTGCGCTCCTCCACCGGCGGATTGCGGATGCGCTCCCGCCAGGCCGCGAGGTCGGTACCGCAAGCGGCCCAGTTGCCCATGGCCGCGAAGACATCGCGCGCCCCACCCAGGTTGCCGGCGCCCACCGAAAGCGCGGCGATCAACGCGGAGGCGCGCGTGGAGCCGCCCACGCCGGCGCACATGGCGGCATGCACGCTGGGCTCCCGGGGGCCGGGGTTGGCCAGGCCCACGGCCAGGACTTCGAGCAGTTGCGCCTGCGCCGCGGTGGGCGGTTCCAGCCGAATCAACAGCCAGAGATATTGAATCCAGGAAATCCTGCCCAGCAGGTCGCCGTAGACGTCGAATCCGGAGCAGTAACAGGCGCGGGCGGCAAAGGGGTTGTCCGGTTCCGGTTCTTCACGCCAGATCTTGGTGACGATTTGTTCCTTCGGTTGCCCGCTCATTCGATCTCACTGGCCATCTTTGATTATCCGGGTGCGCAGACCGATGGGTGGCACTTCATTGCCGTCTATGCGGACGTCCAGCAAAGACGGGCCATTTCGGCCACACAGGCGCAAGGGATTCAATTTCTGTAAATCGTCGGGTGATCGAATCACGTAACCTGGAACTCCCATCGATTCGGCAAAGGCCGCGAAATCAATGTTCGGGAGTTTAAAACCGATACTCTCGCCACCAGTCAGTTTCTGACCATGTCGAACCATTCCATAGGCGCTGTCATTCAATACGATGAAGATGACGGGCAACTCTTCCTGGATGGCAACCGTAATTTCCTGCCCAGCCATCAACATGCTGCCGTCGCCGACCAGACAGACAACCGGATCGCCGGGACAGCCCAACGCAACCCCAATTGCAGAGCCTATGGCCCAACCCATGGAAGCGAACTCCATTGCCACCTGAAACAATCCTCGCCGGCCATCCCGCTGTCCAGACATACGTCGATCATAGGTGTGCAGATAATGCGTTGCCCACGAAAAACTATTTCCGGAATCGGCAAGGTAGTGCGTATTTGGCGGAAAGATCGAAGGTAGGTCCCGCATCAACCGCTGCGGCTTGATGGGCACCTCGTCGGAGTCATACCCATCCTCGTCATCCAGCATGAAGTGTCGGTGGCCTTTTCCCCGGGCACCTCGCGTCGTTACGTCGCTGAGCCCTTTCGCGGCCGAAGGTTCGTTATCGAGCCTCCCGAGCACCTGTTCGAAAATCGTTTTGACTCGCCCCCGCACATGAAGCGCAGCCATGGGGGTCTTGGCCAAGTTCGCTTCGGTCGACTCGATATGAATAAGGCGCCGGCCGAACAGGCGCCTATCCCATCCATTGCTTGCCCATTCACCCAGGCTGGCCCCGATCACAAAGATTCGGTCCACATGCGGGTCCGTCAGCAATTGCTGGGCACTTTTGTGCCCTGAAAACCCGATTACCCCCCGAAATAGCGGGTGGAATGGGCTTACCAAGCCTTTTCCGTGGGGTGTGACAATCAGCAAAGCGTTCAATCTGATAGCGAGAGTCAAAATCAAGCCGATTGCTTCACCCGCTTCGTCTCCAATCAGAAACACGGGGGCCTTGGTTTCCTTCAACTCTTCGCAAAGTTTTTCCACGGCCTCGGCATCGAACAGCGCCGGTTTGTCGAGCAGTTTTGGCAGGGAGTAGCTGGGGCCACGGTAAGGGTAAAGGCGCCGCATGATGTCCGTGGGCACGCTGATATGCGCCGGCCCCATGGGCGAGGAGAACGCCGTCATGATCGCCGTGATCAGCTTGTGCTCGAACTGCTCGACATGAGAAACAAGCGTGCTGTAGCGGGCGCAATAGTGGAAGAGTTCCACGGTATTGACCCCCGTGCAGGAAGACTCCTGTAGCGCTCCCCGCCCAAAAGTCGACAACGCGGTCTGCGCGGTGATCACCAGCATTGGAATGTGATTTTCGTAGGCCGAGGCGACCCCGGTGATCAGGTTGGTCGCCCCGGGACCGGTGGTGGCGCAGCACACGCCCAGTTTGCCGGTGTTGCGCGCGTAGCCGTCGGCCATGAAGGCGGCGCCGGTTTCGTGGCGGGCGACGATCGCCCGCGGCCCGCCGCGCCGTTCGCTGCGCGCCAGGGCGTTGTAGAAGGGTTCGATGGCACCGCCGGGGATGCCGAACACATACTCGACGCCCAGTTGCTCCAGGTAGGCGATGATCAGATCGCCGTATTCGAGTGACTGGCCCTCCACAGCCTGCCCGTCGGCTGGAGAGCTCATCGGAATAACTCAAGCATTATCATAAGATTACACTGGTAAGTTGATGCCGACAGTGATGTTTGCCCACGATAGCAGGTCCACTGGCCAATTGCGAGCGGGTCGCAACCGAACTGGGAAGCAGGCCTTTTATTACTCAACGGCTTGTTGAAAAACGTCGCGAGGCGGCCAGGTGCGCGGCGCGCGGCGCGCAGCGACCGAGACCTATCCGATAGATAGGCGAGGGAGCGAGCACCGCGCAACGAAGCAGATGGCCGCCGCAGCTGTTTTTCAACGAACTGTTAAACTGCCGGCCCCGCAGGAACTGAATCCGCCGATGACCGACCTCGACCTGAGCCACTGGTGGCAGCCCTTTACCAACGTGCGCGGTTTCCGCCAGAACCCGCGCCTGATCGCCCGCGCCGAGGGCTGCTTCGTCTACACGCCGGACGGGCGCGAGGTGCTCGACATCACCGCCGGGCTCTGGTGCGTCAATCTCGGCCACAGCCGGCGCGAGGTGGCGGATGCGGTCCACCGGCAGTTGCTGGAGATGGATTTCGCGCCGCCGTTCCAGTTCGGTGCGCCGGTGACCTTTCGCTTCGCCGAGAAGCTGGCGCACTATGCGCCGCCCGGGCTCGACCGGGTGTTCTTCACCAACTCGGGTTCCGAAGCGGTCGAGACCGCGATCAAGATCGCCCACGTCTGGCAGCGCGCCCGGGGCAAGGCCGGCAAGACGCGCTTCATCGCCCGCGAGCGGGGCTACCACGGCGTCAATGTCGGCGGCACGTCCCTGCAAGGGATTCCCAACAATCGCAAGGGTTTTCCGACCCTCGACAATGTCGATTTCCTGCCCGACCTGCTCGATATTGCCGCCAACGCCTTCAGTCGCGGGCTGCCGCAACAGGGCGCCAACAAACTCGACGCCCTGGAAAAACTCATCGCCCAGCGCGGCGCCGAGAATATCTGCGCGGTGGTGGTGGAGCCCATCGTCGGCGCCGGCGGCATGGTGCCGCCGCCCGTGGGTTACCTGCAACGCCTGCGCGAGCTCTGCACCCGCCACGATATCCTGCTGATCTTCGACGAGGTGGTCACCGGCTTTGGCCGCACGGGGTCGGTCTTCGCCGCCATCGAGTTCGGGGTGACGCCGGACATCATGACCACCGCCAAGGCCATCAACGGCGGCACCGTGCCCATGGGCGGCGTGTTCGTGCAGCGGGACATCCAGCAGGCCATTTTCGACGCGGCGCCGGCGGGCGTACCCGAGATTTTCCACGGTAATACCTACGCGGGCGCGCCGGTGGCAGCGGCGGCGGGCCTGGCTGCCTTCGAGATCTACGAGCGCGAGGGCCTGCTCACGCGCGCTTCCGGCCCCATCGGTCGCTACTGGGAAGACGCCCTGCACAGTCTGCGCGACATCCCGCATCTGATCGACATCCGCAACTATGGCCTGCTGGGCGCCGTCACCCTGGCGCCCGATGCGGTCAAGTATCCGGGCGGGGTCGGCGTGCCGGTGCACAACCGCTGCTGGGAAAACGGCCTGCTGTGCCGCGCGGTGGGCGACAACCTGGTGATGTCGCCGCCGCTCATCATCGGCGAAGCGGAAATTGACCTCTTCGTCGCACGGTTGCGACAATCGATTCGCGATGTGCTGGGCTGAGGGTCCGGCACTGCTCCCCTGGACCGAGACTTGCCCATGAAAACCAAAGCCGCGGTAGCCTTCGGTGCCGGCAAACCCCTGGAAGTCTGCGACGTCGACCTCGAAGGCCCGCGCGCCGGCGAGGTGCTGATCGAGATCAAGGCCACCGGGATCTGCCACACCGACGCTTTCACCCTGTCGGGGGACGACCCCGAAGGGCTGTTTCCGGCGATCCTGGGTCACGAAGGCGCGGGCGTGGTGGTGGAAATCGGCGCGGGAGTGACCTCGGTGCAGCCCGGCGATCATGTGATCCCGCTTTACACGCCCGAATGCCGTCAGTGCGAGTACTGCCTGCATCCGAAAACCAATCTGTGTCAGGCGATTCGCACCACCCAGGGCCAGGGCCGGATGCCGGACGGCAGCAGCCGCTTCTCGCTGGATGGCGAGCCGCTGCTGCACTACATGGGTTGCTCGACGTTCTCCAACTACACGGTGCTGCCCGAGATCGCGCTGGCCAAGGTGCGCCCCGACGCGCCCTTCGACAAGATCTGTTACATCGGCTGCGGCGTCACCACCGGCATCGGCGCCGTGGTGTTTCGCGCCCGCGTCGAACCCGGCGCGCGGGTGGTGGTGTTCGGGCTCGGCGGCATCGGCCTCAATGTGATCCAGGGCGCGCGCCTGGTGGGGGCACGCCAGATCGTCGGCGTCGACATCAATCCCGCCAAGGTGGCGCTGGCGCGCCAGTTCGGGATGACCGATTTCATCGATGCGTCGAAGGAGCCGGACGTGGTGGCGGCGGTGCTCGACCTCACCCGGGGCGGCGCCGACTACAGTTTCGAATGCATCGGCAACGTCAAGGTGATGCGGCAGGCGCTGGAGTGCTGCCACAAGGGCTGGGGCGAGTCCTACATCATCGGGGTGGCGGGTGCCGGCCAGGAAATCGCCACCCGGCCATTCCAGCTCGTCACCGGCCGCTCGTGGCACGGGGTCGCGTTCGGCGGCGCGCGCGGCCGCACCGATGTGCCGCGTATCGTCGACTGGTACATGGAGGGGAAGATCAGCATCGATCCCCTCATCACCCACCGCTTGCCGCTTGCCGATATCAACCGCGGCTTCGACCTGATGCACGCGGGCGAGAGCATCCGCTCGGTGGTGGTGTACTGACCCGCAGCGGGTTGTAAAGCGGCTAACAGCTTGTTGAAAAACGTCGCGAGGCGGCCAGCTGCGAGGCGCACGGCGCGCAGCGACCGAGACATATCGGATAGATAGGCGAGGGAGCGAGCACCGCGCAACGAAGCAGATGGTTGCCGCAGCAGTTTTTCAACAAGCGGCTAAGCCCCGCCAATCCGCCGCAGCACCATGATCGGGATGTGGCGCGCACCGGCACGCTGCTTGTACCCCGGAAACCCGATATAGGTGGCGAGTGCGTAGCGCCAGAAGCGCTGGTACTCGTCGCCCTCCGCCTCATGGGCGCGATAGCTCGCGACCTTGCCGTTGAGGGTGCAGGAAACTTCGGGATGGGCCTTGAGGTTGTAATACCAGGCGGGATTGTGGCCCTGGCCGAAGTTCGACGCGATGAGGGCGAAGTCGCCTTCCTGCTGCCGATCCCGGATGCACAGCAGCGGGATGCGGCGCACGCGGCCGGTTTTGGCACCGATGGCGTCCAGCATCACCACGGGCAGTCCGACCAGCAGGCCGGACAACATCACCCGCTCTCCGGACAGCCGCAGAAAAACCCGGTCCAGGTGATGACCGGTCCGCGCCAGCAACCAGGCGCCCGGGCGGGATGCCGCGAATTTCTGTATCAGGTTGGCTTTGGGAAGGGTGATCCTGTCGTTCATCGGCGGGCTCGCGCTCAGGTTGAAGTCAGTGAAGGGTAGCGCCGCGCGTGCGGCTGCGCAGTTGTTCGATCTTGCGCGCTACCGATGCCATTGCCTCGGGGCGGGCGGCGAGTTCGGTGCGGGCCAGCAAGCGCTCCAGTGCGTCGGCGGCCGGCCCGAAACACTCCAACTTCTCCAGTATCAAGACGCGGTCCATCACGTCCTGCAGCGAATCGGCATCGATCAGCAGCAGGCGGTCGCAGAGGCTCAGGCTTTCTTCGTAGTCCTCGCGCTGGAGGTAGATCATCTTCAGGTTGCGCAACATGCGCTGCAGGATCTCGCGTTTGCGCGCGGGTTGCAGCAGTTGCTCGGAAAATTCCACCGTTCCCCGGGTGCCGGTTTGAAGCAGCGCCCTACAGTCGTCACGGCTGAGGGCGCGTCCGGTGAAAGGATCGATCAGTTCGGCGGTGGCGCTCCCGGGTGCGGCGATCCGGACCAGAAAGTGGCCGGGAAACCCCACCCCCGCCGCGTCCAGACCGAGCGCCTCGGCGACGCGCAGATAGATCAGCGCCAGCGAAATCGGTATGCCGGACCGGGTCGCGAGCACCCGGTCGAGGTAACTGTTATCGGGGTTGTAGTAGTCCCTGGCATTGCCGCGAAAACCTTCGGACTCGGCGAGAAACCAGCACAGCCGGGTAGCATCGGTCACCAGCGCCGCGCGCGCGCGTTGCGCCAGAGCGTCGAGCTGCGCTCGGCACGCCACCAGATCCACACCAAGGTCGTGCTCGGCGGCGATCAGCAGCGCGGCCTCGATCAGATCGAGCTCGGCGTCCGGCCCGCCGACCTGGGCGGCGAACCGGGCGCGGGGGTTGTCGGGGGGCATCATGGTGGCAATCCTCGCAGGGCACGGGATGGTTGTATCACACCCCGCTCCGCGCTGGCCACCGCGGAGCGCGACCCTCTCAGTCCATGGGCGTGAGAGTCACCCGGATACCGTCGAGGGCGTCGCTGACCCGAATCTGGCAGCACAGCCGGGAAGTCGGCGTGAGTCCGTGCGCGGTGTCCAGCAAGTCTTCCTCATCCTCGCTGGGCGGATCGAGGCGGTCGTACCAGTCCTCGTCGACGATCACATGGCAGGTGGCGCAGGCCAGGGCACCGCCGCAGGCGGCGAGCATCGGCAGGTCGTTGGCCTTGGCCACCTCCATGATCGAGCGTCCGTTTTCCGCGGCCAGTGCGAGGGTTTCGCCTGAGGTGGTGACGAAATTGATTACCGGCATGAATGACTCCTGTGATTGGCGATGGTTGGGACGATGAAGGCGTACGACGGCTCAGGATGCCGGGATCGGAACGCCGGCCGTGGTCGAATGCTCAAAATGCAGCGCCCGGTCGGGATGCACCACGGCATAGGCAGCGTGGGCGGCGTGAGCCGCTTCGGCAAAGCCGGTCAGAATCAACTTGAGCTTGCGGGGATAGCCCGCGATATCGCCGATGGCAAACACGCCGGGCACGCTGGTGGCACCGGTCGAGGGGTCTACCGGGATCACGCCGTTGTGGGCACCCAGCCCCCAGTCATTGATGGGGCCGAGCTTGCTGGCGAGTCCGAAAAATGCGAGCAGGTGATCCGCCGGGATGCGCCGCGCCTCGCCCTTGAGGGTTTTGACGACCACTGCGGCAAGGCGCTCGCCATCGCCCTCGAGCGCCGCCAACTGGTAGGGAATGACCAACTGAAGTTTTCCTGCCGCCGCCAGTTCGTGCAGGCGCGCGCTGGTCTCGGGCGCGGCGCGAAACTGCTCGCGGCGGTGGATGACATGAATCTCCGCGGCGACATCGGCCAGCGCGATGGCCCAATCCAGGGCCGAGTCGCCGCCACCGGCGATTATCAGGCGCTGACCCCGGAAGCGCTCCCGTTCCGCGACCAGGTAGTGCACGCAGCGCCCTTCGTACTGCTCGATGCCGGGCAGGGGCGGGCGATTGGGACCGAAGGCGCCGACCCCGGCGGCGATCATCACCGCACGGGCGCGAATCCGCGTTCCGCGCGAGGTCGTCAACTCCCAGGCATCGTCGCGGCGCTGAAGTTCCGTGACCTGCTGATCCAGATGAAACCGGGGCCGGAAGGGCGCGATCTGCTGGTCAAGGCGTGCGATCAGCTCGCTGGCCGTTACCGCGGGCGCCGCGGGAATATCGTAGATGGGTTTTTCCGGATACAGCGCGACGCACTGTCCGCCCAGCGCCGGCAAGGCATCGACAACGTGGCAGCGCAGTTGCAGCATGCCGCATTCGAACACCGCGAACAGACCGACCGGCCCGGCGCCGATGATGGCGACATCGGTGACTTCATCGGCGACTTCGGTGCCAGACGGAATTTGCGTACTCAACTGCCGCTCCTGGCCGATGCATGGATGTCGCCCCGCGCGCGGCGCGGGCGCGATAGTGCAACAGCGCGTGCGCCGGCGTCTACTCGAAAACCACGGTTTTGTTGCCGTGGATCAAGACGCGGTCTTCGAGGTGAAAACGCAGCCCCCGCGCCAGTACGATCTTCTCGATGTCCTTGCCCTTGCGCACCATGTCGTCGACGCTGTCGTGATGACTGATGCGGGCAATGTCCTGGTCGATGATGGGTCCGGCGTCGAGATCCTCGGTGACATAGTGGCAGGTGGCGCCAATCAGCTTCACCCCGCGCTCGGCGGCCTGATGGTAGGGCCGCGCGCCCGCGAAGGCGGGCAGAAAACTGTGGTGGATGTTGATCAGCCGGCCGGCGTAATCCTGGCATAGATGTCCCGGCAGGATTTGCATGTAACGCGCCAGCACCACCACGTCGGGGCTCAGGTTGGCGAACACTTCCGCGACCGCGTCGAAATGGGCGGCACGGGCGCCCGCTGCCACCGGCAGGTAATGGTAAGGAATGCCGTGCCACTCCACATAACCGCGCAAGTCATCGTGATTGGAAACCACGGCGGCGATCTCGCAGGGTAATTCGCCGCTGCGCCAGCGATACAGCAGGTCGGCCAGGCAGTGCGCCTGCCGGCTCACCATCACCACCACGCGCTTGGGCGTGGCGGTGGCGACGGCCTGCCAGTTCAACGCGAACTCCGCCGCCACCGGCGCGAAACGGCGACGCAGCTCGTCGATGCCATAGGGCAGCGAGGCGGCGGAAATCACCTGTCTCGCGAAGAACCATTCCGACTCCGGGTCGCGGTAGTGGTTGGCTTCGGTGATCAGACCACCTTCCGCGGCAAGAAACGAACTGATGGCCGCTACGATCCCGACCCGGTCCGGGCAGGACAGGATGAGACGGATGCTCTGCTCCGTGGTGGTCACGCTTCAGGTCCTCTGCCAATTGGAGACCCGCGCCATGAAATACGCGGTGTCGACAAAAATCAAACCCATGATTTGCATCATGGTGCGTATTCAACCGCATCCCATACTGAAGCCGTGCGTTCAAACATCAGTGTGAGGACACTCCCATGATCAAAGAAGCCTTGGTAGGCAACATCGCCTTCAGCAAAGCCGACGCCATCGTACAGGGCATCGCGCCGGATGAAGATTTTTCCCAGGGTGTGGCGCTGGCCGTCAGCCAGAAGCACCCGGGAATCGTCGAGGATTTTGCGCAACTCCGGGCCGCCGCGCCGCCCTCACCCGGCAGCCTGTGGTCGTGGCGCAACGGCGCCGGGCCGCGCGTCGTGAGCCTGTTCATCCGCGCCGCCGCGCCCGACCATCACGGCAAGGCCCAAATCGAATGGGTGGATCAGGCGCTGGCGCAACTGCGGGAACTCGCGCTGCGGGAAAATTTCCGGAGCCTGGCGCTACCCAAGATCGGCACCGGGGTCGGCGATCTGGATTGGCGTGACGTCAAACCCCTGATCCAGAAACACCTGGGCGATCTGCCCGCCAAGGTGTTCCTCTACACCATCTTCAACCCGCTGATTGCCGGCGTCGAGGAGTAACACCAGAAAAGCCGGCAAACGCCGGCTTTTCTGGTCTGGCAACCGGAGCGTCCCGGGGGAGCGCCGCGCCGGCGGGCTAATTGACCTTGAGGGTACCGCCGGTACCGAGGCCGCCTTCCACGCTTTGCGCCTTGTAGTTGCGCAGTGCGCGCACCATCTGGTTGAAGGAATCCATGAAGGACGCGGTAATGATCTTGCCTTCGGGCGTGTTGGTGTAACCCCCGAGACCGGCAACCCCACCGAAGAAACCGCCACCGAAACCGGCGATGTCGTAATTCTTGGCGCTGCCCTGCGCGGCGGACAACTGCACGCCCGAGCGGTTGTCGATCAGCAGCAGCGTGGTGGAGGCTTCGTTCGCCTTGAGGCCACCCGCCACCACCCCGGCGACGCCGCCGAGCGCGCCGCCCAGCAGACCGCCAATGGCGCCGGTGCCCTTCTCGCTGAAATTGATGGTCGGACTCATGGTGTAGTCGGCCGCGACCATCTGGCCCTTGCCCATTTTGCTGCCCTGGCGCATTTCGCCGGATTCGGCCATTTCGCGCTCGCGCATCATGTTGTTCAGCGCCGCGCCACGCTCAACCACCACGAAACAGTTCGATTGCTGAATCATGGCGCGCAACACGGGCACCGTGGAGTCGAGTCTGTATTCCGTGCTCAAGCGGTAATACCAGGGCGCGGTCCGGTCCTCATCGACCGCCATGGTGCCGAGGGTGCTGTCGCAGTGTTCGAGCTGGGGGTTGGCGCCCGAACTGGTGCCGCCCGCGGCCGCGCCCGTGGCGGTGTTGCTGCCACCGCCCAGGGTCGGGGTGGTGGCATTGCACCCGCCGATGGCGATGAAGGATGCAACGGCGACGGCGGCGATGGCGCTAAGGGGTGAAAATCTGGCTAGGGCAGTCCCTGGCATGTGGGTGTCTCCGATGGGAACGAGTTGGGGGTGAAATCCGTGCGAGTCTGACCGCGCGGCGTTTCATTATTCCGCCGTGGCGGTCATTGTCAACCGAGGTGTCGATCGCGATGCCCGGCCGGGGTCCCGGACCCACCGGGACCCCCTGTCGTCAGGCGATTTCGTACTCCTGCAAGCGCGGATCCTGCAGATCGTTGCGGAACCTGGTGGCGGTCCAGGGCCAGGAACCCGGGACGCCTTTCTCATCGAGGTACCAGCTTTTGCAGCCCGTGGTCCAGACGGTGTTCTTCATGTTGGCCAGCATCTCGGCATTGAAGCGTTCGGTCGCATCCTCGCGCGGGGAAACCGTCTCAAACTTGCGCTCCGCCCATAGATCGACAAATTTCATGATATAGGCGGACTGGGTTTCGGCGATCGACGCCAGCGAGAAATTGCCCACCGGGCTGTGGGGACCCATGACCATGAAGAAGTTGGGGAAACCGGGCAGCCCCACGGTGCGATAACCGCGCGGGCCGTCCTTCCATACATCGTCGAGGGTAACGCCGTTTTCCCCGGTCATGGTCATGGGAAGCATGTATTCACCGGCGTGATAGCCGGTGGCGAGCGCGATGACGTCGAGCTCATGGAGCTTGCCGTCCTTGGTGACGATCCCGCGCGGCTCGATATGATCGATGCCATCGGTGACCAGTTCGACATTGGGCTTCTGCAGCGCCGGGTAATAGTCGGACGACATCACCAGGCGTTTGCACATGGCGGTGTAGTTGGGCGTCAGCTTGGCGCGCAGGATTGGATCCTTGACGGTATCGAGGTTCCACCGGCACAGCTTGCCCACCATCTTGCGCGACCAGCCGTCCCTGATGATGCCGCGGCCCATCATCTGTTCCATCGCGAAGCGGAAAGCGACGTAGTAGAACTTGGAAATGATCGGGAACCTGCGCGCCAGGCGTTTGCCCGTTTCGCCATACTTGCGGTTGGGAATCGGCACCACCCACTGCGGCGTGCGCTGGAAGGAAATCACCTTGCTGCACACTTTGGACAAGGGCTCGACCATCTGCACGCCGGTCGAACCGCAGCCGATGATGGCGGCGCGCTTGCCGGTCAGATCCACGCTGTTATCCCAGCGCGCGGTGTGAATGGTTTTGCCGGCAAAGGTGTCGAGACCGGGAATATCGGGATACTTGGGCCGCACCAGGATGCCGCAGGAACTGATCAGGATGTCGCAGTGCAGTTTTTCGCTGGTGCCGTCGTGCTCGATATCGACGGTCCATCCGTTGCCGGTCCATTCGGCGTGCCTGGCCTGAGTGCTGAAGCGAATACGTTCGAAGACATGGTATTTGCGCGCCATGTTCTCGAAGTACTGGCGGATTTCCTCGCCGCCGCAGAAACGCTGGCTCCATTCGGCGCTGGGTTCGAAGCTGTACTGATAGTAGTGGGAGGGAACGTCGCAGCGCAGACCGGGATACTGGTTGTAGTGCCAGGTGCCACCGCAGCGATCGGCCTGCTCCAGCAGCACCAGATCGTCGTAACCGGCAGCCATCAACCGCATCCCCATGCAGATTCCGGACAGCCCGGTCCCGATCACGATCACGCGGGGCTTGCGCTTGCCTGCCTCAAGCTTGCGCAAAATGTTGCCACTCTCACTGATACCCATCATTCACTCCTCTCATCTGGATTGGTTTGCAAGGGAAATGGCGCGGTCGCGCGTCGCCAACTGTCCGGATACTCATTAACCTGAACGGCGCCGTCAATAGCGTTTTATTCCCCTGGTTGTTCTGAATCAATGCCGTAATAAGTAGTCGGTTCCAACCCGGCCCGCTAATTGAGCGTCCGCGGGACCTGCGCCGAATGGTGGTGCCGGATGGGGCGCTCGGCGCCGGGATCGAGCACCAGGGTAAACCGCGACGGGAACGTCAGCAGGTCATCGTCCACTTCGAACTTGAACGCATAGACTCCCGCCAGCACTACGATGCCACCGGGAAGCTCGTGCTGGTACAGGCGCGAGCGATACAGGCTGACCGCCAGCGCGGGGCGCGACGCCAGGGCTTCGAAATAACTCCGGATTGCCTCGGCGTCGGCCAGGGCATGGGGCGAAAACGTCGGAAACAGGGTGGCGCCATCCGCGTAAAGATTCACCAGGGCATCGACATCGCCATCATTCACCGCCTGGAGCCAGAACTCCAATATCTCCTGACCGGTCACCGGATTCTCCCGTGGCTGCTGTTCAACAGGGGCGCGAGGGTAGCACAGCACGCCCAATCCCGGCATCAAAATTGCCTCGCCCGCACGCGCCGAACCGGAAACTCACCCGCAGGCGCCAAAGCCCTGGGTCAGATCGGCGTACTGCACCACCCGGGGTGGACCATCGGGCCGCACCTGGAGAATGCTGTGGGCGCAGTTGTGCATGCGCGGCGGCTCCCACAGGCGGCTCAGGGGACGGTCGAGGTAGTGGCCCAGCAGCGTGCGAATCATGGCGCCGTGACTGACCACCACCACATCGCCGCCGCCATGCTCGCGCGCCATGATTTCCTCCAGCGCCCGCAACCCGCGCGCCTGCAACTGGGCGAAGGTTTCCGCGCCGGGATAGTTGAAGCGATGGGGCGCGTGCCGAAACGCATGAACGGCCTCGGGATGCAGCTGCTCGATCTCCGTGTAGAGAAAGCCTTCCCAGTCCGCCAGATAGATTTCACGCAGATTCTCCATCGGGACAAACTCCAGTCCCAGGTGGCCGAAGGCCAGCTCGGCGGTTTCCCGCGCCCGCAGGCTGGTGCTGGCATAGACCCGCACCGGCGCGAGATGGGCGAGAACTTCGCGCAGACCCAGCGCCTGGCTCCGGCCCAGGGCATTGAGGGGGTTGTCGGCATGCCCCTGGATGCGGCCTTCGGCGTTCCAGGCGGTCTCGCCATGGCGGATCAGGTGAATGCGCGTCATCGCTGCCTCGTCGGATCAAGTCGTCGGATCAGGGGGCCAGACGCAAGATCCGCCAACTGTCCGGGGTCGGACCCGGCAGATAGCGGAAACGGTCGTGCAGACGCATTTCGCCGCCCTGCCAGAATTCAAATTCCCTGGGCGCCACCCGGAAACCGCCCCAGAAGTCCGGAACCGGGACTGCGCCCCCCGCAAAGCGCGCGGCGCAGCGCGCGAACGCAGCCTCCAGATCTTCGCGCGAGGCAAGCTCGGTGCTCTGTCGGGAGGCCCAGGCCGCCAGCTGGCTGTCCCGGGGCCGCGTCGCGAAGTAGTCGCTCACTTCGTCCCGCGAAACCGGGCTGGCGGTGCCGGCGACGCCGACCTGGCGGTCCAGCGGAAACCACGGGAAATGCAGACTGAGCTCGGTGTTGGCGGCGATTTGCGCCGCCTTGTGGCTGCCCAGATTGGTGTAGAACACGAAGCCCCGGGCGTCGAAGCCCTTCAGCAACACGGCCCGCTGCCAGGGCCGGCCGGCGGCATCGAGCGTGGCCACCACCATCGCCGTCGGATCGATCATGGGCGAGGCGACCGCTTCGTCGAGCCAGAGCTGGAACTGGTCGAACGGCGAGTCTCGGAGCGACTCCCGGGTCAGGTTGCCGTAGCGGTATTCGCGGCGCTTGAAGTCGATGCTCATGGCGCAGTCAGGTGGCGGACAGCCCTCCGTCGATGGGAATCACGGCACCGTTCAGGAAACTGTTGTCGTCGCAGCAGGCCCATAGCATCGCCTGCACCACTTCGTCCATCTCGCCCAAGCGTCGCATCGGGTTGCCCGCTTCGAGATTTTCGCGGCTCTTGCCGCCGGCCGCATTCAGGCTGGCCTCGACCATGGGCGTCAGTGCGAAGGCTGGACACAGGGCATTGACCCGGATCCCCTTGCGCCCGTATTCCAGCGCCGCCGATTTGGTCAGCCCGATCACCCCATGCTTGCTGGCGCTGTAGAGGCTGATGAAGGGCGCGCCCATGATGCCCGCCGCCGAACTCACGTTGAGGATGGCGCCGCTGTTGCGGGTGACCATGCGGGCAAGTTCCTGCTGCATGCACAGATAGACGCCCTTGAGATTGGTGTCGATGACGCGGTCCCACATGGCGAGGTCGGTTTCGTGCAGCCGCACCTTGGCGTGGGAGACGCCGGCATTGTTGATCGCCACGTCGAGACGGTCGAAGCTGGCATCGACGGCGGCGAAGAAGTCCGCCACTTGCGCGGGTACGCCGACATCGCAGGCCATGGCCACCACCTGGGCGCCACCGGTTTCCAGTTGCCGGGCCACGGCGCTGACGGCTTTTTCGTTGAGATCGCACAGGGCGAGGCGCGCGCCGGCCGCCGCGAACTGCTCCGCGGCCAGCTTGCCGAAGCCGGACCCGGCGCCGGTGATCAGTACGACCTGATTGTCGAAATCGTAGTGGGTTCGCATCGCGCCGCCTCTCATGGGTTTCGTCCAGAGTTCACATTCGGGACATCAGATGGTGATGCCGCCATCGACGGTCAGACAGATGCCCGTGGTGTAGCTGGCCGCGTCCGATACCAGATAGAGCACGGCGCCGGCCATTTCCTCGGGCTCCGCGTGGCGGCCCATGGGAATGCCCGCCATGATCTCGCGGTGCACGTCTTCGTTGGTGAACAGGGCGCCGGCGAAGCGGGTTTTGGTGAGACCGGGCAACAGCGCGTTGACGCGGATGTTTTCGAGCGCGCATTCCTTGGCGAAGGTCTTGGTCATGCTGATGATCGCCGCCTTGGAAATCGAATAAATGCCTTGCAGTGGTCCCGGGGTGACGCCGTTGACCGAACCCACATTGACGATGGCGCCGCCGCCTCCTTCGCGCATCAGCTTGATCGCGTTCGCGGACATATAAAAATAGCCGCGGACATTCACGTCCAGGGTTTTCTGGAAGGCCGGCAGGTCGGTGTCCACCACATGGCCGAAATAGGGGTTGGCAGCAGCGTTGTTGACCAGGATATCGAGGCGGCCGTGGGTGGCGCGGACCTGCGCAAAGGCGGCCTCGATCTGCTCCATCTCGCCGATATGACAGGCCATGGCCTCGGCGCTGTGGCCGGCGGCCAGGATTTCGTCCGCCACGCTCTGACAGCCGTCGAGCTTGCGGCTGGTGACGATGACGTGGGCACCCTGTTCGGCCAGCAGTTTGGCGATGGCCGCACCGATGCCGCGACTGGCGCCGGCGATCAGCGCGATGCGCCCCGTCAAATCAAACAGCTTGGTGGTCATTTTCTCTCCTCAGATGGACATCACCAGATGGCCGCCGTCGACCGGCAGCAAGGCACCGTTGATGAAGGAGCCGGCGTCGCTGGCAAGCAGCAGCAGCGGCCCGTCCATTTCTTCCATGCGGCCCAGGCGACCGCCCGGCGTGGCGGCGATGTAAGCCTGCCCGGCCGCGCTGTCGAAATACTCGTCGTTCATCTCGGTCTTGAAGTAGCCCGGGCAGATGGCATTGACGCGGATGTTCTTGCCCGCCAGTTCCAGCGCCATGTGCCTGGTGAGCTGGATCACCCCCGCCTTGGTGGCCGAATAGACGCCGTGGCCGCGACTGGTGGCCATGCCCAGCACCGAGGCGATATTGACGATGGCCCCACCGCGACCGGCCGCCAGCATGCGCCGGGCCGCTTCCGCCGCGACCAGCCAGGCGCCCTTGAGATTGGTGTCCACCACCCAGTCCCAATCGGCTTCCGCGGTCTTGTGCAAGGTCCCGGGGGCCGCGACACCGGCGTTGTTGACCAGCAGATCCACGGTGCCGAATTTCGCCTCCGCGGCCGTGAAGGCCGCGGCGACGCTGGCGGCGTCGGTGACATCCATGCCAACCGCGTGGGCCGTGCCCCCGGCGGCGGCGATTTCATCCACCAGCCGGTGCAGGCGGTCCTCGCGGCGCGCGCCCGCGACCACGCGCGCGCCGGCGGCGGCCAGCACGCGAGCGAAATGCTCGCCAAAGCCGCTGGAGGCACCTGTCACCAGCGCTACCCGGCCGGTGAGATCGAAGCGTTTGGAGTCCATGATCCTGTCCTCAGGGTTTTACGATGACCTTGCCCATGACGTTGCGGCCGGTCACTTTCTTGATCGCGGCGATGCCGTCGGTCAGCGGGAACACCGCGTCGATCACCGGTCGCACCTGACCGGTCTCGATCCAGCCGAACAGCTCGCGCATGTTGGCGGCGTGCGCTGCGGGCTCCTTCTCGGTAAAGGCGCCCCAGAACACACCGATCACCGCATAGCCTTTCACCAGCGTCAGGTTGACCGGCAGGGTCGGGATGCGCCCCGAGGCAAAGCCCACGATCAGCAGCCGTCCGTCCCAGGCCATGGCGCGGGAGCAGGCGTCGAAGGCATCGCCGCCGACGGCATCGTAGACCACATCGGCGCCGCGCCCGTCGGTCAGCGTCTTGATCGCCTTGTTGAGATCCTCGCGGCTGTAGTTGATGCCCGCGTCCGCGCCCTGGGACTTGGCAAAGGCGATCTTTTCGTCGCTGGAGCAGACCGCGATCACGCGCGCGCCGATGGCCTTGCCGATCTGCACGGCGGCGACGCCGGTGCCGCCCGCCGCGCCCAGCACCACCAGCGTCTCGCCCGCCTGCAACCGGCCGCGCTGACGCAGCGCGTGGTGGGCGGTGCCGGTGGCGGCGAGCAGCGCAGCGCCCTGTTCATAATCCATGAAGGCCGGCAGCTTGCTTGCCACCGCGGCGGGCAGAACGATCTTCTCGGCATAGGCGCCGAAGCTGGTGGTGAGGCTCAGCACCCGGTCGCCGACCTGGAAACGGTCCACCCCCGCGCCCAGGGCGATCACGTCGCCACTGACTTCGGAGCCGGGCACGAAGGGGCAGGGCGGCCGCGCCTGATACTTGCCCTCCACCAGCAGGCCATCGGGAAAATTGACGCCGATCGCGCGCACCGCCACCAGGATTTCACCGGCGCCCGGGACCGGGTCCGGCAGATCCCGATAGACCAGATTTTCGACCGGCCCGTAGGCCTCGCACACCAACGCCTTCATCGTTGTTCTCCTCGACCGGCTCTCAGGGCCGGATCACCACTTTGCCGCGCGCGCCGCGCCCGGTGACGTACTGGATCGCCTTGACGCCGTCGGCGAGCGTGAACACCCGGTCGATCACCGGCACCACCTTGCCCGCTTCGAACCAGGCGAACAGCTCGCGCATGTTGGCGGCGTAGGCGGCTGGCTCGCGCTGGGTAAAGGCGCCCCAGAACACGCCGATCACCGCATAGCCTTTCACCAGGGTCAGGTTGACCGGCAGGGTCGGGATGCGCCCCGAAGCAAAGCCGATGATCAGCAGCCGCCCGTCCCAGGCCATGGCGCGGGAGCAGGCGTCGAAGGCGTCACCGCCGACGGCATCGTAGACCACATCGGCGCCGCGCCCGTCGGTCAGCGTCTTGATCGCCTGATTCAGATCCTCGCGGCTGTAGTTGATGCCGTCATCCGCGCCCTGGGATTTGGCAAAGGCGATTTTTTCGTCGCTGGAGCAGACGGCGATCACGCGCGCGCCGATGGCCTTGCCGATCTGCACGGCGGCGATGCCGGTGCCGCCGGCCGCGCCCAGCACCACCAGCGTCTCGCCCGCCTGCAACCGGCCGCGCTGGCGCAGCGCGTGGTGGGCCGTCGCGGTGGCGCACAGGAGCGCCGCGCCCTGGTCCATGGACATCGAGGCCGGCAACGGAAACAGCTCTCCGGCCGGTACCGCGATCTGCTCGGCGTAGGCGCCACGCCCGACGTTCCAGCCCAGCACCCGGTCACCCACCGCAAAACCGCTCGCCCCCCGCCCCAGAGCCGCCACCGTCCCGGCGAATTCGCCGCCCGGCATGAAGGGCACCTGGGGTTTCGCCTGATACTTGCCTTCCACCAGCAGGCCGTCGGGAAAATTGACGCCGATGGCTTCGATGGCCACCCGGATTTCTCCCGCGCCCGGCACCGGGTCCGGCATGTCCCGATAGACCAGGTTTTCGACCGGCCCGTAGGCCTCGCACACCAGTGCTTTCATTGCATTTCCCTCATGGCGGTAGTTACAGCTCGCCCTGCTCGCCCAGGAACTCGATGGCCATTTCCGCCATCGGCCGCGTCATCTGCCCGTAGGTGAGCGCCTGGGTGCTGGAGGCCGTGCCGTCCCGATAGCGCTTCATGATGCCCTGCAGGATGGCGGCGAAGCGGAAGAAACTGAACGCGAGGTAGAACGACCAGTCCGGAATCTCCGCGAGCCCCATGCGCTCGCAGTAGCGCGCCACATATTCTGCCTCGGTGGGGATGCCGAGCGCACGGCGGTCGAGGCCGCCGAGCCCGCCCAGATTGCCGAGATTGGGATCAGCCGGAATCCGCAACTGCATGCACTGGTAGGCGATATCCGAAAACGGGTGACCCAGGGTGGACAGCTCCCAGTCCAGCACCGCGAGCACTTCGGGACGATCCTTGGCGAAGATCATGTTGTCGAGCCGGTAGTCGCCGTGGATCAGCGCGACGCGACCGTCGTCGGCGGGCATCCGGGCCGGCAACCAGGCCATCAACTGCTCCATGGCGGGAATGGTTTCCGTCTCCGCGGCCCGGTACTGCTTGGTCCAGCGCCCGAACTGACGCTCGAAATAGTTGCCGGGCTTGCCGAAATCCGCGAGCCCCACCGCCGCGACATCGACCTGGTGCAGGTGCGCCAGGATGGCGTTCATGCGGTCGTACATGCGGGTGCGGTCGGCCTTGGCGATCGCCGCCAGGGGCGCGTCCCAGTAGACCGTGCCGTCGAGGTAGTCCATGACGAAAAACATGCTGCCGATGACGCTGTCGTCCTCGCACAGTACCCGCACCCGGGGCACCGGCACCTGGGTGTCGGCAAGCGCCTTCATCACCCGGTACTCGCGGTCCACGGCGTGGGCGGAGGGCAGCACATTGCCCGGCGGCTTGCGGCGCAGCACATAGCGCGCGCGGTCGGTGGTCAACAGAAAGGTCGGATTGGACTGCCCGCCCTCGAACTTTTCGGCGCGCTGGAGCTTGCCGAAATCCGCGATATGGGCGGCCAGGTAGGCGCCGAGCCGGTCTTCCGGCAGGCGATCGATCGCTTGGCTCATGGTGTCTGCATCTCTTGTCTATCCAGCGGCTGTCCAGCCATCGGCTGTCTGTCTACCGGCATCAGGCGTACTGCTTAACCAGCGAGCGGCCCAACTGCATCATGTGCACCTGGTCCGGGCCGTCGGCGAAGCGGATCTGGCGTGCATAGGTGAAAGCCTCGGCGAGGAAATAATCCTCGGTGAGGCCACCCGCGCCATGCACCTGGATGGCGCGGTCGATCACCCGCTGCGCCATCGCCGGGGTCACGATCTTGATCGCCGCGATCAGGTCGCGGGCCTCCTTGGTGCCCGCGCGGTCGATTTTCTCCGCCGCCCGCAGGGTCAGCAGGCGCGCCTGTTCGATATCGCAGAACGACTGCGCGATGTCCTCGCGCACCGACTGGTGTTCGCTCAGCTTGCGGCCGAAGGTGCTGCGCCGCTCGACCCGCTGGCACATCAGCTCCAGCGCCCGCTGCGCGCAACCGATCAGGCGCATGCAGTGGTGGATGCGGCCCGGGCCAAGGCGGCCCTGGGCGATCTCGAAACCGCGCCCTTCCCCCAGCAGCAAGTTGGCCACCGGCACCCGCACGTTCTCGAACACCACCTCGCCGTGGCCGAGCGGCGGATCGACATAACCCAGCGTGGTGAGGGCGCGCGTCACCCTCACGCCGGGGGTGTCGCGGGGCACCAGTACCTGCGATTGCTGCACATGGCGGTTGGGATTGTCCGGATCGGTCTTGCCCATCACGATCATGATCTCGCAGTTCTCGTGCAGAATCCCGGTGATGAACCACTTGCGGCCGTTGATCACATACTCGTCGCCGTCGCGCACGATGGAGCACTGCACATTGGTCGCATCCGACGAGGCCACATCGGGCTCGGTCATGGCAAAGGCCGAGCGGATCTCGCCGGCCAGCAGGGGTTCGAGCCAGCGCGCTTTCTGTTCCTCGGTGGCGTACTTGATGAAGACTTCCATGTTGCCGGTGTCGGGAGCATTGCAGTTGAACACCTCGGGCGCCCACAGCACCCGGCCCATGATCTCGGCCAGGGGCGCGTAGTCGAGATTGGTCAGGCCGTCCTCGTGGTGATGGGCCGGCAGGAACAGATTCCAGAGTCCGGCTTTTTTCGCCTTCGCCTTGAGCTCGACCATCAGCGGCGGGCTGGCCCAGGGATTGGCCGCGGTCTTGAAATACTCCTGGTAGGCGTGTTCCACCGGGTAGATTTCCGCGTCCATGAACTGCTGCAAGCGCAGTTGCAGCGCGCGGGCCTTGTCTGAGTAGTCGAAGTTCATGGGCGTGTCGGTCCTCTGGCGGTAATCGGATGGTGATGGGATGGCCGGTCTAAACCATGGTGATCGCGTGCTCGCGATCGGGCCGCTCCATGTGGGCGAGCGCATTGAAGGCGTGCAGCGACAGGCGGTCGCCGTCGCTCAGGAAACGGGTGGTCGAGGTGTTGCGAATTTGCAGCATCAGCTCGATGGCGGCGGCGTCGGACAGCCCCATGACATGCTTGACGGTGAGCGACTTGGGCCCGCCGGACGAGACGATCAACACCCGCTCGCCGCGGCTTCCCGCGCGCGCCGACTCGACACCCGCCACCACACGTTCATTGAATTCGCGCCAGGTCTCGGTGCGCAGGCCGCCGTGCTCGGCCTGGGCGGCCAGCTCGGCATCCAGATCGCCGGCGATCCAGGCCGCCATCACCTCCGGCAGGATCCCGAAAAATTCCGCCGCCGTGGTCGGCTCGGGGATCTCGGGTCGATAGCGCTGGCAGTACAGGCGCATCACCGGGCGGAAGGTGAACTCGTTCAGGCGTGGGTCCACGACCGGGTCGAACCCGCGCTCCATGCCCTCTCCGATGCCCTGCAAGGTTTCCTTGTGACGCCGCATGTCGCCCACGATGACGCGGTCGAAGTCGAGGCCACGGGCGCGGTAGTGTTCGCCGAGCCAGCGCGCCTGCTCCCAGCCGAGCGGTGACAACTGGTCGTAGTTGCGCGCGCCCAGCGAGGCCTGGCCGTGGCGGACAAAGTAAATTTCACTCATGGGCACCTCAGGAGCCGGCAGCGGCGCGATGGTCTGGCGGCGATGGTCTGGCGGCGATGGTGGGGCCGGCACTGGACATCGCTCCCGGCGCTACAACATCCGGCCACGAGCACCGCGCGCGATGGCGTCGCGGGCGCCGTCACGACCGCGCTGACCGGAGGCGGTGGAGCGACCCGAATGGTACACGCCGGCGCCGGGGCTGTCAGCCAACCCGGCGGCGGCGCCGCCAGCAACGTAGACGCGGCGAACCACCCGCTGGGCTGGCAAAGCGATACCCCCCCGGTACAATGCTCCGCGGCCACTACCGCCATCAGCGACAGGAATGGGTCCATGCGCAAGGAAAACCAACGCCCACCCCGGCTCCGCTGCGGAATGATCCTCACCACCATCGGGTTGGTCGCGATGCCGCTCGGCGCCGCGCGCGCCCAGTCCGAAACGCTCAGCGAAACGGACCTGCTGGGCGAGATTCCGCTCCAGACCGTGGTGAGCCGCTTCCCGCAAACCGCCGCCCGCGCACCCGCCAGCGTCACCGTGATTACCGCCGCCATGTTGCGCGCTGCCGGAGCCATGAACTGGGTGGATGTGTTCCGGCTGGTGCCTGGCTTTCAGGCTTACGCACCCAACGCCAACCGCTTCGGTATCGATTACCACGGCCAGGGCCGGGAGCTTCCCAACCATCTTGAGGTCATGGTGGACGGCCGCTCGGTGTATGACCCGGTCCTGTCCACCGTGGTCTGGGGCGCCCTGGGGGTCGATCTCGACGACATCGATCGCATCGAGATCGTGCGCGGCCCGAGCGCCGCGGCGCACGGCTCCAACGCCTTTACGGGCGCGGTCAATATCATCACCCGGTCGGCGGTCCAGGACCGGGGCACCCGCGTCCGCGCCACCACGGGCGAGCGGAACACCCAACAGGTGGCGGTACGTCACAACGACCAGATCGGGGATTTCAATTACCGCGTGTCGCTGGGCTTCGACCACAACAACGGTTTTCGCAACTTCAATGCGATCGGACCCGACGACGGCGCCGAAACCTGGAATCTCGGGCTGCGCTCCACCTACACCCCTTCCCTCGCCGACACCCTCCATTTCGATGGCGGCTTCAGCCGCCAGGACACCGTGTTCGGCGATGCCGACCGGCTGCACGAATATCTGCCGCTGCGTTACTACAACCAGTACCAGCGCCTTGCCTGGGAGCATCAACTGTCCGATGCCAGCGATTTCGAGTTGACGCTCTATCACAACTATTTGCGCACTTACGGCGTAAGCGATCAGGGCCCGATATCCGCCCTGCTCGGCGTCGATCCCGCCAGCGTGCCGCTGTTGCTGGGCATTCCGGACCAGCACTGGGTACAGGGTTTTCACACCATCGCATCCGAACGTTACGATCTCGAAGCCCTGCAGCGCCTACGGTTATCGGAGTCTCTGACCGGCGTGTGGGGTGCGGGGATGCGCTGGGACGGCGTCGACAGCCGGTTCTTCTTCGACGACGATGCCACGCACGACGAGCAGCGCTTCCGCCTGTTCGCCCACAGCGAGTGGCTGCCGCTCACCGACGTGGCCATTTCCACCGGGGCGATGCTGGAAAAAACCCCGATCGGGACGCTGGTGTCGCCGCGCCTGTCCGTCAGCTACGCTCCGCGCCCGAATCACACGCTGCGCCTGAGCGCCGCCGGCGGCGAGCGCGCACCCTCCGTCACGGAAGCGGAAGAGCGTCAGCTTTTGCGCCTGGGCAATGCGATCGCCGACGACCAGCGCCGGGTGGTGGCAAATCTGGACGCCGAGCGCATCGACAGCCTGGAGCTGGCCTACCTGGCCCGCTTCCCCGAGCAGGGCATCGACTTCGATATCAAGCTGTTTCGCGAAGAGGTGCGGGACGGTCTGGACGACTACCGCGAGTCGATTGTGCCGCTGCCGCCCTTTTTCGACGACGAGCGCCTGGTGCGCGACAATGTTGCCCGCTGGAATACCACCGGCGCCGAAGCGCAGGCCACCTACCATGTTTCGCCGCGCACCTGGTTCCGCCTGCACTATGCCAATCAGGATCTCGATAGCCGACGCGTGGCCCGCTTCGACCCTGTGCTACAGATCAGGGACTTCGATGGCGGCACCCCGCGTCATTCCGGCGGTCTATTGGTGAACCATCGCTGGTCCGATGCGCTCGATTTCGGCGTTTTTGTGTACTCGCAAAGCGCCGTGGATTGGCGTAACGGCAATCCGATCAGCGGATTTACCCGCATCGATGCCCAGGCCACATGGCATTTCAAGGCGGGTTCCAGCACGGGCGACCTGCAATTGGTGGCGCAGAATCTGGGACAGGACTATTCTGAGTTCAATCGGGCAAACAGATTCGACACGGCAGTGTATCTGCGCGCCCGGCTGGATTTTCCCGATTGATGCGGTGTAGGCGACAGTCGCCTGGAGGCATGGGAAATAACCTGCGAACAGGGAGTTCGGTTAGTGAGAGAGGCCGGTAACAGGAGAGGGCGACGCCAAGGATCATGCGCTGCGTGGTCGTTCCTGGTGCTGCTGCTGTGCGGCGGTGCGCCATTCCAGGCGAGCGCCGCCGCGGTCCGCCTGCTGCTCGCGGACGGCATGCCGCATTACCAGGAGACCGCCATCAGCCTCCAGCGCCATCTCCGGCTACTGGCACCCGACGCGGTCGTCAGCGTTCACGCCCAGATGGAGAGCTGGCCCGAGGAAGATGCGCTGGTGAGCATCGGATCGCCGGCGCTTACCGAACTACGGACGCGCTACCCGGACCGGAAAGCCCTGCACCTGTTCGTCACCAGCGATTTCTGGCGGGAACAGAGCGTGCGCGATCCCGATCTCGGCAACGATACCACCCTGGTTGTCGACCAACCGCCACGCCGTCTTCTTGTGCTGGCGCGCCTGCTGGCGCCGGAAGCACGCGCCCTGTCCGTGGTGCTGGGACCCATTTCCCACCAGCACGGCGCCATTCTCGACAGCGACGCGGCCGCACTGGGTTTCGAACCACGGATCGGCGTCCTCCGGCCCGCGGACAATCCAATCGCCGCGCTATCGCCATTGCTCAACGCAACCCAGGTCGCCGTGGTGTTGCCCGATAGCGCCGATTTCAATCGCGCGGCAGCCCGCTGGCTGCTGCAATTGAGTTTTCGCGCCAGGATTCCGGTCATCGGTTTTTCCCGCGCCTACACGGACGCCGGCGCGCTGGCGTCCGTGTACTCGACGCCGGAGAATATCGGCCGCCAGGGGGCCGAACTCGTCGCCGAACGGTTGGCGCAAGGCCGGTTCCCGCCCGGCATGCTGCAACCGCGTTATTACACTCTGACCACCAATGCCACCGTGGCCGATGCCCTGGGCATCGCTTTGCCACCCGCTGCCGTGCTGGAATCCCGATACGCCGCCGCGCTGCGGGAGCAACCATGAACTTCGCCGCCTTCGACATTCGCCGGAACCTGCGTTTGCGGCTGCTGCTGATCGGCGCCTTGCCGCCGCTGCTGATCACCGCGCTGCTGACCGGCTACGGCATCCACAGCCGGCACGGCGACATCCTGCGCAGGGTGGAGGAATCCGGCGCGCGGATGATCGACTATTTATCGAGCACGGTGGATTTCGCGCTGTACTCCAGCAATCTCTCCCTGCTGAAAAACATGGCGGACACCATCGCGGCGATACCCGGGATTCGCGGCGCCATTTTTCTTGACGGACAGCGCCAGGTCGTGGTCGCCAGCGCTGCCCTTGCGGCATCCACGCGGGATCTGGATCTGAACCAGCCCCTGGGGACGGCGCCCCGTGAGATGCCTGATGTGCTGGTACTGGAGCGCGCGGTCTACGCGGTCCCGCTGGAGGTCGAAGACTACCCACCCGCCGCCGGCACTGCGTCCCCGCGCAAGCCCCTGGGCTGGGTGGTGATCGCAATGGACCTCACCGAAGCGCGCCGCGCCCAGCACGCCACCGCGGTCAGCAGCATCGGTATCGGTGCGGGTGTGCTGGGGACCGCGCTGCTGATGGCCCTGGTATTGGCGCGTTCCGTCATCACCCCCATTCGCGACCTCACCGGCACGGTCACGCAGCTGCGACAGGGGAATCTCGCCGCGCGCGCACGCGTCACCACACGCGATGAACTCGCGCACCTGGCGGCAGGTGTAAATCACCTGGCCGATTCGGTTGCGCGCAGCCAGCTCAATCTTCAGCAGCAGGTGGCGCAGGCCACCCGGGACCTCTCGGACTCCCTCGACACCTTGCGGACCAAGAACCAGGAGCTGGAGATCGCCAGTGAGCGGGCGGAGACGGCGAACCGCGCCAAGACGGATTTCCTGGCGCGGATGAGCCACGAGTTGCGCACCCCGCTGACCTCGATCCAGGGCTTCGTGCGCCTGCTGGAACGCAATCTGCTGGACACGGCGGATCGGCATTATTGCCACATCATCGATCAGGCGTCGGTATCGCTGCTGGCGATGATCGACGACATCCTCGATTTCACCAAGCTCCAGACCGGCGCCGAAACCAGCCGCGCCGAGCCCTTTGACGTGGTGGAGTGCATCGAGGATTGCGTCCGTTTGCTGGCGCCCACCGCCCACGCCAAAGGCGTGGAAGTTTTCCTCGACATCCATCCCGCGGTCCCTGCCAGCGCCATTGGCCACGCCAAGTGGCTCCGGCAGATTCTCGGCAACCTGGTGGGCAACGCGGTCAAATTTACTGCCCGCGGTCACGTGCTGGTGCGCTGTCGCCTGACCGAAACCGGGGCGCTGTCCATCGCGGTGAGCGATACCGGGATCGGCATCGGCCCCGACCAGCAGCGGCAGATATTCGACGCTTTCGTGCAGGCGGATACCAGCATTGCCCGCCGCTTCGGCGGCACCGGGCTCGGCCTCGCCATCGCCCATCGCCGGGTGGAATCGTTGGGCGGCACCATCGCGCTCCGCAGCCGTCCGGACGCGGGCAGCGAATTTCATGTCATCCTGCCGTTCCAGTGGCGCTCGGAGACACCGCCACCCGGACTCGCGGGGCAGGTTCTGGTCTACGACACCAACGAACTGGGGCGCAACAGCGCGCGGTCGGCTTTGCTACGCCTGTTCGCCGATGTGCGCACGCTGGCATCCTTCGACGACCTGATCGACGCCATCGCCGAGGGCACGCCCACCGCACTGGCGTTCAACTGGTCGCTCGACGAGCCCCCCGGACACCAACTCCTGTCCCTGCGCCACACCCTCGAGGAATTGCACTGCCCGATCGTCGTTCAGTTGCCGCTTCACGTCCTGCATGAAACCATCCCGCGAGAGATCGTCAAAGGCCACGCCCACGCCCGCTGGCTTGGCAAGCCCGCCGGGATCCGGGATCTCGCGGACGCCATGGCCCCTACGGCCGTGCCTTCGCCGGCATCGGCCGACCTCAGGGGCGTTCAAGTGCTGGTAGCGGAAGACAATAACTTCAGCCGCCTGCTGCTCGCGACCTTGCTGGAACGCACTGGTTGCACGCATCGGGCGGTTCCCGACGGGCGCGCCGCCATCGACGCCTGCCGGGAACAGAAATTCGACGTCATTCTCATGGACGTGCACATGCCCGAGATCACCGGGGTTGGCGCCCTGCGACAAATCCAGCGACCTGGAATGCTCAATGCGGCAACCCCGGTGGTGGTACTGACGGCCGACCAGGTGCTCGATGCGGGGCGCGAGCTTGGCCGGGTGCGGGTGGAGCGCGTGCTGCGCAAGCCCTATGACGAACGCCAGCTGCTGGAGGCATTGCTCCAACTCTCGGGGCGTCAGGGTGCGCTCGCCGCCGATTGGCTTGGCAGCCGCGACAGCCTGCCCCGGGAGCCCTACTTCGATGAAGTCGAGCGTCTGGTGTCCCGCATTGATGAGTTCCTGGCCAACGCGGATCTCGGCGGCGCCCGCGAGGCCTGCCATCAACTGGTCGGTATCGTCGCGGTCTATCGCCTGGGTGAAATCGAAAAGCTGGCGCGCATTCTCCACGCGCTGGTGCGCGTTGGGGATGCGGCGCGCGCCACCGCGATCCTGGTGGAACTGCGCCGGGAGAACCTGGACACGCGCCAGCGTGCCTGCCCGGGGACGGTCTAGCCGGTTGCGGAAAAGCGGTGGGACGCTCCCGGGGCGGTCGACGATGGCTACGAAAGGGCGCTCAGTCCGGCAAACTGCATCACCAGCCATTTGGCGCCGCCGCTGCGGAAATTGACCTGGACCCGGGCCTGCGGACCCAGACCTTCGAAACCCAGCACCACGCCTTCACCGAATTTCTTGTGCGCGACCCGCTGCCCCAACACGAAGCCGGTGCCATTGTCGGCGAGCCTGGCGGTGCCGCTGGAGGGCCGGGTGGCGTAGCTCACCGGCCGCGCCGCGAAACCGACCGGCCGGGTGATGGTGGCACGCAGGCGCACTTCTTCGAGCAGCTCCGCGGGAATATCGCGCAGAAACCGCGAGGGCGTGTTGAACTGCTCGCGGCCGTGAAGGTTGCGTGTCTCCGCCCAGGTCAGGTACAGCTTGGTCATGGCGCGGGTGATGCCCACATAGCACAGCCGCCGCTCCTCTTCGAGGCGCCCGGGTTCGTCGAGGGACATCTTGTGGGGAAACAGGTTTTCCTCCACGCCCGCCATGAACACCAGCGGAAATTCGAGCCCCTTGGCGGAATGGAGCGTCATCAGTTGCACGGCGGCGGTATCGCCCTCGGCCTGGGCATCGCCCGCATCGAGCGCGGCGGCATCGAGAAACTGCGGCAGCAGGGGCTGGTCCGGCGCTTCCGGCACAAAGGCGCGGCAGGCGCTGATCAGTTCGTCGAGGTTTTCGACACGGGCGGCGCCGCGTTCGCCGCTTTCGCGGCGGTGGAATTCCAGCAATCCGGTGCGCGCGAGCATCCGGTCGGCCAACTCCGCCAAGTCGAAGCGATCGACGTCGGCGCGCAATTCTTCGATCAGGGCCGTGAAACCGCGCACCGCGCCGGCGGCACGCGCCGGCAGGTCGCCGACGCCGTCGCGCAGCACCTGCCACAGGGAAATGCCGCCCGCGCGGGCGACTTCGCGCAGTTGCGCGAGGGTGCGCTCGCCGATACCTCGGGTGGGCGTATTGAGCACCCGCTCCACCGCCGCGTCGTCGTCGGGATTGACCAGCAGGCGCAGGTAGGCGAGGGCGTTGCGGATCTCCAGCCGCTCGTAGAAGCGGTGGCCGCCGTGAATCCGGTAGGGAATGGCGGCGCGCAACAGCGCCTCTTCCAGCACCCGCGACTGGGCGTTGGAGCGGTAGAGCAGGGCGACTTCGTCGCAACTGCCACCGGCGGCGAGCCAGGCCTGGATGCGTTCGGCGATAAAGCGCGCTTCGTCCTGTTCGTTGTAAGCCGCGTAAACCGAGATGAGGTCGCCGCGCTCGCCGCTGGTCCAGAGCTCTTTCCCCATGCGCCCGGCGTTGTGGGCAATCACGGCGTTGGCGGCATCGAGAATGGTGGCGGTGGAACGGTAGTTCTGCTCCAGCCGTACCGTGCTCGCGCCGGCAAAGTGGCGGCTGAAATCGCGGAGGTTCTCGATCCGCGCGCCGCGCCAGCCGTAGATGGACTGGTCGTCGTCGCCGACCACCGTCACCCGGCCCGACTCCCCCGCCAACAGGCGCAGCCAGGCGTATTGAATGGCGTTGGTGTCCTGAAATTCGTCCACCAGCAGATGGCCGAAGCGCTGCCGGTAATGGGCGAGCAGTTCCGGGTGGCGCAGCCAGAGTTCGTGGGCGCGCAGCAGGAGTTCGCCGAAGTCCACCACGCCGCCGCGGGCGCAGGCCGCCTCGTAGTCGCGGTAGACCCCCAGCATGGCGGCGACGAAGGGATCGCCGGTCTCCTGGATATGCTGGGGCCGCAGGCCCTCGTCTTTCTGGGCGTTGATGTACCACTGCGCCTGGCGCGGCGGCCAGCGTTCCGGATCCAGCCCGCGCGCGGCATAGACCCGCTTGATCAGCCGCAACTGATCGTCGGCGTCGAGGATCTGGAAGTTCTCCGTGAGCCCGGCGTCGCGCCAATGGGTTTTCAGCAGGCGATGGGCCAGACCGTGGAAAGTGCCGACCCACATGCCTTGCGCCGCCCTGCCCAGGAGATCGGCGAGGCGCTCGCGCATCTCCCGCGCGGCCTTGTTGGTGAAGGTGACGGCGAGGATGCCCTGAGGCGCAACGCCGGCGCCGCGCACCAGCCAGGCGATGCGGTGCACCAGCACCCGGGTCTTGCCGCTACCGGCACCGGCCAGCACGATGAGGTGGCCGGCGTCGTGGGCGACCGCCGCGCGCTGGGCGTCGTTGAGGGAATCGAGAATAGGGGACAGGTTCATGGCGGGATTCTAACAAAGGCCACCCGCGATGGACGGTTTTGCCGGCGCACCCGGGCGCCGGCCGGGAATAAACTACAATCGCGCCAGTCCAGGACGGAGTGGCCGGTGAAGCCCGCCGAATTGACCCGAACCATCAACCACGCCCTGCCCGGGCTGCGCAAGTCGGAACGCAAGGTCGCGGACTATGTGCTCGGCGATCCCGGTCGGGTGGTGCGCATGCGCATCGTCGATCTGGCGCGCCACGCCGGAGTGAGCGAGCCGACGGTGGTGCGTTTTTGCCGCGCCGTCGGCTGCGGCGGCTTTCAGGATTTCAAGCTCGCCCTGGCTCAGCAACTGGCGGCCAGCCCCGGTTTCGGCCAGATTGCCGTCACCGATACCGACTCGGTGCGCGAATACACCGACAAGGTGTTCGATACCACGGTGGACAATCTCCTCAAGGTCCGCGACAGCCTGGACCCGCAAATGCTGGATCGCGCCATTCGCGCGCTGTGCGTGGCGCGGCGGGTAGAGTTCTACGGCTTCGGCGCCTCGGCGCCGGTGGCCTTCGACGCCCAGCACCGATTTTTCCGTCTGCGCCTGGCCACCGCGGCCTATGCCGATCCTCACCTACAGAACATGTCGGCCACCTCGCTGGAGCCGGGCGACGTGGTGGTCGCCCTGTCCCAGTCCGGGCGCACCCGGGCACTGCTGGATTCGATCAAACAGGTGAAGAAACACGGCGCCATCGTGATCGGTCTCGCCCCCAGCAAAACGCCGGTAACCGCGGCGGCGAACATTCCCATCACCATCGACGTCACCGAGGACTTTCAGCTCTATACGCCGCTGTCGTCCCGGATCGCCCATCTGGTGGTCATCGACGTGCTGGCGATCGGAGTCGCCCAGCGCAAGGGCCCCGCGCTGGAAGATCACCTGCTGCGCCTGCAGGAAGGACTGCGCAGCCTGCGCACGGGTTGAGCTCGCCCGTGTCCGCCCGCGTTGTCACGGGCTCGATACTCACCCCCACCTTCGCACGAGGAAATACCCCATGATCAGCAAGCAACTCACCGCCAAACTGCACGTAGCGGGTCAGATCACCGTCGCCGACCTGAAGCAGGCCGCCGCCGAAGGTTTCACGACCATCATCAACAATCGCCCCGACGGTGAAGAACCCGGCCAGCCGCCGGCCGCCCAGATCGAGGCCGCCGCCCGGGCCGCCGGGCTCGCCTATGTCCACCAGCCGGTGGTCGGCACTAACATCACGGATACGGACGTCGCCACTTTTGGCCGTCTGATCGAAGCGACGCCCGGCAAGATCCTTGCGCACTGCCGTACCGGCACCCGTTGCACCATGCTCTGGGTACTGTCGCAGGCGGGCACACAAACCCCCGACGCGTTGTTGGCCACCGCGCGCCGCGCGGGTTACGATCTGGAGCCATTGCGGCCCCGGATCGAGCGCTGAACGGCCCGGCGCCGCAATTTGCAGTGACTGCCTGGCACCCCCGGCAGTCATCCGTCTAACCAAGGAGAAAAACATGGGCATGCTGCAAGAGTTCAAGGAGTTCGCGGTCAAGGGCAATGCCGTCGATATGGCCGTCGGCATCATCGTTGGCGCTGCGTTCGGAAAAATCGTGTCCTCCGTCGTGGGCGACATGGTCATGCCACCCATCGGAATGCTGCTCGGCGGGGTCGACTTTGGCGCCCTGGCCTTGACCCTGAGCCCCGCCACGGCCGACGCCCCGGCGGTCGTCATCGGCTACGGCAAGTTCATCCAGACCCTGGTGGATTTCGTCATCGTGGCATTTGCCATTTTCATGTTGGTGAAGGGCATCAATTCGCTCAAGCGCACGCAAGCCGACGCCCCTGCCGCCCCGCCCGCGCCCTCTGCCGAGGAAATACTGCTCACCGAAATACGGGACCTGCTCAAACAACCGCGCTGAATCGCCCGGCTGTCCACTGTGCGGCCGCGCCGGCTATCGCCGCCGCGGCATCAGTGCAACCAGACCCTGCAGAAACACCGGCGCGCGCGCAAACAACAACGTCGCCATGCCTGCATTGAGCAGCGCCAACACCAGGAAAAAGCGCGGGATACCCAGTTCCGCCATGCCCAATAGCAGGATGCCGAGACCGCTGGCCATGACCATGAACAGCGCATTCAGGATGTTGTTGAAGGCAATCACCCGGGCGCGGCGGTCGGGCGCTGTGTGCGCCTGGACATAGGCGTAGAGCGGCACCGCGTAGAGCCCCCCGCACAAACCCAGCAACAGGATATCGGTCAGCACGCGCAGCATCGGCGAGTACGCCGCCAGCGCCAGCGGACCCAGGTGCTGTGGGCCGGCCGCGGCCAGCGCGGCGGCGTGGGACAGATCCAGACCAAAGAGGCTCAGGCCGACAGCACCCAGCGGGACCAGGCCGACCTCGATCCGCGGACCGCTCAGCCGGGCGCAGAGCAGGGCGCCCGCCGCGACGCCCACCACGAAGGCCGACAACAGCAGGGCGATCACCGACGGCGTGCCGCCGAGTACCGAGATAGCAAAGTTCGGCATCTGGGTGAGGTAACTCGCGCCCAGCGCCCAGAACCAGGAAATGCCGAGGATGGCCGAGAAAACGGTCCGCTGCGGCGCGACCCCCCGATACAGCGCCGCCAGTTGCCGTAGCGGATTCCAGTCCAGATGCAGTCCGGGCGCCGCCGCCGGCGCGGCGGGAATGGCGCGACTGGCGAACCAGCCCAGCAGCGCAACCAGTACGATCGCGGCGCCGATGCCCGCCGCGGGGTCGGGCCGCCCGGCCAGCAGGGTGCCGCCGATGGTCCCCAGCAGGATGGCGACAAAAGTGCCCATGCCGACCTGGGCGTTACCCGCCATCAATTCCTCGGCCTTGAGCTGCTGGGGAATGATCGCGTACTTGAGCGGCCCGAAGAATGCCGAGTGCGTGCCCATGGCGAACAGCAGCGCCAACAGCGGCCCCCACGCCTGCACCTGAAGCGCGAGCGCGGCCAGTACCATGATCGCGATCTCCGCGAGCTTGATCCAGCGGATCATCCGCGCCTTGTCGTACTTGTCGGCGAGCTGACCGGCGAGCGGTGAGAACAGAAAGAACGGCAGGATGAACAATCCCGCCGCCAGATTGACCAGCGTATCCACCCGCTCGCTGGCGACAGCGCCGCCGACCAGCAGCACCAGCAGCGCGTTCTTGAACAGGTTGTCGTTGCAGGCGCCGCCGAACTGGGTCAGAAAAAACGGCAGAAAGCGACGCTGCCGCAGCAGGGTGAACTGACTGTTGCGAGGATACTTCGGGAGACTCGCCGCTTCTTTTTGCTTCATCCAGCCCGCCACTTCTGCTCGGGACGCACAGGGACAGCCACGACCCGAGCTTGCACTAATTCTGCGGCCACCGCGCCATCGCGGCGGCGGGCCGCTTCATTCATCGCTGTAGCGCGGCGCGCGCTTTTCCAGAAACGCCGCCGCGCCTTCCTCCAGAAAGGGGCCCAGGCACATCACCTGACCGCGATCCTCCAATGCGATCACGGCCTCCAGGCTGCCGGCATCCTGGGACAGGTTGAGCCCTTCCTTGGTCAGGCGCAGACCCAGCGGCGACATGGCGGTCATCTCGGCGGCCAGCGTTCGCCCGGCGTCCTCCAGCGCGTCCGCCGCCATCACGTCCGACACCAGGCCGATCCGCAACGCCCGCTCGGCGTTGACGAAGCGGCCGGTCATCATCATTTCCGCCGCGTTGGTGGCGCCCACCGCGCGGGGCAGGAAATAACTGATGCCGACATCGCAACCGGTGAGGCCGATTTTCGCCATCGCCACATTGAAGCGCGCAGTGTCGGCGGCGTAGCGCACGTCGGCGGCCAGGGTGAACGCGATACCGGCGCCGGTGGCCGCACCCTGCACCAGGGCGACGATGGGCTGCGGGCAGCGGCGCATGCGCAGGATGATCTCCGCCACCCGGCGCTGGCCGCGCGCGCCGGCCGCGACGCTGGTGGTGAAGTCGCCGGCTTCGTTCAGGTCCAGACCGGCGCAGAAGTGTTTGCCGGCGCCGCGCAACACCACCACCCGCACGGCGTGGTCGAAATACAGGCCGCCGAAGTAATCGAGCAGTTCGTCCATCATCGCCCGGTTGAGCGCGTTGAACTGGGCCGGCCGGTTCAGGGTCAGCCAATCGACCCCGTCGCGGTGGTCGACGGTCAGGGTTGCGTAGGATTGCCGGGCAGCGCTCATGGCTCATTTTCCTCAGGGGGTGTGATTGACCGGGAGAATATCAGGAATGCCGGGCACTCCGGTTCCGCGCCCCGTCGCGGTTACAATCGCGCGCCGGGGTGGGAGCTTGTCCATGTCGCCTTTGTTTACACCGCACCGCATCCCGGCCGTGTTGGCCGTCGCATGCCTGTGCGGTGGGGTATTGCCCGCCCTGGCTGCCGACCCTGGACCCTGGACGCTCGGCGTGCACTTCGAAAACGACCTGTTCCACGAGACCGACCAGAATTACACCAACGGCATCCGCCTGTCCTGGACTTCGCCGGACACGACGTCCTACCAGGACGATCCGGCATTCCCCGCGTGGCTGCGCGCCGCCAACCGGCACCTGCGCGCGCTGCACAGCAACGATCCCGACCTCGAACACAACCTGGTGGTCAGCCTCGGACAGTTGATGTTTACCCCCGAAGACACCGATGCGTCGGCCCCGCTGCCCAATCAACGCCCCTACGCCGGCTATCTCTATGGGGGCATTGCCTATCACACCCGCAGTGACCGGAGGCTGGACGTGATGGAGCTTGAGCTCGGCATCCTGGGTCCGTCCGCGCGGGCGCGGGAAGCGCAGGACTTCATCCACGATGCGCGCGGCTTCGACAAATACAACGGCTGGGACAACCAGTTGCACGACGAGCCGACCGTGCGACTGCTCTACGAACAGAAACACCGGCTGTTGGAGACCCGATGGCAGGGCAGTTTCGGTCAGGACTTCATCGCCCATGCCGGCGCCAGTCTGGGCAATGTCGCGACCTATCTGAATTTTGGCGGTGAGTACCGCATCGGCTGGGAGCTGCCGGACGATTTCGGCACCTCCGCGGTGCGCGCCGGCGGCGACAACAGCGCTCCCGGCCGCCGCGGGCCGCGCCGCCGCCACGGCGGCCCCATGATTTATGGACTGCACGCATTCCTCGCCCTGGATGCCCGCCTGGTGGCGCGGGATATTTTCCTCGACGGCAACACCTTCGAGGACAGCCTCAGCGTGGACAAGAAGACCGCCGTCGCCGACATCGCCGCCGGTATCAGTTTTCTCGCCGGCCGCTGGAAGCTTTCCTACGCCAGGGTGGTCCGCACCCGCGAATTCGACGGCCAGCCGCACCCCCACCGTTACGGGTCCGTCAGCCTGTCGTACAGCCTGTGAGCACCGTGCCCCCGCCGCCCTCCCGACGAACGCCTCCACCGCGCTGGCGGCGCCATCGGGCGCGAGCGCCGCTGGCGATGCCACTGCCGTGGCGATCCTGGTTGCTGGGTCAGGGCTCGCTCACCCAACGCCTGGTGACGGCGAGCGGCGGTGACTTCCGCGTCGAGATACTGGCGCAGGCGCTGCGTCGGCCCCTGGCGGAAGAACGGGCCGCCCTGGGACTGCCGGAGCGCCAGGTGGCGCTGGTGCGCGAAGTGCTGTTGCGCGGACGCGGCGAGCCCTGGGTCTACGCGCGCAGCGTGGTACCGCTCGCGGTGTTGCGCGGCCGCTACGGTTTTCTGCGCCACCTGGGCACCAGGCCCCTGGGCGCGCTGCTGTTTCGCGATGCCGGCATTCGCCGGGGCACCATCGAGGTGACGCAGCGGACGCCGCCGCGATGCCTGTCGAAGACGCCGGACGAACCCCTGGCCTGGGTCCGCCGCTCGGTGTTTTATCTCGACCAACAGCCCTTGCTGGTGGCGGAAATGTTCTTGCCCGGCTTCCGGCACTAAACTGTCGTCACACGCATCCGGGATTTCCCATGCCGATCGCCTTCCAGCGCCTGCCCGATTTTGCGCGCCTGATGCGGCTCGACCGCCCCATCGGCACCCTGCTCCTGCTCTGGCCGACACTGTGGGCACTGTGGTTTGCCGCCGGCGGCATGCCGGATCGGAATGTGCTGGCAATCTTCGTGCTGGGCGTGGCACTGATGCGCGCTGCCGGCTGCGTGATCAACGACTACGCGGATCGCCACATCGACGGCGCGATCGCCCGCACCCGTGACCGGCCGCTGGCCACCGGCCGGGTAACGCCGCGCGAGGCGCTGTGGCTGTTCGCGGGACTCTGTCTGGTGGCCTTGCTGCTGGTGCTGCTCACCAACCGACTCACCCTGCTGTTGTCTTTCGGCGGCGCGGCGCTGGCGACCCTGTACCCGTTCGCCAAGCGTTACACCCATCTGCCCCAGTTCGTGCTGGGCGCCGCCTGGGCCTGGAGCATCCCCATGGCCTTTGCCGCCCAGACCGGAGCGGTGCCGACCGCGGTCTGGTCGCTCTATGCCGGAGTAGTGCTCTGGACCGTGGCGTTCGATACCTACTACGCCATGGTGGATCGCGACGACGACCTCAAGCAGGGCGTCAAATCCACCGCCATCCTGTTCGGCGCGGACGACCTGCTCATCATCGGCGTACTGCAAGCGCTGGCACTGCTGGCATTCGCGCTGACCGGCAGCAGTTTTGAGCGCGGCCTCTGGTATTACCTGGGGCTGGGGGTGATGGCGCTGTGGTTTTTTCACCAGCAGCGACTGGCCCGCGAGCGCGACCGCGACGGGTGTTTTCGCGCCTTTCTCGGCAACAACCGCGCCGGCGCGACACTCTTTGTGTTCCTGCTGCTCGATTACCATTGGCCACTGCGCCTCGGGTAGCGAGGGCGATTCCGACCGTCGACTGTCATACTATTGACACGACCCCGTCATCCAATGAGCAGCGGAAATCCCGAGGAGCACTAGCGCCATGGCTGACGCCAGCATTCTGGTAGTCGACGACGAACCCGCCATCCGCGACATGATCGCGGTGGCCCTTGAAGTGGCAGGCTTTGAATGTCTGCGCGCCGAGAACGCCCGCGCGGCTCACGCCCTGATCGTCGACAAGCAGCCGGACCTCGTACTGCTCGACTGGATGATGCCGGAAACCAGCGGGCTCGAATTGCTGCGCCGTCTGCGCCGCGACGAGCTGACCGCCAACTTGCCGGTAATCCTGCTCACGGCCAAGACGGAGGAGGACAATCAGGTGCAGGGTCTCGATGCCGGCGCCGACGATTACATCGCCAAACCGTTTTCACCGCGCGCGCTGATCGCGCGCATTCGCGCCCTGCTGCGCCGCCGCGAGCAGAGCGTCGGCGAGTCGCCCATCGAAGTCCAGGGTCTGGTCTACGACCCCGTGAGCCATCATGTCACCCGCGCCGGCGTACCCGTCGCCATGGGACCGACCGAATACCGGTTGCTGGGATTTTTCCTCACTCACCAGGACCGGGTCTACTCCCGCGACCAGATTCTCAGCCACGTCTGGGGCGGCAACGTGTACATGGATGAACGTACCGTCGATGTCCATATCCGCCGCCTGCGCAAGGCGCTCGGCAGCCATGATCGTTTCATCCAGACGGTGCGCGGCGCCGGCTACCGGTTTTCAGAGAAACTGGTCAACAGTTAGTGCTCACTCCGGGCCTGCGCAATGAACTGCAACGCATCGCCCTGCTGGCGCTGTTACTGGTCATTGCCGGCTATTTCAACCGCCACGCGCTGCTGACCCTGATTGCCGGCGGCAGCCTTTACATGCTCTGGACCCTGCACCGGATCCACCGCCTCAATCGCTGGCTGACGCTGGGCGGTCGCGACTTTCCGCCACCGGCATCCGGCGTCTGGGGCGAAGTCTCCGACCATCTGTACCGGCTGCGCCAGCGCATCACCCGGCATCGTCAGGATCACCTCAACCTGCTGACCCGGATACGACGGATCACCGATGCCCTGGACGAGGGCATCGTGATTCTCGACGCCGACCGTGCCCTGGAATGGTGGAATCCGGCGGCGGGCAGACTTCTGCAACTGCGGCGCGGGGATGAAGGCGAGCCCATCATCAATCTGGTGCGGGCGCCGGCCTTTGTGGCCTTTATCCGCGCAGGCCAGTTCGCGGAACCGGTGGAGCTCGAAGCGCCCAGCGACCCCAACCGGATTTTGCAGTTCAGTGCCAACCACTTCGGTGACAACGAAGTGGCGCTGGTGGTACAGGACATTTCCCGGCTCCGGCATCTCGAACAGATGCGCAAGGAGTTCGTGGCCAACATTTCCCATGAGCTGCGCACGCCGCTCACCGTCCTCACCGGTTATCTGGAAACCCTGGGCGACAGCGCCGCCGAGGTGCCGCCAAGCTGGCGGCAGGCGCTGGGGCCGATGACCGAGCAGGCCCGGCGCCTGACACTGCTCACCGAGGATCTGGTGACCCTGTCGCAACTGGAGTCGACCGCCCTGCCCGCGCGACCCGAGCCCGTGCCGCTCAAAGCCCTGCTCGGCGGGATCGTCGAGAACGCACGTGCGCTCGGCGGTGGCGTGCACCACATCGAGCTGGACTGTCCCGACGGTCTGGTCGCCCTGGGCGCAGCGCGCGAACTGCACAGCGCCTTCGCCAACCTGGTCTACAACGCGGTCAAACACAATCCGCAGGGCTGCACGATAGAGGTGCGCGCCGGCAACGACAACGGGCGTCCGTGGGTCGAGGTGACCGACAACGGTATCGGCATCGACGCCCGCCATCTTCCCCGTCTGACCGAGCGCTTCTACCGCGTCGAGGGCAGTCGCGCCAGCAGTTCCGGCGGCACCGGTCTCGGTCTCGCCATCGTCAAGCACTCGCTGCTGCGCAATGGCGGGCATCTGGAAATCCGCAGCACTCCCGGTAAAGGCAGCACCTTTCGCTGCGAATTTGAACCCGTGCCGGCAGGGTGTTAGGGTCCGGCCCGGTCGCCACCCGGATCCTGTCCTTTGTCCGATTACCCGTTCCTGACGCCTGAGTTTCTCTCTGCACTGGAAGACAGTGGCAGTGCCACCGCGGATACCGGCTGGGAACCACGCCACCTCGGCAGTGCGGATGGCGCTGCGTTCATGCCGCTGTATGTAAAGACCCACTCCTACGGAGAGTATGTGTTCGACTGGGCCTGGGCCGATGCGTACCACCGCAGCGGACTGGCTTACTATCCCAAGCTGGTGACCGCGATTCCGTTTTCGCCCATCACCGGCCCGCGCATTCGGCTCGCCGCCGGGGCCGATCCCGAACCGGTCGCCGAGACGCTACTGGCGGCGGTCGCCGAAGCGGCGGAAGCGACCCGCGCCAGCAGCTGGCACCTGCTGTTTCCCGATACGGCCACCCGCGAGCTGTTGCGCGGTCGCGGCCTGCTGGAGCGCACCGGCGTGCAATTCCACTGGCACAATCGGGGTTACGAAAATTTCGAGCACTTCCTCGCGGGGCTGGCGTCGCGCAAGCGCAAGATGATACGCCGCGAGCGCTGCACGGTTGCCGATCAGGGCCTCCGGGTCGCCATGCACGAAGGCCCGGCCATCGGCGCCGAGCTGTGGTCCTTCTTCCACGGCCTGTATCGGAATACCTACGCCAAGCGCAGCGGCACTGGCGGCTACCTGACGCCGGATTTCTTCCACCGTATCGGGGCGACGCTGGCGGATCGGATTGCCATGGCGGTCGCCTGCGATGGCGCCAGGCCGGTGGCTGCCGCCCTGTATTTTCACGATCGGGAGACGCTCTACGGCCGCTACTGGGGCTGCATCCGGGAATACGAGTGCCTGCATTTCGAGCTGTGTTACTACCAGGGCATCGATTACGCGATCCGGCGCGGCCTGACGAAATTCGACGCCGGCGCCCAGGGTGAGCACAAGATCGCCCGCGGCTTCGCACCGGTCGAAACCTGGTCACTGCACTGGATTCGCCACCGCGGCTTCGCGGCGGCCATCGCCGATTTCGTGGCGCGGGAGCGCGTACACAATCGGGATTACATGGCCGCTGCCCGGGCGCAACTGCCCTATCGCCAGGAAAATCAGGGAGAAGGCTGAGGCAGCTTCAGGGCTTGCGCCGCCAGACCAGCAAGCGGTTGTTGGCCGGCATCGCGTTGTCCTCCCGCAATTCGAGTCCCGCGCCGGCCGCAAGCTCCGCCACCGCTTCGAACGCGCGAATGCCCTGGTGCGGTGCGCGCGCCTTCAGCCATTGGTCGAAACGGGCGTTGCTATCCGATGTGTACTCGCCGCCGTAATTGAAAGGCCCGTAGACGGCGAGCACACCGCCCGGAACCAACACGCCGGGCAAACCGGCAAAAAACGTCCGCACAACGCTCCAGGACATGATGTGCAGCGTATTGGCGGTGAACAGGCCATCGACCGGCGCGACATCCCAATGCCGCGCCCTGACGTCGAGCGCGATCGGCGCCAGCAGATTGGCCGCCGGCTCGGCCGCGCGCCACTGCTCGATTCCCGGGAGATTTTCCGGGACATCGCTCGGTTGCCAGTACAACTGCGGCAGGCGGGACGCGAAGTGGACGGCGTGCTGACCGGTGCCGCTGCCGATTTCCAGCACGCTTCGACAGGGTGCAAACACCCGTTCGAGTACCGCAAGAATGGGCACCTTGTTATGCTCGCAGGCCTGCGAAAAGGGCTTCTCCATCTGCTTTCCTCGTTTTCGCGACCCGCGCGCGGCCAGCCTGCCAGCCAGGGAAATTGCCGTTACCATTGTGCAGCGACGGAACCCCGGTGGCCATGCGCCGGTCATTACAGCCAGCCGCCATCAACGGTCTGCCCAGGAACGACCTGCCCAGGAGTATCTGTTTGTCCCCAGCCAGATTCGGATTGCTTGTCGCCCTGTCACTCGGCATCGGCGCTTGCGCCGTCAATCCGGTCACCGGTCGGGAGGAGCTTTCGCTGGTCTCGGGCAGCGAGGAAATCGCCATCGGCGAACGGCAGTATGGCCCGGCGCAACAATCCCAGGGAGGCCCCTACTACCTCGATCCCGCGTTGCAGGATTATGTGCGTGCGGTGGGAAACCGGCTGGCCGCCAACAGCGACCGGCAACTGCCTTATGAATTCGTGGTACTCGACAACCCGGTGCCCAACGCCTGGGCGCTGCCGGGCGGCAAGATCGCGGTCAACAGCGGGCTGTTGCTGGAACTGCACGACGAAGCGGAACTCGCCGCCGTGGTCGGCCATGAAATCGTCCACGCGGCGGCGCGCCACGGCGCCAGCCAGATGAGCAAGGGCTCGCTGCTCGGTCTGGGCGCGGAACTGCTGGGCATCGCTGGGCAGCAAGCGGGGCTCGGCAATCTGGGCGGGCAGGCCGCGCAACTGGGTGCCGGGGCCTGGATGGCGCATTACAGCCGCGGCGCGGAGCTGGAAGCCGACGCCTACGGCATGGATTACATGGTGCGCGCGGGCTACGACCCGCAGGCCGCCGTCGAGGTGCAGGAAACCTTCGTGAAACTGGCGGCCGGCGGCAGTTCCGATTTCATCGGCGGACTGTTCGCCAGCCACCCACCGTCGCAGGCGCGCGTCAATGCCAATCAGCGCCATGTCCAGAACTTCGCCTCGGGAGGCTCCCGCAATGCGGACGCCTACCAGCGTGCCACCGCGCGGTTGCGCCAGGACGCTCCCGCCTACGAAGCCGAGAAGAGCGCGTTAGCGGCCCTGGAGCGCAAGGATGCGCGGGGCGCCATCAAGTATCTGGATCGGGCCATCGCCATCGCACCCGGTGCCGGCCGGTTCTGGGAGTTGCGCGGCCACGCCCACGCGAGGCTGCAACAGTGGTCGGATGCCGACGCCGATTTTACCGCCGCCATCAACCGCAATCCGGGCTATTACCGCCACCATCTGGCGCGCGGGGCGCTGAGATTCGAACGCAAACAGTACCCGGAGGCACAACGCGATCTGGAGGCAAGCCGCCGGCTATTGCCGACGCCGCTCGCCAGCTTGTATCTGGGGGAAATTGCCCAGGCGGACGGCGCCACCCGCCAGGCCGAAGCCTACTATCGGGAAGCGGCGGCCGACAATGGACCGGTCGGCCAGCTGGCGCGGCAGCGCCTGAGTGCCGCCAGCCGCTGATCCGCTCAGTCCTGAGCGTCGGGATGACCGTGGCGAATATCCTTGCCCTCCACCAGGAACACGATATGTTCGCAGATGTTTTTGGCGTGATCGCCGATACGCTCGAGCGCGCGCAGGGCCCAGAGCACGTTCATGACCCGGGAGATGCTGCGCGGATCTTCCATCATGTAGGTCACCAGTTCACGCACCGCGGAGCGGTAGTCGCGATCGATCTGCTTGTCCTTGGCCATGGTTTCGCGGGCGGCCCCGGCGTCGAAGCGGCTGAAGGCATCCAGGCAGCCGCGCAGGGTCTCGCGCACGCCGTTGGCGATGTGGCGCGCTTCCACATAGCCCCGCGGTGACAGGCCCTCTTCACTGAGTCCGATCGCCATTTTCGCGATGCGCTGCGCCTCGTCGCCGATGCGCTCGAGATCGCGCACCGAGCGGCTCACCGCCAGGATCATCCGCAGATCGGTCGCGGCGGGCTGACGGCGGGCAATGGTGGTGGTACAGGCATCGTCGATGATGAGCTCCATCTCGTCGATTTTCCGTTCCGCCTCCAGCACCTGCGATGCGAGTTCGCTGTCGGCGTTCTCCAACGCCATCATGGCGTCGTGAAGCTGTTTCTCCACCATGCCGCCCATGGCCAGGGTCTGGCTTTTGAGATGCTCCAGATCGGCGTTGAACTGGCGCGAGATATGCTGATCGAGCGTCACTTTTTCCATTACGACCTCCTCAGCCGAAACGTCCAGTGATGTAGGCTTCCGTCAATTCATGCTGGGGCGAGGTGAACACTATCTGGGTATCGTTCACTTCGACCAGCTTGCCGAGATGAAAGTAGGCCGTGCGATGCGAAACCCGGGCAGCCTGCTGCATCGAGTGCGTCACGATGGCGATGGTGTAGTTTTGCGCCAGCTCCGCGATCAGTTCTTCGACCCGCGCGGTGGCGATCGGATCCAGCGCCGAACAGGGTTCGTCCATGAGGATCACCTCCGGGTTGATGGCGATCGCGCGCGCGATGCACAGCCGCTGCTGCTGGCCGCCGGAGAGCCCGGTGCCGGGCTGCGCTAGGCGCTCCTTGACCTCTTCCCACAGGCCGGCCTTGCGCAGGCTGCCCTCGACGATTTCATCGAGTTCGATACGCCGACTCGCCAATCCGTGCAGTTTCGCGCCGTAGGCAACGTTGTCGTAGATGCTCTTGGGAAAGGGATTGGGTTTCTGGAACACCATGCCCACCCGCGCCCGCAGCGCCACCGGATCCATTTTCGGCGAATAGATATCCTCGTCGTCGAGCAGAAACTCCCCGGTTACGCGACAACCGACTACGGTATCGTTCATGCGGTTGAGCGCGCGCAGAAAGGTGGACTTGCCGCAGCCCGACGGACCGATCATGGCAATGACCTGATTGCGGCCGATATCCAGGCCGACGTCGAAGATCGCCTGCTTGTCGCCGTAGTAGACATTGACATTGCGCGTTCGCACCTTGGCGGCGTCGACGAAGGGTTGTCCCACCGTGCGCTGAGCCAGGAGCTCGCTCAGTTCGGTAACACGGTGGCGCTCCGGCGCTGCCGCGGCCACGGTTGACTCCAGTGTTGCCGTCGTCATCTCGCTTCCTCCTTCACCAGCGCCGTTCAAGGCGCTTGCGCAACACTACGGCCAATGCGTTCATCAGGACGAGAAACGCCAGCAACACCATGATGGCGCCGGAGGTTTTCTCGACAAACGCGCGTTCGGGACTATCTGCCCACAGGAAGATCTGCACCGGCAGCACCGTGGCAGGATCCGTGAAGCCGTGCGGTACATCAACGATGAACGCGACCATGCCGATCATCAACAGTGGCGCCGTTTCGCCGAGGGCGCGGGCCATGCCCAGAATGGCCCCGGTCAGCATGCCGGGCATGGCCAGCGGCAGTACATGGCCGAGCACGACCTGCATCCTGGAAGCGCCGACCCCAAGTGCGGCCTCCCGGATCGATGGCGGCACGGACTTGATCGCCGCACGACTGGAAATGATCACGGTCGGCAGGGTCACCAGTGCGAGCACCACGCCGCCCAGCACCGGCGCCGAACGCGGCATCTGAAAAAAATTGATGAATACCGCGAGCCCCAACAAACCGAAGATGACGGATGGTACCGCCGCCAGATTGTTGATGTTGACTTCAATGAAGTCGGTCCAACGGTTTTGTGGTGCGAACTCCTCCAGATAAATCGCCGCGGCAACCCCCATCGGAAACGACAACAACAATGTGATGACGAGAGTCAGCAAGGTGCCTCTGGCCGCGCCGCCGATGCCGGCCAGCTCGGGTTCGCGGGAATCCCCCCGGGCAAAGAAATCGGCATTGAAGCGGAGCGCGATTTCGCCGTTTTCGAGCAGACTACCCGTCCAGACGAGCTTGCGCTCGCTCATTCTGCCGGTGAACTCCGCGTTACCGCCACGACTCTTGAACCAGGAGTCGATATCGTCGTCGGCGAGCAGCCAGAGCGTCTCGCTGGTCCCCAGCAACGCGGGATTGGCCCGCAGGCGCGCCTGCAATTCGTAGCCGGCACCACTGCTGATGAGCGCGCTGAACTCCCGCCGCTCGGCGCGCCCGGTGGGCTCGCCAAAGCGTTCGTAGAGCGCCTGACGCACGAGCGCATCGTAATCCCCGAGCGCCAACGCCGCCGGATCGGCGGCGGTGCCGATGCCGAGCACGTCCGGGTCGTAATGGACCCGCAACTGCACATAGGTCTGCCGGAAGGCGCCGTGTCCTTTGCCGATGATGTCCGCGAGCAGGAGCAGCACTGCGAGCAGTCCGAAGGCGACCGCGAGAATGCCGTACAGCCGGAACCGCCGCTCCGCGCGATAGCGGCGTTTGAGGCTGGCGCGAATGATTTCCGCCGTGGAAGCCTTCTGCTCAGTCATAGAGCTCCCGATATTTCTTGACGATGTGTTGGGCGATCACATTGAGCAGCAGCGTGGTCAGAAACAGCATCAATCCCAGTGCAAAGGCTGCGAGGGTTTTCGGGCTGTCGAACTCCTGATCCCCCACCAGCAAGGTGACGATCTGGACCGTAACCGTGGTGACTGCTTCCAGTGGGTTGAACGTGAGGCGTGCCGCCATCCCTGCCGCCATGACCACGATCATGGTCTCGCCAATGGCGCGCGAGGCGGCCAGGAGCACGCCGCCGACGATACCTGGCAGCGCGGCGGGGATAATCACTTTTTTAACGGTTTCGGAGCGGGTCGCACCCAGCGCCAGCGAGCCGTCGCGCAGACTCCGGGGCACTGCCGTGATGACGTCATCGGCGAGCGACGAGACAAAGGGAATGATCATGACACCCATCACCAGCCCCGCGGCCAGTGCGCTTTCGGACGAGACCGAAAGTCCCAGGCGTGCGCCCAGATCGCGAATGAAGGGCGCTACCGAAAGTGCCGCAAAGAAGCCGTAAACCACGGTTGGCACCCCGGCCAGAATTTCCAGGGCCGGCTTGGCAATATTGCGGAGCCGCGCGCTGGCGTATTCGCCCAGATAGATGGCGGACATCAGCCCCACCGGCACCGCCACCACCAGCGCAATGGCGGAAATCAACAGGCTACCCGTGAACAAGGGTATCGCACCGAAGGCACCGGAGCTTCCCACCTGGTCCGCCCGGATCGCCATCTGGGGGCTCCATTCGAGGCCGAACAGAAAGTCCGCGAGTGGCACCACCTCGAAGAAGCGAATCGACTCGATCAGTACCGACACCACGATGCCAAAGGTGGCAAAGATGGCCACGCAGGCGCAGGCCAGCAGCGCCCAGCGAAATACCGTCTCTACTTCCTGGCGGGCGCGCAACCGCGGGGACGTCCGCCGCACGCCCCAGAGCAGGCCGGCAACCGCCAGGCCCAGGGTGGCGACCGCGATCACCAACCGACCGGTGGCCTGCAATGCCTTGTAATGCTCCGCTGCCGCTGCCATCGCGGACGCTTGGGCCTCGATCGGCAGCGCGCCGCTCGCCACATTGACGACCGTGCTCATCAACAGGTTGGTTTCCGCCGCGCCGTCCGGAACCGTATCCGGCGGTAATCCCGCGAGCACCAGCGTCCTGACCAGAGGATCGTCGAACACCAGCCACAGTGTTAGCAGGGCAAGTGCCGGAAGCCCGCACCAGATGGCACCGCGCAAGCCGTAGTACAGCGGCAGGGAATGGAGATGGCGAATGCCGCCCAGCGGTTTGGCAAGGGCCAGCGAGCGGCTATGCGCCAGGTAATAGGCAATGACAACCAGCAGCGCAAGGACGATGATCAAGTTGACCAAGGACATCTTGTATTCACCCTCCTTTTGGTTGCACCCGAAAAAAATGGCCCGGCGTGAGCCGGGCCATTTGCACCAGCTCCAGAACTGAAAGCTTATTTCAACTCGCCACCGTCCAGGGCAACCCGAGCAGCGACATTGGCGGCCACGGCTTTGCGCATCTCGGCGGGCATCGGAATCATACCTTTGTCAGCCAGATAGCCATCGTTTCCCCAAGCTTTTTCACTTGTGAATTCAGATAGATAGCCCTCGATATTCGGCACGACACCGATATGGGCCTTTTTTACATAAAAGAACAAGGGGCGGGATACCGGATAAGACTTGTTGGCAATGGCCTCGAAAGTCGGCCCTACGCCTCCGATCACAGAACCCTGAACCTTGTCCGCATTCTGGTCAAGAAAGCTGAAGCCAAACACGCCCAGCGCTTTGGGATTGGCTTCAAGCTTCTGCACGATCAGATTGTCATTTTCGCCGGCTTCGATGTAGTGGCCATCCTCTCGAATGCCATGACAAATGGCTTTGTAGCGGGGCTTGTCCTGTGCCTTGATCGCTGCGATCCAGGCATACGTCTTGCAGCCCCCTTCCATAGCCAATTCCGCAAAGGCGTCGCGCGTGCCTGAAGTGGGCGGCGGCCCCAGCACTTCGATTTTGGTGTCCGGCAAAGCCGGGTTGACATCCTTCCAGGTTTTGTAGGGGTTGGGGATGAGCTTTTCCGAGGCTCCGTCGGGAACCTGCTTGGCCAAGGCCAGAAAAATGTCCTTGGTGGATAATTTCATCGGTGCCGCTTTTTTCGAGTTGGCGAGCACAATACCATCGTAGCCGATCTGGACTTCGATGATGTCCTTCACGCCATTGGCTTGGCACTGCTCAAACTCGGTCTTTTTTATCCGCCGCGAGGCATTGGCGATATCCGGGTGCCCGGTGCCAATGCCGCCGCAGAAGAGTTTCAATCCGCCGCCAGAGCCCGTCGACTCGACCTTGGGGGTCATGTGACCGCTGGCCTTGCCGAAGCGCTCGGCTACAACGGTGGCGAATGGGTAGACCGTCGAGGACCCGACGACGCTGATGTAGTCTCGCGACTGGGCCAACGCATTGGCACCCGCCAGCGTCAGCACCGCGCCAACGCTCAGGCCGCATATAGTGTTTCTAAGGGCAGTTTTCACAACCTTGACTCCTGTGGGTGGATTCGCTGCGTCAGCCTAGGGGCTGGAGATGACCAGACTATGAACAAAATATGACAGCCGCGTGTCAGTGTTCTCCGGCGTAGGTGTTCCGTACCTCCCCTGCTGCGCTCGTCGTCATCCTCCCTCGCCGGTGTGGCGCTCAGCGCATCCCGCTCACCACGATGCGCACCCAGACATCCGGCGCGAGAAAGCCCTTGCCCCAGTCCGGATCGAGCGCTGCCGTGGGCTTGGCCGCGACGATTTCGTCCGGTGTCTTTCCAGCATCCCGCAAGGCGCGAATTGCTCGCTCCGCCGCGACCAGCATATCGCGATAGGCGATCAAGTCGGCACGGTTGGCCAGCGGGCCGTGGCCCGGAATGATGCGGGTGTGCGCGTCGGCAAGCGCCAGCACCCGTTCCGCGGCCGCGATCACGCCCGCAATACTGCCGCCGGAATCGGTATCGATGAACGGGTAAAAGCCATTGAAGAAGGTGTCGCCCATGTGAATCACGTTGGCGTCGCGAAAATGCACGATGGCATCGCCGTCGGTGTGCGCATTGGGGGCATGCAACAAGACCATGTCATGGTCGTTCCAGTGCAGCATCAGGCGATCTTCGAAGGTGACCACGGGCAGGGCCGCACGCGGCGAGGGCGGCTTGTGCATATTGAACAGCGGGATGGTTTTCTCGATCTTCAGTGCTTCGCGTACCTTGGCGTGGGCGACGATGATGGCGCCCGCCCGGCCGAAGTGCTCGTTGCCACCGGCATGATCGCCGTGCCAATGCGTGTTGATGAGAAATTTGGGGGCGCCTTGGGCGAGCCGGTTGAGCGCAGCCTCTATCTTGCCCGCCAGGGGCGCGTACTGGTCGTCGATGATCAGGGTTCCGTCCACGCCCACGGAGACCCCGATGTTGCCGCCATCGCCGGTCAGCATGTAAATCCCGGCGCTGACCGGGACCGTCTCGATCGCCACCGAAGCCCAGTGTTCGCTGGCGTGGCCCAGGGGCGCCACCACCAAAACAAGCGCCGATAGGCTGCGGCGGCACCACCCGCGAGACGAACCTACGGGACTAACCGATCTGTTGGCTTTCATCTGCCGTTCTCCGTCTGGGGTTGTCGGGCCGGTGGGAGCATACACCCGGATACTGCGCTTCACCCTCGTCACCCCTGGGGGGTGCCGATATAATCGCCGGCTCTTGAACCAGGGGGCGGCGCCGTGGCGATGCCTGATCTCGCGACTTTCCAGGGTCTGATCCTCGCGCTCCAGGACTACTGGGCACGTCAGGGCTGCGTCATTTTGCAGCCGCTGGACATGGAGGTGGGCGCCGGAACCTTCCATCCCGCCACTTTTCTGCGCGCCATCGGGCCGGAAACCTGGAACAGCGCCTATGTGCAGCCGTGCCGGCGCCCGGCCGACGGCCGCTACGGGGAGAACCCCAACCGCCTCCAGCACTATTACCAGTTCCAGGTCGTACTGAAGCCTTCCCCCGCTGATATTCAGGAACTGTATCTGGCGTCCCTGCGCGAGCTGGGCTTCGACGCCGCCATTCACGACATCCGCTTTGTCGAAGACAACTGGGAATCGCCGACACTGGGCGCCTGGGGTCTCGGCTGGGAGATCTGGCTGAACGGCATGGAAGTGACCCAGTTCACCTACTTCCAGCAAGTGGGTGGCCTGGAGTGCTACCCGGTGACCGGCGAGATCACCTACGGCCTCGAACGCCTCGCCATGTACCTGCAGGGTGTCGACAGCATTTTCGATCTGGTGTGGACCCGCGCCCCCGACGGCAGCGTCGTCACCTATGGCGATGTGTTTCACCAGAACGAGGTCGAGATGTCGCGCTTCAATTTCGAGGAGGCCGATGTGACATTCCTGGCCCGCGCTTTCGACCACAGCGAGCGCGAGAGCGAGCGCCTGGTCGCCGCCGGCTTGCCGCTGCCCGCCTACGAGATGGTGATGAAAGCCTCCCACGCCTTCAATCTGCTGGATGCACGCCACGCCATCTCGGTAACCGAGCGCCAGCGCTACATCCTGCGCGTCCGGACCCTGGCCCGGGCCGTCGCTCAGGCATATTTCGATGCCCGTTTGGCGCTGGGTTTCCCGCTCGCGCCCCCGGCGCTCGCCGATGAAGTCCGGCAACTCGCTTGCGGTGGCCGCTCGTGAGCCGCTCGCTCCTGATGGAAATCGGTACCGAGGAGCTGCCACCCAAGGCATTGCGGTCGTTGCTGGAGGCGCTGGTCGCAGGGGTCCAGTCAGCGCTTGCCGGCGTCCGGCTCGAGCACGGCGCGGTGCAGGGTTTCGCGACCCCGCGGCGCCTCGCCGTGCGGGTCGCCGGGCTCGCCGAACGCCAGCCGGATATCCGGATCGAGAAACTGGGCCCGGCGGTCAGCGCCGCCTTTACCGCCGACGGGATGCCGACCCCGGCCGCCCAGGGATTTGCGCGCAGTTACGGCCTGACCGATCCGGCCGAGTTGCTGCAGGTCGAGACCGATAAAGGTCCGCGGCTCTGCTTCCGGGAAACGCAACCCGGCGCGGCTACCCGCGATCTGCTTCCCGAGCTGGTGCAGACGGCGCTCGGCGCCCTGCCGATTCCCCGCCGCATGCGCTGGGGCGCCAGTCGGGTGGAGTTCGTGCGTCCCGTGCACTGGGTCGTGCTGCTGTTCGGCGATGAGCTCATTCCCGCCCGGATTCTCGGGGTCGACACCGGCAACAGGACGCGCGGACATCGGGTTCACGCACCGGGCGAGTTAGTGCTTACTTCGCCCGATAGTTACGAAACGCAGCTGCGCGATGCCCATGTCATCGCCGATTTCAGCACCCGCCGGGACATCATCGTTGCCGGCGTCACGGCGCTGGCGACGCGCGCCGGTGGTACTGCGATACTTGACCCGGAACTGCTCGACGAGGTGACGGCACTCAACGAGTGGCCGGTTCCGCTGCTGGGCCATTTCGAGGCGCACTTTCTTGCGGTACCGCGCGAAGCGCTGGTCAGCTCCATGCAGGAGCACCAGAAGTATTTTCCGGTGATGGCCGCGGACGGTTCCCTGCTGCCAGTCTTCATTACCGTTGCCAATATCGAAAGTGGTCAACCGGAGTTGGTGGTGGCCGGCAACGAACGTGTTATCCGGCCCCGCTTTGCCGATGCCGCCTTCTTCTATCAGACCGACCTCAAGACCACGCTGGCGGCACGGCGCGAACGCCTCCGGACCATCGTCTACCAGGACCGGCTGGGGACTCTTTACGACAAGACAGAGCGGCTCGCGCAGCTGTGCGCATTCCTGGCGCCGCAAGTCGGGGCAGACGAGCGCCATGCGGTCCGCAGTGCGGAGTTGGCCAAGTCGGATCTGGTCAGCGCCATGGTGCAGGAGTTTGGCGAGCTGCAGGGCACCATGGGGCGCTACTACGCGCGGCACGATGGCGAAGCCAGCGAGGTGGCCGAGGCGCTGTTCGAACACTACCTGCCGCGCCACGCCAGCGACATTCTGCCGGCGACGCCAGCCGGCATTGCGCTCGCGCTGGCCGACCGTCTCGACACCCTTACCGGGATCTTTGGCGTGGGCCTGGAACCGACCGGCTCCCGCGACCCCTTCGGGCTGCGCCGCGCCAGCATCGCCATACTGCGCATCCTCATCGAGCGCGAGCTCGATCTGGATCTCAACCTCCTGCTGGTTGCAGCCGCGCGGGGCCACCCGCAGCTCGGCGAGCCCGAGGCGCTGGCAAACCGCGTCCTTGTCTACATCCTGGGCAGACTGCGCGCCTTCAGCGAAGAACAGGGCATTGCAACCGAGGTCTTTCTGGCGGTATCCGATCTTGGCATCGCCAGACCGCTCGATCTCTGGCGGCGCATGGTGGCGTTGGCGGCCTTTATCAAACTGCCGGAGGCTGCCAGCCTGGTCGCCACCGACAAGCGCATCGCCAACCTGCAACAGCAGCAGGCGCTCGTTGGCGGCGCCGTGGACCCGGCACTGTTTGAGACCGAAGCCGAGCACGCGCTTTGGCAACACCTGGGTGCGGTCGATCTGCGCCTGCAGGAGCTGATTTCCCGTAACGATTATGGTGCCGCGCTGGATACGCTCCGGGAATTGCGGGATCCCGTGGATCAGTTTTTCCGCGACGTCATGGTCATGGTGGACGATACCGCCCTGCGCCACAATCGCCTGCAATTGCTGGCCGCGCTGCGCGCGCGGTTTATCGCAATCGCCGACCTCTCGCAGCTCGCCGCACGGACCGGAGTTCAATGACATCCTGGGTGATCCTGGACCGGGATGGCGTGATCAATGCCGAGTCCGACCAGTTCATAAAAAACCTGGACGAATGGCGGCCGCTTCCCGGCAGCATCGATGCCATCGCGCGCCTGTGCCGCGCCGGCTTCCAGGTGGTGGTTGCCACCAATCAATCCGGAGTGGGACGCGGTTTGATCGCTCCGGACGCGCTGGCCGCCATGCACCGCGAGCTGGAGCGTTTGGTAAACATCGCCGGAGGCCAGCTCGCAGGCATTTTCTGGTGCCCCCATGTGCCGGAGGATGGCTGCGATTGCCGCAAGCCCCGGCCAGGTCTTTTGCACCGCATCGCCTCAGAGTTTGCTATCGAGTTGGCGGGGATCCCCGCCATTGGCGACAGCCTGCGCGACCTGGAGGCTGCGGTCGCGGTGGGTTGCGCACCAATTCTGGTGCGCACCGGCAATGGCGTTGCGACAGAGTATGCGCTCACTTCAAACCCGGATGCTCGGCTGCACGGACTCGTCGTGGTGGACGATCTCGCCGCCGCTGCGGATTTGCTGATCTCGAGACCGCCGTCATGAAAATGTGGTTGGTGTTGCGTTCACTGGCGTTTTACTGCGGCTACGTCGTCATCGTCGGATTTTTTTCTGCACTTGCGTTCACCGTGGGGCTGCTGCTGCCACAGGCGCCGCGGCAAACCCTGGCGACCACCGCCAATGCTCTGGTGGTGGCCTGGCTGCGTCTGTGCTGCGGCGTGAAGCTGCGTGTCGAGGGGTTGGAAAATATCCCTGCGCGGCCCTTTGTTGCACTCAGCAAACACCAATCCAGTTGGGAAACCTATTACCTGCAGCGTTTGTTGCGCCCGGTGAGCACGGTTCTCAAGCGCGAGCTGCTGAGGATCCCCTTCTTCGGCTGGGGCCTCGCGGTAGTTGCGCCCATCGCCATCGACCGCGGCAATCCCCGGGAGGCGCTGCGCCAGGTGATGCAGCAGGGTCGCGAACGCCTGGATGCCGGCATGAATGTGCTGCTCTACCCCGAGGGCACCCGCATCGATCTTGGCACTTCAGCGCCGAAATTCAACCGCAGCGGCGCCGCGTTGGCGATTGCCGCCGGGGTTCCCGTACTGCCGGTGTGCCACAACGCGGGAGCCTGCTGGCCGGCCCACAGGTTCATCAAGTATCCGGGCACCATCACGCTGGTATTCGGTAAGCCCATCCCCACGATCGGGCGGGATGCCAAGTCCGTCACAAATGAGGTCACCGAATGGATGAACGCGACTCTTATGCGGCTGACCGGTCAGCCGGGGCAAGCACCGGGTGCTATGATTTAGCGGTGATTTTCAACCCGATACGACGGAGTATGGCTATGGCTGATACGAACAAGAGTCCCGAACACCGGCGCAAGGGGGGGCGTCGGGCAAAATCCGACCGACGCGAGGAAGTGCGTTTTGAGCCGGATCGGGAACAGCGCCGCAAGAACCACGGGCGGCGCAAGGAAGATCTGCTTGTTGGCAGAAGGCCATAGCTGCCGTTGAAACCACCCAGGGACGAGCGGGAACGCGCCAAGCAAGCAACCTGGTTTCGGCCATCCCGCGGACACCGCGCCACCATCCGGTACTCTGTGCTTTCCGTTGCCTCGCCGGGGAGCCATTTCGAAACTTACCATCCGCTCCGGTCGGCGGTTGAAAACTTCGGCGGGTATCCGCTTCACTGCGCGCCTTGCTTTGCGTCCCTGCGTCTGCTACCCAATTCGCGATCCTTTCCAACCACCCGAATGCCTGTATTGATACGGCAATACGGCGCTTTGGTAGGGTGGTGTGAATCAAGCGGATCGGGCTCTCTTCTACCCCGATTAGATATCCAGGTTAGCGACCGACAGGGCATTGGCCTCGATAAAAGCGCGCCGCGGTTCGACCACATCGCCCATCAGGGTGCTGAACATTTGATCGGCGGCGATCGCATCTTCGATGGTCACCTTCATTAACCGCCGGGTCTCGGGATTCATGGTTGTGTCCCACAGTTGCTCCGGATTCATCTCCCCAAGACCCTTGTAGCGCTGTACGCTGTACCCGCGCCGGGCCTCCATCATCAGCCATGCGAGCGCGGCTTCAAAGCTTGCTACAGCCGCCTTTTTTTCTCCGCGGGCTATGTAGGCGCCAGGCTCCAGAAGCCCCTTGAACAGATGTCCCCGAGCGGTCAACGCGCGATATTCCGCCGAATCCAGGAAGTCCGGCGTCACGAGAAATCTCGTTCCAACACCATGGGTCACAAGATCGCAACAGGGCAGGAACAGCGAGCGCTCCGGATCGCGGAATACGCTCATCCGGTACCCGGTGGAAGCACTACCGGCGGCAATTTCTTCAGACAGGGCGCCAACCCAGGCATCCACCTCCTCCTGACGGCCAAGCTGCGCTACGCTGAGCACCGGAGCTTCCGCCATGCGTAGCAGCAGCTCTCGCGGATAGACGCGCGACATGCGCTCTACAACCGCCATGAGGCGCCGGTGATCATTCACCAAGGCTTCCAGCGCTTCGGCCCGCAACCCGGGAGCATCGGCGCTCAAATGCAGGCTGGCGTCGCTGATGGCGGTATTGGTGAGAAATTCCTCCAGCGCCGCATCGTCCTTAAGGTATTGATCCTGCTTGCCTTTCGCGATCTTGTAGAGCGGTGGTTGCGCAATGTAGAGGTGGCCGCGCTCGACCAGTTCGCGCATCTGCCGGAAGAAAAAGGTCAGCAACAGGGTGCGGATATGAGAACCATCCACATCGGCATCGGTCATGATGACAATGGTGTGATAACGAAGCTTGTCCGGATTGAATTCGGTGGTTCCGATCCCGCAACCGAGCGCAATAATCAGGGTGCCTACTTCGGCGCTGGACAGCATTTTGTCGAAGCGCGCCTTTTCAACGTTGAGGATCTTGCCCTTCAGCGGCAGTATCGCCTGGGTGCGACGGTCCCTGCCCTGTTTGGCCGACCCCCCGGCGGAATCACCCTCGACAAGGAAAAGCTCCGAACGGCCCGGATCCTTCTCCTGACAATCGGCGAGCTTGCCGGGCAGGCCCGCCAGATCCAGTGCACCTTTGCGGCGGGTCATTTCGCGGGCCCGTCGCGCGGCCTCCCGGGCACGCGCAGCGTCGACCACCTTCCCGACGATATGCTTGGCTTCGCCGGGGTTCTCCAGCAGATAGTCCCCAAACGCCCGCGCCATTTCCTGTTCCACGGCGACTTTCACTTCAGAGCTGACCAGTTTTTCCTTGGTCTGGGATGAAAATTTCGGATCCGGAACCTTGACTGAAATGATCGCGGTGAGCCCCTCGCGTGCGTCGTCCCCGGACGGAGAGATCTTGGTGCGCGCCAGCACGCCTTCGCGCTCCATGTAGTTGTTCAAGGTGCGGGTGAGCGCTGCACGAAAACCCGCGAGGTGCGTGCCGCCATCTCGCTGGGGGATATTGTTGGTGTAGGTGAGAATGTTTTCCTGGTAGCCGTCATTCCACTGCAGCGCCACTTCCACGCCGGTACCGTCATCCCGCTGGGTGTTGAAGTGCACGACACGATTGAGTGATGTCCGATTCTGATTGAGGAACTCGACAAAGGCTCTGAGGCCGCCATCGTATTGATAAATATCCTGTTTTCCGCTCCGCTGATCGGAGAGAACGATGCGGACACCCGAGTTGAGAAACGATAGCTCTCGCAGCCGATTCGCCAGTATCTCGTAGTGAAACTTGATGCTGGTAAAGGTCTCGGGGGACGGCCAGAAGCGCACTTCGCTGCCTGAGCCGGCGCAATCTCCGACCACCGCCAAAGGTGCTTCGGGAACACCGTGACGATAAATCTGCTCGTGAACCTTGTGGTCGCGACGGATGGTGAGGTGGAGCTTCTCGGACAAAGCATTGACTACCGAGACCCCCACTCCGTGCAGCCCGCCAGAGACCTTGTAGGTATTGTCATCGAACTTGCCGCCAGCGTGCAGCACCGTCATGATCACTTCGGCTGCCGACACGCCCTCCTCATGCTGATCGACCGGAATTCCTCGGCCGTTATCGGTCACCGTGACAGATTCATCGGCGTGGATGGTGACCGAAACCTCGGTGCAGTACCCTGCCAACGCCTCGTCAATCGCATTGTCCACCAACTCGAACACCATATGGTGCAAGCCAGTGCCGTCATCGGTATCGCCGATGTACATCCCGGGCCGCTTGCGTACCGCATCAAGTCCCTTGAGAACTTTGATGGAGGACGAGTCGTAAACGCCTGCGTCTGTCTCTCTAGTCTGGATTGGTAAGGTTGTCACAGCGACTCTCAGTAGGTAATGGCTCTGGGGAGCTTCGGTCGGTGAGCCGACCTTGTTCCACGTGAAACAATTTCAATTCTGATGCAACGGAGCTATCCGCCCATGCGGCAAGCAAGTGATCGGCGTCGGTACCGGTAACAAAAGCCTGCCCTGAACTCGACACCAACCTGGCCACCCGCCGCCGATGCTCGGAATCCAGCTCCGCGGGCAGGTCATCCAGCAGGCTGACGCAGGCGCTCCCGCATCGCTCCCGGTAGTGAATTCCCTGTGCCATCAACATGGCCATAACCAGCATTTTGATCTGGCCCCGGGACAGCGCTTCGGCTGCGGCACGTCCACCCATCCGGACGCGAAGATCCGCCCGATGCGCGCCTATCTGGGTGCCGCTGTGCATTATATCCTTTTCACGATGGGCTCTTAGCGCTTCCGCCAGCGGTCGCTCGGCATCCCATCCCGGATGGAAACCCAGTTTTAGTTGCCCCAGACCGGAGGTTATTTCGGACAGAACCCTTTCTATGATGGGTCGAATTTGCTCGACATAGTCGCGCCGGTAGTTGGTTACCGCTTCTCCGGCAATGGCTAAACGCTCATCCCATAACGCCAACTGCCGCGTGTCCACACGCGCCTCCCGGAGCAGCGTATTGCGTTGTTGGTGCGCTCGCTGGTGCTGGCGCCAGAGCTCGCGCGAGGCGGGAACCGTGTGGAACACGCCCCAGTCCAGATAGCGCCGGCGGCCCTGAGGCGGCCCTTCGAGAAGAGCGAAACTATCGCTGTTGATCAGCACCAAGGGAAGAACATCGGCCAACGCCGAGGTTGTGGTCGCGGACGCTCCATCGATCCTGAAATGAAATCCGCCACTTGTTTCACGTGAAACACCCAATCGCCTTTGCATCGTGCCGCCGTGCCCATCGGTGGCATCAATCACCCCAAACACCGTGCAATGGTCTGCGCCATAACCAACGACCGTCTCTATGGATCGGGCCCGAAACGAGCGGCCCCGGCCAAGCAGCCAAATTGCCTCGAGTGCGCTGGTCTTGCCTGCACCATTTGGTCCGGCGAGAAGATTGACCCCGCGGGCAGGGGCTATGGCTTGTGGAACAAGGTTGCGTATCCCCTGTAATCTCAAGCCGCTGATCGGCACAGGAGCGCCCCAGGCATGAAGGCGCTAAAGCCGCATCGGCATGATCACATAGGCGGAATCGCTATCGTCCGGGTTGGTAAGCAGCACGCTGCTGTTGGCATCCGCCAAACAAAATCGCACGTGCTCTCCGGGCAGTGCGTTCAGGACGTCCAGCAAATAGCTGACGTTGAACCCCACCTCCAGCGGATCGCCTTCATAGGCGACGGAAACTTCCTCCTCGGCGCGCTCTTGCTCCGGGTTATTGGCGACGGCGGTCAACGTCCCAGGCGTTAGGCCAAGGCGCACGCCCCGGTACTTCTCGTTAGACAGGATCGCCGCGCGGTAAAACGCCTGGCGCAGGGTCTCGCGATCCCCCTCGACAATCCGGTCACCATTGCGTGGCAGCACCCGCTCGTAGTCCGGGTAAGCGCCATCAACCAGCTTGGTAGTCAACCGGTAGTCGGCTCCCTCAATCCTCGCATGGTTGGTACCTATGACAACCTGGGCATCCGCGTCGTCTCCCAGCAAACGGGCGAGCTCCTGGACGCCCTTGCGCGGCAAAATCGCCTGAACCCTCTCCTCGGGCATCGCGTCGACCGCCACGTCCGCAAGGGCCAACCGGTGACCGTCGGTTGCCACGGCGCGCAGGCGCCCGGCAGAAATCTCCCACAACATACCGTTAAGGTAGTACCGAACGTCCTGCTGCGCCATCGCGAAAGCGGTCTGGTCAAGCAAGCGCTTCAGCCGGCCCTGGTTGACCCGAAACTGGATACGTCCGGACTCTCGATCAACCTCGGGAAAATCCTCTGCCGGCAAGGTCGCCAGCGTGAATCGGCTCCGCCCACTCTGGATTCGGACGCGGTTCTCGGTATCGGTCGACAGACCGATGACCGCTCCATCGGGTAACGAACGGCAGATATCCAGCAGCTTCCGCGCTGGCACCGTGATTTGACCCGCCTCGATCGGCCCCTCCAGAGCCAGGGTACCCCGGATTTCCACTTCAAGGTCGGTGCCTGTGATGCACAGCATCCCAGACTCCAGGCTCAATAGCACGTTGGCCAGCACCGGAAGCGTTTGACGTCGCTCTACCACTCCGGCAGCGAGTTGCAGGGGTTTCAGCAACGCCTCTCGAACAACGGTAAATTTCATCGACTTCCCTTCAAAAGATTCGCGGGGGTTGGGGGAAATCGCGTAGGCCTACGTCTGGTCAGGTCTTAAGCGCCCGGGTAAGGATTTTAATGTCTTCGGCAATATCGTGGGAGGTTTCTTGCAAGGCCTTGATGGTACGGCAGGCGTGCAACACGGTGGTGTGGTCCCGTCCCCCGAATGCCTCACCGATCTCCGGCAAGCTGCGCGTGGTCAACTGCTTGGCGAGATACATCGCCATCTGCCGGGGTCGCGCCACAGAGCGACTGCGGCGCTTGGACAACAGATCGGACAGTTTGAGTTTGTAGTAGTCGGCGACCGTGCGCTGAATGTTCTCCGCGGTGACCAGCTTGTCTTGGAGCGCCAGCAAATCCTTCAGCGTCTCCCGAACAAAGTCCACATTGATGGTCCGTCCGGTGAAATGTGCGCTGGCTATCACCCGCTTCAATGCACCTTCCAGCTCGCGCACGTTGGCCTGGATACGCTGGGCCATGAAAAAGGCCACCTCAGACGGCAGCAAAACACCGACTTGCTCGGCCTTGCGCAGCAAGATCGCAACCCGGGTCTCCAGGTCGGGGGGCTCAACCGCCACCGTCAACCCCCAACCAAATCGAGACTTCAGTCGCTCCTCAACGCCGTCGATCTCCTTGGGGTAACGATCGCTCGTCAGGATCATTTGCCGACCCCCTTCCAGCAATGCATTAAAGGTGTGAAAAAACTCCTCCTGGGATCGGTCCTTGCGCGCAAAAAACTGGATGTCGTCAATCAACAGTGCGTCAACCGAGCGGTAGTAACGCTTGAACTCATTGATGGCATTCAGTTGCAGGGCCTTTACCATGTCCGCAACAAAGCGCTCGGAATGCAAGTAAACCACTCGTGCGCCCGGGTTGGCAGCGATCAGATGGTTGCCCACCGCGTGCATCAGATGCGTTTTACCAAGGCCCACACCGCCGTAGATAAACAATGGGTTATAAGATCCCCCCGGATTCTGCGCCACCTGGCGTGCTGCCGCGAGCGCGAGCTGGTTGGATTTGCCCTCGACGAAGGTCTCGAACAGGAAGCTTTCGCTCAGGTGATTTTCAATATGATAGCCCGCCACCGCGTTGCGCAGCCCGGGCTCCAAATCGCGCGGGCCGCGCGTCTTGGAGCTACTTGACGACATCAGTTCGGCGGGGGGGGCGTGAGTTGGTGTAGCTCCGCCCGGGAGCGACTCTGCCGAACCGGCATCATTGGCCACGTCCAGTCCCCACGACAACCCAAACTCGGTGGCCCTAAGACTGTTGGTCGCTGCAACTTCAATGACAACCGACTGATTTCCATCTATTCTTCTGTAAATGTCCCGGATTCTGTCTAGAAACTTATCGGCCACCCAATCCTGAATGAATCGATTGGGCGCCAACAAACGCACGGCGCTTTCAGACGTCATATCAAATCGCAGCGGCTGTATCCAGGTTTCGAATTGCTGTGGCGGTAGCTCATCGCGCAGACAGCCAAGACATCGTTGCCATATCGCTTCGCCCAAAATCGATGCTCCCCTGCGCGCGCTTTTTTGTTCGGGTCAACTGTGCCGCTAGTGTAGCTGGTCAACAATCACTTATCCACACCTCCGGAAAACAGAAACTCGGGGGCGAAATAGTTTTCTTTTATTTTTCATGGTATTAAAAACTATCAGCCACGGTGATCATCCACAACCTGAAGGGCAATGGCTGAATATTTATTAAGCAGGCGTGTGGATAACCTGTTATTAACTTGCCAATAGCCGGTGTCTTTTCTGTTGGTTTCCCGCGCATGACTGCGAACGCCGATCCCGCCTTCATTTATTCAGCTACTCACCGCGCCAGATTTTCCTTATCAGGCTCTCGTTGTTCAACAGATGGCAAGCAGGCGCAAAGCCGCGCCATCGCCTGGCCATTCGGCCATTCGGCCATTCGGCCATTCGGCCAATCGCCGGACAGCGTTATCTGCTGAGCCTATTCAACCTTCTAGCACCCGTGTGATTTGCCCAGCAAAGCTCGGCTCCGCTATTACTTGCCGATGCAAAATGCGCCAAAAATTTCCCCCAGCAAGTCCTCGGTGCTGAAAGCTCCGGAAATCGTGCCAAGTTCTCGCTGTGCTTGCCGCAACTCTTCGGCGAGCAACTCCAATCCCTGCGCCCGCGCACTGGTCCGCGCCCGCTTGACATGATCCTCGGCCGCATCCAGGGCGACCAAATGTCGCCTGCGTCCGGAAAACTCGGCCGTCGACACGTTATCGCCCCGCGCACGGCTTATCAGGTGTCCCCGCAAGGCATCCAGCCCAGCGCCCGTGGAAGCCGAAACCACCAGCGTCGGTATGGGGCCTTCGACCTTGCCAACAGGTAGACCTGACAAATCCGCCTTATTTAGTACCAGGGTCAAGCGTCCGTTTTGCGCACAGGCGGCAAACTCCTCTGCTATCAGAGCGTCGACGTCTCCTGCGCCCCGTTCTCGCGCGGAATCGATCACGAGCAATACACAATCGGCGCGCTCGATCTCGCCGCGAGCACGACGAATGCCTTCGGCCTCGATCTGGTCATTGCTGGCACGCAGACCGGCGGTGTCGACCATACGCACGGGAATGCCCTCCAGGTGGATAGTCTCCCGCAGAACATCCCGGGTAGTTCCGGGTAGCTCGGTAACGATGGCAGTGTCCTGGCCCGACAGCGCGTTGAGCAATCGGGACTTCCCGGCGTTAGGCCGCCCGGCGATGGCAACACGGATACCATCGCGCAGAACGACGCCCTGCCGCACCGAAGCCCGCAACGACTCGAATGCCTTAAGCAGAGTATCGAGCCGGTCAAACAAAGAATCGACGCCCGCTGTTTCACCGATCTCCTCGTCAGGAAAATCCAGCGCCGCCTCCACCCGGACCCGCAGACTCACGAGGTCGTCCGTGAGCGCCTGAAGACGTTTTGAAAACTCTCCCTGAAGCGAACGCATGGCGCCGCGCGCGGCCGCTTCGGAGTCGGCGGCGATCAGATCCGCGACCGCCTCGGCTTGTACCAGATCAATCTTGCCGTTGAGAAAAGCCCGCTCGCTGAATTCCCCGGGGCGGGCAAGCCTTGCCCCCAACGCCAGCACCCGGCGGAGAAGCATGTCCATGACCACCGGGCCGCCGTGCCCTTGGAGTTCGATCACATCTTCGCCAGTAAACGAGGCGGGCGCGCGGAAATAAAGGGCGATGCCTGCGTCGATGGCACTGCCGTCCTGATCCAGAAATCGGCAGTGCACCACTCGACGAGGTTCTATCGGGCGATCACACAGGTCCGGCAGCAGGCGATCAAGCGATGCGCCAGAGATCCTGACGACGCCCACACCGCCGCGACCGGGCGCCGTCGCTACCGCGGCGATGGTGTCTACGTCAGTCGCCAGCAGGTCCGGCATCACTTCACTCGGAAATGATCCGCCGTGTGATTACCCATTGCTGGGCGATGGACAATACGCTGTTGACGGTCCAGTAGAGCACCAGCCCGGCAGGGAAAAAGACGAAGAAAAACGAAAACATCACTGGCATTATTTTCATGACCTTGGCCTGGGTTGGATCCGGAGGCGCCGGTTGCAGGGTTTGCAGCACAAACATGCTGATGCCGTTGAGGACAGGTAGCACGTAAAGGGGATCTCGAACCGAAAGGTCCGTAATCCAGAGAATCCACGGAGCGTGGCGCAATTCAACACTTTCGCTCAGCACCCAATAAAGCGCGATGAATACTGGCATTTGAATCAGCATGGGCAGGCAACCTCCCAAGGGGTTTACCTTTTCGCGCTTGTACAACGCCATCACTTCCTGGGACAACTGCTGCCGGTCCGCGCCGTGACGCTCGCGCAGAGTTTGCATTTCGGGTTGAAGCTTGCGCATTCGCGCCATCGAACGGTAACTGGCCGCGGACAGCGGGAAAAAAACCAGCTTGACCAAAATCGTGACGGCGATAATCGCCCAACCCCAGTTACCCAGCCAGTTGTGCAGTAACTGGAGTCCGGCAAATACGGGTTTTGCGAGCCACCAGAGCCAGCCATAGTCGATCGTCAGATCCAGATGGGGCGCGATTTCCCCAAGATGGGCCTGATCCTTCGGGCCGACGTAAAACCCGGCGCTGAAGTGTTCGCTCTTTCCTGGCTCCACTCGGTGTTCGGGACCGACAAAGCCCAGCGCGTAAAGATCGCTTTCGCCCAGCCGGCGCAACTTGAAGTCATTGCTGGCCGTCCGCTCGGGAATCCAGGCGCTCACGAAATAATGCTGGACCATGGCGATCCAACCGCCCTCAAGTTTGGTTTCGAACGGCTTCTTGTTCAAATCATCGAACTTTACCTTCCGATAATTTTCATCTGGGGTAGATAAAGCGGCACCAAGATAGGACCGCATTCCAAACGCGTTGCTGGTGGGAGCCGGATTGTGGCTGTCGCGCTGGATCTGACCAAACATGTGTCCAGTCCACGGCGAAGTGCCGCGATTGTCGACGCGATAGACAACGTCGACCAAATAGCTGCCAGGCCGCAACACGAATTCCTTGGTGATCAGCACGCTGCCTTGGCGATAGGTGAGTGGTACGCGCAATTCGTCCGCGCTACCCAGAGAATAATCCGCATGCTCGGCGAAAAACCGGGGGCGGTCCTCGGCGTGATCGGTTCCATTGGGTCCGATAAGCCCGCTCTGGGCTATGTAAATTTGATCGCGGGTACGATTCAGCATCAAAAAAGGTGGCGAATCCTTGCGCAACTCCGCCGGATGCTTGGACAGGGCGGCGCGCACGATATCTCCGCCACGCGTGTCGATCACCAGATCGAGCACATCGGTCTTCACGCGAATCAGGCGTTCGCCGGCGTCAGCATTGGATGGCTGAGGCACAGTATTCTTGGCGTCGATTGATGGCATTTCCGTTCCGGAAGAGGCAGGGCTGTCCGGCACATAAACCGCTTCATTCGCCGCGGTGATCTGCTTGGGCTGACGCGCCTCGCTGAACTCGTTCCATCGCACAAACAACACAGCAAACACAGCAAACATCGCTGCCAACAGCACATTGCGTTGCCAATCCACAGTCAGAGCTCCACATCGGCGATTGGAATCGGTGTCACCGGATCGTAACCGCCCGGGTGCCAAGGATGACATTTACATATCCGGCGTACGCCCAGCCAGAGTCCGTGGCTCACGCCGTGCAGCTGCAGTGCTTCTACAGCATAGGCAGAGCAGGTCGGGTAAAAGCGGCAGTTGGCCCCGAGTATTGGACTGAGCAGCCATTGATAGCAACGAATGAGTGCAATCAGGACACGGGCGCACACAGCAGAATGCCTCCTTTGAGTTCAGCGGCCAATTCTCGCCAAGCCTCACAAAGCAGTCGAGTTTGCCGACCTGGTGCCAGTTCGTCTATCCCTCGCCGGGGCAAAAACAGAATATCGACGGCGCCAAGGACGTGCAGATGTTGACGGAAAGTTTCACGAACCACTCGCTTGACCCGGTTGCGCCGGGAAGCAAGACGGATGTTCTTGCGCGCGACCACCATCCCCAAGCGGGGACCGGCGTCCTGATTGCGTCTGACAAGTATCAGATAATAGCGGCGGGATATGCGCTTTTCGGTGCCCGAGAAAACAGTCTGGAAATCAGCTGCCGTCAGTAGCCGTCGCGCCCGGGGAAACGATGCGGTAGGCGCGACACCGATGGCCACTGGCTACTCAGGCAGTGAGGCGCTTACGCCCCTTGGCCCGGCGACGCTTCAGGACGAGTCGGCCCTTGGCAGTAGCCATGCGAGCTCTGAACCCATGGGTCCGTTTGCGCTTGATATTGCTGGGTTGGAAAGTTCGCTTCATCGTCCTGTTGGCTCCGATCGCGGCCGCAGCGACTCGATGTGCTTCACGGCGGGGCGTGGATATTAAAGAAATCAACCCAAAGGTTCAATGCCAAGCCACGGCATACCGCCCAACCTATTTCGTTTAGCTGTGTTGCGGCCATCGCATCCTGGGTGAAGCGGTAGAACAGGAAAGACTCTGTTCTGGCCACGAGAAGCTGGGGGTAACCTGTGCTCAGCTTCTCAAAGCATGCACAACTGCATCGGATCGCAGGAAGATCGCTGACCTGTCAACAATCGCCCCCCAGCTTACTGGCCCCGCCAATGCGGTTTGATACAGGGGTTTATTTTGTATAATTCCTTTTATTATCAACACGATAAGCGTGTTATGCCGGCTGTGACGAGAGGTAATAATTACAAGAATTCTTTTAGCTCTCTCTTTATCAAGAAAAGCTACCTACTATTCTATTACCTATCATCGAAACCGCGACCGCGCAGCGCATACCCGTAACGTCTGCCTCTCGACAGGCTTTATAATTGGCGGCCCAATCCCGAATGATCATCAGCCATGCGTTTCCCGACGGTTTTCGATGTCATCGTTATTGGTGGCGGGCATGCAGGCACCGAAGCCTGCTTGGCAGCGGCGCGGATGGGATGCGCTACCCTGCTGATTACCCACAACATTGAGACCCTGGGCCAGATGTCCTGCAATCCAGCCATCGGCGGCATCGGCAAGAGTCATCTGGTCCGAGAGATCGATGCGCTGGGTGGTGTCATGGCGCGCGCCACCGATGCCGGCGGCATCCAGTTCAGGGTCCTCAATGCGCGGAAAGGCCCGGCCGTGCGGGCCACCCGGGCGCAAGCCGATCGGGTTCGTTACAAGGCGGCGATCCGCAACGTTCTGGAAAATCAACCCAATCTCAGCCTGTTTCAGCAGGCAGTGGATGACCTGGTGGTGGAGGGAGAGCGGGTTGTCGGGGTGGTGACGGCGACCGGTATCGAGTTCAAAGCGAGCACGGTGGTGTTGGCGGCCGGCACTTTCCTGGGAGGACGGATTCACGTCGGCATGCAAAATCATGTTGGGGGTCGCGCAGGAGACCCCCCGTCTCTGCGTTTGGCGGATCGCCTGCGCGAGCTGCCATTTCGGGTGGATCGATTGAAGACAGGCACGCCACCGCGCATCGATGCCCGCTCCATCAATTTCGAGGGACTTGCTGAGCAATGGGGCGACCAGCCCGAGCCGGTTATGTCCTATCTCGGTTCGGTAGCGGAGCACCCGCGTCAGGTGTGCTGCTGGGTCACTCACACCAATGCCGGCACGCACGACATCATCCGTGGCGGTCTCGATCGCTCGCCCATGTACGCAGGCGTGATCGAAGGTATTGGTCCCCGGTACTGCCCGTCGATCGAAGACAAGGTGGTGCGGTTCGCCGACAAGAGCAGCCATCAGATTTTCATTGAACCTGAAGGCCTGGATACCCATGAAGTTTATCCGAACGGCATTTCCACCAGCCTGCCGTTCGATGTTCAACTGGAGTTGGTGCAATCGATCAGGGGCTTCGAGCAGGCCCACATCACGCGCCCTGGATATGCCATCGAATACGATTTCTTTGAACCCAGGCACTTGCGCCCAACCCTGGAAACCAGGGAGCTCCAGGGCCTGTTTTTCGCGGGACAGATCAACGGCACCACGGGATACGAAGAGGCCGCTGCCCAGGGGTTGTTGGCGGGCATCAACGCCGCGCGTCAGGTACAAGGGAAGGATTCCTGGACGCCGCGGCGTGATCAGGCCTACATCGGCGTGATGGTGGACGATCTCATTACGCATGGCACGCGCGAGCCTTACCGAATGTTTACCAGTCGCGCGGAGTACCGGCTGCTGCTGCGGGAGGACAATGCCGACCTGCGGCTCACCGAAATCGGCCGAGAACTGGGTTTGGTGGACGATGTGCGCTGGGCGGTTTTTTCAGCGCGGCGCGAGGCCATTGAACGTGAACAGCAGCGGCTCGCCGGCACCTGGGTTCACCCCGGATCCCCCGAAGCCAGCGCGCTGGCGCCGCGACTCGATAAGCCACTGACCCGAGACGTCAGTCTGCTCGACCTGTTGCGCCGCCCGGAACTGGATTACGCCGCATTGGCCGCCATCGACCGCGGCGGTGTCGACGCCGCCATCGGTCTGCAAGTCGAGGTCGAAGTCAAATACGAAGGGTACATCGCGCGGCAGCGCGACGAGATCGCGCGCATGCATCGCCAGGAGGCGACGGCAATTCCATCGGATTTCGACTATGGGACCGTCACCGGGCTATCCAACGAGGTGCGGCAAAAGTTGGGGACGGCCCGCCCCGAAACACTCGGCAGGGCCGCGCGCGTTCCCGGCGTCACTCCGGCCGCAGTTTCACTGCTGTTGATTCACCTCAAAAAGCGCGCGCTCCAGCGCGAGCGCACGGCCTGATGTGAGAACTGACAACGCTGGCTTGGGTGGACTGCTGTCCGCCGGGTTGTCGGCACTGGGTCTTGAAACATGTTCGGTTCGTGAGCAGAAGCTGCTGGATTATCTGGCACTCATGCACCGCTGGAATCGGGTGTATAACCTTACCGCTGTGAGGGATCGCGAGACCATGATTGCGCGCCACCTGATCGACAGTCTGGCGGTAGCGCCGTACCTGCGGGGAAATTGCTTTCTGGACGTGGGGAGCGGCGCCGGACTGCCGGGAATCCCCCTCGCGACCTGGTTTCCCGAGCGCCGATTCACTCTGCTCGACAGCAGTGGGCGTAAAGCCCGATTTCTGATGCAGGCAAAAATTGAACTCGGGCTCGCCAATGTCGAGGTCGTACAGGCGCGGGTTCAGGACGTGCAAATCGCGGGTGGATACGACGGTATCCTGAGTCGGGCCTTTTCCTCCCTGGCGGATCTGGTGAACGCGGCGGGCCACCTTTTGGCTCCGGAAGGCACCATTTATGCGTTCAAGGGGACGCGCCCGGAAGCCGAGTTGTGTGCGTTGCCAAAAACCTATAGGGTCCGCGCGTTGCGGTCAGTGACGATTCCTGGCACAAACGCGGATCGCCATCTGGTGGAACTCATGGTGCATACGGACTATTCCTGAATTGACCCACGTCTACGCAATTGCCAATCAAAAGGGTGGGGTCGGCAAGACGACCACCAGCGTGAATCTGGCGGCGGCTCTGGGGCGGTTGCGGCAGAGGGTTCTACTGGTGGATTTCGACCCCCAGGGCAATGCCACCATGGGTAGCGGTGTCGACAAAACCGCGCTGGAGTGCTCGATCTATGAGGGAGTTACCGGTAAGGCCGATCTGCGTCGGATACTGACGCCCTGCCCGGATGCGGGTTACGACCTGCTGCCGGCCAATGGCGATTTGACCGCCGCGGAAGTCGAGCTGTTGAACATCGATGGACGCGAGCGCCAATTGCAACTGTTATTGCGCAGCGCGGACCCCTACGATTTCGTCATCGTTGATTGCCCACCGTCGCTCAACATGCTCACGGTTAACGCCTTGGTGGCGGCGGACAGCGTCATCATCCCGATGCAGTGTGAGTACTACGCCCTCGAGGGCTTGACGGCGCTGGTGGATACCATCGCCCGGGTAAGTCGGGCGGCAAATCCCAGGCTCCGGGTAGAGGGTATCCTGCGCACCATGTACGATGCCCGCAACAGCCTCACCACCGAGGTATCGGATCAATTGCACCACTATTTCGGTGACCGGGTGTACCAAACCGTGATCCCCCGCAATGTACGTTTGGCTGAGGCGCCGAGCCATGGCAAGCCGGTGCTGCAATACGACCGCTATTCGCGCGGAGCAGTGGCCTATCTGGGGCTGGCGGACGAGATCTTGCGACGACGGGGTAACGCCGTCATGAGTACGTCCTCATGAGCGGAGGCCGCAAAGGGCTCGGACGTGGTCTCGAAGCTCTGCTCGGCAGCGGTGCGAAGGATGTCGGTACCGTTACCGCCTCCGCGAGCGCGTCGGAATCCGAGTACCGCACCCTGCCGATCGACCGGCTCCGACGCGGGCGCTACCAGCCGCGTCGGGATATGGACCCGGAAGCACTGGAGCAGCTGGCCGAATCCATCCGTCAGCAGGGCCTGATGCAGCCTCTGGTGGTGCGCCGGCTGGAAGGTGAAGACTACGAGATCATCGCCGGCGAAAGGCGCTGGCGAGCGGCGCAGCTAGCGGGTCTTCACCAAGTGCCGGTGCTGCTGAAGGTTGTCGACGACGAGACCGCCTTGGCGCTGGCGCTCATCGAAAATATCCAGCGCGAGGATCTCAATGCCATGGAAGAGGCCGTCGCGTTGGTGCGGCTGCAAGACGAGTTTGGCCTCAATCAGCAACAGGTGGCGACCGCGGTTGGCAAGTCGCGCGCTGCCGTTGCGAACCTGATGCGTTTGGTAAAGCTGGCGCCTGAAGTACAGGAGTTGCTGGCGCGCGGCGATCTCGAAATGGGTCACGCGCGCGCGCTGCTCCCGCTGCCGGCGGGCGACCAACTGGTTGCCGCCCGCCGGGTGGTCGCCGGCGGACTTACGGTTCGGCAGACGGAAACCTTGGCGCGCAAGTGGCAACTCCCTGAAACCAGAAGTATCGCGGTGCGCCCGGACGCCGACATCGCCCGCCTGGAAGAAGATCTTTCCAACCGGTTGGGTACAACCGTCGCGGTGCGGCACGGTAGCAGCGGCAATGGCCGGCTAGTGATTCATTACACCAATCTCGAAGTGCTGGAAGGCATCCTGGAGCGTATTCGGTGACCGGAGACTCCCTCGAATTGCAGTCACGGAAGTTTTCAGCATCAGCCGGATCGTTTTTGCGTTGTCTCATCCGACACCCCTGACTATAATGCGGCGCGCTTCCGCCGCCCCGGCGTTTCCGGGAGCGCCGGTTTTGCATAGAGCCAAATTTGTTGCCGATTAAAGAACCATTGGTGCCCAGGGTGCGGCCGGCGATCAAGCGGCCACGGAGCGACCAACAGATGCTGTTGATCCGGGTCATTCGGCTGCAACTGGCGGTGGTCGCGACCGGCTCCCTGGTTGCGCTATGGTGGAGTCCGATGTCGGCGCTGTCAGTCCTGATGGGGGGATCCGTCGCGCTGGCGGCCAGTGCGGCTTTCGGACTGATCAGCTTGATGTCCACCCGCGGGCGGTCTGCGGGCGCGGTGGTGGTAGCCTTTTATTTGGGCGAAATAGGAAAGTTTGTCGTAGTTGCAGCGGGTTTTGTGTTGATATCCCGCTGCTGCGCCCCGGAATTGACCGGGCCGAACATGCTGCTGTTGTTTGGAGCCTTCGCCGCTACGCTGATGGCACAGTGGGTGGTGCCGGTAGTCACGAGCAGCAAGTTTTAGTGACGGCGGAATCCCGGGTCCATCATGGACCGGTTCCCGCCGAACAACCCCGACCTGTTGGAAAGTCGACCTATGGCATCAGAAAGCGGCGCGCACTCTTCAGAGGAGTACATCGCCCACCACCTGACCAATCTCACATTCGGGCGCCACGCGGATGGTACCTGGGGTATTGCCCACAGCGGCGCAGAGATTGCCCAGATGGGATTCTGGTCGGTAAATCTCGACACCCTGGGTTTCTCCATAGCCCTTGGCGGCCTCTTTTTGACCTTGTTCTGGCTGGTGGCTCGCAAAGTGACCGCTGGCGTTCCCAGCCGGCGGCAGAATCTGATCGAAATTGCGCTCGAATTCGTCAACAACAACGTCAAGACCATGTTCACCCATGACAGCAGGATGATCGGGCCCTTGGCGCTGACCATCTTTTTATGGGTGTTGCTGATGAACGTGATGGACCTGGTGCCGGTGGATTTCATTCCAGCGCTGGCCCAGTTGGCGGGTGTCCCCTACCTCAAAGTGGTTCCCTCCACCGATGTCAACATCACCATGGGACTTGCGCTCAGCGTGTTTGCCCTGGTGCTGTTTTACAGCGTCAAACAAAAGGGGTTGGGCGGTTTTGCGGCCGAACTGTCCTTCCACCCGTTCGGCAAGCCCGGCATCCTGGTCAACCTGATTCTGGAGTCCGTGACCCTGCTTGCGAAGCCGCTTTCCCTGGGGTTGCGGCTGTTCGGTAACCTCTATGCCGGTGAGATGATCTTCATCCTGATCGCGTTGCTGCCCTGGTGGGGACAATGGATGCTTTCGGTTCCCTGGGCGATTTTCCACATACTGATCATCTTCCTGCAGGCCTTCATTTTCATGGTGCTGACCATCGTTTATCTCTCGGCGGCCTTTGCTGTGGAAGAGCACTAACCCATACAACCACCAACCCACGTTCAACGACACCACACGGAGCGAAAAATGGAAAATGCACTGATATATCTGGCTGGCGCACTGGTAATGGGTCTCGGCGCCGTGGGTGCCGCCATCGGCGTTGCCCTGTTGGGCGGAAAATTTCTCGAAGGTGCGGCCCGTCAACCGGAGCTGATTCCGTTGCTGCGGACCCAGTTCTTCGTGGTGATGGGTCTGGTGGATGCGGTGCCCATGATCGGCGTTGGTATTGGTCTTTTCCTGCTGTTTGCTGTAGCTGGCGGTTGATTCCGGACCATAACGCCAGTACAGAATCGGGGGTGTCGCTGTGAATATCAATCTGACCATCATCGGGCAGGTAATCTCGTTTGCCATCTTCGTATGGTTCTGTGCCAAGTACATCTGGCCGCCGATCATCAATGCCATGGCCGCACGGGAAAGCAAGATAGCGGATGGTCTGGCGGCAGCCGACCGCGCGGTGCGTGATCTGGCGCTGGCGCAGGACAAGGCGACCGATCAGTTGCGCCTGGCCAAGCAGGAAGCGGCGGCAATTATCGAACAGGCACGCAAGCAAGCCGCTGTCGTCGTTGAAGACGCCAAGCAGAAAGCGCGCGAAGAAGGTGAGCGCCTGCTGGTCGCGGCGGAGGCGGAAATCGAGCGCGAGTTCAATCGCGCCAAGGAAGAGCTGCGCAGCAAGGTCGCTCAGCTCGCCATTGCCGGTGCGGAACAAATTCTGCAGCGTTCGGTTGGAGAGGCGGCCAACAGCGAGCTGGTGGACAGCCTCGCAGCGCAGCTATAGGACACGACCATGGCTGAACTCAGCACCCTCGCCCGTCCTTACGCCAACGCCGCATTCGAATATGCCGTTGCCGAAGGCGCGCTGGAACCCTGGTCGCAGTCTCTCGGGCTGCTGGCCGCGCTGTGCGAAGACGAAAAGATCGCGGTGCTGCTCCGTTCGCCGACCCATGCGGGTCCGCAGCGAGTCGCGCTGTTGCTCAAATTGTGCGACGGATCCCTGAGTGGCGGGGTGCAGAATTTTTTGCACGTGATGGCAGATAACCATCGGCTGCCGTTACTGCCGGCCGTCCACGAACAATTCCAGGCGCTGAAAGCAAATCTGGAGCGCACCATCGAGGTGGATGTCGTCACGGCGGCGCCACTGAGCGAGGCGTTGCGCGCGCGGTTGACGACGGCACTGGGCAAGCGCCTGGGCCGTGACGTCCGTGTCGCCGTCAGCATCGATCCGGCTCTGCTGGGCGGCGCCGTGATCCGGGCGGGCGATACGGTAATCGATGGTTCGCTGCGCGGGCGCCTCCATAAGCTCGCCGATGCACTACTTTCCTAGGAATCGAGGAATCACGACATGCAGCAATTGAATCCGTCTGAAATCAGCGAACTGATCAGGCAGAGGATCGAACGCCTCGATGTGGCCGCCGAAGCCCAGGACGAGGGGACGATCGTCTCGGTGTCCGACGGCATCGTGCGCATCCACGGCTTGCGCAGCGTGATGTACGGCGAAATGATCGCGTTCGACGGCGGTCTTTACGGGATGGCGCTCAACCTCGAGCGCGATTCGGTCGGTGCCGTGATTCTCGGTGACTATCTGGGTCTGGCGGAAGGCCAGAAGGCACGCTGCACCGGCCGTATCCTGGAAGTGCCGATCGGCCCCGAGCTGGAAGGCCGGGTGGTGGATGCGTTGGGCAATCCGATCGACGGTCGTGGCCCCATCCCCGCGAAACTGACCGATGCGTTGGAAAAAGTGGCGCCGGGCGTTATCGAACGGCAATCGGTCGACCAGCCGGTGCAAACCGGGCTCAAGGCCATCGACGCCATGGTCCCGGTCGGTCGCGGGCAGCGCGAGCTGATTATCGGCGATCGCCAGATCGGCAAGACCGCGATCGCGATCGACGCGATCATCAATCAGAAAAACACCGGCATCAAATGTATCTATGTTGCGATCGGTCAGAAATCCTCGACCGTCGCCAACGTCGTGCGCAAGCTGGAAGAGCACGGAGCCATGGCCCACACCATCGTGGTGGCGGCAACGGCATCCGATCCGGCATCCATGCAGTTTCTCGCACCGTACGCCGGTTGCACCATGGGTGAGTACTATCGCGACCGCGGCCAGGATGCCCTGATCATCTATGACGATCTGACCAAGCAGGCTTGGGCCTATCGCCAGATCTCCCTGCTGCTGCGGCGTCCGCCTGGCCGCGAAGCCTATCCCGGTGACGTGTTCTATCTGCACTCCCGGTTGCTTGAACGCGCCGCGCGCGTCAATGCCGACTACGTCGAGAAGTTCACCAAGGGTGAAGTGAAAGGCCGCACCGGTTCACTGACGGCGTTGCCGATCATCGAAACCCAGGCCGGCGATGTTTCGGCGTTCGTGCCGACCAACGTGATTTCGATCACCGACGGTCAGATTTTCGTCGAGACCGATCTGTTCAACTCCGGTATTCGTCCGGCGATGAACGCCGGGTTGTCGGTCTCCCGGGTGGGCGGCTCCGCGCAGACCAAGATCATCAAGAAGCTGGGTGGCGGGATTCGGCTCGCACTGGCGCAGTACCGCGAACTGGCCGCGTTCTCGCAGTTTGCGTCCGATCTCGATGAGGCGACCCGATCGCAACTGGAGCACGGGCAGCGCGTCACCGAACTGATGAAGCAGGCGCAGTACTCGCCAATGAGCGTGGCCGAAATGGGGGTTGTCCTTTACGCGGCGAACCAGGGCTATCTGAAGAACGTCGAGGTGAGCAAGGTCGGTGCCTTCGAGGCGGCGCTGCTCTCTTACATGAAGGCCGAGCACGCGGCCCTGATCGAGCGCGTCGACGCCAAAGGCGACTGGAACGACGAGATCGAGAGCGGCTTCAAGGCGGCGCTGGACAATTTCGTTACCACCCAAACCTGGTAAACACCTAGAGCGCCGGGAAACTAAACGCGATGGCCGTTGGAAAAGAAGTCAAGACCAAGATCACGAGCGTCAAGAGTACGCAGAAGATCACCAGCGCGATGGAGATGGTCGCGGCGAGCAAGATGCGTCGCGCCCAGGATCAGATGGCGCTCGGCAGGCCCTATGCCGAGCATATTCGCGGCGTGGTGGGGCATATCGCCAATGCGTCGGCGGAGTATCGCCACCAGTACATGACGGTGCGCGAGGTTAAGCGCGTCGGCTTCATCCTGGTTTCGACCGATCGTGGGCTTTGCGGCGGTCTCAACATCAATCTGTTCAAGGTGGCGCTGAAAGCGATGGCGGAGTGGAGCCGGCAGGGCGTCGGCATCGATGTCTGCACCATAGGTGCCAAGGCCAGCGCATTTTTCGGTAGCCACGGCGGTAACGTTATCGCCAGCGTGCGCGACCTCGGCGACAAACCCTCGGTGCAGACGCTGGTCGGCAGCGTCAAGGTGATGCTCGACAGTTACGAGGCAAACCGCATTGATCGCTTGTTTCTGGCGAGCAACAAGTTCGTCAATACCATGACCCAGAAGCCCGCGCTGGAGCAGCTGTTGCCGCTGGACGCCGCCAGTGACGACAAGATGAAGCATCACTGGGATTATCTCTACGAACCCGACGCCAAGGAGCTGCTCGACGGACTGCTCGCGCGCTACATGGAATCCCAGGTGTACCAGAGCGTGGTTGAGAACAAGGCCTGCGAGCAGGCCGCGCGGATGGTGGCAATGAAAAATGCCACCGAAAACGCTTCAACACTGATCGACGAGCTGGAACTGCTTTACAACAAGGCACGGCAGGCGGCGATCACCCAGGAACTGTCCGAGATCGTCAGCGGCGCGGCCGCGGTCTGATCCGGCTTGGCATCGGCAACGTATATTTCGTATTGCGAGAGGATAGCAAATGAGTAGCGGACGTATCGTGCAGATCATCGGTGCTGTCATCGACGTGGAATTTCCGCGCGACAGCGTTCCGAATGTCTATGATGCGCTGCTGGTGGACGAGCGGGGTCTCACCCTCGAAGTCCAGCAGCAACTCGGCGACGGCGTGGTGCGAACCATCGCCATGGGGTCGTCCGAGGGCGTCAGTCGCGGGCTCAACGTCAGCAATACCGGCAACCCCATCGCCGTGCCCGTCGGGCAAGGCACCTTGGGCCGCATCATGGATGTGCTCGGTAATCCCATCGACGAGGCGGGTCCGATCCAGCACGAATCGCGGATGCCGATTCACCGTGCGGCGCCGACCTACGCCGAGCAGTCCTCCGCCGTCGAGTTGCTCGAAACGGGCATCAAGGTAATCGACCTCATCATGCCGATCTCCAAGGGCGGCAAGGTCGGCCTGTTCGGTGGCGCCGGGGTGGGCAAGACCGTGACGCTCATGGAGCTGATCCGCAACATCGCCATGGAGCACTCCGGGTTTTCCGTGTTCGCCGGCGTCGGCGAGCGCACCCGCGAGGGCAACGACTTCTATCATGAAATGAAGGAATCGAACGTACTCGACAAAGTAGCGCTGGTGTACGGGCAGATGAACGAGCCGCCCGGCAACCGTCTGCGCGTGGCGCTGACCGGTCTCACCATGGCGGAATATTTCCGCGACGAAGGCCGTGACGTCCTCATGTTCGTCGACAACATCTATCGTTACACGCTCGCCGGCACCGAAGTGTCGGCGCTGCTCGGCCGGATGCCGTCGGCGGTGGGCTATCAACCGACCCTGGCCGCCGAGATGGGCGTGTTGCAGGAGCGCATCACCTCTACCCAGACCGGTTCCATCACCTCCTTCCAGGCGGTATATGTGCCTGCGGACGACCTCACCGACCCGTCGCCCGCCACCACTTTCGCGCACCTGGATGCAACCCTGGTGTTGTCGCGGCAGATCGCGGAGCTGGGGATTTATCCGGCGGTGGACCCCCTTGACTCCACTTCACGGTTGCTCGATCCCTTGGTGATCGGCAAGGATCACTACGATGTGGCGCGCGGCGTGCAGTCCGTGTTGCAGCGTTACAAGGAGTTGCGCGACATCATCGCCATCCTCGGCATGGATGAACTGTCCGAGGAAGACAAGCTGGTGGTGGATCGGGCGCGGAAAATCCAGCGCTTCCTATCGCAGCCCTTCTTCGTGGCGGAAGTTTTCACCGGCAGCCCGGGCAAGTATGTGCCGTTGAAGGATACGGTTGCCAGCTTCAAGGGCATTCTCAATGGCGATTACGACCACTTGCCGGAACAGGCTTTCTACATGGTCGGCTCCATCGAAGAAGCCGTCGAGAAAGCCAAAACTCTTTAATCACCGCGGGCGGGGCGCGAACCAGCGATGGCCATGATGTTTCACTGCGACATAGTGACCGCCGAGAAATCGATGTTTTCGGGTTCGGTCGAAATGCTGGTGTTGACCGGAACGCTGGGAGAATTGGGTATCGCCTATGGCCACGCGCCCCTGCTGACCGGCATCAAGCCGGGCCCGGTGCGTGTCACCCGCCAGGGCGGCCAGGAAGAGCTTTATTTTCTGTCCGGCGGCTTTCTCGAAGTCCAGCCCCATCTGGTGACCATTCTTGCCGATGCCGGTGACCGCGCCGGCGACCTCGATGAGGCCGCCGCGCTGGCGGCCAAGCGCCAGGCTGAACAGGAGCTGCAGAATCGCGGCGCCGAGATGGAGTATTCGGAAGCACTCTCCCGTCTGGGCGAGGCAGCGGCGCGCCTGCGCACCATCGAGGAGCTGCGCCGCCGCGCTCGCCACGCGGGCTGATCCGCAGCGCGGGCCAACCCTGTCCCCGGCGGCTTCCGTCGGCCGCCGTGTCCCAAACGCCGACGCCGGCGGTGTCTTCCGGCCCGCTGTTATACTGCGCCCGGTAGCGAACTCCACAGGGTCATCGTGCAGACGCAGATCATCGTGCTCGCCGCAGGCAAGGGTACCCGGATGCGCTCCGCTCTGCCCAAGGTCCTCCACCCCCTCGCCGGCAAGCCGCTGCTCGCCCATGTCCTCGATACCGCCCGAAGCCTGCCGGAGCAGCGCACTTGGGTTGTTGCCGGCGGTGCGGGCGGCCCGGCGGTGCGGCAGGCTTGCGCCGGCTACCCGGTTTCCTGGGTGGAGCAGCGCGAGCAACTGGGCACCGCGCACGCGGTGAGTCAGGCACTGCCCGAACTGGACGACCAGGGGACCGCTCTGATTCTCTACGGTGACGTTCCACTGCTCGCGCCGGCCACGCTTGCAACCATGGTGGCGTCGGCGGCCGAAGGCGCGCTGGCCCTGTTGACGGTTCACCGCGATGACGCAGCCGGTTACGGTCGCATCCTGCGCGATAGCGGCGGCGCGGTGATCGGAATCGTCGAAGAAAGAGACGCGACCGCGGTGCAGCGCGCTCTAACGGAGGTCAACACCGGGATCATGGCCATGCCGGTGCGCAGGCTGCGCTCCTGGCTGGAGCGGGTCGGCAACGCAAACGCGCAGGGCGAATACTACCTGACCGATATCGTCGCCCTCGCCGCGGCGGAGGGTACGGAGATTCAGACCCTGCATCCGCGGAGCCCGGAAGAAGTCGAGGGCGTCAACGACCGCGCCCAGCTCGCCAGCCTTGAGCGGTGTTATCAGCTGCGACTGGCCGAGCGCCTGATGGCCGCCGGTGCGACGCTCGCCGATCCGGCACGCTTCGATTGCCGTGGCGAGCTGAGTGTCGGGCAAGACGTGTTCATCGACATCAACTGCGTGTTCGAGGGCCGCGTGGTACTGGGCGATGACGTCCGCATCGGACCTGGTTGCGTGATTCGCGACGCGGAAATTGGCCACGGCGCACTGATCAAGGCCAACACCCTGATCGAAGGGCCGGCCGTCATCGCCGCCGGCGCCCAGGTTGGCCCCTTCGCCCGGTTGCGGGAGGGAACACGCATCGGCGCGCAGGCGCGGATCGGTAACTTCGTCGAAACCAAGCAGGCGGAGTTCGGGCGCGGCAGCAAGGCCAACCACCTCGCCTATGTCGGCGACGCCCGGCTGGGCGAAGACGTCAATGTGGGTGCGGGGACCATCACCTGCAATTACGACGGCGCCGCCAAGCACCGCACCGACATTGGCGATAGCGCCTTTATCGGCTCCAACAGCGCACTGGTCGCGCCCGTTTCCATCGGCCCCGGCGCCACTGTGGGTGCGGGCTCCACCATCACCGCCGATGTTCCCGCCGGTCACCTGGGTATCGGTCGCGGCAAGCAGCGCAACATTCCCGGCTGGCAGCGGCCCCGAAAAAAGGACGATCATTGATGTGCGGCATCGTTGCCGCCACCGCCCAGCGCAACGTAGCGGCCATTCTGCTCGAAGGTCTCAAGCGCCTGGAGTACCGTGGCTACGATTCGGTGGGCATGGCGATAGTCGCCGACGGCGTCCTCCTCAGTCGCAAGCACGCCGGCAAGGTTGCGCTGCTGGCGACCGATCTGGCAAGCCTTCCCTTTCCGGGCCACCTCGGCATCGCTCACACCCGCTGGGCGACGCACGGCAAGCCGAGCGAAGTCAATGCGCACCCCCACCGCTCGGGTCCGATCGCGCTGGTTCACAATGGCATCATCGAGAACTTCCGCGCCTTGCGCGCGGAGCTCGAAGCATTGGGCTACGCATTTCAGTCGGACACCGATACCGAGGCGGTCGCCCATCTGATGCACCACTTGCTGAAGCAGGGCCTGGATCTCGCCGGCGCGCTGGATGCCGCAGTGACGCGATTGGAAGGCGCCTACGCACTGGCGGTGGTCTCGGCCACCGAGCCCGGCACTCTGGTGGGCGCGCGCAGTGGCAGCCCGCTGGTACTGGGGGTTGGCATCGAGGAGCACTTTCTCGCCTCCGATCCCCTGGCGTTGCGTCAGGTCACCGACCGCTTCGTGTATCTGGAGGAAGGCGACCGCGTGACCCTGACGGCGGTGGACTACCGAGTGCGCGACCGCAGTGGCGCGGTGGTGGCGCGCCGCGTCCACACGCTGTCCGACGTGGTCGATCACGCCGATAAAGGCGGCTTCCGCCACTTCATGGCGAAGGAAATCCATGAGCAGCCGGCAGTGCTCGCCGCCACCCTGGAAGGCCGCATCAGCGCCCACCGGATCCTGCCCGAGATATTCGGCGCGACCGCCGCCGAACGCTTCGCGGCGGTGGAAAATCTGCATCTGGTGGCCTGTGGGACCAGCTATCACGCCGGACTGGTGGCGCGGTACTGGCTGGAGGAATGGGCCGGTCTCCCCTGCCAGGTGGAGGTCGCGAGCGAATACCGCTATCGCACGGTCGCGGTGCCGAAAAATACCCTGATCGTCGCCATCTCCCAGTCCGGCGAGACGGCGGACACGCTGGCGGCGCTGAAGGCGGCGCGCGATGCTGGCTATCTCGACAGCCTCGCCATTTGCAACGTGGCCAACAGCTCACTGGTACGGGAGACCGGCCTCGCCTTGCTGACCCGCGCGGGCCCCGAGATCGGGGTGGCGTCGACCAAGGCCTTCACCACCCAGCTGGTCGCGCTCCAACTGCTGTGCATCGCCATTGCCCGGGCGCGCGGCAAGCTGTCGGTTGCGCGGGAAGCCGAACTGGTCGCCGCGTTGCACGCGCTGCCCGAACTGAGCCGCCGGGTGTTGGCGCTGGACGCCGAAATCGAAGCCACCTTCGAGTGCTTTGCCGACAAGCACCACGCGCTGTTTCTTGGTCGCGGGGTGCAGTATCCCATTGCCCTGGAAGGCGCCCTCAAGCTCAAGGAAATCTCCTATATCCACGCCGAGGCCTACCCGGCCGGCGAACTCAAGCACGGACCCCTGGCGCTGGTTGACGCGGATATGCCGGTAGTCGCCGTTGCGCCCAACAATGAGTTGCTCGAAAAGCTCAAGTCCAACCTGCATGAAGTACAGGCGCGCGGTGGCGCGCTGTTCGTGTTCGCCGATCGGGATGCCGGGTTTCGCGATCAGCCCGGGGTGACGGTGGTCAGTCTGCCCCACGTACCCAAGAGCCTCGAACCCATCGTCTACACCCTCCCCTTGCAGCTGCTCGCCTATCATGTCGCGGTCTTGAAGGGCACCGATGTGGATCAGCCGCGCAACCTGGCCAAGTCGGTCACGGTGGAATAACCCTCGACCGATCCATCGGGCCCGGCGCGACAGGACCAACTCCGCGTCGCGCGGAAAGGGCGGTCCGGCATCATTCGGCCTGCGCGACGACCAGGGATTCTTCGGCAGCGATCCACTCGGCTTCCAGTTGCTCCGCGCGCTGGCGCAACATGCCCTGGCGCTGGAGCAGCGCGGTGAGCTGCTCGCGGGCATCCACGCCATAGAGCGCCGGATCCGCCAGCTCCTGTTCCAGTCCCGCAAGTTCGGCGCCGACCCGATCCAGGTCCGCTACAAGACGGGAGGCGCGCTCCTGCAGCGGCCGCAATTCCGCCCGGCGCGCCGCCTCGCGCCGGCGTTGATCGCGCCGACCCGCCGCATCTGTCGCCGCGACTTGCTCGGCCGGTCGCGCTGCGTTCCGGGCACGGCGTTCGAGCCAGCGGCGGTAGTCCGTTAGGTCGCCATCGAAGACCGTCACCGCACCGTCGCTCACCAGCCAGTAGGTATCCACCGTGGTGGCGAGCAGATGGCGGTCGTGGGACACCACCACCAGCGCGCCGGCATAGTCCTGCAATGCCAGGGTCAGCGCCGCGCGCATTTCCAGATCGAGGTGATTGGTGGGTTCGTCGAGCAGCAGCAGATTGGGCGCCTGCCAGACCAGCAGGGCGAGCACCAAGCGCGCTTTTTCGCCACCGGACAGCGGCGCTACCGGGTTGCTTGCCCGATCGCCCGCGAAACCGAAACCACCGAGAAAGTCGCGCCACTTTTGCTCGGTGGCGACCGGACGGAGTCGGGCCAGGTGTTCGAGGGGGCTGGCACCGGGATCGAGCTGCTCCAGTTGGTGCTGCGCAAAATAACCGACGCGGAGACTGGTGCTGGTTTCGAGCTTGCCGGTCAGCGGCAGCAACTCGCCCGCGAGCGCGCGCACCAGGGTCGATTTGCCGGCCCCGTTGGGACCCAGCAGGCCGATGCGATCGCCGGGCGAGAGTTGCAGGGTGATGCCGTCGAGGATCGGCGGATCGCCGTACCCCAGACGCGCTTCGTTCAGCACCAGCAGCGGGTTGCCGGCGCGCGGCGGCTCCTTGAAGCGGAAGCGGAACGGATTGTCGACCTGGGCGGGCGCGACCAGCGTCATTCGTTCCAGCGCCTTGATCCGGCTCTGCGCGGCGCGGGCCTTGGTTGCCTGCGCGCGGAAGCGGTCGACGAAGCGCTGCATATGGGCCACGGCGCGCTGTTGCTGTTCGTAGGTCGCCTGTTGTCCCGCCAGCCGCGCCGCGCGCTGGCGTTCGAAATCGCTGTAGCCACCCCGGTACTGATGCAGTTGCCGGTGTTCGATGTGCAGCACCTCGTTGACCACGGCATCGAGAAAATCGCGGTCGTGAGAGATCAGCAACAGGGTGCCGCGATAGGCCTTCAGCCAGTCTTCCAGCCACAGCACCGCTTCGAGGTCGAGGTGATTGGTCGGTTCGTCGAGCAGCAACAAGTCGGACGGGCACATCAGTGCCCGGGCGAGTCCGAGGCGCACGCGCCAGCCGCCGGAAAACGAGGCGGCCGGCCGCTGCTGATCGGAGGTGCGAAAGCCCAGCCCGGACAGCAGCGTCGCCGCGCGGGCGTGGGCGGTGTAGCCGTCCACCTGCTGATAGTGGGCATGGGCGCGGCCGATGGCGGAACCGTCGCCAGCGGCGTCGGCACGCAAGACTTCGCGCTCGGCGTCCCGAAATCCCGGATCGCCGTCGAGTACCAGGTCGAGGGCTGATCGCTCCAGGTCGCCGAGATCCTGCGCCATATGGGCGACGATCCAGTGTTTCGGCACGGAGGCCTCGCCGGTCTCCGACGACAGTTCGCCGCGCAGCAGCGCCAGCAGCGAGCTTTTGCCGCTGCCATTGGCGCCGATCAGGCCGACGCGATGGCCCGGGTAGAGCGTCGCCGAGGCTTGCTCCAACAGGGGCTCGACGTGCCGGCGCAAGGTAATGCCGGAGAGTTGGATCACGGTTTTTGGGTTCCGGGGAGATGCTTGAGTTGCAGTTCGTTCAACGTCTGGCGTGAAGACTGGGGTTCACGATCGCGGCGATCCGGTCAGGTGCGCAATTGAGGTACAGCGACTTGTTCAGCCAGCGGCGGTCAGGGTAGTAAGAAAACAGGAACTGGCCATCCTTGAGGTTTTCCACCACCTTGTTGATGATGTTGGGGCGGACCGCGGGACAACCGTAGCTGCGGCCGATGCCCCCCTTGAGCTGGATCCAGATTGGATCGACGTACTCGGCGGAGTGAATCACGATCTTGCGTTTGCGCGCGAGGTCGTTAATGCCGGGTTCGAGCCCGTCCATGCGCAGTGAATAACCGAAATTGCCGTAATAGGTTTCGGCGGTGCGGAACAACCCCAGGCTCGACTGACGACTGCCCATGTCGTTGGAAAACCGCGTCGCCATCTCATCGCCCGAACCACGGCCATGGGCCACGTGATCCTCAATCAGCAGTTTGCGCCGCTCCAGGTCGAAGACCCAGAACCGCTGTTTGTTGGACGGTAGAGAAAAATCGATCACCGCGAGCCGCTGTGCCGGACGTACGCCGGCAGCGACGGCGCAGTTCATGGCGGTGACCGCCTTGGTCAGCACCTGACGGTCAAGTGCCGGCGCGGTCCGCGCCAGCGCCTGGGTCAGGGATTCGCTGCGCGGGTCTGCCCATGCCTGTGGCATCAGCGCGAACACCAGGGTGGTCAGCATCAGGCGCGAAACGGCTGCCATGGGTGAACGTCTCCTTTCGTCGCGCCAGGGAAGCTATGGGTGTCGTGAGCGCACGCCAATTCTGCCTCACAAAGCGGCCTCGATGCACGCTGCGATGGTTTAAATCCGACGGCGGGGTGTGTCTGGTGCCGGAAAGAGGATTTGAACCTCCGACCAACGCATTACGAATGCGCTGCTCTACCGAGCTGAGCTATTCCGGCGGGGAGCGAGAGTCTACTTGGCAGGCGCGGTGCTGTCACTTGCGTGGCGCTTGGCGCGGGTGGCGCGTTCCACCGCTATCAAGTGGTCGATGACCGCGAGCATGGCTTCGTGACTGCCGGCTTGGCGGGCGGAGACCCGGTACTTGCCCTCGACCACGATCTCCGGCGTCCCGGTAATCTTGTAGCTGCGTTGGCGGGCATCGGCCTGACCCACCGCGCTGCCGACGCCGAAGGAATTGAACGTCTTGCTGAAGGCATCGCCATCCACGCCGTGAGCGGTAAAGATTTTCTTGATCTCCCCTTCTGTTCCCAGTTTGTTTTGTTCCACATTCATGGCATCGAACAATGCTCGGTGGAGGGGATCCAGAACATTGAGCGCCTTGGCCGTGTAGTACGCGCGTGCGTGCAATTCCATGGTGGGATGCCAGATGGCCGGGCTGCGCAACAGCACCACGTCGGCCGGCAGCGTCTTGCTCCATTTTTCCAGCTGAGGCTCGAACGAGTAACAGTGGCCGCAGCCGTACCAGAACACCTCGGTGACTTCGATCTTGCTGGCATCGCCGGTGCGCACGGGTTCGTCCAGCACCAGGTAATGCTTGCCGGCGACATAGTCGGTCGCGCTCGCCAGCGCAGTGGCCAGCACCAGAACCGTTGCTCCCAAAGTTTTTAGTGCCAGGGTTTTCAATGTCAGGGCTTTCAGCGATCGACCCATTCGAGGTGTCTCCCTCACTTGGTGGGCGGGCGCAACCGGCAAGCGGTTTCGACGGTTCGACACGGCGTACCTGCCACAGTTGCGGGCCTAATCCTGAGCGATGGTTATTTTAGACCGGCGATAAAGTTGGCGACGGCTGCGATTTCCTGGTCGGTCATGCGGGCGGCGACGCCCCGCATGACGGCGTTTTCATCGTTGCCGCGGGCGCCGGGCCAGGCTGCGTCGTGCGCGCCGTCGCGGAACGCGCGCAGTTGTTTCACAAGATATTCGGCATGTTGTCCGCCGAGCGCTGGATAACCGGCCGGGGCGTTGCCATTGCCCACCGGTGAATGACAGCCGGTACAGGCCGGCACACCCGTCTCGAGGTTGCCACTGCGGTAGATCGTGGCGCCCAGCGCCATCGCCTTGGCGTCATCCTTGGCCCCTGCCCACTGGCGCGGTTGCGCGGCGAAATAGGCGGCAATATCGGCGAGATCCTGGGGGCTCAAATCGTTCAGCAAACCGGACATTTCCGCGACGGTGCGCCGACCGGATTGCATGTCGAGTAGTTGCTTGAGCAGATATTTTTCGCCCAACCCGGCGAGATGCGGAAAATTCGGTGCCGGGCTGGCACCGCTGGCGCCATGGCAGCCCGCGCAGACGGCCGTTTTGGCTTTGCCGGCACTGGCGTCGCCGGCCGCCAGGGTTGGTGACGCCAGCACAGTGGCCATAGCGCCGGCCAGGCACAGAAGTATCGCTTTCCTCATATTCTGCTCGCTCGATTTGGCTAGAATGGGCGCCCGTCCGCGCAGGTCGGCGCGACGGGGGCGGAGTATATACCAATCGCCGGTCGCGCTTAACGCGGCGAGCCTCCCGGCCGCATGACCGCTACCGGCAAGCGTCCACCGTCTTTGTCCGGGCAAGTGCAGTGGAGCCCGACACCCGAATCACCATCGCGCCAACAATTGCCCAGGACCCGAGCCATGTCTAACCATCCCAGCCAGAACGGCGACCAGGCTTCGGCGATGGCACCGGAAGCCGCCGGCAATGAAGTCCAGCAAGGGTTGCCCAAGGTCGACTTCCAGCGTGCGGCTTTTCTCAAGAGCGCGCCGACACTCGCGGATTGCCCGCCCGATCAGGGCATTGAAGTCGCATTCGCTGGCCGTTCCAACGCGGGCAAATCCAGCGCGCTCAACGCACTGACGCGCCAGAGCAAGCTGGCGCGCACCAGCAAGACACCGGGACGCACCCGGCTGATGAACTTTTTTGCGCTGGCGCCGGGACGGCGGTTGGTCGATCTGCCCGGTTACGGCTTCGCCAAGGTGCCCAAGGCGATGAAGGCGGAGTGGGACCAGCATCTCGCCCACTATCTGCGTGCGCGATCGTCGCTGCGCGGGTTGGTGTTGCTGATGGATATCCGGCATCCACTGCAAACCTTCGACCAGCACATGCTGGCGTGGGCTGCGGAGGCGGCGCTGCCGGTACATGTACTGCTCACCAAGGCGGACAAACTCAATCGCGGCCCCGCCCAGGCGACGCTGCTCAGAGTGCGGCGCGAGGTAGCCCGGATGGGCCTCACGGAAGTCACCGCGCAGACGTTTTCCGCGCATACCGGACTCGGATTGGCGGCCCTCGAAGCACGCCTTGCGGACTGGCTGGCGGACGGTTTGGCCGCCGCGTGATTTCAGATGGAGCGCTGTTGTCCCCGATCCGAGAGCTCCTTCAACACTTGTCTGCATATTGGCGTTATCGAAGACATCGGTTCAATGTCGAGAGCGATGACGGCGGTCTTTGGCGCGCGGCAAAACCGCTGCCCGCACGCCACGTTACCCAGGGCTACGCAGCCGTGTCGAACGGTTCCAAGTTGCCCTTGCGAAGCGGTGGCGGTACGGCGATCCATTGGAATGGCGCCGAGGAAAATTCCATCCGCGCAGGCGGTTCCAAGTTTCGTTTGACGCACCCTACCCCGTAAATCTCACCGATTGTAGAGCGGAGTTGATCAAGGGCGCTGTTGGGGCTGCTGGAGAACCCTTGGTGGGCCATCGGAGTCCTGTCTGGCATCGGCGCGGCCGATCGGCAGGTTGGTGACCACGAACCGCGGGTTGGCTTTGTTGGGCAGGTACTCCGCCTTGCCCACCACCTCACGGCTTCCCAGCGCGTGAAATTGCAACTGCGAGGGAATGCACGCTGTCGTCATAGGCCTCTCGTCGGGTTGTAGGTAAGTGCCTGGTGACGCTTACTTTATGCACCGGACAGAGGCCCACTTCCCTAATCAGCGGCGAGATTGACGGGTTAGTGCGCGGGGCGTGACCACCCCGCAGGCCAGACGCGCACCGCCGCCGCCGAGGGGCGCCGGCACATCGGCGTGGTTGTCGCCGCCGGCATGGATCACCAGCGCGCGGCCCTGGATGTCGGCGAGCTTGGCCAGACGCGGCGCCAGCACCGGTTGGGTTGCCGTGCCGTCGGCCGCCACGAACAGCGGCGGCAGATCGCCGAGGTGGCCATCGCCCCAGGGGGCGCCGTGATGGCCCGTGGCGGCGGGATCGTAATGGCTGCCCGCCGCGCCGGCGGGCACGCTCGCGCCGTCTTTTGGGGCCGGCCCGCAGCTGGGATTCTGATGTATGTGGAAACCGTGGAGACCGGCCGCCAGACCGCTCAGTTGCGGGGCGAACACCAGGCCGTGGCTCGATTCGGTAACGGTCACGACACCCAGCGCGGCGCCGGTGCCTTTCGCATCCACGGTATTCATCTGCACCGAGAGCGCCGCAGCCTGGGCGCAGCCGACACCGAACAGGGCCAACAGCAAGAGCGGGGTTTTCATCGAGACCTCCTTGGATTCAACAGTGGACGGGGCCATTGGTACATTTTGGCGCGCACCCTGCGTGCCAACCCACTGACAGCATGGGTGGCGCGCGATTAACGCACCAGACGCCGCCGGACGGCAGCGGTCGCGATCAGCAATCCCGCTGCGCCGTAGGCAACGATCACCAGCAGATGCAGCAGCGGCGCGTGAAGGGAACCGCCGGTGAGCAACGGCCGCACCAGATCGACAACATGCGCGAGCGGGAGCAGGTAGGCGAGATCCCGCAGCAGTTCGGGGAACTGTTCGCGCGGGAAAAATACGCCGCCGGTGAGCAGCATGGGCGTCAGCACCAGCGTGAAGTAATAGAGAAAAAAATCGTAGGATCGCGATCTTGCCGTCACCACCATCGCGCAGGCGGCAAAGGTGAATCCCGCGACCGCCAACACCGGCAATGCCAGCAGCGCGCGCAGGTCGGCGACCAGCCCGAGCAGCGCGGCGACGATGAGGATGGCGGTGGCGTTCATCAGACCCTTGGTCGCGGCCCAGAGAATCTCGCCGAGCACGATATCGTCCACGGTAAGGGGCGCATTCAGCATGGCGCCCCAGGTCTGCTGGCCCGCCATGCGGGTGTAGGCGGAATACATGGCTTCAAAGCTGGCGGTGAAGAGGGTGCTGGAGCAGATGATTCCGGAGGCCAGGAACGCCATGTAAGGCAATTGGCCCAGATCCCCCACCAGTTGCCCGAAGCCGTAGCCGAAGGCCATCAGGTATAGCAGCGGCTCGCCGAAGTTGCCGAGTGCCGAGGGCAGCAGAATTTTCCGCCAGACGCGAAAATTGCGGCGCCACACCGCGAAGCACCGCACACTGGGATCGGGGATCAGCGTGATCGACATGGCATCAGTCCCGCAGATCGTGGCCGGTCAATTTCAGGAAGACATCTTCCAGATTGGCCGGGCGGTGCAGGTAGCGTTGGTCGGTGGCATCGAGCCGTTCCAGCAGGGCGCGCGGCTTCGCGGTGTAGAGGAGCGTGAGATCCCCGATCCGGTGAATGCGAACCCCGGTGTCCGGCGCCGCGTCGGCGCCCCAGGTATCGGCGCTGGGGCCGGTCAATTCGAGCACATGGGGTTCAATGTGCTCGGCAATCAATGCCCGGGGCGTGCCGCAGGCCACGATGCGACCGGCATCGAGAATCGCCAGACGATCGCACAGGCGTTCCGCCTCCTCCATGTAATGGGTGGTCAGGATCAAGGTGGTGCCGGCATCGCGCAGTTCCCGCAAGCGCTGCCAGATATGGTGCCGGGCCTGGGGGTCGAGGCCGGTGGTGGGCTCGTCGAGCACCACCAGGCGGGGTCGGTTGATCAGCGCCCGCGCCAGGGTCAGCCGCCGCTTCATGCCGCCCGAGAGTTCCGGAATCGCCACCTGCTCGCGGCCTTCGAGGTTTGCGAATGCGATCAGCTCGGCGATCCGTTCCTCGATCCGCGGTCCGCGCAGACCGAAGTAACTGGCGTAGGTGAGGAGGTTTTCGCGCACCGTGAAGTCGGGATCGAGGCTGTCGAACTGCGGCACGATCCCGATCTGCTCGCGTGCGATCCGCGCCCGCTGGGGAATCGGTTCGTCCAGCACCTGGATCGTGCCGCTGTCCGGCGGCGTCAGGCCCAGCAGCATGCGCAGGGTCGTGGTCTTGCCGGCGCCGTTCGGGCCCAGCAGGCCGAAGCACTCGCCTTCCTCGACCACGAGGTCCAGATTGTCAACCACGCTGCGGCCCGCATAACGCTTGCAGAGGCCGCGCATCGCAACGAGGAGGGCGGTGGCCTGCGGTTGCTCTACCTGCATGGGGGTTGATACTGCCGGGGGGGGTCGGGTATTGCCAAACGATGACGCATGGTACCTGCGGTTCTGCGGCGCGTCATCCGTCGGCACGGCCAGCGCGACCAACGGAGCAAGGTTCGACGCCGCTCCGTGGGCGTGATGGACCTTGGCGTTGAGGCGGGGCAAGCGGCCGGCGGGAGATCCGGCGGGGCGGGTTACCAGCGCTCCCAGACCGGACGGCAGTCATCCGGCACCGCGGGCTGACGCCCCAGTTCGGCCCAGTGCTGACCGGGCTGATGAAAATCCGAACCGGTGGACGCACTCAGCTGGCTCTGTTCGCACAGCGCGGCCAGGGTCCGGGTTTCGGAACCGGCCTGCCGGCCGGAAACCACCTCGATGGCCTCGCCACCCGCGGCGCGAAAATCCTCTACGAGTTCGCGCAGGCGTGTGCGGGTCAACTGATATTTCTCCGGATGGGCGATCACCGCGGTGCCGCCGGCGTCGCGAATCCAGGCAATGATTTGCGGCAACGATGCCCATTCGTCTTTTACATCGCCGATGCGGCCGCTGCCCAGATACTTGCGAAAGGCTTCGTCGATCGTGCGCACGGCGCCGGATTCCACCAGCATCTCCGCAATGTGGGGGCGCCCGACGCTGATGCGGCTGGCAAGTTCTTCCACGCGGTCGGTGAGATCGCCGAGCCCCTGCTTTGCCAGCCGTGCGGCAATGATGCCGGCGCGCTTGCGCCGTGCGGTCTGCTGGACCGAGACGGCTTCCTGGATGGCGTCGCGGCCGCGACCGATATTGAGTCCGACCACATGAATCGTCTGCTGGCGCCATTGCGCCGACAGCTCGATCCCGGCCACCAGTCGCAACGACCCGAAGCGGGTATCGCCGAGGCTGTCGAAGCCCGCCGTGGTGTCGTGATCCGTGATCGCGAGCAGGTCGACCCCGCAGGCCAGCGCCCGCTCCACCAGCTCAAGCGGTGTCAGCTTGCCGTCGGATGCGGTGGAGTGGGTGTGAAGATCAACCTGCATGAAGACGCCGGATGCGAGCACGCGCATCGATTGGGGTGAATGCACGGGCGCCCCGATTCGGGGCGCCCGGCGTTTGCCGGGAGGTCGAGTTCGACACGGGTATCGATATGGTAGCTACGGGCGGACTTGAACCGCCGACCCCAGCATTATGAGTGCTGTGCTCTAACCAGCTGAGCTACGTAGCCTTGAAAGGGGGCGCGATTTTCCCGGCTTCGGTTTGGAGTGTCAACCGAAGCGGCCGTCGATTGCAAGGCGCAATGGAGCGCGCCGGTTCCGTAACGCCGGGCGACGGACGGAGAGGCGGCCTGTGCCAGGAGCGTAATACGGGTGACAGGAAGGCAGTCCAGGATAAAGCCGCCCGACTCTGGAATGGAACGGTAATTGCCCTGAGATGCTGTCGGTCATGCCCCGGGAGAGCGCCTGATATGAGCATTGCCATCGAGAAGAATGTCGCCATTCCGATGCGCGACGGTGTGGTGTTGCGCGCCGACATTTACCGCCCGGCGGGGGAGCACCCCTGCCCGGTACTGTTGCAGCGCACGCCCTACAACAAGGAGTTCCTGCCCCTGGTGGGCATGACCCTGGATCCGGTGCGCGCGGCGGCGGCCGGCTATGCGGTGGTGATTCAGGACGTGCGGGCGCGCTGGGCATCCGGCGGCGGGGTCTTTTTTCCCTACGTCAACGAGGCGGCGGATGGCGCCGATACCCTCGACTGGATCGCTGCGCAGCCCTTCTGCGACGGCGGCATCGGTGCCTACGGGCTGTCCTACATGGGCGGCACCACCTGGCTGTGCGCCGTGTCCGGTCACCCGGCGCTGAAGGCGATTTCGCCCACTACCGCGCCCAACGATTTCTGGCGCAACCACTTCTGGCGCGACGGCGTGCTCCAACTGTCCACCCTGGTGATGTGGGCGCTGCGGGTGGTCGGGCCCGCCGCCCTGGTGCGGCGGGGACTCGACCTCCCGATGCTGGGCGCGCGACTGCTGGAGCTGGTGGAGGCCCTGGATCATTTTGGCGATACCGTTCGGACACGGCCGCTGGATCGCCTGCTGGCGGCCCATCCGGAAGACGCCGAGTTCGTCCCCTTTCTGTTCGAGGTGCTGCGCCATCCCCGGCCGGACGCCTGGACCGAGTCGCTGCTGTTCAGCGACCGCCACGACCGGGTGGGGGCGCCGGCGCTGATCATCGCAGGCTGGCATGACATGCTGCTGGGCGGCGATCTGAGTCATTACGCCGGCATGCGGGAACGCGCGGGTTCACCCGAAGCCCGCGCGCAGACCCGTCTGGTGATCGGCCCCTGGTCGCACGCCATGTTCCTCAACTATGTGGGCCAGCTCGATTTCGGCTTTCGCAGCAGCGGCTACCTGCTCGATCTGCGCGAGGATCTTACCCAGATGCAGTTACGCTGGTTCGACCGCTGGCTGAAGGGCGATGCGACGAGCTTTGCCGCGGACGCGCCGGTGCGGGTGTTCGTGCAGGGCGCCAATCGCTGGCGGGACGAAGCCACCTGGCCGCCGGCGCGGGTACGCCTCACTCCCTGGTATCTGCGCGCGGGCGCCGTGCTCTGCACGCAGGCGCCGGGCGCGGATGAACCGTCCGACAGCTACGTCTACGACCCGGAAGATCCCTGCCCCACCTGTGGCGGAACCCTGCTGATGCCGCCTCAGTACAGTCCCGGGCCGGTGGATCAGGCGCCGATTCTCGGACGTCGGGATGTGCTCATCTATACGTCCGCCCCGCTGACGGAGGATCTGGAACTCTGTGGCCCCGTCACCCTGAAACTGTTTGCGAGCACCAGCGCGGTGGATACCGACTGGATGGCCAAGCTCTGCGACGTTCATCCCGACGGACGCACCTTCAATGTTTGCGACGGTGTGGTGCGATCGTCCTACCAGGCGCACGCGCAGGGTGCAGCCTGCGCGCCGGACGTACCGATTCGCCGGGAGCTCGATCTGTGGGCGACCGCCATGGTGTTTCGCGCGGGTCATCGCCTGCGGCTGATCGTCACATCGAGCGATTTTCCCCGCTACGATCGCAACCCCAACACGGGCGAGAATTCGTTCACTGCCACGGGCAGCGCGCCGGCGCTGCAGACGGTGTTTCACACCAGCGATCTGCCTTCGCGCATCGATCTGCCGGTCGTCGACGGGTAGCCGTCAGCCGTCGTCGCCGATGGGTTGCGCCAACCGTTCGGCGATGGCACGCAGCGCGCTAGGATGAAAGATCAGCCCGACGTGGGTCGATTCGTTGATCTCGGTGTTGGCCGCGGGGTCTTCTTCGGCGCAACTCGTCCAATCCACCACGCCGTCGTTGCGCGAGTAGATGGCGAACTGGGGCACGGGTTTGAGCTCGGGTTGCAACATGTGACGCACGAAGTCGCACATGCAGAAACCGGTACCGCAGGACGCGTGGAGATTGCGGCCGACCAGCTTGCCCTGGCCGGCGAGCAGGTATTCCCACACTCCGGTCACGGCGGGATGGGCGCGGACATGATCCCGAAACGGCGATCCCAGGGTGATTACCCGATCGATGAGTTCCGGCACATGCTGCAGAACGGACTTGGCGAGCATGCCGCCCAGGCTGTGTCCAATCAGTACCACCGGTCGCCCGGTTTTGCGGTGGATCACCTTGACCTTGTGCGCGAGGCGCAGCGCGGTCTTGTTGGGGCAGTCGGTATTCCAGGCAATATCGGCGTGATGGGGCCGGTAGCCGATGCGTCCCAGCCAGCGCCGCAGCGGCATCATCATCACGTCATTGGCGAGAAATCCGGGAATGACAAGAACGGGCTCGCCATGGCCGTGAGGCACTCCATGCCCCTGGTACAGCCGGCTGCACAGCAGTCGCCCAAGCTCGGTGGGCCATAGAATCTCCCGCCACAGCGGCGTCTTGACGGCCTCGACCCCCGGATCGTGGTGAAAGGGGTCCGCGTCGTCCACCATGATATCGATCAGGGTGTCGATATCGGGGACGGTTTCCGGGTAGCTTGGGTCCATGGGGTAGCCCACTCACTGCGGGGCGGGTCGCGGTCTGCGCGGGGTCGACCACCCCGCGCGGACTCCCGACATTCAGACCATGGCTTCGCGGGCGGCGGTGGCCACTTTCCTGAAGCCGGCGAACGCCTTGCTGGCCGACTCCGTGAAGGGGTTGGCGGCCGACAGGGCTTTGCCGGCTTCCATGGCGGCGGCGGTTGCCTCCTTGCTGCCGTCGTACAGCTCGCGCGCAATCTTGCGGGTAGCGTCCCGGCTCTGGGTTTGCTCGGACAACAGCGCCTTGAACAAATCCATGGTCCGGCTTTGGGACCTCGTCAGGGATTCGATGGCCGCGGTGAAGTTGCTTTTGTAGTCCCGGGGCGACAGGGCCAGCTTACAGGCCAAGCCGGTGAAGTCCTGCTGGCTTTCGGCAAAGGTAGCAGCCAGCACGTTGCTGATGCGGATGCCGCGTTTACGCGCGCTTTCCATCGCTTCCCACATCAAGGACTGGTTCGCGGTGAGGGCGTCCAGAAAGCGCTGCATTTCCGCGCTGGCGGGTTTCGATTTTGCTTTGCTTTCGGTGGATTTGGTACCTGTGGTTTTGGTGGCAGTTGCGGTGTCGCTCATGGCATTCTCCCGTAAGAATAAAACCGCTTCGGTGGTGAGCGGACCAATCGGCAAACTCCGCTCGTGTTGACATATATATGCATAATGCACTTAAATGTCAACCTGAATTTAGCCTCGCGAGAACACCATGGCATCGAGTTCCAACAACAAACCCCCGGGAGCGGATAGCGAAAGCAACAGACCGCGCCTCCCCGGAGAAATGCTGACGGCCCATCTCCTGGCACTGCTCAAGGACTGGTCGGGCTACGGTTACGAACTCGCCCAGCGCCTGGAAGACGCCGGGTTCGGGCGCTACAACACGGGATCGCTCTATCGCACGCTGCGGCAGATGGAAAGTCTTGGGCTGATTTCCTCGCTGTGGGACACCTCTGCGGGCGGTCCGGCCCGCCGCATGTACAGCCTTACCCTTGCGGGCAAGCTTTTCCTTGACAACTGGATGGCGTTGCTCGATTTCCACCGCAAGACACTCGACGCCTTTATCGGCGCCGCAGACCGGCCGAGCGGGCGCACCACCCGAGGTGAGGCGACGCCTCCTGCCCCGGCCGCGGCGCGCCGCTCACGCACCAGGAAACCCAAGCCAGGAGACAAAACATGAGCGACAAACGGGAAGACCGCCTGCTGGAACCCATGCGGATGTGGCGCGAGTGGTATCAGAAGTCGGAAAAGCAGTGGAGCGCAATGCTGACGGATGTCATGGCGGACGAGAAGTTCGGCAAGACCTTTGGGCACCTGTTTCAGGAATGGCTGCACGCCCAGCACATGATTTCCGAGCTGATCGGCCAGCAACTGGCGGCCTTCAACATGCCGTCGCGCGCTGACATCCTGGATGTGCGTGACCGCCTCGGCGAGGTCGAGGACGGACTCGCCGGTCTGACCGCCGAGATCGCCCAGTTGCGCCGTGCCCTGGCGAGCAAAACCGTGGTGGACGTGGCGGCAGAGCGCCCAGCGGTCAAACGCACGCGCAAATCCCCATCGGCAAGCGCAGCGATGCCCCCGGGGGGGAGCCAGAAACACTGACGGTCCGGCATGGAACGAGACGACCCCAGCAGGCTTGGCACAGTTGTAGCTTTGCAGTCGTAAACAACATGCCGTTGTAAGCGAAGTGTAAAGGACGTCGGGTAAAACGCTTTCGGGGCGCCCATCGACGTGCGGACAGCAACGCACGGCAGCGAACTCGCGGGTTGCATGCACACGGCGCAAAACGCCGGGAGATGAACTATGCCGGGTACCGACGGGATCAGCGCCCAGCAGGCCAGGATTCGCGAAGCGCTCGAGCGCGTGTTGTCGCGCAATATCGCGGGGCTCAAGACGCTCGAAGACATCACCATGGACTTCGGGTCCACGCCCAAGGACATCATCCACTCACGGGGCACCACCAAGCTCTACCACTACACGCCGATCTGCGACGAAATCTACCGGGTGCCGATCGTGCTGGTGATGTCGCTGGTTAGCCGCTACTACATCATGGATCTCGCGCCGGGACAGAGCCTGGTCGAGTATCTGGTCGATCAGGGCTTCGATGTCTACCTGATCGACTGGGGCATCCCGCGCCAGGAGCATCGCCACCTCAACCTTGACCACTATGTGGGCGAGGTGCTTCCGGAGTGTCTCGAAAAGGTGCGTGACGACAGCGGCGAGGAAGAGGTGAGCCTGGTGGGCTACTGCCTCGGCGGCGTGCTCGCCATGATGCACACGGCGCTGGCGCGGCCCGGGCAGGTACGCGCCCTGGCCTGCTTCACCACGCCGGTGGATACCAACGGCATGAAGCTGTACAAGGCCTGGGCGGAAAGCGAGAGCTTCGATATCGACGCCCTGGTCGATCAGCTCGGGAATGTGCCCGCGCAAATGGTCGACGCGGTGATCCAGGCGCTGCGGCCGTTGCAGAAGACGGCGAGCCGCATGGGCATGCTGGACAATGTGGAGGACGACCGGTTCGTCGAGGCGCACTACCGGTTCGAGCGCTGGTCGGCGGATCAAATTCCCATGGCCGGGGCCATGGCGAAACAGCTGTTCAAGGATTTCATGCGCGACAACAAGTTTCTCAAGAGCCAGATGGAGGTCAAGGGGCGGCGCGTCGACCTGGGGAGCATCAAGGTGCCTTTCCTGCACATCGCGGCGCAGCATGACCACATCGTCCCGGCGGATGCGTCCAAGGGGATTCTCGATCTGGTTTCGAGTACCGACAAAAAGGAAATCGTATTGAAGGGTGGTCATGTGAGCCTGATCGCGGGCGGTAACGCCGTTTACCGGCTCTGGCCACAATTGTCCGGCTGGCTGTCAGAACGCTGCACCTGAGGAGATTGGTCTTGGATACTTACCCGAAAACGGTCCGGTTGCGCGCCACCGCTGCCCTGTTGCGCCCGCTGGCACCCGGCGATGCGGAAGAAGTGCTGGTGTTCGCCCGCTCGCTGCCGGCCCATGACCTCATGTTTCTGCGCCGGGATATCACCAAACCCGAGACCGTGGCGCACTGGCTGGAGGAGGTCGATCGGGGTCTGGCGCTGGTGGTGATCGCCGAGATCGACGGGCGCATGGCCGGATACGGCATGTTGAGTCTCAACGACCTCGATTGGAGTCGGCATCTGGCCGAGCTGCGTGTCCTGGTACATCCGGATTACCGCGAGACCGGTCTGGGCCGCGCCATGATCCGCGAAGTGTTTGCCCTGGCGGTGAATCGCGGTGTCGAAAAGGTCATCGCCCGCATGACCCTGGACCAGACCGCTGCCCGCTCGCTGTTTCAGGAGCTGGGGTTCCGGCCCGAGGCACTGCACGAGAACGAAGTGAAGGATCGCGCCGGCAAGCTCCACGACGTGCTGCGCATGGCCGTCGATGTGCAGGCGCTGCTGGCGCGGCGCGACAGCTACGGGCTGAGCTGAGCGCTTCATTCCCTGCGGTGGCGTTCGCCGCGGCGCGATAGGCGCTCCGGTACGGCTCGTGTAAAATCCGCGCTCGCCGTTGCCTGCCGAGCACCCCATGTTTGCGAAAGACCTCTCCCTCCAGCATTTCGACCCCGAACTTGCCACGGCAATCGCCGCCGAGGCGCGCCGCCAGGAAGATCACATCGAGCTCATCGCTTCGGAGAACTACGCCAGTCCGCTGGTGATGCAGGTACAGGGCAGCGTGCTCACCAACAAGTACGCCGAAGGCTATCCGGGCAAGCGTTACTACGGCGGCTGCGAATATGTGGATCGCGCCGAGGAACTGGCGATCGCGCGCGTCCGGCAACTGTTCGACGCGGACTACGCCAATGTGCAACCCCACTCGGGTTCACAGGCCAACGCGGCGGTCTATCAGGCGCTGTGCCAGCCGGGCGATACCATCCTCGGCATGAGTCTCGCCGACGGCGGCCACCTCACCCATGGCGCCAAACCGAATTTTTCCGGCAAGACCTATCACGCCGTGCAGTACGGCCTGAATCCCGCCACCGGCGAAGTCGATTACGACCAGGTTGAAGCGCTGGCGGCAGAGCACAAGCCCAAAATGATGGTCGCCGGATTTTCCGCCTATTCGCGGGTGATGGACTGGCAGCGGTTTCGCGCGATCGCCGATCGGGTCGGCGCCTGGCTGATGGTGGACATGGCGCATGTCGCCGGCCTGGTGGCCGCCGGCTGTTATCCCAGTCCGGTGCCTATCGCGGATGTCGTGACCTCGACTACCCACAAGACCCTGCGCGGCCCTCGCGGCGGGCTCATCCTCGCGCGCGCCAACGCCGACATCGAGAAAAAGCTCGATTCCGCCGTGTTCCCGGGCCAGCAGGGCGGGCCACTGATGCACGTCATCGCCGCCAAGGCAGTGTGCTTCAAGGAAGCGATGAGCGACGACTTCAAAGCTTATCAGCGCCAGGTGGTCGCCAACGCCCGCGCCATGGCCGCGACTTTTGTCGAGCGGGGCATCCGCATCGTGTCCGGCGGTACCGACAACCATTTGATGCTGGTCGACCTGATCGGCAAGAACTACACCGGCAAGGATGCGGATGCCGCCCTCGGCGAAGCCCACATCACGGTCAACAAGAACGCGGTACCCGGCGACCCCCGCTCACCGTTCGTCACCAGCGGCTTGCGGGTGGGTACGCCGGCGATCACCACCCGGGGCTTCCGTGAGGCGGAAAGCGTCGAATTGACCCACTGGATCTGCGACATCCTGGCCGGTCTGGAAAGCGGAGCGGTGGAACCGGTGATCGCTGGCGCCCGCGCCAAGGTACAGGCGATCTGTGCTCGCTTCCCGGTCTATGGTTGATGGGGAATGGTTGGCGGGTAGCGATTGAGCAGGGCCAGCGTCGCGCGGAGGCCGGGCTAGCGGCTTGTTGAAAAACGTCGCGAGGCGGCCAGCTGCGAGGCGCACGGCGCGCAGCGACCGAGACATGTCAAATGGATAGGCGAGGGAGCGAGCACCGCGCAACGAAGCAGATGGCTGCCGCAGCAGTTTTTCAACAAGCTGCTAGACTAGACCGCTCCCCGGTCGCACCACTTCCCTTCGATGCACTGTCCCTTCTGCGGCGCCGATGACACGCGCGTGGTCGATTCCCGGCTGGTGGCCGGTGGCGACCAGATCCGTCGTCGTCGCGAGTGCGCCACCTGCCGGGAACGCTTCACCACCTTCGAGGTGGCGGAACTGCTGATGCCGCGGGTGATCAAGCGCGACGACTCCCGCGAACCCTTCGACGAGAACAAGCTGCGCGCCGGCCTGCAGCGTTCGCTGGAGAAGCGGCCGGTCGGCGTCGAAGCCGTGGAGGCGGCGATCAGCGCCATCAAGCGCGAGTTGCAAAGCGCCGGCGAGCGGGAAGTGCCGTCGCGCGTCATCGGCGAAAAAGTGATGGCGCAGTTGCGCGGGCTCGACGACGTGGCGTTCGTCCGGTTTGCGTCCGTCTATCGCCGCTTTCAGGATCTGAGCGAGTTCCGCGCTGAACTGGACCGTCTCGAGCGCGAGGGCGCACCGGCCGGAGCCGGCGGCGATGACTGAGCGCAGCGATGCCGCCTTCATGGCGCATGCCCTGGTGCTGGCGCGGCGAGGCTGGTACAGCACGCGGCCGAATCCCCGCGTGGGCTGCGTCATCGTCCGCGCGGGTGCCGTGGTCGGCGAGGGCTGGCACCGGCGCGCCGGCGGCGATCACGCCGAGGTGGTGGCGCTGGCGGCCGCGGGCGACCGGGCGCGGGGTGCGACCGCCTATGTGTCGCTGGAACCCTGCAATCACCAGGGCCGGACCCCGCCCTGCACCCGGGCGCTGAGCGCCGCCGGCATTGCGCGCGTGGTCTATGGTGCGCGCGATCCGCACCGGATAGCCGCCGGCGGCGTGGCGGCATTGCTGGATGCCGGCCTGGTGGTGGATGGCCCGGTGCTGGAAGCCGAGTGCCGAGCGCTCAATCCCGGGTTTTTTGCGCACTGTGAGCGCGGCCTGCCCCGGGTCACGCTCAAGATAGCGGCCAGTCTCGACGGCCGCACCGCCATGGCGAGCGGCGAGAGCCGCTGGATTACCGGCGCGGCGGCGCGGCGCGATGTTCAGCGCCTGCGCGCCGCCAGCGGCGCTATCGTCACCGGTATCGGCACGGTGCTCGCCGACGACCCCGCGCTGACCGTGCGGGGCGAGGAGCTCGAATTGCCCGCGGGTTGCGCCGCGCCGGCGGATCAGCCGTTGCGGGTGGTGGTGGATAGCCACCTCCGCACGCGGGACGACCTGCGCATTCTGCGCGAGCCCGGCGATGTGCTGATCGCGACCGCAGGCGGCGTCCGCGATGTTCCCGGTGCGCAGGTGATCGCGCTGCCCGATGCCGACGGTCGCGTGGACCTCGACGCCCTGCTGCGGCATCTGGGCGACCGGCAGTGCCACGATGTGCTGGTCGAGGCCGGCGCCCGCTTGGCGGGCGCGTTCCTGAACGCCGGTCTGGTGGATGAACTGGTGTTGTATGTGGCGCCCAAGCTGCTCGGCAGTTTGGGCTGGCCGCTGGCTACGCTGCCGTTCACGCGCCTGGCGGAAGCGATTGATCTGACCGTAACCGACGTGCGGGCGGTGGGTAACGACTGGCGCTTTAGCGCCCTGCCCAGGAGGAAGACCTAAATGTTTACCGGGATCATTGAAACCTTGGGGACCATCGCCGGGACCGAGCGGCGCGGCGGCGATGTGCGCCTGCTCGTCCGGGCCGCCGGGCTGGATCTCGGCGCTGCCCGCTTGGGCGACAGCATCGCCGTCAACGGCGTGTGTCTCACCGCGGTGGAGCTGCGGGGCGACAGTTTTGCCGCCGATGTGTCGGTGGAAACCCTCGACCACACCACGGCGGGGCAGTGGGTTGTGGGTACGCCGGTCAATCTGGAGCAGGCCTTGACGCCGGACAAGCGCATGGGCGGACATATCGTGTCGGGCCATGTGGACGGTGTCGGCGAGGTGATCGCGCGCCACAGCGACGCGCGCTCGGAGCGGTTTCGGCTGCGCGCGCCGGCGGGGCTGGCGCGCTATATTGCCCACAAGGGCTCCATCGCCATCGACGGCACCAGCCTCACCGTCAATGTCGTGGACGGTGAGGAATTCGAGATCAATATCGTGCCGCACACGCTGACTCACACCATTATCGGCGACTACCAGCCCGGCACCCGGGTGAACCTCGAAGTGGACGTGATTGCCCGCTATCTCGAGCGCCTGCTGTGGGGTGCCGGCGACGGTGGTTCCGGCGCGCTCCCGAATGACCGTTTGAACAGGGGTTGAATCAAGATGCCGTTGCACACGATCGACGAGTTGGTGGAAGACATCCGGCAGGGCAGGATGGTGATCCTGATGGACGACGAAGATCGCGAAAACGAAGGCGATCTGGTGATCGCGGCAGAACGGGTTACGGCCGCCGACATCAACTTCATGGCCACCCATGCGCGCGGTCTGATCTGTCTGACCCTGACGGACCAGCGCTGTCGACAGCTCGCCCTGCCCCTGATGGTGGATGCCAACAAGGCCAGCCACGGCACCAACTTCACCGTGTCCATCGAGGCCGCCGAAGGGGTTACCACGGGCATTTCCGCCGCCGACCGCGCCCGCACGGTGCAGGTGGCGGTGGCCAAGAACGCCAGTCCCGACGATATCGTGCAGCCCGGGCACATCTTTCCCCTCAAGGCGCAGCCCGGTGGTGTGCTGAGCCGCGCGGGCCACACCGAAGCCGGCTGCGATCTGGCGCACCTTGCCGGCTGCGAGCCCGCGGCGGTGATCGTCGAGATCATGAACGACGACGGCACCATGGCCCGGCGCCCGGATCTCGAGACCTTTGCGCAGAAGCACGGGCTCAAGATCGGCACCATCGCCGATCTCATCCACTACCGCATGCTCAACGAAAAGACGATCGAGCATCTGCGCGCGCGCGTCATCCAGACCGCCTATGGCGAATTCTGTCTGCATACCTACATGGACACGGCGCGCAAGAAGCTCCATTTTGCGCTGGTGAAAGGCGAGATCGATCCTGCGGTGCCGGTGCCGGTACGCGTCCATCTGCCCAGTTGCACACGCGACATCTTTGCCATCGAGCGTCCCGGACAGTTTCCCAGCTGGACCATTGCCAAGGCCATGCGGAAGGTCCAGGAAGAAGGGCGTGGCATCATCGTGGTGATCCAGCAGGAAGAGACCGCGGCACAGGTGGAAGAAGAGCTTGAGTCCCTGTTCGAGAGCCGCGCGCGGCCCATCAAGGCGTCGGAAACCGTGTATCTCCAGATCGGCGCGGGCTCGCAGATCCTGCGCGACCTGGGCGCCCAGAAAATCCGGGTGATGAGCGCGCCGTTCCGGTTCAACGCCATTTCCGGATTCGATCTGGAAGTGGTCGATTATGTGGAATGCCCCTGAGTCGGAGGAATTGATCCATGAGTGAATCCAGACCCGTAGAGGGCAACTTCACGCCGGCCGATGCCCGCTTCGCCATCGTGGTGGCGCGCTGGAATGGCGGAATCACCGAGAGTCTGCTGCGCGGCGCGCAGCGCGCGCTGCAACGGCACCAGGTAGCGGACGCGGACGTGCAGGTCTACCGGGTGCCCGGCGCTTTCGAGCTGCCGCTGGCGGCGCGCAAGCTGGCCGAGACCGGCCGCTTCGACGCCATCATAGCGCTGGGCGCCGTGATCCGCGGCGGCACGCCCCATTTCGAATACGTCTGCGCGGAAACCACCCGCGGCATCGGCGAAGTTGCGCTGACGACGGGTATCCCGGTCGCGTTCGGCCTGCTCACCACCGACGACGAGGCCCAGGCGCGTGCCCGTTCCGGCGACGATGCGGGCAACAAGGGCGAAGAGGCAGCGCTGACGGCGCTGGAGATGATTTCCCTGTTCCGGCAACTGTGAGGCAACCCGTGGCAGCGCTGCCGTCGAACCGTAAAAAGGCCCGTCACCTGCTGGTGCAGGCGCTCTACCAGTGGCAGCTGGCGGGCGCCGACCTCCACGTCATCGAGGCGCAGTTCTTTGCGGACAACGACATGCGCAAGGTGGATGTCGAGTTTTTCCGCGAGCTCCTCCATGGCATCGCCGCCACGGTCGACGAACTCGATGCCTGTTACGGGAAATACCTCGATCGGGCACTGGACGAGCTCGATCCGGTCTCGCGGGCGCTGCTGCGGCTCGGCACCTACGAACTGCTGCATCGCATCGACGTGCCCTATCGGGTTGCCATCAACGAGGGCATCAACCTCGCCAAGGCCTTTGGACCGACCGAGGCCCACAAGTACGTCAACAGTATCCTCGACAAGGTGGCGGCGGGCAGTCGCCAGCTCGAGATTGCCGCCCGTGCGCGCTGACATCCGCTCCGATGCCGATCGATGAGTTCGGCCTGATCGAGACCTTCTTCCGCCGGCCCGTGACGCCCGCCGCCGGCGTACTGGCCGGTATCGGCGACGATTGCGCGCTGCTCGATGGCGGCGGCGCGGCGTTGGCCGTGACCACGGACACGCTGGTGGCCGATATTCACTTTCCCGCTCACGCAGCGGCATTTGATATCGGCCAGCGTGCCCTGCGCGTGAACCTCAGCGATCTGGCGGCGATGGGCGCGACACCGTGCTGGTTCCTGCTGGCGCTGACGTTGCCCGCGGCCGACGCAGACTGGTTGCGCGCGTTCAGCGCGGGACTCTTCGCGGTGGCCGATGCGCACGCGTGCGCGTTGGTAGGGGGCGATACCACGCGCGGGCCACTCGCCGTGACCATCACCGCCCTGGGACAGGTGCCGGCGAGTGGCGCGTTGCGACGCGCCGGAGCCGGCGTGGGAGACCGGGTGTTCGTCACCGGCGAGCTGGGCGGAGCGGCGGCCGCCTTGGCGCAGATGACCGATATGGGCGCGTGCAGCGCTGCCGACGCCACCCTGAATGCGCGCTACTGGTACCCGGAGCCCCGGGTGCGGGAAGGCATGACGCTGCGCGGCATCGCCTCGGCGGCGATCGATATCTCGGACGGCCTGGTCGCCGATCTCGGTCACTTGGCGCGCGCCAGCGGCGTCGGCGCCGAACTGGAGCTGGAGCAGATACCGTTGTGCGCCGCAGCGGTGGCCCGTTCTGGCGCCGGGCGGGCACGGGACTGGGCGCTGGGCGGCGGCGACGATTACGAACTCTGCTTCACGGTGCCGCCCGCGCGGCTGGCGGCGCTGGATGCCGCGGTCCGCGCCGGACACCTGCGGGCCCTGCCCATCGGGCGCCTGGTGCCTGGCGCTGGCGTCAGCGCCCGGGATGGCGCCGGGCAGAATGTGGTGTTGGCCCGCACGGGATATCGCCACTTTTGAAAGCGACCGCGCCCCTGCCGTCGTTTTCCCGATTGCTGCGCGATCCCGTGCTGCTGCTTGCCTTCGGGTTTGGCAGCGGCCTGGCCCCGCGCGCGCCGGGCACGGCGGGTTCGCTCGTCGCGCTGGCGCTCGCCGCCGGACTCCAGTGCTCGCCGTTCAGGCTGCCCACGTCGGCGCTGTGGTGGTTGCTGGGGTCGGTCGTCGCCGCCGGCGTTGTCATCTGCGGCGTTGCGGCCCGGCGACTCGGCGCGCCCGATCATCCCGGCATCGTCTGGGACGAGTTTGCGGGACTCTGGCTGACGCTGCTGTTGGCGCCCGCGGGGACCGGCTGGTGGGTCGCGGGCTTTGTGCTGTTCCGGATTTTCGATATCGTGAAACCCTGGCCGATCGCCGGGTTCGATCGGCGCTGCAAAGGTGGCCTGGGCATCATGGCGGACGATCTGGTTGCGGGGTTGTTTGCCGGTCTGACGTTGCGCTTGGCGGAGGCGGCATGGTGAGGCGATGGCTCCTGGGCGTGTGCCTGGTGAGCGCCAGCGCCAGCGTCGTGGCAGCGCCGGAGGTGCAGGCGATCGCCCTGTTCAGGGATCGCGCGATGCTCGAGATCAACGGCGTCCAGCGGCTGCTGAAGGCAGGCGAAATGGCGCCCGAAGGCGTAAGGCTGGTCGCGAGTGACAGCACAGGGGCGGTGCTCGAAATTGACGGCAAGCGCGTCCGGCTGGCGTTGTCGCAACGCATAGCGGCCAGTTATGCAGAAGCGGAATTTGCCGAAGTGCGGATTCCGCGCGGCGAGCAAGGCCATCATTTCGTGGGCGGCAGCATCAACGGGCATGGGGTGCGCTTTCTGGTCGACACCGGCGCCACCACCATTGCGATGAGCAGCCTGGATGCCGAGCGCCTCGGTTTGAAGTGGCGCGAAGGCAGCCGGGGCGTGGCCAGTACCGCAAGCGGCTTGGCCGAGTCCCGCGAATTGACGCTGGCGACGTTCAGTATCGGGCCGATCACCCTGCATCGGATTCCCGCCACCGTCGTCACCGGGGCCTATCCCACGTCGGTACTGCTCGGCAACAGCTTTCTGGCCAAGGTCGAGATGACCGAAGAAAGTGGCGTCATGATTCTGCGGCAGAAATACTGATCCGCGGACGCCGGCCGAGCAACGCGTTGCAGCCCTTCCAGTCCAATCGAGAGACCACCATGACCAAGCTTGCCAGACGCATCATCCCCTGCCTCGACGTGGACGCCGGACGGGTGGTGAAGGGCGTGCGTTTCGTCGATATTCGCGATGCGGGCGATCCGGTCGAAGTGGCGCGGCGCTACGATGCGGCCGGCGCCGACGAGATCACGTTTCTCGATATCACCGCGAGCCACGAAGGCCGCGACACCACGCTCGATACGGTCGCCCGGATGGCGGCGGCGGTGTTCATTCCCCTGACGGTCGGTGGTGGGGTCCGCACGCTCGGCGACGTCAAGGCCCTGCTGCGCGCGGGCGCCGACAAGGTGGGCATCAACTCAGCCGCGGTGAACGACCCGGAATTCGTGCGCCTGGCGGCGGCGCGCTTCGGCAGCCAGTGCATCGTGGTCGCCATCGACGCCAAACGGGTCAGCGCGCCGGGCGAAGCGCCCCGCTGGGAGGTCTTCACCCACGGCGGGCGACGGGGAACCGGCATCGATGCCGTGGCCTGGGCGCAGCGGGTGGCGGCGCTCGGCGCGGGCGAAATCCTGCTGACCAGCATGGACCGCGACGGCACCCGCGATGGCTTTGATCTCGAGTTGACGCGCGCCGTCAGCGACGCCGTGGAGGTGCCGGTGATTGCGTCCGGGGGCGTGGGCAACCTCCAGCATCTGGTGGATGGCGTACGGCAGGGTGGCGCGGATGCGGTACTGGCCGCGAGCATCTTTCACTTCGGGGAGTACAGCGTCGCGGAGGCCAAGGCGTTCATGGCGGCGCAGGGTGTGCCGGTGCGCCGAGGACCGGAATGAGTGCCGGAAAATGCCGCGAGGCGCGATGGGCAGAACAACGGGGGCTACAGGATCGAAACGCGCATCGCACAACGGCGCAGGTGGCGATCATCGGCAGTGTGTCGGCCGCCCGTGAATCCAGCGGCGCGCCGGGTGACAGCCATGTTGGCTGAAATCAGCCGTAGGAAGCCGCCGATCCGGACGCCATCGGTGGTCGCGACCCGCCTTTGAACAGATGGATCACCCGCGGCGGTGCACTTTTGATAAACATCATGAAATCCGCCACCGCCGCTTCGGCTCGTTCGGGTACCGGAAACGGGCCCAAGGTCACCTTTTCACGCGTGCTGAAGTACCAGCCGCCAGAGTTCTGGAAAAGCCGGCTGTTGCGGGCGGCGATTACCTCGGGCATGGCCTGCTCGCCGGCGCGCGGCAGGTACGAAACCTGTGGGGCCAGAGCCTCGGTCATAACCATTACCTGTATCGTGTGCCTGTATCGTGTAGGTGCTGCGTAATGCCGCTGCACGCGTTGGTTAGGGTGGATCCCGCGTTCCATGCGCTCATCTCTTTGTACAGCAACACAGCGCGGTGTTGCAAGCTTACTGGTCCACCAGAGAATCCTTCGGTCGGCTGAACAGTGCCAGCGCCTTGAGCAGGTTGAGGGCTTCATGGAGCTGATTATCGACAGATTTGCCGGACTCGGCGTCATCTTTCGACGACGGCTGTTGTTTTGTGCCGCTTTCCAGGTGTCCCCCAAGGTTTGATTCCTTGATGACGAAGCCGGGATCGAGTTCGCGCACTTCGGCGCGACGCACCTCGACATCGGGCTGGATCCCGTCCGCCTGAATGGAGCTGCCGCTGGGCGTGAAGTAACGTGCCGTGGTCAGTTTGATGGCGCGCCCGTCCTGCAGTGGCAGCACCGTTTGCACGGAACCCTTGCCAAAGCTCTTGGTTCCGACGATCAGCGCGCGGCGGTGATCCTTGAGTGCCCCGGCGACGATCTCCGCGGCTGACGCGGTACCTTCGTTGATCAATAACGCGAGCGGAATCCCCGCCAGAGCATCGCCAGGGGTCGCCACGGCCCGGGTATTGGCCGATGGGATGCGGCCCTCGGTGTAAACGATAAGGCCGCTGTCGAGCAGCGCGTCGGCCACCTCGATCGAGGCCGGCAGCAGCCCCCCCGGGTTGTTGCGCAAATCGATTACCACGCCCTTGAGCGTTGGTTCCTGTTCGCGCAGCTCGGCCAGGGCGTGGGTGAATTGAGCGCCGGTTTGCTCCTGGAATTGGGCGATGCGCAGATACGCGAAATCCGGCTCCAGCATCTCCTTGCGGACACTCTTGATGGTGATTGTGTCGCGCGTGATGGTTAGCACGACGGGCTCGGTCGCGCCTTCCCGGCCTATGGTGAGTTTGAGGGAGCTGCCCTTGGCGCCGCGCATCAGGGAGACCGCTTCCTCCAGACCCATGCCCTGGGTGGAGCGGTCGTCCAGTTGCAGGATCAGATCCCCCGGCTGCAACCCGGCGCGCGCGGCCGGTGTGTCGTCGATGGGCGAGATCACGCTCACATAACCGCGATCGAGCCCCAGCTCGACACCGATGCCGCCGAATTCGCCGGTGGTGTGCTCTTTCAGCTCAGTGTAGGGCTCGGCTTCGAGAAAGGCGGAGTGTGGATCGAGCTGTCCGAGCAGGCCGGTGACGGCTTTCTGCAGCAGTACCCGGTCATCGATTTCTTCCACATAGGTGTTGCGCACCTGGTCGAACACCTGAGCGAAGAGCTGTAGTTCATCGAGGGGTAGCCGGGCCGGGGCGTCGCCGGATTCGGCGGCGAAGGCGCAGGCCGCAGCACCCCACAGACAGGGGATCAGGTGGCGCAATTTCATGACGTCGGGGTCCTCGGTACGCAAATCCGGCAATCCGCGCCGCTCGGCCTGTCGGCATGGAGCGGCTGGGCGCGGCAATCATAACAGTGTGTCATGCCAGGTAGCGGCAACGGGCGGAGTCGGGCTGCTGGTCAGCTCCGCTTGCGCAGCCAGGCCGCCGGGTCCAGGGTCTTTCCGCCATGCCGGATCTCGAAATAGAGCGCGCTGCGCTCTAGGCCGCCGCTCGATCCGGCGTGGGCAATCACCTCGCCGCTCCGTACCCGCGCACCGGTACCCTTGAGCAAAGCCTGATTGTGCGCGTACAAGCTGAGATAACCACCGCCGTGATCGATGATGAGAAGTTGTCCGTGACCGCGCAGATAGTCCGCGAACGCCACGGTGCCGGCGTGGATGGCGTGAACGTCGCTGCCCTCCGGGACGTCGATCATCCAGCCGGTCCAGGGTAATGCGCTCGCACGACTGGCGCCGAACCGATTGCGCGGCTTGCCATTTACCGGCCACGGGAGTTTCCCGGCCTGCTGCGCAAAGGGACCGTCGCCGTTCGGGTTGGTGCCGCGGGCGAGCTGATCGAGTACCTCCCGCAGACGCCGTTCCTCCGCCTTCAGCTGAGTCAGCCGCGTGCGTTCATCCTTCAGCTCGCGCGCGAGTGCCGCCATGGCCTCGCGCCGTCCGGCCTGCTGTGCTTGCTGCTGACGCAAGACATCGTTCAGGGCAACGCGGTCGGCCTCCAGCTGCGACTGGCGCGCCGCCACGGCGGCGGTGGCGGCGTCAAGCTCCTGAAGGCTGGTCCGGTAGCGCGTGAGCTGCCCGGCGCGCGCGGCAAGGAAACGACCGTAATAGGCCGTCATGCGGTGAGCCTGCTGGGGATCCTCCATGTTGAGCAGCATTTTCAGGGGTTCGTTGTGCCCGAGCCGGTAAGCCAGCGCGGCGTCGGTGGCGAGGCGCTGTAGTTGTTGTGCCGCGGTCTGCTGGAGCGCCGCCCGCTGCTGGCCGAGCGCGCTCAGTTCCGCCTCGCCGGCGGCGACGCGCCGGGCGAGGTGGGTGTGGCGCTCGTGCAGTTCGGCAAGACGGGTCTCCGCTGTCTGGAGTTGGTCCAGGAGCGCCGTCCGCTGGATGTCGGTTTGTTGAACGCGCTGCTCGCGAGCGCCGATCTCGCCGCGCAGTTTCTGCAATTTGCCGGCAGCGTCCCCGGCGCCCGCGCCGGCGGCGAGGCCGGCAAGGCACCAGGCGAGGACAATGCGTTTCACCCCCGCGCTCGCGCGCTCCGGGGTGTGCCGGAATCCGCGGCCAGCAGCGAGTGGCCTGTCATTTCCATCGGCGGCGGGAGGTCCATCAGCGACAGCAGGGTCGGTGCGACATCGGCCAGCGTGCCGCCCGTGGCCAGGGCGATGTTCCGGGGACCCACATAGACCAGGGGCACCGGCAGCGAGGTGTGGGAGGTCAGCGGCTGGCCGTTTTCCTCCATCAGCTCCAGGTTGCCGTGATCGGCGGTGATCAGGCATTGGCCCTGGACCGTCTCCAGCGCGGCGACAATACGTCCGATACAGAGGTCGACGGCTTCTGCAGCCCGTACGGCGGCGGCAATAATCCCGGTATGGCCGACCATGTCGCCGTTGGCAAAATTGCACACGATCAAGTCAAAACGGCGTTCGACGATGGCTTCGACGAGCCGGTCGGTAATCTCGAACGCGCTCATTTCGGGTTTGAGGTCATAGGTCGCCACCTGCGGCGACGGGATCAGGATGCGCTCCTCCCCCGGATAGCAGGCTTCGCGACCGCCGCTGAAAAAGAAGGTCACATGGGCGTATTTCTCGGTCTCCGCGATGCGGAGTTGGGTCTTCCCCAGGTTAGCCAGGTATTCGCCCAGGGTGTTGGTGAGAGACACCGGTGGAAAGGCACAGTGCACCGGCAAGCCGGCTTCGTACTCCGTGGTGGTGACAAAATCGCTCACCTTCGGCCACTGCTTGCGCGCGAATCCGGAAAAACCCGGTTCGACCAGCGCCTGGGTGAGCTGGCGCGCGCGGTCGGGCCGGAAATTCATGAAGATCACCACGTCGCCCGTGCGAATCGGCGCAGCCGCTTCATCTGGGCCTTGTACCAGCGTGGGCTGCACGAATTCGTCGTTTTCGTCACGCGCGTAAGCGGCGTGCAGCGCGCTGATCGGATCGGCTTCCCGAAACGGCGCCGTTGCCGCAGTCAGCATGTCGTAGGCGCGCTCGGTACGATCCCAGCGGTTGTCCCGATCCATGGCGTAGTAGCGGCCGCAGATCGACGCGATGCGGCCGCAGCCGAGCGCCGCAAACAGGGTCTGGGTGCGTTGCAGGGAGGCTTCGGCACTGCGTGGCGGCGTGTCCCGGCCATCCAGGAAGGCGTGCAGATAAACCTGTTCCGCGCCACGTTTGGCCGCCAGCGCAACGGCGGCCCGAAGGTGCTCTTCGTGGCTGTGGACGCCTCCCGGAGACAACAGCCCCAGCACATGCACCGCGCCGCCTGCCGCGATGGCGCGCTCGATCGCCGCGCCATAGACCGGGTTGGCGTCGAACTCGCCATTGGCGAGCGCGGCATTGATGCGGGTGAAGTTCTGGTACAGAACCCGGCCGGCGCCCAGGGTCATGTGGCCGACTTCCGAGTTGCCCATCTGGCCCTCGGGTAACCCGACGTCGAGACCGGAGCCCGAAACCAGGGTATGGGGGCATCGCGACCAGAGCCCATTCCAGACCGGGATGCGCGCCGCGCGCAGCGCGTTATGATCGCTGGCTTCACTGTGTCCCCAGCCGTCGAGAATCAGCAAAACGGTGGGGCGTTTGCCATTTTCCATCTGCGGGATACTGCCCTGTGAGGGATGGTGGAAAAGGGCATCATGGTACTGGCTCGGGATGGGAAAAACTATTTGGCCAGGAGGCCGCGACGGAAACAGCGGGGTGCGAAGTGCCTGTGTATACTACGCCGCCGTTGAGTCGACGGCGGCGTAACGAGGTTGCGGGTGGCTAATTTTCTGGTGTTCATCAGCGAGCAGTGGCTTCTGGTCAGCCTGTTTCTGGCGCTGGTCTACCTGTTCGCGGTGACGGAACACTACAAGGCCGGGAAGCAGTTGTCGGTGCATGATGTCACGCGCCTGCTCAACGCCGGCGAGGCCCTGCTGGTCGATATTCGCGACGCCAAAGAGTATCAGTCCGGGCATATCAATCTGGCGATCAACATCCCCTTTGCCCAGCTCAATACGCGCCTGGCCGAACTGGAGTCCGCACGCGAGCGCGTCGTGATTGTCGTCGACAAGCTCGGGCAGCAGGCAGCGGGCGCGGGACGCACCTTGCGACGCGCAGGCTTCAAGGTACAGCGTTTGCGCGGCGGCATGGCCGAGTGGCAGGGCCAGAGCCTGCCGGTGGTGTCCTGATGCCCTCCGTGGTGCTCTACGGTACCCGCATCTGCCCCTACTGTGTCGGGGCGCGCCGGTTCCTGCGCCAGCGGGGCGTGGCATTCGAGGATATCGCGGTCGACGGCAACGCGGCCCTGCGCCGCGCGGTGGAAGATCGCAGCGGCCGTGATACCGTCCCGCAAATCTGGATTGACGATTATCACGTCGGCGGGTTTACCGATCTGCTGGCGCTCGAACGCCAGGGTGTGCTCGACGAGCTGCTGGCGCAGCCATCAACCGCCGTCGCCCCAACACTTGTGGAGAACCCGAAGCATGACATCCGACAGTAACGCCAGCACCGGAAACCCCGCCGCAAATCGCGGTCCCCAGATGGCCATTCAACGGATCTACGTCAAGGACATGTCGTTCGAAGCCCCCGCCGGTCCCGATGTGTTCACGCGGCAAGGACAGGCGCAGGCGGCACAGGAAATGGGCGTCGGCGTGCGCCGGTTGGAGCCGGATCGCTATGAGGTGATGTTGACCTTGACGGTCACCCTGAAGGATGGGGAGCAGACGCTGTATCTGGTCGAAATTCATCAGGCGGGCGTGTTCATGATTTCCGGCATGGGGGAGGCGGAGTTGGCCCAGGTGCTGAACATTCATTGCCCGACGGCGCTCTTTCCCTATGCGCGCGAGGCGGTGGACAGCGCCGTGCTTCGTGGCGGGTTTCCGCCACTGTTGCTGCCCCCGGTCAACTTCCGTGGGCTGTACCGCCAGGCCGCTGCCCAGCGCGCCGCAGCCGGAACCGCCGGGTAGCAATCCTCCGGGGCCTGACGGAGGACCTCTGCGGTCCGGTCAGGCCTCGCTGTCACGATCATCCGCAATCCCCAGTTCCTGTATTTTCCGGGTCAGCGTGTTGCGCCCCCAGCCCAGCAGTTCGGCGGCATCGCGCTTGCGGCCGGCGGTGTACTCGAGCGCGGTCTCGATCGCGGCGCGCTCGAACGCGGGCGTCGCCGTGGCCAGGATGTCGTGTGCCCCGCTGGCAAGCTGGCTAGCGATCCAGCGCCGCAATGACTGCTCCCAGTCGCCTGCGGGACGGGGGCTCGGCGTGTCGATGGCAAGCAGTTCGGGCGGGAGGTCGGATTTAAGCACCTCGCGTCCCGCCGCCATCACCGTCAGCCAGCGGCAGGTGTTCTCCAGTTGCCGCACGTTACCCGGCCAGGGCAGGCTGCACAGGTACGCAGAGGCTTCCGGGGACAGTATTTTGGGCTCGACATTGAGCTCCTCGGCAGACGTCTTGAAGAAGTGCTGCATGAGTTGCGGAAGGTCTTCGCGACGATCCGACAGCCGCGGCAGATGGATGCGAATCACGTTCAGACGATGGAACAAGTCCTCGCGAAACCGGTGTTCGCCCACCAGGATTTCGAGGTTCTGGTGGGTGGCGGCGATGATCCGGACATCGACCTTGATGGGGGTGTGGCCGCCGACGCGATAGAACTCGCGGTCCGCCAGCACGCGCAGCAGGCGGGTTTGCGCTTCCGCCGGCATGTCGCCGATTTCATCCAGGAACAAAGTGCCGCCATCGGCTTGCTCGAAGCGCCCCACGCGGCGTTGGGCCGCTCCCGTGAAGGCCCCCTTCTCGTGGCCGAATAGCTCCGACTCAATCAAATCGTGGGGAATCGCTGCCATGTTCAGTGCGATGAACGGCTGTTCCCGGCGCGGGCTGTGGCGATGGAGTGCCCGCGCGACCAGCTCCTTGCCGGTGCCGGATTCACCGTTGATCAACACCGTGATGTTCGAATGAGAGAGGCGGCCGATGGCGCGGAAGACTTCCTGCATCGCCGGCGCTTCGCCGATGATTTCCTTGGAGACCTCGGCTTCCATCGGTTTCGCGGCCGTGCTTTTCTCCCGCGCATATTCGATCGCGCGACGGGTTACCGAGACCAACTCGTCGATATTGAACGGCTTGGGCAGGTATTCGAAGGCGCCGCCCTGATATGCCGCCACCGCGCTGTCGAGATCGGAGTGCGCCGTGGTGATGATCACCGGCATGGCGGGATTTTCCCGGCGCAACCGATCGAGCAGTTCGAGGCCACTCATGCCCGGCATGCGGATGTCGCTGATCAGGGTATCGGGCAGGCCGCGCTCCAGACGTTTGAGAACGCTTGGGGCATCCTCGAAGCACTCCACCGCCATGTCCGCCTTTTCGAGCGCGCGCTCCATTACCCAGCGGATGGACTTGTCGTCGTCAACGATCCAGATTGTCGGTTTCATGCAGCGCTCCGCGCGTTGATTGGATGGGCAGATAAATCGAGAACCGGGTATGACCCGGTGCGCTGTCGCATTCAATGAGGCCTCGATGGAGTTGAATGGCGGACTGTGCAATGGGCAGCCCCAGGCCGGTGCCGTTGGGGCGCCCGCTGACCATCGGATAGAAGATGCGGTCGCTGATCTCCTCGGGCACACCCGTACCGTTGTCGATGACATCGAGCCGACAGACGATGCGGTGCCGGTGCCCCCCGATGGTGAAATGATTGACCACACGGGTGCGCAGAATCACGCAGGCGCTGCCGTCGGCGATGCGTCCCGCGGCCTCCACGGCCTGCATGGCATTGCGAACCAGATTCAATGTTGCCTGTATCAGCTTGCCGCGATCGGCGTTGATGTCCGGGATACTGGGATCGTACTCGCGCTGGATGCGCAATTGCCCGCCGGTCTCGGCCTCGACCAGGGCGGCTACCCGCTCGGTGATTTCGTGGATGTTGATCGGGGCCAGCTGAGCCGGTTGCGAGGGACCGAGCAGGCGATCCACCAACTGCCGCAGCCGTTCGGTTTCGGCGATGATGATATCGGTGTATTCCCGCAGGTCGTCGCGGGCCAGCTCCTGGGCCAGCAACTGGGAGGCGCCCAGGATGCCGCCCAGCGGGTTCTTGATCTCGTGCGCCAAGCCGCGGATCAGGTTGCGCGAGGTGTCGTTCGCGGACAGCAGAGCGCGTTCCCGGCCGATCCGCAGGCTGCGATCCATGGGCTGTATTTCAACCAGTAGCAGTGCTTCCGCTGTGCGCTGAATGGGCGACACCGTGTAATCCACCGTGATTTCGCGCCCATCGACCAGCATCAGTTTGACCGTGCGCTCGGTATAGGGCTGCTGCTCGTCCAGTGCTTGTTGCAGCAACGCGCGTCGAGGCGCGGGCTCGGCAAAACAGCTGACGAACTGCGCGCCGCGCAACCGGCTCGCGCTCGCTTCAAGCAGGGTTTCGGCCGCTGTGTTCAGATACTGGACAAGCAGGTTCGCGTCCAGCACCAGGACGGCGGTTTTCAGGTTGTCCAGCAACAGAGGTTCGGGTGTCGGCAGGAGAATGCTCTGGCTTATCGGCATTTGGCCACCTCGGGTAGCCTACGAAACAGCAAGTATTGGGCCAATATCATGGCAATTCGTTCAGGCCGCACCGACGTGTGCCCGATCACAGGTGCCCTGCTCGAAGCAACCGCACCAGGCCGGTGCGGTACGTGGCGGGTCAGCGCTTGATGGAGGAGGGGCTCTTCACGGAGCGGCGTTTGACATGGATTACTACGCTGTTGCTCTGCGCCATCCGGACGCCGTTGGCGTCGACGACGGTTGCATGAATCGATCTGCTGCCCCGATAAAGGTCGCTCAGGGTGATGGCGGTGGTGGCCGCCGCCGGCCCCTGGGGCTCATTGTCGAGGTAAAACTGGATCCTGTGGCCGGGTTGCAATACGGGCTCCAGCTGGAGCTGCACCATGACGTTGAGCTGTCCCGGCGGTATCGTGCTGTCGTTGACAGGGCTGGTGATCTCGATCCGGGTATAGGTTACCGCCGACTCTGCCGCGGGCGCGTCTGCCTTGCGCACATCTGTCTTGCGCACATCCATGGCGGGCTGCGTGTTTACCCCCTTGAGGATGACCGCTTCGGCGGCGCCATCCTTGGGTGGCGTGTCGGTGTAGGACACCTTCCCTTGTGCGTCGATGACACGATAGACGGTCTGATCGGCGCCGATGGCGAGCGTAGTGCAACTCAGGATCGCACAACAGACCATGGCGATCCGGCGCAGGGCGTGGATGGTATGGGGGCGGCGTCCGACCCTGGTGGCTGCTGGCGCGAGAGGAGCCATGGTCCCGTACTCCCTGCTTGGACAGGATGAGGTCGAGCCCGATTATAGTCCGAAAAAAAAGCCCGGCAGGGTAGCCGGGCTTTTTCAGGCGTTGCAGGGCGCCATGGCGGCAGTGGCCTGGCGCCTCAGACGCTGTAATACATGTCGAACTCCACCGGGTGGGTGGTCATGCGCAGGCGGTCCACCTCGATCTGCTTGAGCTCGATGTAGGCGTCGATCATGTCGTCGTCCATGACGCCGCCGACGGTCAGGAACGCCCGATCGGCGTCGAGCGCAGCGAGCGCCTGCTCCAGTGAGCCACACACGGTGGGAATCGCCTTGGCTTCCTCGGGGGGCAGGTCGTACAAATCCTTGTCGGCGGCGTCACCGGGATGGATCTTGTTCTTGATCCCGTCGAGGCCGGCCATCAGCAGTGCGGTGAAGGCCAGGTAAGGGTTGGCCGCCGGGTCCGGGAAGCGTACTTCGATGCGACGCGCCTTGGGATTGGCGACAAACGGAATCCGGATCGAGGCAGAGCGGTTGCGCGCCGAGTAGGCGAGCATCACCGGCGCTTCGTAGCCGGGCACCAGACGCTTGTAGGAGTTTGTGGCCGGATTGCTGAACGCATTGATGGCGCGCGCGTGCTTGATGACTCCGCCGATGTAGAACAGGGCCGTTTCCGACAGGCCTGCATACACGTCGCCGGTAAAGATGTTCTTGCCGTTCTTCGACAGCGACTGGTGGCAGTGCATCCCGGAGCCGTTGTCGCCGACCAGCGGCTTGGGCATGAAGGTCGCGGTCTTGCCGTAGGCGTGCGCCACGTTGTGGACGCAGTACTTCAGGATCTGGACTTCGTCGGCCTTCTTGGTCAGGGTATTCGGCCCCACGCCGATCTCGCACTGGCCGGCGGTGGCGACTTCATGGTGATGCACTTCCACCACCAGGCCCATGCCGGTCATGGCATCGCACATGGCGGCGCGCAGGTCGTGCAGGGTATCCACCGGCGGTACCGGGAAATAGCCGCCCTTGACGCCGGGGCGATGGCCGCGGTTGCCGGTCGGGAATTCGTGTTCAGACGCCCAGGCGGCCTCTTCCGAGGCGATTTTGTAAAAGGCGCCGCTCATGCTGGCGCCCCATTTCACTTCGTCGAAAACGAAAAATTCGGGTTCGGGTCCGAACAAAACCGAGTCCGCGATGCCGGTGGAGCGCATGTATTCCTGCGCGCGATCGGCGATGGAGCGCGGGTCGCGGTTGTAGCCCTGCATGGTGGTGGGTTCCACGATGTTGCAGCGGATGATGACAGTGGCATCGTCGGTGAATGGATCCAGGATCGCCGAGTTGTCATCGGGCATCAGCACCATGTCGGACTCGTTGATGCCTTTCCACCCGGAGATGGACGAGCCATCGAACATTTTACCGTCTTCGAAGAAGCTGTCGTTGACCTCGGTGGAGGGGAGGGAAACGTGGTGCTCCTTGCCCTTGGTATCGGTGAAACGCAGATCAATCCAGCGCGCTTCGCTTTCTTTGATCAACTCCAACGTCTTTGACATTCTGCTCCTCCAAAGGGATTTTTCTGTAGTGATGGCTGTAGTGATGGTTGTAGTGATGGCAAGAGGCCGCGCCGGCAGTCCGTGCCGAAGCGACAAAGGCAGGCACAATTCAGCAAAACGACCCAGCAAAACCTGTGCCATTGGACACCGATGCTGGGTGCTCCCGGCAAGTGCTCCAGCGGCATCGGGACGGCTGCTGCGGCGGTCGTTGCAGGCGCCAACTATAGCAGTGAAGATGTCCGCGAGGAATCTGCCCGGGGTGGCGCTCGGCGCACTGCCTCGGTGCTCTACGCGGCTTTGCGCTCCGCAATGGTGCGAATGACGGTGCGCCGGACGTGCCGGTGGTCAATTCTCCTGGGAACCCGCGGCGCAACCCCTATACTGACCGCCTTCTCTGCTGCCGCTGTCCGTTTCGCGATGCGCTTTGTCGTCAAAGTGTCCCCCGAGATCATCATCAAGAGCGCGCCGGTGCGTCGGCGCCTGATCCGGCAGCTGCGCCGCAATCTCCGCACACTGATCGCGCCCGTGACCGCGGGCGTGACCTTTGCGGGCGACTGGGATCGATTGGAGCTCAGCGGCACCGGGCTGGCGCCGGCGGACGTTCACCGGATCGCCGACCTGCTGGCGCGAACGCCGGGAATTTCCAGCTTTGCCCAGGTTGGACGGTACCCGCTTGGCGATTTCGACGACATGGCGGAGCACGTCTGGCGCTGTCATGGTGCGTCCCTGGCGGGGCGACGGTTCGTGGTGCGCGTCAAACGCACCGGGCGCCATGCATTCACGTCGCCCCAGGTCGAACGGGAAGTGGGCGGCAGATTGCTGGCGCGGGCGGAAGGCGCGTCGGTGTCGCTGGATCATCCCGAGATCACCGTTCGCCTCGAAATCGTTGCGGATCAGCTCTATGTCATCGAGTCCCGGCGGGCCGGGATCGGCGGGTTTCCCCTGGGTGAGCAGCCGCCGGTGCTGGCGCTCATGTCCGGGGGCTTCGATTCCACGGTCGCCAGTTACATGCTGCTGCGGCGCGGTCTGCGTACGCACTTCTGCTTTTTTAATCTGGGCGGTCGCGCCCACGCGCTCGGGGTCAAGGAGGTCGCGCACTTCCTCTGGGAAAAATACAGTGCGAGTCACAGCGTCAAGTTCATCAGCGTGCCGTTTGAGGGCGTGGTGGCCGAGATACTGGCGCAGGTGGACGATTCGCAAATGGGTGTGGTGCTCAAGCGCATGATGTTGCGCGCGGCCACGGCGGTTGCCCGTGCCCGGGGGATCGATGCGCTGGTCACCGGTGAAAGCATTGCGCAGGTGTCCAGCCAGACCCTGCCCAATCTGGCGGTGATCGACGCGGTCACCGACATGCTGGTGCTGCGGCCGCTGCTTGCCATGGACAAGCAGGACATCATCGGGATTGCCCGCGCCATCGGCACGGAGCCGTTCGCGGCCAGCATGCCGGAATACTGCGGGGTGATCTCGGTGAAGCCGACCACTCATGCCCGCCGCGACCGCGTGGAGCACGCCGAGGCCCGGTTCGACTTCGACGTCCTGGAGCGGGCCATCGCAGCGCGTACGGAGGAAGACATCGAGTCGGTGATGGCGGGCGCGGTCGGTCACATCGCGGTGGAAACCTTCCAGGCGCCGCAGCCGGGTGTCACCATTCTGGATGTCCGCCATCCGGATCAGAGCGCCGAGCGCCCGTTGCGTGCGGGCAGCGTCCCGGTCGAAGTGGTGCCCTTTTACCGGTTGCAGCAATTCTTTGCCCAGGTGTCGCCGGAGACACCCTATCTGCTGTATTGCGACAAGGGAGTGATGAGCCGTCTCCATGCCGAACTGCTGGTCGAGCGCGGCTTTACCCGCGTCGCCGTCTACCGGCCCTGAGGCGTCGCTCGCGGTCATTCTCCGGTAAAGCGCGTGCGCGTATAATGCGCGCCCCTTTTCCCGGTATACCTCCATGTCGGTCAGCAAGCTGCGCAACATTGCCATCGTCGCCCATGTCGACCATGGCAAGACCACGCTGGTCGATCGACTGCTGCAGCAGTCCGGGACCCTGGATCGCAAGAGTCAGGGCGCCGAGCGCCTGATGGACTCCAACGACCAGGAGCGCGAGCGGGGCATCACCATCCTCGCCAAGAATACCGCCATCCAGTGGCGCGATTACCGCATCAACATTGTCGATACCCCTGGCCACGCCGATTTCGGCGGCGAAGTGGAGCGCGTGCTGTCGATGGTCGACTCGGTGCTGCTGCTGGTGGATGCCGTCGATGGCCCCATGCCGCAGACCCGGTTTGTGACCGCCAAGGCGTTCGCCAGCGGCCTCAAGCCCATCCTGGTAGTGAACAAGATCGACCGCCCGGGGGCGCGCCCGGACTGGGTGGTCGACCAGGTGTTCGATCTGTTTCACCGTCTCGGCGCGACCGAAGAGCAGCTCGATTTTCCGGTGATTTACGCCTCCGCGCTCACCGGGGTTGCCGGACTGGACTACAACCACCTGGCGCCCGACATGACGCCCCTGTTCGAGATGATCACGGAGCGCGTGCCCGCCCCGGTCGTGGATGAGACCGGACCGTTTCAGATGCAGATCTCCGCGCTCGACTACGACAGCTACGTCGGGGTGATCGGGATCGGACGCATCGCCCGCGGCGTGTTGACGCCGGGACAGTCCGTGGTCGTCGCGGCCGCGGAAGGCGGCCAGCGGCGCGCCCGCATCCTCGAGGTGAAGGGCTATCTGGGGTTGGCGCGCGTGGATACGGATCGCGCCACCGCCGGGGACATCGTCTGCATCACCGGTATCGAGGGGCTCGGAATTTCCGACACCCTGTGCGATCCGGCCTGCGTGGAACCGCTCAAGCCGCTCGCGGTCGACGAACCCACCGTCAGCATGACGTTCCAGGTCAACGATTCGCCATTCGCTGGCCTGGACGGCAAATACGTCACTTCGCGCAACATCGGCGAGCGCCTGGAACAGGAACTGATCCACAACGTCGCCTTGCGCGTCGAGCCCGGCGATAGCCCGGATCGCTTTCGGGTGTCGGGACGCGGCGAGCTGCACCTTGCGGTGCTGATCGAGACCATGCGCCGCGAGGGTTACGAGCTCGGCGTTTCCCGGCCGGAAGTGATCCAGAAGGAAGTCGACGGCGAAATTCTGGAGCCTTTCGAGATGGTGGTCGCCGATGTCGAGGAGGTCCACCAGGGCGCCGTGATGGAGGAAATGGGGCGCCGCAAGGGCGACCTGCTCGACATGGTCCTCGACGGCCGTGGCCGGGTGCGGCTGGAGTACCGGGTGCCGTCGCGGGGCATGATCGGGTTTCGCAACGAATTTCTCACCCTGACCTCGGGTAGCGGCATCCTCACCAGCACCTTCGACCGCTACGACCGGATCAAGCCCGGTGTGGCGGGAGCGCGCCAGAACGGGGTGCTGGTGTCCATGATTCGCGGCAAGACGCTCGCCTATGCCCTCTACAACCTGCAAGAGCGCGGGCGTCTGTTTTTGGGGCACGGCGAAGACGTGTATGAAGGCCAGTTGATCGGCATTCATTCGCGCGGCAATGATTTGCCCGTGAACCCCACCAAAGGCAAGCAGCTCACCAACATCCGCGCCGCCGGCACCGACGAGGCTCTGGTCCTGACGCCGCCGATCCGGTTTACGCTGGAGCAGGCACTGGAATTCATCGCCGAGGACGAGTTGGTCGAGGTGACGCCGCACCACATCCGCCTGCGCAAGAAGCTGTTGCGGGAACAGGAGCGCAAGCGCGGCAAAGCCGCTTCCTGATCATCGGGCTACCGCCGGTCGGCGATTTTGGACCGTTGGTCGGGTAAGGTTGCCGCTTCCCCGAGCGAAGCATATGGTTTTGTGACGCAAGTCTCGGAATGGCCATCATGGATGAAGCAAACGGCAACCACCGACGCGACTTTTATTTTGATGCGCAACTGGGACTCTGGCGCTCAACGGGCTTGGTTACCTGGGGATTGGCGCTGTTCGCGATCTTCAGTCTGGCGATGGGCCTGCTGGACTTCTTCCAGGGTGACCTGCTGCTGGCGGGGGTGCTCTTCACTTGCTCAGCCGTCTCCTTCGCGGGTCTGGTGGTAGCCCAGGTGGTGGGTTATCACACGGGCGCCAAGTGGTATTTCGTCGTGCCAATCCTGGGATTGTTCTTCGTGCTCGTGCTGCACGGGGGTGTCGCACAGACCGGTCTGTACTGGTGCCTCGCCTTCACGCCCGGACTGCTCTATCTGCTGGGCTATTTTTGGGGCGCGGTGCTGTGGGTGCTGATGGTCGCCCTGCTGGCTCTGATTTTCGCCGCCGACGTCTCGCCGTTCCCGGGTGGGCACTACAGCGCGGTGATGGAAGGCCGCTTTCTGCTGGCGTTCATTGGTCTTGGGCTTTACAGCCTGGGACAGGATTACGCGCTCACCCGCGCCGGGTGGTATCCCGGCCGGCCCTGACGTTGCCTCCCTTGACAATGATCCGATCGCCCCCGCACTCAGGGTGGCGGAAACAGCTCACCAGGCGATCGTTCACCATGCCGGTTGCCTGCATATGGGCATAGCAGATGGTGGAACCGAAAAACCGGAATCCCAGGCGATGCATGTCCTTGCCGATGCGGTCCGACAGCGGCGTGGTCGCCGGCACTTCGGCGTGACTGCGCCAACGATTCTGAAGCGGACGGTCGCCAATGAATCCCCAGAGGTAGGCGGCGAAGCTGCCGTGCTGCTCCTGTAGTGCCAGGAACCGCCGGGCGTTGCCGATCGCCGCCACGATCTTCCGCCGGTTGCGCACGATCCCCGGATCCGCCAACAGACGCTCCACGCTGCGCCGATTGAAGCGCGCCACGCGCTCGGCGTCGAAGTCCGCAAAGGCGCGGCGGTAGTTTTCGCGTTTGCGCAGAATGGTGATCCAGGACAGTCCCGCCTGGGCGCCCTCGAGAATCAGAAACTCGAACAACTGGCGATCGTCCCGGCAGGGCACTCCCCATTCGGTGTCGTGATAGTGCGCGTAGAGCGCATCGCCCGCCGCCCAGGGACAGCGTTGCAGCGCGGGCGTCATCGCCGCACCTCAAAGCCTGCCACCAGCGCCAGGCTTTCCCGGCGCAGACGCGCCCCGTCGTCGCGGTGCGCGGCGGCAAAATAGAGCTCTATCGTCACATCGGCGCTGAAGGCAAACCGTAGCAGGCAATGGTCGAAGAGGGCGCGCCGGCGCGCCAGCTCCGGGTCCAGGCAATAAAGCATGTCGGCCGCCGCGACGCCGCTCGCGGAGCGGTCACCCATGGCTACGCGCACATAGCCCGGCGGGACGGCAGGCGCCGCCGGCGGGGTGCCCAGCAGTGTGATGCGGAGAATTTCCGGCGACGCGGTCGCCAGAAAAGCACCGATGCGGTGGGGCCGGATGGGCGCAAGATCGTCGATATCCACCTTGAGCCGGGCGGTATTGGCATCGACCTTGGCGCATTGGCGGGCGTCGGACAAATAGGTACAGGGGATGCGGAACAGCCAGCCGCCGATCACCACGGGCACCGGACGGGTATCGAAGGTACGGATCACGCCAAAACCCATGCCGGGGTAGGTCTGCTCGGCCCAGGCGTCGAGGGGCACCAGGTTGCGCGGCGGCAGTGCCCTGAACATGCGAGCGGCGTAGTAGAGCCTGCGCAACCGATCGTCCGCCATTCCCGCGTCCTCGGGAGTGGCGAGCCCGCAGGTCACCAGCACCCACTCGGTGCCAGCCGCCAGCCAGGAAAAAATCTGCTCGCGCTGGCTCAGGTAACCGGCGACAGCGAGCGCCGATGCCCCAGCGAACAGCAGCCAGCGCACTGTGGTGCGCCAGGGTCCGCCGGTGGTTGCGGGATGCGTCATGAACTATGCCCACGGTGTGTAGGTTTCGGCACATTTACCGGCCGGCGCATTCCCCCGCACGCGGGAATCCAACACCGGCGCGCCGACAGTCGCTGGATTTTCGGGCGTGACATTGCGTTGCTGGTACGTCGCATGACTCGGGTCTGAGGGGCGGTAGCGCCCGCTCCCAGGCGGGCCTGCTGGTACTATAACCGCTTGCGAACACAGCACGGCGCCGCCGTCCTGGCATGCACTGCGACCGGGAGACCAACATGAGCTTGCGCAGAAAGCTATTGCTCGGCGTTGCCGTCGTCGTGCTGTCCGCCGGCGGCGCGCTGGTGGATTACCTGATTCAGCTCAAGCGCAGCGAGGGACTGGTTCCGCCGGGTACCGAGGCGCGGATCGGGGGGCGGTTCGCGCTGGTGGACGCCACCGGCCGCGCGGTAACCGAGGCCGATTTCGCCGATCGCCACCAACTGATTTTCTTTGGTTTCACCCACTGCCCGGATGTCTGTCCGACCACGCTGGCGCGCATGTCGGTGATCCTGCGCGCGCTGGGTCCAGCGGCCGACCAGCTCTACCCGCTGTTCGTCACCGTCGATCCGGAGCGCGACACGCCCGAGCGGTTGCGCGACTACGGCCGCCTGTTCGACCCGCGCATCATTTATCTCACCGGCGCGCCCGAACAGATCGCGGCGGTACTCGAAGCCTGGCGCGTGAGTCGCTCGAAAACGGCGGTGGGCGACGACGACTATTCCCTGAACCACAGCGCCGTGCTGTACCTGATGACCCCGGCGGGCGCGCTGGCCGAATCTTTCCGCTGGGATACTCCGGAGCAGGATATCGCGGCCGCCATTCGCGCCCGACTGTCGGATTGACCGCCGGGAAGCGGGTCTCTATGCTTCAGGCAGTGCTTGCAGTACCCCGGCGGTCGAGACCGGGGATCGCGCATCCCGCTATCCGATATCCCTTCTTGCCTGAGGGCAAGCAACGCTCCTTCTCCCGCGCGTATCCGATGCTGCGGGCGGGGCTCCGTGAGGACAGGCGCAATGAAAAGCTGGGTTTTGACCATCCTGATCGCCGGGCTGATTGCGGCGGGCTCGTACTTTTTTTACATCAATACACTGCCGCCGAAACTCGAGACCGGACTGCTCTACGGCAATGGCCACGTCGAGGGCACCGAGGTTAGCATCAGCGCCGAGGTCACCGGCCGCGTGCTCGCCAGCAACCTGGTGGAAGGCCAGCCTGTAGCCAGGGGTTCGCTGCTGGTGGAACTCGACGCCAGCGATCAGAACGCCCAGTTGGCCACCGCCGAAGCCGAGATCAAGGCGCTGACGTTTCAGCAGGGGCGCATTCGCGAGCAGCTCGCCACGGCCAATGACCTGCTGGAAACCGCCGGCCGCGAACTGGTACGACACCAGGCCCTGCGCAAGACGGGTGTGGTCACCGAACAGAAGCTGGATCAAATCGCTTCGACACAGCGCGAAACCCTCGGCCAGGTGCGCGCGTTGCGCGCGCAGCTTGAGGAAAACAGCGCCCGCATCGAGCAGGCCCGCCACCAGGCCGAATATCTCCGCATCCAGGCCGCCAAGGCCCGGATCTACGCCCCCCTGGATGCCACGGTGCTGTCCAAGGGCATCGAAGTCGGCGAACTCGCCGAGCCGGGCCGCAACATCGCCGTTCTGGTGGACATGAACGATCTCGAACTCAAGGTCTACCTGCCGGAGGCGGTGATCGGCAACATCAAGCTCAACGATCCGGCGCGGGTGCGGGTCAGTGCATTCCCCGACCGTTATTTCGAGGCGCGCGTAAAGCGCGTGGAGCAGCGTGCGCAGTTCACGCCCCGGGACATCAACATGCCCGAGGAGCGGGTGCGCATGGTGTTTGGCGTAGTGCTGGCGCTCGCCAACCCCGATGGTCACCTGAAACCCGGCATGCCGGTTGATACCTGGATTCGTTGGGATGCCGGCCGCGAATGGCCCGAACACCTCGTGGTGCCGCGCTGAGCCGCGCCGCGGAGGGAGTGGCTGTGACTCTGATCGAACCCTTGATCACCCCCGAACCGGGAGAGTTGGGCGTTCGGGCTGGAAGTGCGTCGGGGCGCGCGGTGGTGATCGAAACCACTAACCTCGGTCGCGCGTTTCGCGGCAGGATGGTGCTGCGCAACGTCGATATCCAGGTTCACGAGAGCGAGATTTTCGGCCTGCTGGGGCCGGACGGCGCCGGCAAGACCACGCTGATGCAGTTGATGGCGGCGATTCTCGATCCCACCGAGGGCCGTTGCGCGGTGCTCGGGCGCGACTCGGTCAAGGATGCCTACTGGATCAACTCCCACATCGGCTACATGTTTCAGGGTTTCACCCTGTACGACAAATTGTCGATCGCCGAGAACATGCAGTTTTCGGCCGATATTCGCGGGCTGTCGCGGGAGCTTTACCAGGAGCGCCAGGAGCGTCTGCTGCGCATGGCGGGTCTGCTGCGCTTCCTCGATCGTCCGGCGGGCAAACTTTCCGGCGGGATGCGCAAGAAACTTTCGCTCTGCACCAATCTGATCCACGAGCCGCGACTGCTGTTGCTCGACGAGCTCAGTCTCGGCGTCGATCCGGCGTCGCGCCGGGAATTGTGGGACATGCTGCATGCGTTCCGCGAAGGCGGTGTGACCGTCGTGGTGAGCACACCCTACATGGACGAAGCCACCCACTGCGATCGCCTGGCGTTTCTCCACGAGGGCGTCGTGCTTGCGGTGGACCGTCAAGAGGCGCTGCGCGCGCGCTGCGCGGGGCGAGTGTACGAGTTGCTGCACCCCCCGAACCGCGGGCGGGCGCACAATCTGCTGGTCGAGCATCCGGAAGTCGTCAGCATCCGCCATCTCGCCGAAAGCGTGCATTTTCAGGTGCGCACGCCCGCGCGGCTGGACCCGGACCTGGTTGCCGCACTGGGGGATGGCGGCGGCGATATCGAACCGGTCGAGCCCGGTCTCGACGATGCCTACATCCTGCTCGGTGGCGGCGAGAAGGGCGCGGCCTACGCCCGTCCGCCGCCGCAGATCACGTTGTCGCCGCGATTGCCCGAGCGCGGCCTGATCCGCACCGCGGCCATGCGGGTGCAGTTCGGCGACTTCGTCGCCAACGACGACGTGACGCTGGAAATCCGCCCCGGTGAGGTGTTCGGTTTTCTGGGCGCCAACGGCGCCGGCAAGACCACCTTTATCCGTACCCTCTGTGGCCTGCAACGGTTGACGTCGGGAAATGCCTGGATCGGTGGCGTCAGCATCCGCGACCAGCCTCAGTTGCTGCGCGACCACATCGGTTACATGTCCCAGCGGTTTTCGCTGTATCCGGACCTCACCGTGGGTGAGAATCTGGCGTTCTTCTCCGGCGTTTACGGGCTGCGCGGCAAGGACCGCAAGCTCGCGAAGGACTGGGCCATCGAGGTCACCGATCTGCGCGATGTCATGGATGGACTGGTGTCGCAGATGTCCGGCGCGCTCAATCAGCGGTTGGCGCTCGCCTGCGCGATCATGCACCAGCCCGAGGTGGTGTTCCTGGACGAGCCCACGTCCGGCGTGAGTCCGGCTGCCCGCTACAAGTTCTGGCAGCTGATCCAGACGCTTGCCGAAGTCGGCACCACCATTTTCGTTACCACCCATTACATGGAAGAAGCCAACTACTGCCACCGCCTGGGCCTCATGCACCTGGGGCGCCTGATCGGCATTGGCCCGGCAGCCGAACTCGCCGCCGCGCTACCGGCGGGAACCGAAGCGAGTACCATTGAAGACATGTTCCTCGCCTACATCCGTATCGAGGATCAGCGGCTGGCCCACCTCAAGGTATCCGCACCATGAAATTTCACCGCCTGAGTGCCGTCATTCGCAAGGAGACCCGCGAGATCCTGCGCGACCGGGTGACGCTGTCCATCGCCTTTTTGTTTCCGGTGGTGATGTTGTTGATCTTCGGTTACGCCATTTCCCTCGAAGTGGAGCATGTCCGGCTCGGGGTTCTGGACCAGGATCAGACTCCCGCCAGCGCGGAACTGATCGATCAGTTTGCCGAAAGCCGGTATTTTCACTTGGCGCGGCGCTTCAATTCGGAATGGGAGCTGCGGGAATCGATTCAGGCCAACGAGGTCAAGCTGGTGGTGTTGATCCCACCCGGGTTTTATTCCGAGGTGCGCCGCGAGGATGCGCCCCAGGTACAACTGCTGATTGACGGTACCTACTCGGCCACCTCGCTCGTGGCGCTGAATTACGGACTGTCCATCGTCTCCCGCTTCCAGGGCGGGCAGGGCAGCGCACGGATCGATGTGCAGCCGCGCGTCTGGTACAACCCCAGCCTGCGCAGTGTCATCTATGTGGTGTCCGGGCTGTACGCCGTGATTATCGCGTCGTTCCCGCCGCTGCTCACCACTCTGGCCATCGTGCGGGAAAAAGAAAACGGCGCGATTCAGCAGATCTACGCATCGCCGCTCACGGTTCCGGAATTCCTGCTCGGCAAACTGATCCCCTACGGCGTCATTTCGTGCATCCAGTTGCTTTCCATTGTGCTGGTCGGACAGTACTGGTTCGGAGTGCCGTTCAACGGCAATCCCTGGTATATGGCCATCGCGGGCGGCATCTATGTGTTCTGTAACGTCGGCATCGGACTGTTGATTTCGACCATCACCAAAACCCAGTTGCTCGCGGTGCTGCTGGCACTCGTGGTCACCATGATGCCCTCGATGCTGTTCTCGGGCTTTGTGTTTCCGATCTACGCGATGGCGGAGCCGGTACAGGTGTACACCATGCTGTTTCCCGGCCGCTATTTCGTGGAGCTGTCGCGGGGTATTTCGCTGAAGGGCGCGACACTGCACGAGATGTGGCTGCCGCTGCTGTCGCTGACCGCCTACACCCTGGCGATCTTTGCCGCCGCGGTCGCCATCTTCAAGAAAAAAGTCGCCTGACGGTTTTGTCGCTAGAGGAGATCGCCCATGTTTGGACGTATCGGAAGCCTGATTCTCAAGGACACCATCCAGTTCGCGCGCGACAAGACGATTCTCGCGGTGGTGTTCTGGTTGTACACCATCGAAGTCTTGATCTGCGGCTACGGCATGACGTTCGAGGTCAAGGATCTGCCGGTCGCGGTGGTGGACAATGACCGCTCGCCGGTGAGCCGCGAGCTCATCGATCACTTTGAGCTTTCCGAGGCATTCAAAATAGTCGGCTATCCGGCGCATCAGTCCGAAGCCGAGAGCTGGATGCGCAAGGGTGAGGCTCAGTACACGCTGGTGGTTCCGGTCAACTTCGAACAGGATCTGAAAAACGGCAAATCGCCGCAACTGCAAGTGCTGCTCGACGGCACCAATTCCAATGCGGCTTCACTCGCGAAAGATTACACCGCGGAGATCGTCAACCGTTTCCAGAATGAACGGAACGCCGATGGTTCGGCACAGGTGGTGCGGCCGGCGGTGCAGATCTGGTACAACCGCACTCAGACGCTGGAGTCCTTCGTGGTGCTGTCGATGATTCTGGCGGCGGTGTTGATGGTCGGCACGATCCACTCCGCCGCCACCATCACCCGCGAGAAGGAAGTGGGTACCGTCGAACAGTTGATGGTGACGCCGACGCGGATCTGGGAGATGTTTCTCGCCAAGACGGTGCCCACGCTGGTGGTCGGCATCCTGGGGTTTTTCCCGAGCCTGTTCATCATCTGGTGGTTCGGGGTTCCCATCCACGGCAACCTGTTCCTGTTCCTGGCGTTCACGGCGGTGTTCCTGTTGAGCGCCATCGCCATCGGCGTGCTGATCGCCTCCATCACCAGGACGTTGCAACAGGCGCTGCTGCTGTGCTTTTTCGGTCTCTTCCCGATCATGTTCCTGTCCGGAACCATGACGCCCATCGACTCCATGCCCCAGGTGATCCAACCCTGGACGCAGCTCAGTCCGCTGCGGCATTACATGGAGATCGCCATGGGCGTCTTCCTCAAGGGCGTGGGCTTTGCCGAGCTCTGGCCCGAGGGGCTCAAGATGGCGGGCATCGGCGCCGTGCTGTATGTGATTGCCGCGTGGCGGTTTCGCCACAACCTGAAGGCAGGTTGACGCCGCGCAGTTGCCGGTGGTCGACGGCGCGCATGGGGCGGGATGCGGGGAGATTCCGGTTGCCTTTCGCAGGGGCTTCCCTTAGGTTAGCCGCTCCCTGAGCAAGAACCCGTTCTCGCGCATGCGGCAGTTTTATCCGGCCATTCGTCCCTACGCCAGTCATCGTGTCGATGTTGCCGGCGGGCACGCGCTCTATGTGGAGGAATGCGGGATCCCGGAAGGTATTCCGGTGCTGTTCGTCCACGGTGGCCCGGGCGCCGGATGCAGCGAACAGGACCGGCGGTTTTTCGATCCGGAAAAGTATCGCATCATTCTGTTCGATCAGCGCGGCGCCGGCCGTTCGCGGCCCCATGCGGACCTGAACGACAACACCACCGCACACTTGCTGGCCGACATGGAGACGCTGCGCGACAAGCTCGGCGTCGAGCGCTGGCTGCTGTTCGGCGGCTCCTGGGGCTCGACCCTCAGTCTGCTCTATGCCCAAGCCCATCCGGAGCGGGTCCTGGGCCTGATCCTGCGCGGTATTTTCCTGTGTCGCAAGACCGATATCGACTGGTTTTATCGATACGGCGCGAGCTGCATCTTTCCCGATTACTGGCAGGATTTCATCGGCCAGATTCCCGCCGAAGAACACCGGGATCTGCTGCACGCCTACCATCGACGCCTCACCGGCGATAACGACATCACCCGCATGGCCGCTGCCAAGGCCTGGGCTTCCTGGGAGGCGCGCTGTGCCACGCATGAACCCAATGGCCATGTCGTGGCGCGTTTTGGCACGCCCCAGGTCGCGCTCGCCATGGCGCGCATCGAGGCGCACTACTTCGTCAACGATGCCTTCATCGCCGCCGACCAGATTTGCCGCGACGCGCACCGTCTGGCGAACATTCCCACCGTGATCGTGCACGGCCGCTACGATGTGGTCTGTCCGGTGGATCAGGCGTTCACGCTCCAGCAAGCCATGCCCCATGCGGAGCTGGATATCATCCGCGATGCCGGACACGCTTCCAGCGAGCCTGGCACCCTCGACGCATTGATCCGCGCCACCGACCGCTTCGCGGGCGAGCTCGCCGGAAAATTCTAGCGTGCGCGGCCTGCTGCAACGGGTGCGTCGCGCGGCCGTTGCCGTCGATGGCGTCGAAGTGGGCGCCATCCAGCAGGGAGTGCTGCTATTGCTCGGCGTCGCCCCCTCGGACACTGCCGCCAGCGCCGATGCCCTGCTGGATCGGGTGCTGCGCTACCGGTTGTTTGCCGATGCGCAGGGGCGCATGAATCTCAGCCTTGCCGATAGCGGCGGCGGTCTGCTGATCGTCTCCCAGTTCACCCTGATGGCCGACACCCGCAAGGGCCTGCGGCCGAGTTTCACGCCCGCCGCCCCGCCGGAGCAGGCCGAATCGCTCTACGATCATTTCATCGCGCGGGCGCGGGTATGCCACGCACCGGTGGCCTGTGGCGTGTTCGGTGCCGATATGCAAGTCGAGCTCGTCAACGATGGGCCGGTGACCTTGCTGCTGGAGGTCTAGCAGCTTTTCAACAAGCTGCCAGCAAGCGCCCCCGACCGTTGTTGGCCGTCGCCGGGACCGGCAAGTCGGGCGTCGTGTTGCCAGGCGCCGAAAGGTCATTCCGCCGGTACTTGCACCTGTACTAAAATGCGCGCCCGGTCCGGTGCCGACCATTCAGGTGCCATGGCGTAGTCAGCATGCAGATCGAGCACAACAAGGCGGTTATCTTTCACTACACCCTGAGCGACGACAGCGGCGTCCAGGTCGAGACCAGCCGCAAGGGCCCGGGTCAGGCCTATTTGCACGGCCATCGCAACCTGTTGCCGGCGTTGGAGTCGGCGCTGGCGGGCCGTGTCCCGGGCGACAGCTTCAGGGTTACCCTCACCCCGGACCAGGCCTATGGGCCGCGCCGCGAAGGGTCCATCAAGCGGGTGCCCATCAAGCAGCTGAGCGCGCCGGGCAAGCTGACGCCGGGCATGGTGGTGGGAATCCGTGGCGAGGGTGGCATGCGCCGCGCCGTTCTCGTCAAGGTGGGCAAGTTCAATGTCGATGTCGACCTGAACCACCCGCTTGCCGGCAAGGGTCTGGTATTCGATATCGAAGTGCTCGCGGTACGGGATGCAACGGCCGAAGAACTCGCCCACGGCCATGTTCACGGCGATGGCGGACATCGGCACTGAGCTGTCAAAGACAAGCGCTACAGGGACGCAGCGGACGCAGTAATCAACACAGGAGCGGTTCATGTTACAGGTCAACGAATACTTCGCCGGCAAGGTCAAATCGATCGGGTTTCAGACGCGAGCACTGCCGGCGACGGTGGGCGTGATGGAAGCCGGCGATTACGACTTCAGCACCAGCCAGCACGAGACCATGACGATCATCAGCGGCGCCATGCGCATCCAGCTGCCCGGCAGCGATGAATGGCATACCTACAATACCGGCGAGGTGTTCGAGGTGGCGGCGCAACAGACCTTCAAGGTCAAGGTGGCGGCGGCGACCGCTTATTTCTGCACCTACAGCTGATCGAGCGCCGCGTCCGTCCTTGTCATCACCTTGGCGCCCGCCGACAATCGGTGGCAGAGGTGAACATCCATGGATCTCAAGCTCGCGGGCCGCACGGCCCTGATCACCGGCGCCTCGCGCGGCATCGGTCGCGCCATTGCCGAACGCCTCGCCGCCGAGGGCTGTCATCTTCAGTTGGTGGCGCGCACGGCGGCTGATCTCGAAACCGCACGCGCCGAACTCAGCGCCCGATATCCCGTCCCGGTTCGGGTTCATGCCCTGGACCTGGCGGACAGCGCCAGCGTGACGACCCTTGCCGGTGCCTGCGGCGAGGTCGAAATTCTGATCAACAATGCCGGGGCGATTCCCGCCGGCGCACTCGGCAACCTGAGCGAAGATGCCTGGCGCGGCGCCTGGGATCTGAAGGTTTTCGGCTATATCAACCTGTGCCGGGCGCTGTACCCCGGCATGGCGCGGCGCCGGCGCGGCGTCATCGTCAATGTCGTCGGCATCGCCGGCGGCGAAGTCACGGAAGCCAACTACATCGCCGGCACGGCGGGCAATGCCAGCCTGGCCGCGTTCACGTGCGCGCTGGGCAGCGCCAGCCCGCACGACAATGTGCGGGTGCTGGGCATCAATCCGGGGCTGACCGCCACCGGCCGCCTGGTGCGGCTGATGGAGACGAACGCCGTCGCCAAGGGATTGCCGGCCGAACGCTGGCGCGAACTGACCGCGGACATGCCGTTCGGCCGCCCCGCCGAGCCGGGCGAAGTCGCGGACCTGACCGCTTTTCTGGCCTCGGATCGCGCGGCTTATATCACTGGCACCCTGATTACCATCGACGGCGGCCTGTCCGCGCGCGGGCGGCTGTTCTGACCTTCCGGCCGTCGAAGTCCTGATGCGGCCAAAGCCATGGACGCACGAAAAAGGGGGGGGGGCACAAAAAAGCCCGCGGATTGCGCCACGGGCTTGTGTCGATCATGGCATCGCCAAGCAGGCCATCCCCAGCCCCGCAGGGACCGGGGTAGCCCCTTGGGCAGTTACCTCAGAGGAAAGTCCAGCGTGCGCCGACGCTGAAGAGGTCCATTTCCGGGTCGATGCCCGAATCCCCGTCGAATTCCCAGCGCTCCCAGTTGGCGACCAGGCCGAGTTGGGGCGTGGCGCTGAAGACGGCGCCCACACCGTAGACCCAGGCTTCGTCGCCGTAGTCGCGGAGGCTCGCGGAGCCGTTGAGTTCAAGCACTTCCAGGGCGGCCCAGCGCAGACCGGCATTCAGGCCGTAGCCGTCGTCGTTGGAGCCTCCAAGTTCCGCGCGTTCATAGGAGACGCCGCCCCAGGCGTCCAGCTGACGCGCGCCGGGCAGCAGTGTGAAATTACCACCAGTACCGATGGACTGGCTGTCGAAGCTGCTGTCGCCCGCGCCAAGGTCGACATCCAGGGAAGTGCTCGAGCCCCAGGCGAAGACGTTGTTGGTCAGTGCCGCGGACCCCTTGAAGCGCGTGCCATCGACGTCGAACTTGTCGTCACCACCCATATCGGCGTCCAGCTCATCGCCAAACACATACTCGGCTTCCAGGTAGCTGTAGCCGAGCTTGTCCGCTGCATTGGCAATGCCGCCGGCCAATACCATCGGAACCACCGCCAGACCCAGCGCAGCACGCAAGGAATTTCTAATGTTTTCCATGTGATTACTCCTCCAACTCGTTGCTTGTCATCCAATTGTAATATTCGCGGTCTGCTTTGTGTAGCTCATGTGGTAGCGTTGACGCCGAGCGGACCATGACGCAGATCACGATTCATCGAGACTTCACCTATGCCCAAGCCACCGATCAGCCGCTTTCCCGTCCCCGATATCGCCGGGTTGCCGGAAGACATCCGCGCCCAGATCGTCGCGGTTCAGGAGAAAACCGGATTTGTTCCCAATGTGTTTCTGGCGCTGGCGCACCGTCCCGCGGAGTGGCGCGCGTTTTTCGCCCTCCACGATGCCGTGATGACCCACGCAAGCAGCCTCACCAAGGCCGAGAAGGAAATGATCGTGGTGACGGTGAGCAGCGGCAACGAATGCCATTACTGCGTGATCGCCCACGGCGCGATTCTGCGCATCGTGGCGAAGCATCCGCTGTTGGCGGATCAGCTCGCGATCAATTACCGCAAGGCCGACATCACCGCGCGGCAGCGCGCCATGCTGGATTTCGCGGTCAAGGTGAGTGAACAGTCGGCGGCCGTGGACGAGAGCGATTACGCCCGCCTGCGGGAGCACGGCTTCGCGGATGAGGACATCTGGGACATCGGCGCCATCAGCGCCTTTTTCTGCCTGTCCAACCGGCTCGCGAATCTGATCGGCATGCGTCCGAACGACGAGTTCTACGGCATGGGGCGCGGTTGATCAGAAGTTCATCAGCGCCAGCGCGTCCGGATAGGGATCGAGGTACCAGGAGCGCGCGATAAAGGGGTCCGGTGCCGTGCGAAAATGCTGCCGGAGCAATCCGATGGGCACACTCAGCGGGACTTCCCCGTTGCGGTAGCAGGCGATCACTGCGGCCAGCTCGGCCCTGGCGTCGCGCGCCAGTTCCCGCTTCAGATAGCCCTGGATGTGTTGCAGCACATTGACGTGGTTGGCGCGGGTCGCGAGCTTCTTCAGGGCGGCCATCGCGCCCTCGATGTAGGCTTCGGCGCGGGACTCCAGGGCGTCGGTGCCGGCGGCGATCCGTCCCAGCGCGCGGTAGGCGTTCTGGTCGTGGCTCATCAGGATCAGCTTGTGACGGGCGTGGAAATCGGTCAGCGTGCGCGTGCTGACCCCCTCCGCCATCATCTGCTGCCAGCGCCACAGCACATGGGCCCGGCGCACGAAATTCTCGCGCAATGCGGGATCGGCCAGATGGCACTCGTCCTCGACCGGCAGCAGCGGGAAGCTGGCCATGAGCCGCGCCGCATAGAGGCCGGTGCCGTCGGGCTCCGGCGCCTCGCTGTCCTCGGGATAGATCCGCACCCCCGTCACACCGCAACTGGGTGAGTCCTTCTTGAAGATGTAGCCGCAAAGCCGGGCGTGCCAGTCGCGCCGGTCGCGGGCACAGGCCTCCAGCGCGTCCGTGACATCCAGCGTCGGATCCCGCACCCCCCGCGCACGCACGCCCTCCGCGGTGCGTACCAGACGCACCGGCGGACGCGGGACGCCCATGCCGATGGCGACTTCCGGGCAACAGGGCTGGAGGTCGAACCAGCGTCCCAGGGTCTCCAGAATCTCATCGTTGCGCTTGTGGCCGCCGTCGTGGCGCACCGCCTCGCCCAGCAGACAACTGCTGATGCCGACCGGGATTTTCTCCGGGTGCTGTTCCGTCATCGCGCTGGTCCTTCACGCCCCGCGCGCCACTGTTCGACCGCGCCGCGATAACCCGCGCGCCAGTTCGGGTAGGCAAAGCGATAACCCGCTTGCTTGATCCGGTCGTTGCGGCAGCGTTTGTTCCGCGTGCCGCCAGCCGGCGCCGCGGGTGGCGCCGGCACCCCGAGCTCCGCCGCCAGCCAGCGCGCCACATCCCCGGCGGGCGCCGGCTCGTCGTCGCTGGCGAGATACAGCGGCGCCAGCCCGGCCCCCGCGAGTTGGCGGCGGTGAAGCCATTCCAGCACCCCGAGACAATCGTCGCGGTGGATGCGGTTGGTGTAGCTCGGCGGGTCGTACTGCACCGGCGCCCCCGCCAGCACCTGCCGCAACAGCCGCTCCCGGCCGGGGCCGTAGATGCCCGAAAACCGCACACTGGTCACCGGTGCGTCGGCATCCGCCAGGCAATGTTCGGCAGTGAGCAGCCACTTCGCGGTGGCGGCAGCGGGCGCGGTCGTCGTGTCTTCGTCCACCCATTCGCCGGCATCCTGGCCGTAGACGCTGGTGGAGGAGACAAAAAACCAGTGCCCGACGCGGCCCGCCAGCCGGGTGCGCAGATGCGCGATACCGGCGCCGTAGAGGGCCTGATAGGCGGCAGCGTCGCGCGCGCCGGGCGCCAGGATGACGAACACCTGCGCGAAGGGGCCGCCGAGGTCACCGAGCCTGTGCGCCTGGGTGAGATCGGCGAGTCGGTAGGTAACGCCGGCCAGGGGCGCGACCGGCGGCGTGCGCTTGAGCGCGGTGACGCGGTGACCGGACGCGACCAGCCGGGCCGCGAGCCCGGCACCCAGATCGCCGCAGCCCACCAGCAGCAGATCCGCCATCAGACCGGCCCGGGCGCGACCTGCGCGAGTTGCCGGTCATGGACGCGAGCCAGCGTGAGCTGCGCCACCAGCGCGCCGATCAGGGCGAGCAGCATGTCCCACTGGGTATCCCAGACATCGCCCTGGGTGCCCAGAAATGCGATCGCGCCTTCCTCGGCGATCACCGCGGTCCACCATTCGAGCAGTTCGTAGGTAGCCGCGAGTGCCAGCACGAAACAGCAGATCAGGAAAAACCGCCAGCCGCCGGCACTGACGACCTGCCGGCGCAGCAGGATCTCGCGCGCCACCATGGCCGGGATGAAGCCCTGGGCGAGGTGGCCGATGCGGTCGTAATGATTGCGCGCGAAACCCAGGGCTTCCTGCAGCCAGAACCCGAGCGGCACCTGCGCATAGGTGTAGTGAGCGCCCAGCAACAGAATCGCGCTGTGCAGCGCGATCAGCCAGTACAGCAGCCGGGTCAGCGGAAAACGCGCCCGGGTGGCGATCAGCAGCGGCACCGCCACCACCACGGGCAATGCTTCGAGCCACCAGGTGAGGCGATCCGCGGGCTGGTGCCAGGACCAGGCCATCACCGCCGCCAGCACGGCCGCGAGGGCCGCGAGTTCGCGACGGCGGATCATGATGGGTTGCGCCCGCGCTCGGCGAGCCGCGCCACCAGACGGCGCTGGAAACCCTGGAAGCCGCCGTTGCTCATGATCACCAGATGGGCCGGTGCAGCTACCCGCGCGAGCTGGTCGAGCAGCGCCTCGATGTCATCCACGACGCGGCAATTCGCCGTACCCGCGAGCGCCGCGTCCAGGGACCAGTCGAGCCCCTCCGGACGGTACCAGAGGGCGCGGTCGGCGCAGGCGACTGCCGCTCCGAGCTGATCCCGATGCACGCCGAGCTTCATGGTGTTGGAGCGCGGTTCAAGAATGGCGACGATGGTCTCGTCCCCGACCTGGCGGCGCAGCCCTTCGAGGGTGGTGGCGATGGCGGTCGGATGGTGGGCAAAGTCGTCGTACACCCGGATGCCGCCCGCGTCGAACAGACATTCGAGACGCCGCTTCACCCCGCGAAAACTGCCGAGCGCTCCGCAGGCCACGGCGGGCGTCACGCCGGCATGGCGCGCCGCCGCGATGGCGGCGAGCGCATTGGCGACACTGTGCGCGCCAGTGAGCGTCCACTTCACCTCACCCATGGGCACGCCATCGAGCGTCACCGCGAAATGGGTGCCGGCCGCCGCGTGCAGTTGCGCCTGCCAGCGGCCGCCCGTCCCGGTGGTTTCGGTCTCGCTCCAGCAGCCGCGTGTCAGTACCTGTGCCAGCGCGGCATCGGCGGCCGGCAGCAGGATGCGGCCGCTCGCGGGAACCGTGCGGATCAGATGATGAAACTGGGTCTGGATGGCGGCGAGATCGGGAAAGATGTCGGCGTGGTCGTATTCCAGATTGTTGAGCACCAGGGTGCGCGGCCGGTAGTGGACGAACTTCGAGCGCTTGTCGAAGAAGGCGGTGTCGTACTCGTCGGCTTCGACGACGAAAAACGGTTCGCTGCCGAGCCGCGCCGACACCCCGAAATTGCCGGGCACCCCCCCGATCAGAAAGCCGGGCGCGAGGCCGGCGTCTTCGAGAATCCAGGCCAGCATGCTCGCCGTGGTGGTCTTGCCGTGGGTGCCCGCCACCGCCAGCACCCAGCGCCCCGGCAGCAGCCGATCGCCCAGCCACTGCGGGCCGGAGGTGTAATTCAGGCCGCGTTCGAGCACGGCTTCGACGCAGGCGTTGCCCCGCGACAGCGCATTGCCGATCACCACCAGATCGGGGGCGGGCGCCAACTGCGCCGGGTCGTAGCCCTCGATCAGCGCTATGCCGGCCGCTTGCAACTGATCGCTCATGGGCGGATAGACATCGGCGTCGCTGCCGGTCACCCGATGCCCGGAGGCCGCCGCCAGTTGTGCCAGGCTGCCCATGAAGGTGCCGCAGATACCCAGAATATGAATGTGCATGAATGCTCCGCCGAGCGCCGATTATCGCTGCGGGAGCGCAGGCTGTCAGTCCCTTCCGCCCCCACGGGGCCGGCCGGTCGGTCGGCGTGCGGCGACGGGTTACACCCGGCCTACAGTGAAATGCCGGAAAAGAAATCCTTGAACCCGTAGGGCGCATAGGGACCGATGCACAGGTGTTCGAGCACGCCCATGCCCTTTTGTTTGCCGTCGCTGACGCGAACCACCTGCTGCATATGCAGGTTGGGGCCTTCGCCGAGATCCAGTTTCAGGGGATCGAATACCTCGCCGCCGATTTCCAGCTCGCCCTGCCACACGCCCTGGCACCAGGTGGGGTGAAAGTAGCCCAGGCCCTTCATGTGGAAACGCAGGATCGGCTCGAACGCGATGGTGCGGACCTTGCCTTGCAGGTCGATCAGATCCACCTCCGCCGCGGCGATCCTCCGCGTGTTGGGCTCATAGCGGAGTCGATGGGCGACGGATGCCATGTGGACGATGCCGGGGTCGTCGCCGTCGGGCACGTCGGCGGCGGTGTCATACAGCGGTGCGGTCAGCGCCTCGCGCGCCAGGGCCTCGCCGTTGGCGCCTTCGAAAGACAGCGCGTGGGAAACATGGTCCTCCCAAAATAGCGGCGCCCAGATGAAAAAGAACGACGCCGGCGGCCGCGGCGCGCCGACCGGCCCGGATTTGCCGAAATTGCGCACGCCCCAGGAGCGATCCTTGGTGCCGTGACACAGCGCCGGCTTGACCTGGATATTGCCGTCCGGATAGCGGACTTCACCGGACCAGGCGCCGAACTGGTCGAAGCGGGTGGCGTCCATGACCCGGCGGGTACCGCTCCAGATGGTCTGGCGGGCCTCCTCGATGCCGGCGGTGCGGGTCGAAAAGGTGAGATCGCAGCCGATGCCGGTCTTGTTGTCATCCAGCACCACACGGGTGATGCGCATGGGCTCGACCACTTCGATGCGAAACGGCCCGCAGCGCATCTCCGTTCGCTCCAGCGGCGCCCGGCAGGAACCGAAAAAGCAATGCTGCCGGCCGCCCTTTTCCACCACGCTGAACGCGCAGTCGAGAATCCCCAGGTGGGGATAGACCGCCATGCCGATGCCGAAATACCAGCTGCCGTCCCTGGCGTAGCCGTTGAACCAGGTGCGGTCGTAGAAATTGGTGTCGCTGGTGGCGGGATGGGCCAGTGGTTCGGCCGTCTGGTGGATCGGGTAGTCGTCGAATTTGTTCAGCATGGCGTGGTCCCCTGTCGATTTCGTTGTGGTTGTCCGGGCAGGTCGGCTCCCGCGGGTGCGGCGAATCATAGCAAGGCGCGTGAGCGGCATAGCGATCACCGCACCAAGCTCAGGTCAGAGTAAGAGAACGCAACGAAGACCTGATGTCATGTTGAAAGGGCGGACTCCCATGTTTGCTATGCTTGCAGCCGCGCGGGCCATACGGACAGGTTCCGGAATTCCCGCTGCGGCTGGCAGGTATCGGGGTGTATTGAAGAGCGGCAACGGAGTGTGCAACTGATTGTTCAGCGAAGTCTTTTTGTTCCAAGGGTTGTCCGACCCGGCATACATTCAACCGGCAAGGTCGTGCGGGATATGCGGGAATCTTCGGTGTTTAAAAACGGAAGATTTCCAGATGCTCAATGCTGGACGTGCTGTTTGAGGTACGGAGCAACCTTATGAGATTCACCGTAGAGACCGAACGCGAAGACGACGGACGCTGGATCGTGGAAGTGGTCGAGCTGCCTGGGGTGATGAAATATGGTCAGACTCGGGATGAAGCCATCGCGCAAGTGGAGGTGCTCGCCCTTCCAGTGATGGCAGATCGCATCGGGCGCGGCGAGCATCCCGTCGAGCCCATTCAGATTACGTTTGCGGCGGCATGACGTGGTCCAGCGTCGAGGCAAAGCAGCGGCTAGCGGTGCTACTCAAGGGCAGCGTTAGCCCGCAATGACCACTAAGAGGGTGTTTACAAAATCAAGCGGTCAATCGACGCAGCAGCAGGCGTGCTTCAGTTAGCCACACCCAGGCTTCGGACACCTGCGGCAGCCGGTCATGATGCATCACCAAGCGCCGCGCCCGTT
>JBFWOQ010000003.1:0-192346 GCA_050250395.1 Porticoccaceae bacterium
ACGATGCTCCAGCACCATGCGAACCGCGCGCTCGCGGACTTCCGGGGAAAACCGATTTGACGTTGACTTGTTCATGGCTCCATTCTCTCAAAGGTTGGAGCCTCCTCAAAACCCGGGGCGGTTCAAGCCGACCCCGGGCGCTCGTTGACCGGGTGCTCGGCGTCGTCTACCACGTCACGCCGTACACCTGATCCGGCAGGCCGATCACATGCGGCGCCCCGCGCGGTGAGCTCCGGCCGCTGGAAATCGTGAAACCGGGAGTTTGTACTTCCTATGCGCAAAGCACTCAATGACGGTGGATAACCGGAGTATCAGTTGTCCTCCGGCTGCGGGGAGGCATCGCTGTCCGGCTTGCGTTTGCGCGGCGTGGCCAGACTGATTTTGCCTGTTGTAGTCGAAAACCTGGGTGTTGGTGCGGCTTTGGGCTTGGTCTTGCCCGCAGCCTTGGTTTTCCCCGAGAAAGCGGCTTTCCCGGCTGGTTTTCCCGCTGGCTTTGGTTTGCCGTCGAACCTGGATTTTCCCGTGGGCTTCGGCTTGTCCGATGGTCGCGCCACGGGCCGCGTATCGCCGGGCGGTGGGGGTGCGACGTCGACTCGTGGGCGCAACGTTCGCACCGCGCCATCGGTCGCGATCGCACGGGGCGCGCGCGGTGATGAATTTCGCGTCGCGGTTCCCGCCAGGCGACTGATGTTGAGGGGCTGCCCGCCGACCCGGACGCGCTTGAGCAACTCCAGAATTTCCCTGGGCATCCCGACCGGCAGATCGACCGTGCTGTAATCGTCGTGAATCTTGATGCGGCCAATGAACTTGCTGTCGATGCTCGCCTCGTTGGCGATCGCGCCCACCAGGTTGCCCGCCTTGATGCCCTGCGCGTGGCCGACTTCGACACGGTAGGATTCGAGTTCAGGCTCCGCACCGGTCCACTGCGCGCCTTGTTCGGGATTGCGTGGCCGCGGCGGGCGGCGGTCGGTGTCTTGCGCGGAACCCGAGAAGGGCTCATCGGCGCGAACTTTTTTGGGCCGCGGTAGCTCGCGGTCCGGTTTCAGCAGTAGAGGTTCGCCGCCGTGCAGGAGCAGGGTGAGGGCGGCACCGACGGCCAGGGGCGCCAGCGCGTTCTGCTCCTGATACTCCTCCAGCACGCGCTGGTACAGGGCCAGAGTATCGGCGTTGTCGGTATCCGCGAACACGGCATCGAGGCGCGCGCGGAAGCGCTCGATGCGCCGGGCGTTGACCGCATCCACGCCGGGCAACGGCATTTCCTCGATACGCTGCCGGGTGGCGCGCTCGATGGCCTGGAGCATGCGCACCTCGCGCGGCGCCACGAACAGGATCGCCTCGCCGCTGCGTCCGGCGCGACCGGTGCGGCCGATGCGATGCACATAGGCTTCGGTGTCGTAGGGGATGTCGTAATTGATGACATGGCTGATGCGCTCCACATCCAGCCCACGGGCGGCGACATCGGTCGCGACCACCAGATCGAGCTGGCCGGACTTGAGGCGATTCACGGTCTGCTCGCGCTGTGCCTGGGCAATGTCGCCGGACAGCGGCGCCGCCGCGTGGCCCTGCGCGCACAGGTAATCGGCGATTTGCTGGGTTTCGATCTTGGTGCGCACGAACACCAGCACGCCTTCGTGGGGTGTGGTCTCCAGAATGCGTGCCAGCGCTTCGCGCTTGGTGACCCCGCCCACGCGCCAGTAGCGCTGGCGAATGGTCTCGGCGGTGGTGGTGCGCACCTTGATCGAGACCTCCTGGGGGTTCTTGAGGTGCTTTTGCGCGATGCGCTTGATCGGCGCGGGCATGGTCGCCGAGAACAGTGCCAATTGCCGGGTCGGCGGGGATTCCGAGAGGATCCATTCGACGTCGTCGATAAAGCCCATGCGCAACATTTCGTCGGCTTCATCCAGTACCAGCGCCGACAGACTGGATAAATCGAGGGTGCCGCGGCGCATATGGTCCATGATCCGCCCCGGCGTACCTACCACCACCTGGGTGCCGCGCCGCAGGGCCTTGAGCTGCTCGCCGAAGCCTTGTCCGCCGTACACCGCCAGCACCCGCAGGCCGGGCAAATGCGCGCCGTAGCGCGTAAAGGCTTCCGCGACCTGTTGCGCCAGCTCGCGCGTCGGCGCCAGCACCAGGATCTGCACCTGGGAGCGCGCGGTGTCGATGCGCGCCAGCAACGGCAGCGCGAAGGCCGCGGTCTTGCCGGTGCCGGTTTGCGCCTGGCCGAGCACGTCGCGCCCGGCCAGCAGGTGCGGAATGATGCGCGCCTGGATCGGGGAGGGGGTTTCGTACCCCAGTTCGCCGACGGTCGCGAGCAAGGGGGCAGGTAAATTCAGGTCGGCGAACGTCGGATCGAGGATAGGTTCGGCGGTGGTTTCGGTGTGCATGATGTCGGGTATCCGTAGTCCGCGGGCAAACAAAAAAAGGCGCGTCACTGGTGCGCGCAAGATACTCCCACGAGTATGCCGGCACATCGGGACGAACGATAAGTCACGGATTTCACTCGGGGTGAGCGCGCCGAGCCTGGAACGGAAACCGGGGGATTAACATCGTCCATGGACGATCGATCGGAGTCTTTCGGCACAAAATGGCGAGTGATCCGCATTCCCTCCGCAGCCTGCTGCATCCGGCAACCGGCCGCGGGGCGTGGATTAAACCCGATAAGTAGCTCACATGGCCAGCGGCGCGACGAAAAAGGCTATCCGACCGTTGGCGCGATCCATGCGCATGGAGGACCACAATGTCCGCGCGCAGAGCCTAGCTGACGCTGGCGATCAGCTGTTCGGAGATCACCCACAAGCGTCCGCCAAGGTTGCGGTCGTGCGACTCCCGCGATGACGCCGCTTCCTTGCTGTTGACGAAATATTTGCCGGTGACGCGCTCGACGTCGGGCGAGGTTGCCAGATACAGCGTGGTGCGCGCGCCTCGTTCCGGTGTTGCCAGAAACGGATTGAGCCAGGCGGGCATGCCGATGTTGGTGGCGACGGCGCCTGGATGGAGCGCATTGACGGTTACGCCGGTGCCGCGCAGGCGGGTGGCGAGTTCATAGGTGTAAAGAATCATGGCGAGCTTCGACTGGCCGTAGGTACGGTAGGTGCCGAATTTGCGCTCGCTTTGCAGATCGCCGAAATTGATCTTGCCGAGCTTGTGGATCATCGAGGACACATTGATGATCCGTGCCGGCGCACTTTTTTTAAGCAGATCGAGCAGCAGATCGGTGAGCAGGAACACCGCCAGGTGATGCACCGCGAACTGCATCTCGAAGCCATCCACCGACACTTCCCGATGTTTCGACATCAGTCCGGCATTGTGGATGAGTATATGCAACTGGGGGTAATTGGCGTTCACCTGCGCGGCGAGTTGACGTACCGACTTGAGCGACGCCAGATCGGCAATCAGCAGGTCGATCTTGCCGTTCCCGGTAGTGGCCATGATGTCGCGCCGGGCCGCCTCGCCTTTTTTCTGATCGCGGCAGACCATGATCACTCGCGCGTCGCATCGCGCGAGTCCGCGCGCCGTTTCAAGGCCAATGCCGGAGTTGGCGCCGGTCACGAGACAGATTTTATTTTTCATTGCGGACTCCCTGATGGTCATGTGCAACGCGAAACGTTATCCCAACCGACTCTTGATCGAAGCTCTCAGGTCCGAGGTGTCTTCGGCCTGGGCCGGCGTTTTCGCTACTGGTCACCTGCATACAGGCTGGCGAACGCGCTCTCGGAAAAACCCATCATGCGTTTGTCGCCGACAAGGATAACGGGAACGCCTCGCGCGCCCATGCGCCGATAGTCCCGCCGGCCTTTGTCGCTGGTCTCGACGTCGTAATCGGTGAAGGCGATCCCGTTGGCCCTGAAATACGCGCGCGCCTTGCGGCAGTAACCGCAGCGGGCTGTACTGTACATGACCACTTTCTTTGGCTTTGGCGTTGCGATAGCCGCCGGCGCGGGTTCCAAACCGCGCTCGCCGGTCTGACTCTCGTATACATTTGGGTCGACACTCAATCGTTCGGCGGCGACATCGGCTGGCGGCGTGTCGCCATAATGTACTCTGCCGCTGGCATCCTTCCACTTGCTGATTTCACCTGCAAACGCCTGCTGCGCGAGCAGCGCGAGCAGCGCCAGGATCAGCACGACATGGCGTATCGCTCCATTGCGCATATTTCCATCGCTCCTCATGTAATAGCCGTCTGGACGGCGTCAGGGTACGGAACTCGCTGTCATTACTCAAACCACCGGCCTTCACTTGTGAAGTCCGGTCGACAGAGCCGGTGTCGGGCAGACGGACCTCTGACAGCCACACAACGCCGTGGTAGCATCGGCCCACAAGAACCAGAGGCCACCCGTCGTGTCCGACCCCGCCGAGATCGCCAAACTCCAGGCCATGGCCGCGCAATTGGCTCATCCCAGCGGGGAGGCGGGGACGGCCATCGCGGCGAACATGAATGTCGCCAATGCCCGTATTGCGGAGCATGCAATCGCCGCACTCGCGATTGTGCCGGGTCAATCGGTGGTGGAAATCGGCCCGGGTAACGGTCGCCTGTCAATGGATCTGGTGCGACAACTGGGGGAGGGTGGCCACTACACCGCCATCGAGCTGTCGCCCGATATGGCGCGGGAATGCCGGGCCAATCTCGATGGACTGTCGGCGTGTACTGTCACGGTCGTCAACACGGACTGTCGCGCCACAGCGCTGCCCCCGGAGTCGGTGGACGCCATTTTCGGCACCAACTTTGTGTATTTTATCGACGACCTGACGGGGTTTCTGCAGCTGGCCTACCATTGGTTGAAGCCGGGTGGGCGACTGGTGATCGGGATTCGCTCGAAAACAGCCATGGCCGCGCTGCCCTTTACGACTTTTGGTTTTTGCCTGCGCGAGTCCAGCGAGATCGTCGCGGCCATGACGGCGCAGGGCTGGCACGAAATCCGCGATGACTACCATGACGACGAAGGCGAGCGGGAAATCAACGGGCTGGTCGTCAAGGTGGATGCCCATATCGTTTCCGGCAAAAAGTATTCGTGGGAATAGTCACTTGTAACGAAAAGTATTGGCGGATGTAGCGTCTGGCGGTAGCACGCGAGGAACTTCCATGACTGTGAAAGCGTTCGATCATGCAGCCATCCCGGTCAACGATATGGCGGTAATGCTGGCATTTTACGCAAGACTCGGTTTCCGCGTGTCGGAAGACTACGCGCCCATTGTGTATTCGGTTTGCTTCGGCGATAACCGGATCAATTTTCATGCGCCCAAGCTGTGGCAATCGGAAGAATTCACTCTGCGCGGGCCGGCTGCGCGACCCGGGTGCGGGGATTTCTGTTTCGTCTGGGGCGGTACTGCCGCGGCGCTCGCCAGCCTGATCGACGCACTTGAAACCCCGGTGATTACCGGACCCGTGGAGCGACAGGGTGGACGTGCCGGTGGAACCGCAACAGGCACCAGTACCTATATCCGTGATCCGGACGGCAATCTGCTCGAATTCATCATTTATCCCGATAACTGATGTCCCGACAACTGAAAACAATTCATAACTGACAAGGTTTCGTAAACGCTTCCCACCCTGGAAGCTCCCACAGGAGGCACTGCGCCATGCGCGAAGTCATGATCGGCGGCACCGGGATGACCCGGTTCGGCAAATATCCGGATGCCAGTATCCGCAGTCTGGTCACCGCGGCGCTCGGCGAAGCGCTGGCGGATGCGAAAGCCACGACCGCCGATGTGGACACCATTTATTTCGGCAATGCGGCGGCGGGGCTGTTGACCGGCCAGGAGATGATCACCGGACAAGTGGCTCTGCGCGAGAGCGGACTGCTGGGCAAGCCGATCGTCAACATCGAGAATGCCTGCGCCTCGGCGTCCAGCGCCGCGCATCTCGCCTGGTTGTCGGTAGCGTCCGGGCAGGCCGAGGTCGCCCTCGCCATCGGCGCGGAGAAAATGACCCATCCCGACAAGAACGTTTCCTTCCGCGCCCTGGCCGCCGCCATCGATCTGGAAGAAATTCGCGCCGAGACCGGCTCGGACGATCCGCTCACCGCGGCGAGCGCCCCGGGGCGTTCCGGATTCATGGATATCTATGCCGGCAAGGCGCGCAAATACATGGCGCAGACCGGCGCCACCGCGGAAGACTTCGCGCGGGTCGCGGCCAAGAGTCACCATTTCGGCTCGCTCAATCCCAAGGCGCAATTCCAGGGCGGAATGTCCTTCGACGCCATCATGGCCAGTCGCACCATCGTCGAGCCGCTGAAGCTCGCGATGTGCTCACCCATCGGCGACGGCGCGGCCGTGCTGGTGTTCTGTTCCGCCGACTTCGCCCGCCGGCGTGGCCTGGACGCGGTGCGTGTCGCCGCCATCACCCTGGTATCCGGCATGCCCGGCGGGGCGAGCTGCAACGCGCGAGCCTCCGCGAAAGCCTATGCCATGGCGGGTGTCGGACCGGAGGATATCGACGTCGTCGAACTCCACGATGCCGCGTCGCCCGCAGAACTCATCTATGTCGAGGAATTGGGGTTGTGCCGGCCCGGCGCGGGCCTGCAAATGCTCCATGATGGCCAGCTCGAACTGGGCGGCCGCATCCCGGTCAACACCAGCGGTGGGCTGGTGGCCAAGGGCCATCCCGTGGGCGCTACCGGTTGCGCCCAGATCGTTGAAATCGCCGACCAGTTGCGGGGGCGCTGCGGCGCCCGGCAGGTGAACGGCGCGCGGGTAGGCATGGCGCAGAACGGCGGTGGCTGGATCGATGACGACACTGCCGCCACGACGCTCACCATTCTCACACGTTGACACGCAGACCAATAAAACCCAGGAGATCATCATGAAAACCCTCGATCAGCGTCTGCAAATACTGGAAGACAAGGACGAAATCCGCGAACTCACCGCGCGTTACTGCTACGCCGTGGTGGCCCAGGACGGCGACGCACTGCTGAACATGTTCACCAGCGACGGCGAGTTCCACATGGGCGAATCTTCCTGGCGCGGCCAGAGCGAGCTCAGCAAGTTGTACAAGGAGCAGGTGGGCGCCATCGGCCCCAAGCCGTTCATTCAGAATCATGTCATCCAGGTCAATGGCGATACCGCCACCGGGAACTGCGCGGTAGAGATTCGCGTAATCGAGAACGGCGAGTCCGTCACCGCGTGCGGCCATTACGATGACAGCTACCGGCGCGTGAATGGCAAGTGGAAGTTCGCCAAGCGGGTTTTCCATCTTTACCACTGGGCCAAATTGGCCGAAGGCTGGGCAGGGAAGATGGCAGGGCCGAAGCTGAAGTAGCGCTCCGTCAGGAAGGTTGGCTTTCGACTCGGGAGTCCAGTCGGCAAGCACGTGATGTATATCCCGGCACAGGCCCGAAATACTTGGCGGGTTGACACATTGCGGTCATTTTAGTATGGTAGCTTGCATACAAGATGCCGGATGATCGGCAGGGGCTGTGATCCAGAAATCCTTAGCCTTTGCCCCCATTCTGGATTCGACACCAACGCTGGATAGCCAGCGCAAGGAGGCACTATGTACAAGCAAATACTGTTCGCGATTCTTCTCGGCACCGTTGCGCTGTTCGCCAATACTGTTCATGCCGGGCGGGGTGGTTCACAGCCCTGGATCGATGGCACCCTCATCGACGTCGAACGATCTGTATTGACCATTCAAGGTCGCGGTTTTGGACCTACGACGCCCGGCGTGTACATGGGCAAGCAGTTGCTCAAGGTGCAGTCAGCCTCCGACCAGGAAATTGTCGCGGAGCTGCCCTCTGGTGCAAGCGCCGGATCATACCGGCTGCGCGTGGTGAAGGGCGGCCCGCCGCACAGTAGTTCCGAACCGTTTTTTGTGGCGGTACCCACCGCTCAAAACTGAGTGCAAAGGAATTTCCGGGGAGTGTCGCCTAAGGCTGCACGACGGCGGCAATCCTGCGGGAATTCGTCAGTTGGCACCGGTATGGCGCTGGCGCGGGAAGGCGGGAAGGGAAGTTTCCGATCTCCGCTAAACGGATTTCCGGCAAGACCGTTTTCTTGCCGGACCTTTTGCTGGCAGCCCAGGTTCTCAGTGGTGAGCGGAATGGCGCCCTCCGAGTTTGGTGAGGTCGGCAGAGATATAAGTACGCATAATGTATATTATGTTAAATTAAATGGAAGCCGGGAGCGCAACTAACTTCCATCGCGCGGCCCGGCGGCTCATGCCAGCCAAGTGCACCGCGCGCGCGTATGGCCTAGAATGCGCCCTCTTGTCAATTCGATGACCTCCTGCATGCGTCTTTCCTATCGGCTCGGTCTGCTGCTGAACCTGCTTATCGCCTGTTCTGCAAGCGCCCTCGAACCGCTCGTGCCGGATACCGCGGAACGCGCCAGCATCCGCGAAATCTTGCAGGAGCTGGATAAGCGTCACTACCGTCAACTCACGCTCGACGATACATTTTCTTCGGAACTCCTTGATCTTTATCTAAAGCACCTGGATGTCGGCAGAACCTACTTTCTCGCCAGCGACATTGCCGAATTCGATGCTTGGCGCACCCAGCTTGACGACGAGTTGCGCGCGGGGAATCTCGATCTGGCGTTCCGTGTCTTCAATCGATTTCGGGAACGGCTTGTTGCACGCCTGGAAGCCAGCGTCGCCTTCTTGGAAGGCGACGCCAAATTCGACTTCGATATCGACGAATCCCTGCCCATCGATACCGAGGCCAGTGCCTGGTTCAAGGACATCGCGCAAGCAGATGACTACTGGCGCCGCCGTCTGAAGGACGGCATGCTCAGACTGATCATGTCGGGTAAGGAACCCGCAGCGGCGCGCGAGCTCCTGGTCAAGCGCTACAAGAGTCAGCTCCACCGTGCCGGCTTGCAGCAATCGCACGACGCGTTCGAGCTCTATGCCAATACGGTTGCAGGCATGTACGACCCACACACTTCCTATATGGATCCGCGCAGTCTGGAGAATTTCCAGATCAGCATGTCCCTGTCCCTGGAGGGCATTGGCGCCGTGCTGCAGGCCGAGAACGAGTACACAAAGATTGTTCGTATCGTGCCCGGCGGCCCTGCGGACAAACAGGGTCGTTTGCGCGCCGGAGACCGAATTACCGGAGTCGCACAAGGCGCCGATGGTGAAATGGTCGATGTGATCGGTTGGCGTCTGGACGACGTCGTTGACCTGATTCGCGGCAAGAAAGAATCTCAGGTTCGACTTGAAATTCTTCCCGCAACTTCAGGCCCTGCGGGTAGTTCCTATACCGTAACCATCGTTCGGGAACAGGTAAAGCTAGAGGAACAGGCAGCGCGTGGCGATATCATCACCATCCCCCGGGGAAGCGACGAGCTGCGCCTTGGCATTATCACCCTCCCCACCTTTTACATGGACTTCGAAGCCTATCGCAACCGGGACGAAAACTTCCGCAGCACCACCAGGGATGTCTATAACATCCTTCAGGGGTTTCGCAGCGAAAATATCGACGGGATCATTATGGATCTGCGCAACAACGGCGGTGGCTCACTCTATGAAGCCACGGCTCTCACCGATCTGTTCATAGACCCGGGCCCAGTGGTCCAGATCCGGCGCGCAAGCGGGAGAGTGTCATTGGATCAGATGGCCGAACACCCGGCGGCGTACCGGGGGCCGCTGGTGGTCCTGATCAACCGTCTGAGCGCTTCGGCATCGGAAATCTTCGCGGGCGCCATTCAGGACTACGGGCGCGGACTCATTGTCGGTTCCCAGAGTTTTGGCAAAGGCACGGTGCAGGTGATGACGCCGCTCAAGCAGGGCCAGCTCAAACTGACCGAGTCCAAGTTTTACCGCGTGTCCGGCGACAGCACCCAGGAGCGCGGTGTGGTGCCCGATATTGTGTTTCCGTCGATTTACGACCTGAACGAGATCGGAGACGCGAGTCAGGACCGTGTCCTGCGCTGGGATCGCATCAAACCGGCCGAGCACGACAAATACAAGAATGTCGATGGTCTGGTGGCGCCCCTGATGCAGAGTCACGAAGCCCGGGTTGCCAAGGACGCCGACTGGCGCTATCTGCTTGAGGAGCTGAAATTCGCCGAACAAAACCGTGCGATCACCCAGTTGCCGCTGAAACGTTCCGAGCGCGAACGGCTCGACCACGAGCGGGAGGTCGCTCTGTTCGATCTCGCCAATGCCCAGCGCAAGGCGAAGGGCGAGCCGCCCTATGCGGATCTCGGCGCCTGGCGCAAGGAACAAGAAGCCTTGGCGGGTGACACGGACGATGAAGGCAATGCCGCCCTCCCCGACAAGCCCAAGCTCGATCTGGCGCATGATCCGTTGTTGAAGGAGTCCAGCAATATCCTTGGCGATTACGTGGGCCTTTTGACGCGACACCGGGAAGTGCTCGCCGGAGGCGCGGCCGAATCTTGATGCATGAAAATTGTTTGCTTTAATATCAATGGAATACGTGCAAGACCTCATCAGCTGGAAGAGATAATAATCCGCCATGCGCCCGACGTCATCGGCCTTCAGGAAACCAAGGTAGCCGACGATCAATTCCCGCTGGCGGACATACACCGGCTCGGTTACGAGGCCATCTACCATGGACAGAAGGGTCACTACGGCGTTGCGCTGCTCTTCCGCACCCCACCCCTCGCCAGCGCCTGCGGATTTCCCGAAGACGGTGAGGATTCGCAACGGCGACTCATCAAGGCAAGCTTCGCGGCGCCCGGTGGCGAAGTCCACATCTACAACGCCTATTTTCCTCAGGGCGAAAGCCGCGCCCATCCGCTGAAGTTTCCCGCCAAGGCGGATTTTTACCGTGCAATGCTGGCCACACTGCAACGTGAGCACCAGCCCACCGACCGCGTCGTGCTCATGGGCGACATGAACGTCGCGCCCCGGGATATCGACATCGGCATTGGCGAGGATAACCGCAAGCGCTGGCTCCGTACCGGTAAATGCTGCTTTCTGCCGGAGGAGCGCGAATGGTATGCGGCGCTGACGAGTTGGGGCCTCGAAGACACTTTCCGTAAGCATCACGGCGACCGCCAGGACGCCTACAGCTGGTTCGACTACCGCAGCCGGGGCTTCGAGCAGGAGCCGCCACGCGGTTTGCGGATCGACTTCATCCTCGCCAGCAAGAGTCTCTGCGCGCGGGTGGTAGACGGCGGCATCGATCTCGACATCCGCGCCATGGAAAGACCCTCCGATCATTGCCCGATCTGGGCAGAATTCCGTCTCTGACGCGAATGGCGCCTACTTGAGCTTGATCCCATTTCTAGCGTCATTCCCGCGCAGGCGGGAATCCAGTGACTGTAAGCGCTGAAGCACGGCAAAGAGTGCTGGACCCCCGCCTTCGCGGGGGTGACGACGCAGCAGATAAGTGCCATTCGTCTCTGACACCGCCTTTTCAGGTCAACCTCCGGCCATGTAGTTCGTTGTTACAATCACCTGACCACCAATGGTGACCTCAATGAACACTTCGCTGAAGCTGTTTGCTGCTGTTGTCGTACTGGCGTTGACCGCAACTCCCGCGCTGGCCGATAACGACCGCCACAATGGCAGAGGCTGGGATCACGGTCGGACGCACTATCGCGGTGGCGACCATGGCGGGCACGGCTATCGTCACCACGACGGTTACCGACCCAGAGCCGAGCGGCACTACTATCATCGTTACCACGATAGTCATCCCGGCCATCACTATCGGTCCACCCACCATTACTACTATCGAGACCATCATGGTCATCACCGCCACCATGGTCACCATGGCCATCACGGCGACCATGACTGGTTGGCGATTATCGGCGGTGCGATCCTCGTGAACGAAATACTCGACCACTGACCAGGAAGACGTCGGGAACAAACCGGGTGTCGCGACATGTCGGAACTTGTGACCACTGTGCCTGCCAACACTTCGGGTTCCGCCATGGCTGCTGAGGCGCCCGCCCTGCTCAGCATGGACAAATTCCTCGCCACGGTAGAACGGCGGGCCTATGCCATGGCCTATACCGCGCTGCGGGATCGGGATGAAGCCCTGGATGTCGTGCAGGACGCCATGTTGCGGCTGGTGCGGCACTATCGACACAAGGCGCCTGCCGACTGGTTGCCACTTTTTTATCGCATTCTCAATAACCGCATCAACGACAGTTTCCGGACCCGCACCGCTCATCGCCGGCTGTTTGGCTGGTTCGGCAGCGCGACAGCGGAGGACGATACCGCGCCGGATCCGCTGGACCGGATCGTGGATCCCGCTCGCGATACGCCGACGGATCGACACGAACAGGAACGTCGTGTCAGCGCATTGCAGAAGGCCGTTGGCGCCCTCCCGCGTCGGCAGCGGGAAGCGTTCATGCTGCGTTGCTGGGAGGGCCTCTCCACCGAGGACACCGCGCGCGCCATGGCGTGTACCCAGGGCAGCGTCAAAACCCACTATTTCCGGGCATTGCAAAGCCTCAGAGAACAGTTGGAGGAATTTCGACCATGAACGAACAGGAACGCCGCTGGCAGGACGCACTGCGGTCGCGCGAAGCCGACATGGATCCAATGATTGTTCACCGTCTCGCCACCATGCGGCGCGCCGTGCTTGCGACCCCCGCACGACGCCGGCTTGGCCGCACGAGCTGGTTGCCACCGGCCGTGGGCATGGCGATCGCTGCCGCGGTTGGCCTGTGGGCGTTGGGTCCGCATATCCTGGTGACGCCCGACCCCATGGGCGGCAGCACGCAGTCCGACATGGAGGCGGCGGAGCTGTATGACCAGCTCGATTTCTACTCCTGGTTGGCCGACACCGGTCTGGACGGCGCCAGCGGATGAAACGACGCGCGCTCGATCGCTTCCTCGCGCTGGCGATTCGGTCCGGCGGGTCGCGAGTATGGCTGTTGACGCTGCTGTTCGCCGCGGCGGTTTGTTCCGCCGCTGACGCGGTTGCGGCAAGTTCCCCTGCGCCGGTTTTTCTCTTGCCGGATTTGACCATCGACAGCGGCGCCGCACATTACCCAGGTACCGATGCCACGGCGCACAATATTTTGAACCCCTTTGCTCCCGCTACCGCGGCCGTTCAACTCGCAGACCACGACCATGACGACGACCGCGGAGGTGAGCGCGAAAAATCGCATCAGGGCCGCGGCGGCGAGCCATCCGACAAGCGCTGGGACAATGCCGAGCGGCGCCATCGCATCGAAGACCGTCGCCGTCGTTTCGAAGCCTTGCCCCAGCATCGGCAGCAACGAATCATGCGAACCCGCGAGCGCTTTCTGCACCTCCCACCCGAGGATCGCGAGCGGCTGCGTCAACGCTGGCAGCAGATGAGCCCGGAAGACCGGCGCCGCTGGCGTGAATCCGAGTCCCATCACGATTGAACATCCCGTGCATTCCCCGAACGCCACCGCCTCCGGACCCAATTGTCGTGCCGGCGGCGGCCATGATTCTGCCACGCGCACTGATTCTTGCCGCCATCCTGCTCGCCGGCTGTGCCGGCCAGCCAGCACCGCACCCGGAACCCGTGCCCACGGCCCCGGAACGTCTGATTCAACGGATTGAACGCGAGCATGGCCCTCAGGCGGCGGCCCGTGCAAGCCACTGGTTGGCCCTGATCGAGCAGGGAAGATCGGCGCCCGATGCCGAACGCCTGCAACTGGCCAACGGATTTTTCAATCGCGCCCGCTTCACCACCGACATTGAGGTCTGGCAGCGCGAAGACTACTGGGCGACCCCGATCGAATTCCTGATCGAGGATGCCGGCGACTGCGAGGAGTTCGCCATCGCCAAGTACTTCACACTCTCTGAGATGGGCATTGCCGAAGACGCATTGCGCATCACCTATGTCAAGGCGCTCAGCCTCGACCAGCCGCACATGGTGCTCGCCTGGTACCAAACCCCGGCCGCCGATCCCCTGGTCCTCGACAACCTCGACCCGCGCATCCTGCCCGTGAGCCAAAGGCCCGATCTGATTCCCGTCTACAGCTTCAACGGCACGGAGCTCTGGCTGGCGCGCAATCGCCGCGAGCAAGTCCGCTCGGGGGACGCGGTCACCCTCTCCCACTGGCGGCAGTTGCGGGACAGACTCGCCCGGCAGCTCGGGCCGTAACGGTACTCAGGAAATGGTGGGGTACGCTGCGCTTAGCCATCCTATGCAAGCCGTAGCGGTAGGCCGGACAAGCCGCGCGGCGGCCCATCCGGCAATCCCGGCCGCTAGGAGCCTGTCGGACTTAAGACTGCCCTACTGCGGAAAAGCCGAATTTGGTTATATTTCGGGCAAATTTTCGTTGAATAGTCCCCGCTATTCGCCGCAAATTTGCCCAAAATCTACCTCAAATCGGACTTTCCCTCGCTACGGACGCTCAAGTCCGACAGGCTCCTAGCCTCACCCCCGCTGGCGGGCACAAGGTAACGGACACGCCTCCGCCGACCAGGCACTGCACTCCGAAAACCGCGAGCCCCTCCGGACATCCACCCCCCAACCCCAGTTTCCGCCGGGGTTGGGTACACCGGCACCGGCCTCAGGGATGATCGGTTACCAGACTGCCGCTGGAGACCAGGGTGTTGAGATCGGTGGTCACACCCTGCAGCACGATGGCTTGGTCCGGAGCGCCGAAATTGCCGCCGCCATCGGCATCGATTTGGAGTGTGTCGCCAGCAATCGACAGATAACCGCTCAAATCCGCCGATTCCTCGCCCTGGAGCAGCTCGGAGAGATCCAGCACGTCTCCACCAACCGTAAAACCGGTGATGGTGTCGGTCCCGGTTTCTCCCGCGTTCCAGACAAAGGTGTCATTGCCACTGCCACCGGAGAGCAGATCATCGCCCAAGCCGCCGGTTATCCGGTCATTGCCTTCCTGACCGAAGATGGTGTCATTCCCGGCACCGCCATCCAGAACGTCGTGCCCACCGCTGCGCCCACTTTCCCCCGCAACCAGGGAGAGGTTGCTCTGAATGTAGCCGATGGTATCCGCGCGATCCCAGGTGGGATCCGTTCCCTGACCTGCCTCGAGCTGCTCGAACGCCAGCCATCCAGCGCCATCCGGCGTGGTCAATCCCTGCGCATTGGCCAGATCGTCCGTAAATGGCGCGTCACCGAACAGGATGTCGTTGCCGTCACCGCCGCTGATCTGGTCGCTGCCGGCGGTATCGACCACCGTACCGCCGCCTGTGATGGCGCCCCCGACCACGTCGGTGAGTTCTTCCGCAGTGTGGATGTTATCGGCCGAATGGTCGCCGGGATTAGCGGGTGGCTGGCCTTCCACCTGATCCAGCACATCCAGCGCAGTTTCACCGACGTTGATACCCACCGCCTGGATGGCAAAACCAGCGCCCAGGATAGCGCCCACTTCCGAGACCGTATCACCGTCGCCCGTACCGGTAATATGCGCAATGGCATCCGGATCCAGGCTGTTACCCGGCCCCGCAACATCGCTGGTTCCATCGCCGACATAGTGATAGGTGGGCACGCCGTCGGAGATGAACAGCAGGTTATTCACGTCGGCACCGGCAATGGGGCCCGGGACACTCAGGGTCACCGATTCCAGATCGACGTAGCCGTCTTTCTGACCGGTCGGCACCGAAAACGCGATATGGTCGATGGTCGACCCGCCAGGTGCCGTGATGGCAAAGATATGGGCACCGGTACCGGAGAAGTTCACCGGGACGGTGGCGGAAGTCCCGTTGGAATAGGTGACGGTGTACGACACGGCATGATCGCCGCTGCCAAAGCTGCGCAACGCAAAGGTTGCCGCAGTGATCGGCGGGCCATTGAAGCTATCGGTAGTGAAGTTGGTGCCGGATCCATCGAAATCCGTTCCCGGTCCGAAATCGAAGCGCAGGACTTCGCCCGGATCAAGATCCTCACCCGAGTCCTCAACGCCCCAGCCACCCGAGGTATCACCCCTAGCGTCGCGGAGGTCCGCCGTCGTTGACCCCCAGCCGGAAACCAGGGCATAGGCGGTACCGTCCGCGCCTTTCAGGAGCGCGGCATCGTCGTCGTTGCCAGTACCCGTAGCTGAATTGTGATCGCCTTCGGTAAATTGCGTGATGGGCACCACCAGGTTGCCACTGATCCATTGCGCAGCAGTCCCCAGCCCCGCTTCGTAGTTGGTGCCGCCATCGGCACCCAGGGCATTGATATCGGCGATCGCCTGATTGAGGGCGGCCGTATTCACCACACCATTGACGATCAGGTCATAGGTCCCCAGGGGCGCGCTGTGCGTATTGAACTCGGTGAGATGAACGCGAATGTTCTCCGCACCGGTCGCGGTCAGATCCTCCAGTGCCGCGATGGTGGCGTTCTTCAGGGCCTGGATTCGCGTTATGTTTCCCCCATTGAAGGGGATGGTTTCATCATCCATGCTGCTCGAGGTATCCAGTACCATCAGGATGTTCGCGGTCTGGCCTTCGGTGAGCTGCGATCCGCCCGGATCGCCGACCAGAATATCGCCGACATTGCCGCCGACAATGGGGCCGTTTGCCGGACCATCCGGGTTGGGAACCACATGCTCCGCCGTGGACCCGGGCACATCATCTTCGTTGGAACCGACAATGAAGCGCGGGGGGTCGTCGCCGTCCACGATGGTCGCGGTGCCGGTGTCGAACACCGTGTCGCCACCACTGTTCAGCGTCCCGGTCAGGGTGAAGGTCTCGTCGGCCTCGTCGATACCGTCGGCCACGGTGTCGGTCTTGACCAGCACGAGGCTGTCGCCGCTGTCGATGCCAAAGGCGGTGCCTTCGGTGATCGTCGTCCAAGTCGTGCCGCCGTCCAGGCTGTATTGGAAGGTGCCGGCCTTGTAGTCGCTGCCCTCAGTGGCCGGGTTCGCTCCGCTGGGCGCCAGCGTCAGGCTCAGGGTGCTGCCCGCCGCCGCGCCGGTGACCTTCACGCCGAAGATGGCGTCGGTGCCTTCCGGCACGGTGATGTCGCCCAGACCCGTGTCCGGCCCGCCCACTGCGATGGTCGGCACGTCGCCGTCCACGATGGTCGCGGTGCCGGTGTCGAACACCGTGTCGCCACCACTGTTCAGCGTCCCGGTCAGGGTGAAGGTCTCATCGGCCTCGTCGATACCGTCGGCCACGGTGTCGGTCTTGACCAGCACGAGGCTGTCGCCGCTGTCGATGCCAAAGGCGGTGCCTTCGGTGATCGTCGTCCAAGTCGTGCCGCCGTCCAGGCTGTATTGGAAGGTGCCGGCCTTGTAGTCGCTGCCCTCAGTGGCCGGGTTCGCTCCGCTGGGCGCCAGCGTCAGGCTCAGGGTGCTGCCCGCCGCCGCGCCGGTGACCTTCACGCCGAAGATGGCGTCGGTGCCTTCCGGCACGGTGATGTCGCCCAGACCCGTGTCCGGCCCGCCCACTGCGATGGTCGGCGGCGGGGGCGGCGGGGGCGGCGGCGAAGGCGGCGCCTCGCCCTGAATCTGTATGGTCAGGGTCGCGGTATCGGTATCGCCGTCGGCGTCGGTCACCGTATAGGTGAAGATTTCGGTCTGGTTGCTGATCAGCCCGCCGTCAGCGGTGTACACATAGCTGCCATCGGCGTTCAGCACCAGGGTGCCGAACTGGCCGTCGATGACGGCGCCGACGCCGGAGCCGTCGGTGATGGGCGCATCCAGATGTGCGCCGGCGATCACTCCGGTGATGGGGGCGCCGCTGCGGTCGGCGCCGGGCACGTCGGCCTCGACCCGGTCGAGGGGATCGTCGTCGGCGCCGGTGAAGACGTTGCCGCCGGTACTGCCGCCGGTGCCGACTTCGTCGATGTCGGAGATGGCATTGGGCAGATCGTCGACGATGCGCACCGCGAGTTGACCTTCGATGGTGTCGCCATCGCTGTCGGTGAGCATCACGGGCAGGTTGTCGAACAGGTTGTTGGCGCCCTGCCCTTGCGGATGCGCTTCGTTGTCGCCCAGCGTGTACTGGTAGGTCACGACGCCGGTGACCGGATCGTAGCCGGTGACCACGAGAGTGTTGCCCAGCGGCGTGGTGACCGGATTGCCGGTCAGGCCATTGGCGTCGAGCACCAGCGCGCCGCCGATGGTCAGGCTGTCGAGCCCGTCGGGAGCGCTGACGGTGAAGCTGCCGGTCTGGGTCAGGGCCGGTGGATTGGGCGCGCTGCCGTCGGCCAGGTTGGCCTCGTTGACACTGACGTCACCGCCCTCCGCGGCCGGGGTCAGGCCGCCGATGGCGACGCCGTTGTCCGGGGGTGGCGGTGGCTCGACGACGGGTTCGGCAACGAAAAGGGAGTCCGCTGTTGGAGTGAGTAGCGGCGGCGGCGCGATGTCCGGATCAAAGCCCGCCGTGGGATCGCGCGCGTCGAGTCCACGTTCGAAGCGGATGCCTTCCGCAATGGAATCGCTGCTGCTGCCGCCTTGTCCAGCGGCTGGCGGTTCGAGTTCCTTGCTGAGATCTTTGCCGGCAGCAACGGCGCGCTGCAACTCGGCGAATTCTGAATTCTCGTCGGCTTCGGTAGCAACCGGGGGCGCCGCGCCAGCGCTGGGAGCTGCGCTCGCCGCCTCGGCCTTCGCCGGGATCGGAGTTGCCGCGCTGGCTTCAGCCGGGGCGTGGGCGGGCGCTTGCGCGCGGCCGGCAGACGGAGCCGAAGTTTCCACGGGCTTGGTGGCATCGGGGCCCTGCGCGGCGGCTGCTGCCTGCGCGGCCGCCGCGGTCTGCTCGGATTCCCGTTGCGTGACCTGTGCTTGAATGGCTTCGCCGTGTTTGGCTTCGTCGTTCATCGACCTTCTCCCGTAGTTGCCTCTGTGTGTCGGGTTGCCCCGCGCTCTTCCTTAAACAGTTTGTTGAGAAACTGCTGCGGCAGCCATCTGCTTCGTTGCGCGGTGCTCGCTCCCTCGCCTATCTAGCTGATATGTCTCGGTCGCTGCGCGCCGTGCGCCTCGCATCTGGCCGCCTCGCGACGTTTTTCACCAAACTGCCGATTTCCGTATTGCGTTGGCTTTCCTGGCATATCCCCGCCGGCGTCCGTGCCGGAGGTCGTTGTTTATCCATTGCCCATTGCGGGTGTGTCGATCATCAGATTTCCGCACCCACGGTGGCCATCAGATCACCCGCACCGTGGAAGATGCGGTATTCATTGAGGATCAGGTCATGCTTGGCATTGATCAGATCACGCTTGGCATTGACTGCCTCGTTCTCGGTATTGAGCAGATCGAGCAGGGTCCGCCGTCCCAGATCGAACTGGTCCACGTAGGCCTTTTTGGTTTCTTCCGCACTGCCCGCATAGTCCATGAGGATCGGGATTTGCGCCGTCAGGGTTTCGTTGGCGACCCAGGCAAGGCGGATCTCCTGTTCGACTTCACGACGGGCGTTGTTCCTGATTTCCTTCGCCTTTTCGACCAGATACGCGAACTCCTGTTTGCGGGCCTCATCGGCGCCGCCGCGGAACAGGTTGTAACGCATGCGCAGCATCACGCGCAGATCGTCGACTTTCTGTTCGGACCCATCGATGTTGTCATTGGCGTCGCGCTCGACCTCGAGGTCAAAGCGCGGGTAGAACGGCGACTTGGTTTGCTCGTAGGTATAGCCGGTCGCTTCCAGATCGGTTTCGGCCACCTTGAGGATCGGGTGGTTATCGAAAGCCCGGGCAACCGCCGCTTCGATGTTGGCCGGCAGATAATTGTGGTAAGAGCCGGGGAATTCCAGTTCTCCCTCACCCGGGAAAGTGCCCACCACCTGCTGGTAGTTGATGCGTGCGTTGCGCAGATTGGCGGTCACGTTTTGCAGATTGGTGCGCGCCAGTGCAAGGCGGCTCGATATCTGGTTGAAGTCGGCGCGGCTACCCACTCCGGACTGGAACCGCTGGCTCATCTTGTCGTAGACCTGCTGGTGGTAGGCCAGCGTTTCCTGGGCCAGTCTGAGAATGGCTTCCTGTTTGAGGACATCGGTAAAGGCCCGGGTTACCGACAGGGCGATATCTTCGCCGACGGAAGTCGCGCGAAATTTCGCACTGCGTTCACGGGCCTGCTGGTTCTTGTGTTCGTAGGGCGTATAAAAGCCGTCGAACACCAGTTGGCGCGCGCTCAGTTGCAGCTCGCGCCGCTCCAGTTCATTGCGGGTCCGGTCGGGATCGGCGAACGAACGATTGGCGGGATCGCGTTCCTGAAAGCCGTATCCGGCCACCAAATCCAGGGTGGGGTAATAACCCGCCAGGGCTTCGCGTACCTGGCGGTTGCGCGCGTCGGTCTCGCGCAACTCGGCGAGCACCAGGGGGTTGCTCTTGACGGTTTCCTTGATGACGTCGCGAATATCCACCGCCCCGCCGGGGCTGGCAAAGGACATGGCAACGAGCATGGCGGTCCCGACCAGGGGAGCTTGACGGCGCTTCGCGAACCGGGTTGATTGTGGGATCACTGAACTTTCTCCTTGCGACAATGGTGGTGCTGATGGATCCGTTATCCGCAGCGATCAGAGTAAAGCGTCAACCAGGTTTGTGACCTGTTTATCAGATTTGCCCAGAATGTGATTTGTATCACAGCGCGGATGGAGGGACGTTACCGTTTATCCCCGCAATTTGCCACTCGCGCGAAGAACTCGCCACTCGATCCGGATTTTCGACCATTGAGCCCGTTTCGCGGTTTCAACGCTCGCGAAAGGCAAGCTCCCTGGTTTTGAGAATGGGTTTGAGCAGGTAATCCAGCACGGTTTTTTCCCCGGTCAGAATATCGGCCTGAACCGTCATGCCGGGGATGATGGGCAGCGGGTCCGCGGCGCTGCCGAGCACGCTGCTCTCGGTCTTGAGGCGTACCTGGTAGTACCAGACATTCTTTTCCTTATCCTCGATGGTATCCGGGCTGATCTGGATCACGCGCGCGATCAGTCCGCCGTGTATCGAGAAGTCGTAGGCGGTGAACTTCACCATCGCCTGCTGGCCAGGACTGATAAAGGCGATGTCCTTGGGCAGCACCTTGGCATCGACCAGCAATGAATCGTCGATGGGCACAATCTCCACCAGGTTCATGCCAGGCTGAATCACTCCGCCGATGGTGGTAACCAGGATGCGCTTGACGGTCCCCCGCACGGGCGACTTGACCTCGGTGCGGGCCACGCGGTCGGCATAGGCTTCGTTGCCCTCTAGGAGCTGCCCCAGCTCGGAGGTGGCGTCGTTGAGTTCCTTGCGCGCCTCGGCCGCGAAACTTTGCGCGAACGAATCGATGTTCTTGCGGGCTTCGTCGTGTTCGGACTGCAAGCGCGGGATCGCGATGGTGGCTTTGCCCAACTCTCCCCTCAGGTCGTTGAGCTGACGCTCAAGGCGCAGCAGCTCGACGTGGGAGACGGCCCCTTTCTCTACCAACGGCCGGGTAACGGTCATCTCCTGCTGGAGCAGGTCGTGGCTTTCCGCAAGGCTGGCGCGGGCAAGGCGCACGGCGGACAACTCCTGCCGCTTCTGTTCCACCCGCTGCTGCAGGACCGCCATTTTGCTGCCGTATTCGAGCGCCCGGGACTTGAACAGCTCCCGCTCGGTCTGGAGCAATACCGGCTCTATGGGCTCTTTCGCCAGGGCGAGTTCCTGTTCAAACCCCGTGCCGCGGGATTCCGCGCGCAGACGGATGACTTTTGCCTGCAACTGCGCCACCTTGATCGCCCGCTCGCGGAAGGAAGACGCGACCATGGTGTCGTCGATTTGCAGCAGCGGCTGATCCTTTTCGACGACGTCGCCTTCGGACACAAAGCGCTGGGCCAGAATGCCGCCTTCGAGGTTCTGCACGACCTGAACTTCGCTGGACGGCACGATGCGTCCCTCGCCCCGCGTGAACTCGTCTACCTTGGCGAAGTAGGCCCACACCAGCAACGCCAGCACGACGGCGCAGAGGCTCCACAGCAGGCGTCTATGCAGCCCCGGAGCCTGCAACAATACGGCCTCGGAGGCATAGGACATGTACTTGAGATCGGTTGCCGGCCGGATGGCCAGGTTGCGGCGCAAGCGCGCCAGCGGTGAGCCTTTGGGTTCCTGCTTGCTCATGCTCCCCGTCCTCAGGCCGAACCGCGGATCTTGCCGGCTCTCAGGGCTTCAAGAACCTGCGCCTTGGGTCCGTCGGCTACCAGGCGGCCCTGATCCAGCACCAGGACGCGGTCCACCAGGTCCAGCATGCTCATCTTGTGGGTAGTGAGGATCAGCGTTTTGTCCTTCGCGAAGCCTGCGAGCAGTTGCTTGATGCGCGCCTCGCTGCCCTGATCCATGGCCGAGGTCGGCTCGTCGAGCACCAGAATCGGCGGATCGCGCAGAAACATGCGGGCGAGTCCGAGCGCCTGGCGCTGACCGCCCGATAGGGTCTCCCCCCGCTCGCCAACGATCATGGAAAGCCCTTCGGGGTGTGCGTTGATATGGCCCAGGATGCCGGCCTTGTCGGCAGCGGCGACGATTTCGGCATCGCCGATACCGGTGAGGCCAAGGGCAATGTTCTCGCGCATCGAGCCGTAGAACAGGGTCACATCCTGGGACACATAGCCGATCGCGCGGCGCAAGCTGGACGGGTCCAGCTGCTTGACATCGAAGCCATCGTAGAGAATCGAGCCGCGTTCGGGATCGTAAAGACCCAGGGCGAGTCGGGCGAGCGTCGACTTCCCCGACCCGACCCGACCGATGATGCCGATTTTTTCACCGGCGGCGATGCGAATGGACAGACCGCTCAGGGATGGTCGGGGTTGACCGGGGTAGGCAAACTCAACGTTCAGGAACTGGAGTGCGCCGGTGAATTCGTGCTCCTGCAAGAATTGCGCGCCCGCCGGGCGTTCGACCGGCAGCTCCATGATTTCATCGAGGGACTTCAGCGCCGCTTCGGCGTGATCATAGGTGGTCAGCAGCGCGGCGAGCTGGCCGAGGGGCGCGAGCGCGCGTGAACTCAGAATGCTGCACGCGATCAGGCCCCCGAGGGTGAGTTTCTGGTCGGCGATCAGATACACGCCGCCCACCACAACCGCCACCATGGCCAGCTGCTGGAGAAAGTTGACCGTCATCAGCGTGGAGTTCGACACCATCCGCGACGACAGCCCCCATTGGGATACATAACCGACCGCCTGCTCCCAGATGCGTTGCGCGCGGCTTTCGGCGGTCAGCGTCTTGATGGTCTCTATGCCTACCATGCTTTCGACCATGTTGGCGCTCTTCTTGGCCGCGCCGCGCATCACGTTCTCGATCATGGGCCGCAGCCGCCGTTGCGCCGAGTAACCCAGCAGCAATGCAACCGGAATCATCGACAACGGCACCATCACCAACCAGCCGCCGATGTAAAAAATGAGGATGAGAAACAGCACCAGAAACGGCAGGTCGATCAGTGTCAACATGGTCGACGAGGTGATGAAGTTGCGAATGCTGTCGAACTCGTGGAGCCGATTCACAAAGGAGCCTACCGAAATCGGACGCTGCCGCATCTTGATGCCGAGCATGCGCTCGAACAGGCTCGCCGAAAGCATGACGTCCGAGCGTTTGGCCGCCAGCTCAACCATGTAAGCGCGCAGGATCTTGAGGCCGAGATCGAACAGATACACCAGGGTGACGCCGATCGCCAGTGCCCACAGGGTTTCCACGGCATTGTTGGGCACAACGCGGTCGTAGACGTTCATTGCGAACAGCGGTTGCGCGAGCACAAAGAGATTGATGAACAGTGACGCGAGCAGCACATCGCGGTAGAGGTGCCAGGAGGATTTGAGCACGCCCCAAAACCAGTGTTCGCCCGGACTGTTGTAAATCTTTGGGGTACGGGCATCGAATTCCTGCATCGGCCGCAAGTAGAACAGATGGCCGGAGAAACCCTTCCGCAATTGCTCCAGTGAGCGCTGCTCCCGTTGCCGGGTGCCGGGCGCCATCAGCACGCCCCATCCCTGCTCGGGATCGATGTCCACCAGCACCGCCGAACGCCCATCGTCGTACAACAGTACCGCCGGCAGTACATCGCGGGGAATTTCCGCGATGTCGCGCTCCACCAGGAGCGCGGCAAGGCCGGCGCGATTGGCGGCGCGAATGAAGAGGTCGTTGGTCAGACGGCCCTCGTCGAGGGGCAGGCCCGCGGTGACGGCGGTGACGGTGGACAATTTGCCCTCGATCCGCGCCACCAGCAGCAGACTGTCGAGCAGCGGCACATGCAGGGGGTCGCGGTCGTATTCCATGGCGGTTCCCTGCGTTGTTGCCGGCTGTTCTTGCTCAGGCGGTATCGTCCCGGATGGTTCGGTGGTCATGGTCTCGCTCGGGCTCCGGAAACGGTGGCAGGGATTGCGAATCGAGTTTTTCGGATGGCCCTGCTTCCAGGGCCGCCCGCCGCGGACGCCTCCAAATCCCCGGCGGACCCACGCGCGCGCTTCCCGCCACCCGGTTTGGCCGCGGAGGCAGTTTAGCGCGAGGTCACATCAGAGATGAGGTTCAGTTGGCAATCATCTGATCGGCGGTTTGTTTGTCGGATCAAAGGGCCGGTAACGATGTCCTGGGAAAGTTGCCTTGCCGCCGGTGTCACGGCGCATCGGGCGGGCTTCCTTGCCCGCAACGGCAAGCACATTTCAGGGGTTGTAGCCCAACAGTGCCTTGGTCTCGAGATATTCTTCAAGACCCCAGACCCCGTGTTCGCGGCCATTACCGGACATTCGGTAGCCCCCGAAAGGGGCGCCCTGGTCCCAGCGCGCGCCGTTCAATTCGACATGACCCGAGCGAATCCGCCGCCCGACCCGTTTGGCGTGGTCAAGATCGCCGGACTGGACGTAGCTCGACAACCCGTAAGGGTTGTCGTTGGCGATGGCGACCGCCTCGTCCTCGGTGTCGTAGGGAATCAGCGCCAGTACCGGGCCGAAGGCTTCCTCGCGGGCAGTCAGCATGTCGTTGCGAACATCCGTGAATACGGTGGGCTTGACGTAGTAGCCTTTATCGAGCCCTTCCGGGCGCTCGGTCCCTCCGACCAACAGGCGCGCGCCCTCGTCGATACCCCGCTGGATGAATCCGAGTACCCGCTCGTACTGGGCGCGGTTGGCGATGGGGCCCATGTAGGTGGTGTCCTGATTGGGGTCGCCGACCACGATCCCCGCCACCGTCTTGACCACGATCTCCTCGATCTCCCGTTGGTGCTGGCGGGGAATCAGCATCCGGGTGGGTCCGTTGCAGGCCTGCCCACTGTTGAACATGCTGACGCGCACACCGGCTTTCACGGCGCGCGCGAAATCGGCGTCGGCCAGGATGATATTGGCGGATTTGCCGCCGAGCTCCTGCCCTACCCGCTTGATGGTGGGCGCGGCCGCGATGGCCACGGCCGCTCCGGCGCGCGTGGAGCCGGTGATGGAAACCATATCCACTTCGGGATGGCGGGCGAGCACTTCGCCGACCACGGGTCCAGCGCCGACGATGACGTTGAATACCCCGGGGGGCAGGCCGGCCTCAGCGACGATCTCCGCAAGGATGAAGGCATCCAGGGGTGCCAGCTCACTGGGCTTCAGCACCATGGTGCAGCCCGCCGCCAGCGCCGGCGCGACCTTGCCGGCGATCTGGTTCAGGGGGAAATTCCAGGGCGTGATCAGGGCGCAGACCCCGATGGCCTCGCGAATCACGTGGGTCTTGCCGTGATCGGATTCAAAGGTATAGGTGCGGGCGAGCTCGGCCGCCTCCTTGAAGGTAAACAGCGGGTTGCCGATCTGGGTCGCCTTGACCAGCGCGCAGGGCGCACCCATTTCCGAGGTGATGGCTTGCGCCAATTCGGCGGTGCGCGCTTCTATGCCCGCCGCAATGCGGTCGAGATAGTCGGCCCGTTGCGCGGGCGGTGTCTGGGACCAGCCATCGAACGCGGCCCGCGCCGCGGCTACCGCGCTATCCACGTCAGCATCGTTACCCATGGCGACTTTCGCGACCACCGCTTCGGTGGCTGGATTGATGACATCGGTGGTGGCATTGCCCGCGGGCTGCTGCCATTTCCCGGCGATATAAAATTTGTCTCTGACCAACATGGTGGCTTGCTCCTGTGCGCGAGAGGCGCTTGTGGACGATGGATAGCGGCGAGCGCCAACGCGCGCCCACACCGCTCGGGTACGGAAGAAATGGCCCGCATTGTGCCGAGTTTTGCCGGAGTCGATCAAGTTCGATGTCGGTCCCAGGAGCGCGTAGAATGCGAGCACGTCAGAAACCACTTTATCGCGTTGATGCAGCTTCCCGACACCGCTCGGACCCACCGTTTTTGCGTCGCACCCATGCTCGACCGCACGGATCGGCAGTGCCGCGGCCTGTTCCGGCAGTTGAGCCGCGAGGCCCGGCTTTACACCGAGATGCTGACCACCGGTGCCCTCCTCCAGGGCGACGCCGACCGTTACCTGGAATTCGATCCACAGGAACATCCGGTCGCGGTGCAGCTCGGCGGCAGCGATCCCCACGAACTCGCCGCCTGCGCACGTCTCGCTCAACAGCGCGGCTACGACGAGATCAACCTCAATTGCGGCTGCCCCAGCGATCGCGTCCAGTCCGGGCGCTTCGGTGCCTGCCTGATGCTCGACCCCGGACTGGTCGCACGTTGCGTTGCGGCCATGGTGGACGCTGTCGCCGTCCCAGTGACGGTAAAGTGCCGCATCGGGGTCGATGACCAGGACGGTTACGATGCGCTTGCCGGCTTCGTGGCAACGGTCGCTGCCGCGGGTTGCGATACCTTTGTGGTCCACGCCCGCAAGGCCTGGCTGAGGGGCTTGAGTCCCAAGGAGAACCGCGAGATTCCCCCGCTGGATTACCCGGCGGTCTATCGTCTCAAGGCCGAGTTCCCGCACCTCAGGATTGTTCTCAACGGTGGGATTCGGGATCTCGCGTCGGTCCGCATCCATCTGGCGCGCGTCGACGGCGTCATGCTGGGGCGGGAAGCCTATGACAATCCGGGCTTGCTGACCTCCGTGGACAGTGATCTGTTCGGCGCAGTGGCCGAGCATCCCGAACTCGTGAGCCAGCGATTGCGGGCGTATCTGCTCGCCGGGCGCGCCGCTGGCGTGCCGCTGCACCGAATGACGCGGCACTTGCTCGGGCTGTACCAGGGGCGTCCCGGCGCGCGTCGGTTTCGTCGCCATCTGAGCATCCACGCGAACCAGCGCGGCGCCGGGATTGACGTATGGGACGCCGCGCTGGCCGCGCTCCGGCACGGCAACGAGCCGGCACGCTGTGCGCTGGGAGAGGCAACCCTATGATCGAGCGTATCCAGGCATTCTTTGCCGGCCGCATCGTCACCGCGACGGGAGAGGTCGGCGGCGACGCCATCCGGCTTGCCACGGCGGCGCTCATGGTGGAGGTCATGCTGACGGATGGAACCCATAGCCCCGCCGAGATGGCACGGATTCCCGAGCTGCTCCAGCAGCGTTTTGGTCTCACGCCGCAGGAAGCCGCCGAACTGACCGACCTCGCGCGCCAGGAGGTCGCGGAAGCGACTTCCCTTTATCAGTTCACCGCGCTGGTAAACCAGCACTTCAGCGCTGCCGACAAATACGCGCTGGTACACAACCTGTGGCAGGTTGCGTACGCGGATTCAACGCTCGACAAGTACGAAGAGGGCCTGATCCGCCAAGTGGCCGAGCTGATTCATCTGCCCCACAGCCGCTATATTCAAGCGCGCAATCGGGCGCGGGACAGTCAACATCGGCCGGTTTGAAGTGCCCTGCGCGGACTGACGGCCAACAGACTGCCGAAAGACCGCCGCGGGCACCCGGCGCTTCGCACAGCGCGCTCCCGTCCTCGCCCGTCCAACCCGACACGTATCGGCCGTTGCGCTCCGGATGTCGTGCATCCGGCCTGTTCGCCGCGCTTTTACAACCGGCTAAAGACTGACGTCCTGTTCGATGGCATGGACCAGATCGAGGAACTCGGCTTCGCGTTCGGGATTGATCCGGGCGAGCAATTTGTGGGCATCGATAACACGTTGGCGCACTTCGGACAGGGGCGCATCGTCCGTGCAAAGTTCACGCAGCGGGGTTGGCGGGGGCGGCGTGGCAACGATGTCGAGGAATTCGTCCAAAGCCATGGTGGTCAGGTCACGCAGCACGTCGGGGTTATCGCAAAACACCAGCGGCTTGAGGTGGAACTGGTCGCGGCAGTGCAGCGCGAGACGCCCGATCAGGCCCAGCGTGGTACTGTCCAGCCCAGTCGCTTCCTGCAGATCGATAAGAACCTGCTCCGGACAGTCGCCCTGGAAAATGCGCTCCATGTAGCGTCCGAGCGAAGCGCACAGCGTGAGTCGGACATAGCCCCGCAATTTCACCAGGTACGAGTGGTCGAATTCACCAACCAGGATTTTCCCGGGATCAGGCATTGTGGGTCACCGTTAGCACCGAAACGTCATCGGGGGCTTCCTTGATCGCTTTCAGGCCGAGGGCATCGCAGATGCGGTCGTGATCCGGGGCAACCCCGGTGAGCAGCTCCAGCAAGCGCGCCTCTCGCGCCACACTGGTCGCGCCCTCGATCCGTTCCATGAGGCCATCGGAAACCACTATCAGCGCCGAATTCGGCGGAAACTCCCGCTCCTGTATCTCCCAGGTTGCGTCCTTGAAGAGGCCCAACGGCTTGCCTCGACCCGGAAGAAACTGAACGGATGCGCGCGTGACAAGAATCGGCGGCGGCGACAAGGCGCTCACTACATAGCGAAAGCGACCGCGTTCGGCATCGATGGCTCCGGAAAAGAATGTCAGGTGCTTATCGAGATCCATGGCCAGCATCTGCCGGTTGAGGTGCTCGGCGAGACCCTCTGGGGCCCTGGCCAAGGCCGCGAAATCCTTCTCGGCTGCGTGGCGCCGGCGCAATTGCCGCAGCAGGAACGCCAGCATTACCGTGACAAAAGCGGACGAGGCGCCATGCCCGGAAACATCGCCGAAATAAAAGAGGATATAGCGATCAAATACCGAGTTGTAGCCAACAAAATCGCCGCTCAGGTAGAGGGAAGGCACAATCGAATGCGCCACCCGATAGCCACGACACCTAAGCGGTTGGCGGGGCAGGATGTCGAGCTGAACCTGGCGCCCGGCGAGTTGATCCATGCGCAGGACATTGAAACTTTCCCGCAACTCACGATTGGCCCGCTCCAGTTGGCGCCGGTAATCCATGTTTTCCTGATACAGGTCCTTGAAACTACCCGCCCGATCCACGGCCGCCATCAGCTCGTCCGGACGGAACGGAGGAATCAAGACGTCGATGGCCCCGCGCCGAAAGCTCAGGGCAACATCGTGCGGCGAAGGATCGTGGAGGATGACGATGGCGGCGAGCCCGGAATCGCGGCAGCGCTGGGCAAAACTCTCCTCGACGTTGCCCGGGACTTCGCCGACTTGCAGGTCGAGCACGAGCAGCGACGGCAGAAATTCCGGAATTCTCTCAAGCGCCTGACTGCGTCGCTCGACCACCTCGACGCTCCAGTCGTCGGCGGCCAGCAGAGCCGCCCATACGGCGCTTTCCGTCGCATCGGCGGAAATCAGCAGTGCCCGCTTGTTCTCCACTACCAGACTCCAGGCCTTGCCACCAGGTATCGATTCCAGGCGTTGGATCGCGCCGATAAGCGTCGAGAACGCATCATTGCCACCAGCATACGCCCGCGGCGCTGGCTTTTCAGTCGCGCCGCGAGCCGCGGCGATCATGGCACGCAATTCTAGCCAACTGAGTGGTCCGATAATACAGCTACCGCGCCTGAGGCAAACTTCCCGGCTGCTTCTGACCGCTTCAGGAAGCCGGCCCCAATGTGTCCCGCAAAGCTTTCCGATGCCTTGGAGGACCGTTGTAGGAACGACGAAGCTCGCCCCGAGTCGCGCAGGCACGCCTGGATCCATCGCACTGGCGCACCATCCGGGCAAAAAAAACCCCGCGTAGCGCGGGGTTGAAGTCAACTGCGGGGGCAGTCGTTATCAGAACGCGTACTGGAGTCTGGCTACCAGCGCATCACCATCGTCCTCGCCGCCGATTTCTTCATCGGTCTCTGCGTGGACATAGTTGAGGGCGACCTTGACCAGTTCGTTGGCGTACCAGTTGACACCCAGGGTGAAGGTGTTTCCGGTGTCGCCGGAGAGATCGATCAGCGGATCTTGGTTGCCGCCGAGATCGAGTTCATCGTAGCGGGTAAAGACTTCCCAGGCGCCGCCAGGGCCACTGGGCTTGACCTTGTCAAACGCGGCGATGCCGGTCTTGTAGCCTCGCGTCTCGCCGGTGACGATATAGCCCACTTGGACGTAGTAGCCCTCGCCGTCGAGATCCGGGGCGCCGCCCATGCCGGAAAGCTCGCCGTCGAAGTATTCGGCCATGGCGTGGAAGGGGCCGAAAGACGCCGCCAATTCGGCGTTCCAGACTTCCATTTCATCTGCTATGGCCCCACCGGTGTACTCGGCTTCGACTTTGGTCGCCTTGCCATCGGAGCCGCCGCGCACGCCAAGCCGGGACTCGATGGCATCGAAGCCATGACCGTCGCTCTCGCGGGTGGTATAGCCGATGCCCAGGTGAATCAGACCGTCCTTGCCGTACATGGGCCGCACCACCAGACGTCCCGTCGCGGCGGTGTCGAGTTCGTGCTCGCCGTCCAGATCCTGCTTGAAGATACCGGCACTGTAGGTGACCAAGTCGTTGGCGCCATGCAGTTTGACGCCGACATTATTGCCGGTATCGAAGGCGTTGGCCGGCAGTGACCGCTCCATGGCGGTGATCCATTTGGAGCTGCCGGTGTCTTCCAGACCGAAATTCTCTTTCTGCTGGCCAAAGGTCAACAGGGCCAGCTTGCCGAAGCCGGTATAGGTGGTGTGGAGTTGGTCGATGGAGCCGCTGTCGGTCAGGTTGTACGCTATCTCGTACGCCCAATCCTGATAATGCCCTGCGAGCTCGAGCCGGGCGCGACGGAAGAAGATGTCGCTGCCGTCATCGCCGATCGACTTGGCGTTGATCACGCCGTCGTAGCTGTTGTAGTCGAGCTGCATACGGCCGCCGATCTTGAATGAAGCCTTGCCATCCGCGGTCTTGGCTTCCAGACCGCCCTTGGTTTTAACAACGATATCCGGACCATCGGTGGTGATGGTGCCGGCCTGTACGCTGGCCGCGCCAGCAGACAGAATTGCCAGGGCAATAGCGGTTTTCTTCATCACAATCCCCTCTTCTCGTGGAAAAACTCTTTGAGGTCGATGACCTCGGCCCTTGGGCTGGGCGTCATTGTCGGGAAGGAATGTGACGCTTAAGTGAAATCCGCATGACGTTTTGATGACAGCGCCGCAAGCCCGCAACCCGTGGCCGGACAAGGAGCAGGACATATCGACAGCTTATTGAAAAAAACTCTGCGAAGCGGCCAGCCGCGCGGCGCGCAGCGACCGAGAGATGAGCTACATGGGCGACGAAGCGAGCGCCAAGCAACGAAGCTGATGGCTGCCGCGCCAGCTTTCCACAAGACGTAAAAAAGCCGGCACGGAGCCGGCTCTGAATGCGGGCTGGCCGGAGCCAGATGGGAGGTTACAACGCGGCTTCGAGTTCCGGCAGAGCCTTGAAGAGATCCGCCACCAGACCGTAATCCGCGACCTGAAAGATCGGTGCGTCGGCATCCTTGTTGATGGCCACGATGATCTTGGAATCCTTCATTCCCGCCAGATGTTGAATGGCCCCAGATATCCCCACCGCGATATAGAGGTCGGGCGCAACGATTTTCCCGGTCTGTCCCACCTGCATCTCGTTGGGCACGAAGCCCGCGTCCACAGCGGCGCGCGAGGCGCCGACCGCCGCGCCCAGCTTGTCCGCGACGCGATACAGCATCGCAAAGTTATCGCCATTCTGCATGCCGCGACCACCGGACACGATGATCTTGGCCGCGGTCAGCTCCGGGCGGTCGGACTTGGCGACTTCCTCGCCCTTGTATTCGGTCAGACCGGTTTGGTGCGCCGCGGCGACAGTTTCGATGCTGGCGCTACCGCCTTCGGCCGGTACCGGATCGAAAGCCGTGGTGCGGACGGTGAGTACCTTAATGGCGTCCAGGCTCTGCACGGTGGCGATGATGTTGCCGGCGTAGATCGGGCGCTGAAAGGTATCCTGAGACACCACCGCACTGATCTCGGATATCGCCTGCACATCCAGCAGCGCCGCCGCACGCGGCAGCACGTTCTTGCCGGTGGTGGTGGCCGGTGCCAGGACATGGGTGTAGTTCTTGGCGAGCTCGGCGATCAGTTGCGCGGTGTTTTCGGCCAGCTGATGATCGTACGCGGCGTTGTCGGCGACCAGCACCTTGGCGACACCCGCAACCTTGGCGGCGGCCTGGGCCACTGCGGCACAGTCCGCTCCCGCGACCAGCACATGAATGTCCGCGCCCAGTGCCTTCGCGGCGGCGATAGTGGCGAGCGTCGCTCCTTTCAGGGCGCCCTTCTCGTGTTCGGCCAGAACCAGGCTAGTCATGCGATCACCTTTGCTTCGTTTTTCAGTTTATCGATCAGTTGCGCCACATCCTCCACCTTGATGCCCGCCTTGCGATCCGGTGGTGGTTCGGCCTTGAGCAGCTTGGTGCGGGGCGCGACATCAACGCCCAATTCGTCCGGCGTGGTGGTGTCGATGGTTTTTTTCTTGGCCTTCATGATATTCGGCAGGCTCGCGTAGCGCGGCTCGTTCAGGCGCAGGTCCGCAGTCACAATGGCCGGAAGCTTGATGGCGATGGTCTGAAGACCGGCATCGACTTCCCGGATGACTTCGAGACTGCCCGCGCCAACCGTAATCCGCGACGCAAAAGTGGCCTGAGCGTAGCCTGTCAAGGCGCCGAGCATCTGCCCGGTCTGATTGTTGTCGCCGTCGATGGCCTGCTTGCCGAGCAGCACCAGATCGGGCTTTTCCTTGTCGCAGATGGCTTTCAGGCATTTGGCGACGGCGAGCGGCTCCAGTGCGACATCCGTCTGCACCAGAATGCCGCGATCCGCGCCCAGTGCGAGTGCCGTGCGGATCTGCTCCTGCGCGGCCTGAGGCCCGAGCGACACGGCCACAACTTCCGTGGCGGTGCCCTTTTCCCGCAGGCGGACCGCTTCTTCGACCGCAATTTCGCAAAACGGATTGATCGCCATCTTGACATTGGCCAGATCGGGGCCCGTATGATCGGACTTGGGCCGGACCTTGACGTTGTAGTCGGCGACGCGCTTGACCGCAACAAGTATCTTCATGAATTACCCTTGCCAGTTGCTTGATAATGAAGGGGAACAGATCGGGGCGCCTGCGGCCCGGCCGCGCCACCCTTTTCAGGGGGCGTAATCATGCCGAGGCGACCGGCATAAATCAATCCGACGCCCGTTCGGCGCCCCGTGCCTGCCCTCGCCCTTTCTGACTAGGGAGTCGGATGACCCGACAGGTCGTATTGGTCTGCACGGCGCCGGACGGATAAAATCGCCCCTTTCCCACCCGAGAAGGTCTGGCATGAGCAGAGAATCCATGGAATACGATGTCGTGATCGTCGGCGCCGGTCCCGCCGGCCTCGCCGCTGCCTGCCGCCTGCGCCAACTGAACGACGCACTATCCGTGTGTGTGGTGGAAAAGGGCTCCGAGGTCGGCGCGCACATCCTCTCCGGCGCGGTATTCGAACCCACTGCCCTGAACGAACTGTTTCCCGACTGGAAAGCGCGCGAAGCGCCGCTGCTGACCGCGGTCGTCAAGGACGACATCCATGTCCTGCGCGGCGCGCAGGGCGCCATCAGGGTGCCCGGATTGTTCGTGCCCAAGACCATGCACAACGAGGGCAACTACATCATCAGCCTGGGCAATCTGTGTCGCTGGCTGGCCACCCAGGCCGAAGCCTTGGGTGTGGAAATCTTTCCGGGCTTTGCCGCCGCCGAAGTGCTCTATCACGACAATGGCGCGGTCAAGGGCATCGCGACCGGCGACATGGGAATTGGCGTTCATGGCGAGCACAAGGATACCTACACCCCGGGCATGGAGCTGCATGCCAGATACACACTGTTTTCCGAAGGCTGTCGCGGTCACCTGGGCAAGCAGTTGATCGCCCATTTTGGCCTCGACCAGGGCAAGGATCCCCAGCATTACGGCATAGGAATCAAGGAAATATGGCAGGTACCTGATGAAAAACATCAGCAAGGATTGGTGATTCACACCGCGGGCTGGCCGCTCGATCAAAGCAAATCCGCCGGCGGCGGCTTCCTCTATCATCTGGAGGACAACCAGGTCTCGGTCGGACTGATTGTGGACCTCTCCTACGCCAACCCCCATGTGAGCCCGTACGACGAATTCCAGCGCTACAAGCATCACCCCGTGATCCGCCAGTATCTGGAGGACGGCAAGCGCATCGCCTACGGCGCCCGCGCCATCGTCAAGGGCGGCCTTCAATCGCTGCCCAAAATGAGCTTCCCCGGCGGCCTGTTGATCGGCGACGACGCCGGAACCCTCAATTTCGCCAAGATCAAGGGCTCCCACACGGCGATGAAATCCGGAATGATCGCGGCGGAGGTGGTGGCGGCGGCGCTGGCCAATGCCCGCGCCAATGACGAACTGACGGAGTTCGCGGACGCCTTTACCGCTTCCTGGGCGTGGAAGGAACTGCACCGGCAGCGCAACTTCGGGCCGGCGCAGCATAAATGGGGGAACATCCTGGGCTCGGCCTTTGCCTTTGTCGACATCAACCTGTGCAACGGCAAACTGCCGATCACCCTGCGCGATCCAGTGCCGGATCATGCCCAGCTCAAGCCGGCCAAGGATTGCCCCCGCATCGATTACCCCAAGCCGGACGGCGTGCTCAGCTTCGACAAGCCTTCATCGGTATTTCTGTCCAATACCAATCACGAGGAAGATCAGCCCTGCCACCTCACCCTGAAGGATGCGAGCATCCCGATCGCACACAACCTGCCGCTCTACGACGAACCCGCGCAGCGCTACTGTCCGGCAGGGGTGTACGAAGTCATCGACAACGCCAAGGGCGAGAAGATATTCCAGATCAACGGACAGAATTGCGTCCACTGCAAAACCTGCGACATCAAGGATCCGGCCCAGAATATCGTCTGGGTGGCACCCGAGGGCGCGGGCGGGCCGAACTACCCCAATATGTAATTTGGAGGCCGGGCTCGACCCCCGATCCAGCGTGAAGAAACGGTCGCCCGGTGCGACCGTTTTTTTTGACTGCTAGAGCCGCAGTTGGCGTGCCGCCAGATCCCGCATGATTTCCTCGGAGCCGCCGCCGATCGCGAACACCCGCACTTCGCGATAGATGCGCTCCACCTTGTTGCCGCGCATGAAGCCGCTGCCGCCGTAGATCTGCACCGCCTCGCGCGCACAGAACTCCAGGGTCTCCGTGGCCTGCACCTTGAGCAGACTGAGCTCCGCCACCGGCACCTGTCCCTGCTGCATCTGCCAGGTGGTCTGCTCCAGCAGCGCCTGCGTGGCGAGGATACGCTTGGTCATGTCGGCGATCTTGTGACGAATCACCTGGTGATCGAGCAGCCGCTTGCCGAAGGTCTTGCGCTCGCGCGCCCAGGCCACCGCCTCGTCCATGCACACCATGGCGAGTCCCACCGAGGTGGCGGCGATGCCCAGGCGCTCCATGTTGAAATTGATCATGATCCCGGAGAATCCCTGGTTCTCCACGCCGATCAGATTGGCCGCCGGCACCCGGCAGTTGTCGAAATAGAGCGCGGCGGTGTCGGATGCCCACCAGCCCATTTTTTTCAACTCGGTCTGGGTGAAGCCGGGCGTATCCTTTTCGATCAGCAGCAACGAGATGCCGGCCGCGCCCTCCCCGCCCGTGCGTACCGCAACCGTGTAGAAATCGGCGCGCATACCGCTGGTAATGAAGATCTTGCCGCCATTCACCACATAGTGATCGCCGTCGCGACGCGCCGTGGTTTTCAGGTTCGCGACGTCCGAGCCGCCGCCGGGTTCGGTGATGGCGAGCGCGGCGATCCTGTCGCCGGCGATCACCGGGGGAATCACCCGCCGTTTGATTTCGTCACTGGCGAGCGCCAGGATCGGCGGCAGGCCGATGGTGTGACTGTTGAGGCTCGCGTACATGCCGCCCCCTCCGGCGCGTGCCTGCTCCAGCGCCGTGACTACCGCCATGAAGGGATCGGCGACCGGTATGCCGCCGTATTCCTCGGGATAGCCGAGCTGCAACAGCCCGATCGCCGCGGCTTTTTTGTACATCTCGCGCGGAAACACGCCCGCCTCTTCCCAGTCATCGACGTGGGGTGCCACTTCGGTGTCCACGAAGCGGCGCAAGGTGTGGCGCCAGGCTTCGTGGTCGGCGTTGTAGTAGAGCGGCGAGAGCGGCAGATCGAACCAGGAAGTAAATTCCCCAAGCGCCATGACGGTTTCTCGTGTAGTGGTGGAAGGAAATGGCGCCTCAGCGCTGCGGCAATTCCAGGGTCAGCGCCGCCGGGACCCGGGGGCCTTCGTCGGTGGCAATGTTGATGGTGATGTCCACCAGATGGCGGCCGGCCGCGTCCCGATAGCGCTTGGTCACCTGGCCCTCGCCGTACATGGTGTCGCCGGCGTAGATCGAGGCCCGCATCTGCATCTGGCGCTTGCGGATGAAGGTGCGAGGGCCGGCCCAGTCAGTCGCGACGCGGTCGATGAAGCCCTCGATCGCCATGGTGTTGAGGTAGATGTTGCGCTGGCCCTGAGCACGGGCGTACTCGGGGTCGTGATGGCCGGGAAAATAATCGTTGGTGGCCGCCGCGTTCAAAATCACTTTGGCGAAGGGCACATGCATGGTCACCCTGGGCACGACGTCGCCCTCGCCGACATCGTTCCAATACTTCTGATCCTGTTTCAGCTCGGTCATGACTCAGGCCTCGTGGGTCCGGTAGCGGAACAACTGGTTGGTCTGCACGGCCACCCGCTCACCGTCCTGGTTGCGGAACTCGGCCTCGGTGGTGAGGAAGTGGCCGATCCCGAGCCGGGTGTCCTTCTCTTCGGAAATCTGCACCAGACGGTCCTGCACGCTGACCCGATCGCCTAGATACAGGTGGCGGTCGAACTCGGTACTGGTGGCCACGTTGATCAGGGTATCTCCCGGCAGCGGCACCCGCAGCGCCATGATGTAGTGCTTGCGCGCCTTGGTTGGATGCCACTCCAGCGCCATGCACCAGGACAACAGCAGACCGGGGGGCGCAACGATGCCACCCCAGTGCCGGCGCGCATAGCTCTCATCCCAGTAGCTGGGATTCGCGTCTTCCACCAGGGCGCAGTAGACCTTGATCGCCTCCCAGGTGACGGAAAACTCCGCGACGGTTTTTTCGCCGGCCTGGCCGACCAGCTTCAGTGCATCCGCATAGGTGCCGAACGTCAGTGGAAAAGGTGCTTGGGCTACGGTGGCCATCGCCGGAATTTCCTCCTCAGGAGCTAACGGGTTGGAATTGTGGGATTTTCATCTCGCCGCGAACTTCGAAGGTGACCTCGACCGGCATGCCGACGCACACCGTCGCCGGGTCGCAATGGAGCACATTGGCCATCATGCGCGGACCTTCGGCCAGCTCGATGACGGCAAGCACATAGGGCACATCGCCCCGATAAGCCGGGAACGGCGCCTGATGCACGACAGAGAAACTGTAGACGACACCGCGGCCGCTGGCATTGATCCAGTCGAGATCCTGGCCGAAGCACTGGGGACACCAGGCGCGGGGATAGAAAAACACCTGGTCGCAGGCCTTGCAGTGGGGCAACACGAATTGCCCGCGGGTCGCGCTCTGCCAATAGTGTTCGGCGCCCGGGGTGATCTTCGGCAGCGGCTTGGCGGGCAGGGTTGCGTCGTTCGTTGCGTCATTCATGGTGATGATCCCTCAGGACTGGCGGCCGAGAATCAGGGTGGAATGTTCGCTCATCATGCCGCCGTAGGAATGCACGACGCCGATGTCGGCGCGCGCCAACTGGCGGTCGCCGGCGATCCCCATGACCTGGCGGGCGCCTTCGACGATCATCGACAACCCGGAAGAGTCCCCGGTATGGCCGAACGACAGCAGGCCGCCGTAAGTGTTGACCGGGAAATCGCCGCCGGGCCGCGTCGCGCCGGATGCGAAAAAGGCGCCACCCTTGCCGCGCGGGCACAGCCCGAGCTCCTCCATGAACACCAGCGGATTGACACTGAAGGCGTCGTAGATCTGCGCGAACTGCATGTCGCCCGGCCCGAGTCCGGCGCGCTCGTACGCCATGCGCCCTGCCCGCCCGCAGCCGATATCCATGAGATCGGCGGCCTGGTGAATATTGCGATGGCTGTGGTATTCGCCCATTCCCAGCAGGTAGGCGGGCTGGCGCGCGATGCGCTTGGCGGTGGTTTCGTTGGCGACCAGAATGGCCGCGCCACCTTCGAGCGGGATGGAACAATCGTAGAGATGAAAGGGCGTGGCGATGGGACGCGATGCCCGCACTTTGGCCACGGTCAGGGGCTCGGTGCCATGGGTCGCCGCCTGCGGATTGCGCAGCGCCCATTCCCGCGACGACACCGCGACTTCGGCGAAGTGCTCCGCCGTGGTGCCGAACTCGTGCATGTGGCGGGTGGCGACCTGGGCGTAGATCGCCGGGATGAAGGTGCCATAGGGAAATTCAAAGGCTTCGTGGCTCACCATGCGCGCCATCAGTTCGGCGCCGCCGGTGCTCACCTTGGGAAACTTGCCGGCACCGATGCAAAGCACACTGTCCGCCAGCCCCTGACGGATCGCCACCGCCGCCCGCTGCACCATGTAGCCGTAAGTGGCGCCGCCGGCATTCATGGTGTCGCCGTAAAGGGGGTGGATACCCAGTTCTTCGTAGAGTTGTTCGTGGACAAAGATATCGGCGTTGCCGCCGCCGGCCATCCCCGCCGGGCAGGCCAGGAGCCCCTGGATATCCCCGGGCTTCAGTTGCCACTCCGCGAGCAACTGGCGCACCACTTCGATGTAGAGGGCATGGCCGTCCTTCTCGGGATAACGGCCGGGCTTCATTTCCGATACCGCCGCAATGGCAACTGCGCCTGCCATGATCCCCCCTCGTCATTGTGTGAAGTCAGCCGCCTTTTCAGCAGGCCAGGCCGCGGTCGCGGACGATACCACGCGCACCCGGACGCGATCAGCGACCGGGAATGGCTGCGCGCGACTCGCGGGTTCTCGCTACCCGGTGCGGGCGCTCAGATCACCCGGCGCGCCCGCAGCGCGGCGATGTCTTCGGGGCTGTAGCCGATTTCCGCCATGATGGCGTCCGTGTGTTCGCCGAGCGTCGGGGGTCGACGCGTGACGCGCCCCGGCGTTTCGGAAAGGACCACGGGCGTACCTACCACCGGCGCGGCTTTGGGCAGCCCCGGATAATCGATCGGGTTCAAGATGCCCATCGCCTGCACGTGAGGATCGTCGTGAGCCTGCTGCGGGGACAGCACCGGCCCGGCGGGAACCCGAGCCTCTTCCAGTGCCAGCAGCGCTTCCGCGGTGGAGCGCTCGGCGCACCAGGCGCCGGCGCGATCGCTGATGAGCTGACTGTTGCGACCGCGCTCGGCATCGGTGGCGAAGCGGGCATCGCCGATCCAGTCCTCGGCGCCCACCAGCCGCGCCCAGCGCTCGAACAGGGGCTGCCCGACCACCTGGATGATGATGGCGCCATCGCGGGTCCTGAAAATATCGGCCGGCGCGGCATTCTGCGCCCGGTTGCCGGTGCCGACCCGATCCACGCCGAGCAGGATCTGCTCGATCATCGCGCCGTTGGCGTAGGCCAGCGCGGTGCGCAGCAGGGCGCCCTCGACGATCTGGCCGCGCCCGGTCTTCTGGCGTGCAATCAGCGCCGCCAGGGTACCGAGCGCGGCGGAGGTGGCGGTGCCGTAGTCGGCATAGGGGGCGAAGGACTTCATCGGCTGTCCGGGAAAGCCACCGATATAGCTTGCGCCCGACATGACCTGGGCGATGCCGTCGAAGCCCACCCGCTCACTGTAGGGACCGACCGACCCGAAGGTCGAGATCATGGTGAGGATGATGTCTTCCTTGATGGGCTTGAGGGACGCGTAGTCGATGCCCATTTCCACCAGCGTCGGGTGCGGCAGATTCGCCACCACCACATCGGCGGTGCGGACCAGGCGCTTCACCACCTCGCGGCCTTCCGGCTTGGTGGGATTGAGCGTCATCCCGCGCTTGTTGCAGTTCATCTGGAAAAACAGCGCGCCCTGCCCGTCGTCGGTCACCGGCGTGGTGTAGCGGTCCTCGCTGCCCCCCAGCTTTTCGATGCGAATGACGTCGGCGCCGAAGTGCGCGAGCAACTCGGCGCAGTAGGGTCCGGCGATATAGCGCCCGAAATCCAGTACCCGTATGCCTTCCAGTACAGCCGTCATGGCGCCACCCCGATCGATTGTCAGGATGGGAGTATAAGACCAGCCGCTTGTTGAAAATCTGCTGCGTTACGAGCCCCGCGCCGCGCGGGGGAACTCCAGGAGCGACTACTTGTAGAACGCGTGGCTGGTGTCGGAGTGATCGGTGACGTCGCGGACGCCGGTCAGCTCGGGAATTCTGGACATGAGGGTCTTCTCGACGCCTTCCTTGAGGGTGACATCGACCATGCCGCAGCCCTGGCAGCCGCCGCCGAACTGAAGCACGGCGACGTTGTCGACGATGTCTTCCAGACTCACCTGACCGCCGTGCGCGGCGAGCCCGGGATTGACCTCGTTGTAGAGCACATAGTTGATCTTGTCTTCGAGGGGGCTGTCGTCGCCGATGCGGGGCATCCGCGAGTTGGGAGCGCGAATGGTCAGTTGGCCGCCCATGCGGTCTTCGGCGTAATCGACCTTGGCGTCTTCCAGGAACGGCAAGCTGCGTTTTTCCACATGGGCGACGAGGCCATCCAGGGGCAGGATCTCATCGTCCGGCTGTTCCTCGCCCGGGCGGCAATAGGCGATGCAGGTCTCCGCCTTGGGGGTGCCCGGATCGGCGACGAACAGACGAATCGCGATGCCTTCGCAGTTCTGCTTGGCGAGCAAACCGGCGAGGTAAGTCTGTGCCGAGGGGGTGATTTCGATCTGGGCCATGCCGATACTCCGCGGGAGCCTTGGTTCAGCTACCAAAAGTCAAGCTACCAAAAGTTAAGCTACCAAATTGGTAATCTACTCTAACAGAAACGGGCGGCCAGGCTCAACGCATCCGTCTGCCGCAGGCCCGGTTACCCGGGAATGGAAGCCGTATTTGCTACACTGCGCGCCCCCGATCCCGATCGCGACTCATGCCAGCAGACCGCAGCCAACGCATTTCGGCCCTGCACAGTGCGGCGCGGGAACGCATCCTGATGCTCGACGGTGCGATGGGCACCATGATCCAGCGGCACCGGCTGCAAGAGGCCGATTTTCGCGGCGAACGCTTCGCCGACTGGCCGCAGCCCCTAGGCGGCAACAACGATCTGCTGGTGCTGACGCAGCCCGCCATCATCCGTGATATCCATTGGGCCTATCTCGATGCCGGTGCGGACATCATCGAGACCAACACCTTCAATTCCACTGCGCCGTCCCAGGCCGACTATGGCGCACAGGCCCTGGTGCCCGAGCTGAATCTGGCAGCCGCGCGCATTGCCCGGGAAGCCGCCGATGCCATGACGGCGCGGACGCCCGAGCGTCCCCGCTGGGTCGCCGGCGTGCTCGGCCCCACCAGCCGCACCGCGTCCATATCGCCCGATGTGAACGACCCGGCCGCGCGCAATACCAGCTTCGACGAGCTCGCCGAGGCCTACCGCGAGGCGACCCGGGCGCTGATCGAAGGCGGCGTCGACATCGTCATGATCGAGACCGTCTTCGATACGCTGAACGCGAAGGCGGCGATCTTCGCGGTGGGCGATGTGTATCGCGAGCTCGGCGTCGAACTGCCGCTGATGATCTCGGGCACCATCACCGACGCCAGCGGCCGCACCCTGTCGGGCCAGACCGCCGGAGCCTTCTGGATCAGCGTTGCGCACGCGCGGCCGTTCGCCATCGGACTCAACTGTGCGCTGGGCGCGCAGCAACTGCGCCCCCATGTGGAAGCACTGGCGAAGCTCTGTCCCACACTGGTATCGGCACATCCCAATGCCGGCTTGCCCAACGCCTTTGGCGAATACGACGAAACCGCGGCCGAAACCGCCGCCATCCTCGCCGAGTTCGCGCAAAGCGGCCTGATCAATATCGTCGGCGGTTGCTGCGGCACCACGCCCGAGCACATCCGCGCCATTGCCGGCGCCGTCACGCGCCAGCCGCCCCGGCCCGTCCCGGCACCCAGGGACGCCTGTTTTCTGGCGGGGCTGGAGCCCTTCGTCATCGACGCGGATTCGCTGTTCGTCAATGTGGGCGAGCGCTGCAACATCACCGGCTCGGCGCGTTTCAAGCGCCTGATCACCACCGGCGACTACACCGCCGCGCTCGCCGTCGCGCTCGATCAGGTGGAAAACGGCGCCCAGATCATCGATATCAACATGGACGAGGGGATGCTGGACTCGGTCGCCGCGATGTCGACCTTCCTGCGCCTGATCGCATCGGAACCCGATATTTCCCGGGTGCCCATCATGGTGGACTCGTCCAAGTGGGAGGTGATCGAGGCCGGGCTCAAGCAGATCCAGGGCAAACCCCTGGTCAATTCCATCAGCCTCAAGGAGGGCGAGGCAGCCTTCATTCGCCAGGCGCAACTCTGCCAGCGCCTGGGCGCGGCGGTGGTGGTCATGGCCTTCGACGAGGACGGCCAGGCCGATACGTTGGCACGCCGTATCGCCATCTGCACGCGCAGCCACGAGATTCTGGTGGATCGTCTCGGCTTTTCACCCCACGACATCGTGTTCGATCCCAATGTGTTCGCGGTGGCGACGGGACTTGAGGAACACAATCATTACGCGGTGGACTTCATCGAGGCGGCGCGCTGGATTCGTGCCAATCTGCCCGGCTGCGGGATCTCCGGCGGCGTCAGTAACGTTTCGTTTTCGTTTCGCGGCAACGACCGGGTGCGGGAGGCGATCCACTCGGTCTTTCTCTACCACGCCATCGCCGCCGGGATGAGCATGGGCATCGTCAACGCCGGCCAGCTCGCGGTTTACGATGAGCTGCCCGCCGAACTGCGCGATGCCGTCGAGGACGTGATTCTCGACCGCAACCCGCGCGGCACCGAGAACCTGCTCGCCATCGCCCAGAAATACCGGGGCGACGGCAGCGCGCCCGAGGCCCGCGAAGACCCGGCCTGGCGCGAATGGCCCGTCAACCAGCGGCTCGAACACGCGCTGGTCAAGGGCATCACGCTCTATATCGAGGAGGACACCGAAGCGGCGCGGCGCGAAGCCGAGCGGCCCCTGGATGTCATCGAAGGTCCGCTCATGGACGGCATGAATGTGGTCGGCGACCTGTTCGGCGCCGGCAAGATGTTCCTGCCCCAGGTGGTGAAGTCCGCGCGCGTCATGAAACAGGCGGTGGCCTATTTGCAGCCCTATCTGGAAGCCGCCAAGTCCGGAACCGCGCGCGCCAACGGCCGGGTGCTGATGGCGACGGTCAAGGGCGACGTTCACGACATCGGCAAGAATATCGTGGGCGTGGTGTTGCAGTGCAACAACTACGAGGTGATCGATCTGGGCGTGATGGTGCCCGCCGAGCGGATTCTGGAAACCGCGCGGGAGCGCCAGGTGGACATCATCGGTCTGTCGGGACTGATCACGCCGTCCCTGGACGAAATGGTCCATGTCGCCTCGGAAATGGAGCGTCAGGGCATGAACCTGCCGCTCCTGATCGGCGGCGCCACCACCTCCAAGGCCCACACCGCCGTGCGCATCGAGCCGCGCTATCAACGCGGACCCACGGTGTATGTGCCGGACGCCTCGCGCGCGGTCGGCGTGGTGTCCCAGCTTTTGAGTCCCGCACAAAATGCCGACTACTGCGCCGATATCCGCCGCGAATATGTCGACGTCCGCGAGCGCACCGGCGCACGCCGCCCCCGCCCCACCCTGCCCTACGCCAGCGCCGTGGCGCGTGCGCTCAAGCTCGACTGGACGCACTACCAGCCGCCGCGACCCAGGCAACTCGGCGTCCAGGTGTTTGCGGACTATCCGCTCGCCGAGCTGATCGACACCATGGACTGGACGCCCTTTTTCATCACCTGGGATCTGGTGGGCAAGTATCCGAAGATTTTCGACGATCCCGTGGTCGGCACCCAGGCGCGCGAGCTGTTTGCCGATGCCGAGGCGATGCTGAAAAAACTGATCGCGGAGGCGCGCCTCAAGGCCAATGGCGTGATCGGCCTGTGGCCCGCCAACCGCATCGGCGCCGACGACATCGCCGTCTACGCGGATGAATCCCGTGCGCGGACCCTGGCCACCCTGCACCACATCCGCCAGCAGTCGGTCCCCAATACCGACGCGGACCCGCTGCTGTCGCTGGCGGACTTCATCGCCCCGCTGGAGAGCGGCGTCACCGACTATATCGGCGCCTTCGCGGTCACCACCGGAATCAACGCCGACGCCATCGCCGCCGAATACCAGGGCGCGGGCGACGACTACAACGCCATCATGGTCAAGGCCCTGGCCGATCGCCTCGCCGAGTCCTTTGCCGAACACCTGCACCGCCGGGTGCGACGGGAGTTCTGGGGTTACGCCGCCGACGAGGCGCTGGACAACGAGGCACTGATCCGCGAGCAATACCGCGGTATCCGGCCCGCGCCCGGCTATCCCGCGTGCCCGGATCACACCGAGAAGCGCGCCCTGTTTGCACTGCTCGACGCGCAAAGGAATACCGGCATCGAGCTCACCGAAAACTGGGCCATGCACCCGGCGGCGGCGGTCAGCGGCTGGTATTTTTCGCATCCCGAGGCGCGCTACTTCAACGCGGGCAAGTTGCAGCCGGATCAGGCCGAGGATCTGGCGCGGCGCAAGGGCATCGCGCTGGCAGAGCTGGAGCGGGAACTGAACGCAGTACTGGGCTACGATCCCTGATGGGCCGCAACTAGCAGCTTGTTGAAAAACTGCTGCGGCAGCCATTTGCTTCGTTGCGCGGTGCTCGCTCCCTCGCCTATCTATCTGATATGTCTCGGTCGCTGCGCGCCGTGCGCCTCGCATCTGGCCGCCTCGCGACGCTTTTCAACAAGCTGCTAATGGGAGCACGTCATGACGGATGAAGAAAGCGGGCAAGGCGACAAAACTCCGGGAAAACCCGGCTTTTTAAGCATCGTTTTGAGCACGCTGGCAGCGGCCATCGGCGTGCAGAGCAGCAAGAATCGCGAACGGGATTTCACCCAGGGCAGCCCGCTCGCGTTCATCGCGGCCGGAATCATCTTTACCGTGCTGTTTATCCTCACCGTCGTCACGGTGGTGCAGTTGGTGCTTTAACAGAGATCTGCCCGCGCCGGCAACGGAAGATCAGCCGCAGCCGTCGACCCTCAGCCTTGGCTGCTCACCCAGAGTACAGCGGCCAATACCGCAATGGTGATGATGGCCAGGGTTGCGATGGCGTCCGCCATGCCGTCACGATCTTTGGGCTGTTCTATGCTCATTGGCGGTACTCCGGTTCGTAATAGCAAGGGTCAGGGGGTGTCGAGCGCGCGCATTCTAGCAATCCTTGGCGACACCGTGGGAAGGGGGTTGGCAAGGACCGATGGCTTATGCATTTTTGCCTTTGAGTTATAAGAAATCAGTTTTTTACGACAATCTGGCGGCGGGCTAAAATTCGCGCCCGAATCCAGCCCTTGCAGCATCGCCATGTACCTCTACGATGACCGGGATCGTTGCCTCCTGCGCGAACGGGTGCGGCAGTTTCGCGACCAGACCACGCGCTATCTGGATGGAGACCTCTCCGAAGAGCAGTTCCGCCCGTTGCGCCTGCAGAACGGGCTCTATATCCAGCGTCTGGCGCCCATGCTGCGAGTCAGCATCCCGTACGGACTGATCTCCGCGACTCAACTGCGTCGGCTCGCCCATATCGCCCGCGCCTACGACAAGGGTTACGCCCATTTCACGACGCGCCAGAACATCCAGTTCAACTGGCCGCAACTGCCCGAGGTGCCGGATATACTGGCCGAGCTGGCCGAAGTCGACATGCATGCGATCCAGACCAGCGGCAACTGCATCCGCAACATCACCTCCGACGCGTTCGCCGGCATCGCGCCCGATGAGGTGGAAGACCCGCGTCCCTGGTGTGAACTGGTGCGGCGCTGGTCCACCTTCCATCCGGAATTCGCCTATCTGCCGCGCAAATTCAAGATTGCCGTGAGCGGGTCCGCGAGCGATCGCGCCGCGATTCAGGTCCACGACATCGGCCTGCAGCTGGTGAAGAACGCCGAGGGCGCGCTGGGATTCCAGGTCTATGTCGGCGGCGGGCTCGGTCGCACGCCAGTGATCGGCGAGGTGATTGGGGAATTCATCGAGCCGTGCCACCTGCTGACCTATCTGGAAGCCATTCTGCGGGTTTACAACCGTTACGGGCGGCGCGACAACAAGTACAAGGCGCGCATCAAGATTCTGGTCAAGGCCTGGGGCGCCGAGGTATTCGCGGCGCGGGTCGCTGCCGAATGGCAGCACCTCCGGGACGGCCCCAACACCCTGACCGAAGCGGACCTTGCCGATGTGCGCCGGTTTTTCACCGCCCCGGCCTATGAGGCGGTCGATCTCGCGGGGGCGGAAGCCGTGGTCAGCGCGTGCGCCGCTGCGGAACGCGCTTTTGCGCGCTGGCTGGAGCGCAATGTCCGCACCCACCGCGTGCCCGGTTATTGCGCGGTGGTGCTGTCGCTCAAGCCCGTCGGCGTGGCGCCGGGGGACGTGACCGATGCGCAGCTCGACGCCATTGCCGACCTGGCCGATCGCTACGCCTTTGGCGAGGCGCGCGTCACCCATCATCAGAACCTGGTGCTGGCCGATGTGCGGCGCTACGATCTCCCCGAGCTGTGGCGGGCGCTGAAAGCCCAGGGTTTTGCGACCCCCACCATCGGCACCCTGAGCGACATCATCTGCTGCCCGGGCGGCGATTTCTGTTCGCTGGCCAACGCCAAATCCATTCCCATCGCCGAGGCGATCCAGCGCGAATTCGACGATCTCGACTATCTCTACGATCTCGGCGATCTGACGCTGAACATCTCCGGCTGCATGAATGCCTGCGGTCATCACCATGTCGGCAATATCGGCATTCTCGGCGTCGACAAGAAAGGCGAGGAGTTCTACCAGATCCAGATCGGCGGCGAAGCGGGCTCACGCGCCGCGCTCGGTCAGGTGCTCGGGCCGTCGTTTTACGCGCCGGAAGTACCCGGGATCATCGGCCGGATTCTGGACGTCTACGTGCAGCAGCGCCATGACGGCGAGACCTTCATCGAAACCTACCGCCGCCTGGGCGTGGAACCTTTCAAGGACAGCGTCTATGCCAAAGCTGCTTAAAGCGGGAAATTTGGTCGTCGATGCCTGGCGACGCTTCGACGGCGACGGGGCGCGGCTGGTGGGTGGCGACGCCCTGTTGTTTCCTCTCCCCGTCTGGCTGGCGCAGCGCGACGCCCTCCTCGCCCGCGATGCGGCCCGCACCGGCCTCTGGCTGAATGGCGACGTGGAGCCCGAGCAAATCGCCGCCGATATCCACCGCTTTGGCTGCATCGCGGTCCATTTTCCCGCTTTCATGGACGGGCGCGGTTTCTCCTGCGGGCGTCTGCTGCGGGAGCGCTACGGATTTCGCGGCGAGCTGCGGGCCGTCGGCGATATCTTCGTCGATCAGTTGCATTTCCTGCGGCGCTGCGGATTCGATGCCTTTGAGCTGCCGGATGGCACCGCGCTAGATGTCGCGCGCAACTGTCTGGAGGCCTTCAGCGTTCACTACCAGGTTGCCTGCGATCCCGCCTGAAGGCATCACCGGAGTTTCCCGAACCCCTTGCCGTTGCGGCACCTGGTCATTGCGGCACCTTGTCATTGGGGCACAATGGCAAGGCACGGACCCGGTGATGCAGAGTTGAACGACGCCGTATTCCATTCTTTTTTCCTGATTTTCTGTGGCGCCGCCGTGCTGGCCACGGTCGCGCTCTACGGCCGTCAGCCGCTGCTGGTTGCCTATATCGCGCTCGGCGCCCTGCTCGGCCCATCGGGTTTCGGACTCATCCCCGACGTGGCGCTGATCACCGATATCTCCCACATCGGGATCATCTTCCTGCTGTTTCTGCTCGGCCTGGACATGCAGCCCGCGGCACTGGCGCGGGTGTTCCGGCAGATCACTCACGTCGCCGTCATCAGCTCGCTGCTCTTCGCGGCGGCCGGCTACGGGATCGCGCGCGCCTTTGCTTTCGCGCCCATCGAGGCCCTGATCATCGGGGCGGCCATGATGTTTTCGAGCACCATCATCGGCATCAAGCTGTTGCCGACCACGGTGCTGCATCACCGCCCCATCGGCGAGCTCATGGTGGGCATGCTGCTGTTGCAGGATTTTCTGGCGATCATTCTGCTGCTGGTGCTGGGCGGGATCGACGTCGGAGGGATCGATGCCGGCCGCATTGCCGGCACGCTGTTGGCCCTGCCGCTGGTGGCGGCCGGTTCCGCGCTGGCGGTACGGTTTCTGATTTTGAAGCTCTTCGCGCGCTACGACCGCATGGCGGAATACATGTTTCTGCTCGCCATTGGCTGGTGTCTGGGTGTCGCCGAGCTGTCCCATCAGCTCGGCTTGTCGCGGGAGATCGGTGCCTTTATCGCGGGGATCAGCGTCGCCACCAGCCCCATATCCCAGCATATCGCGCTGTCGCTGAAGCCTTTGCGGGATTTCTTCCTCGTACTGTTTTTCTTCACGATCGGGGCGCGGTTCGACCTGGGATTGTTGCGCGAGATCGCACTGCCGTCCCTGGTGCTCGGCGGTGGGATGTTGCTGCTCAAGCCCGTCGCCTTTCGTTTTCTGCTGCGGGGACGGGGGGAACGAGCGCGAAACCTGGGCTGGGATCTGGGCTGTCGTCTGGGACAAAGCAGCGAGTTTTCGCTGCTGGTGGCCTATCTGGCGGCGGGACTCGGTTTGATCGGCAATGCCGCCTCGCACTTGATTCAGGCCGCGACCATTCTGACTTTCCTGATTTCCAGCTACATCGTGGTGCTCAATTTCCCCAACCCCATCGCGATCCACGACAGGTTGCGACGCGACTGAAACCGTCTCACACCGGCAATTGAGGTTCGCGCTCGCCGTCCCACCAACTGCGCAGCCGCTGGGCCAGCCGCATTTCCACGGTTATCCCCAGCCGTTCCAGCAGTGTTTTGTCGGTAATGTAGCAGAGCTCGTAGATATCCGCCGTCGCCAGTTGCGCGTTGAGGTATTCGTCGCTGGTCGCCAGTTTGTCCACCAGGCCCAGTGCCAACGCCTGGGTGCCGAACCAAACCTCGCCAGTGGAAATCGTCTTGATGTCCAGTCCCGGTCGGTGCGCAGCCACATGGTCCTTGAATAATTCGTGAGTGGCGTCGAGATCGCGTTGGAATTTCTCGCGTCCCGCCGGTGCGTTCTCGCCCAGCACCGTCAGCGTGCGCTTGTATTCACCGGCGGTGAGTAATTCGACGTCGATGTCGTGACGCTTGAGCAGACGATGGACGTTGGGGATCTGGGCCATGACGCCAATGGAACCCAGTACCGCGAAGGGTGCCGCGAGGATGGTGCCGGCGACACAGGCCATCATGTAGCCGCCACTGGCCGCCACCTTGTCGACACAGACCGTGAGTGGAATCCCGGCCTTGGCGATACGATCCAGTTGGCTCGCCGCAAGCCCATAGGCATGCACCATTCCGCCGCCACTTTCGAGCCGCACGACAACTTCGTCGCCGGCGCGGGCACGCAACAAGGCGGCAGTGATCTCCTCGCGTAGCCGATCGACCGCGGAAGCGCGCAGATCGCCGTGAAAATCGAGCACGAAGATGCGGCGCCGGCTGTCGTCCGGTTGCTTCGACTGCTTGCGCAAACGGCGTCGCTCGCGCTTGATCGATTTGTGTGCCGCCGTTGGCGCCAGCGCGATATCAATCGCTTCGCCCAGCTCCCGCACCCCGGCGCTGAAGTCGCGCACCTCCAGGCGCCCCCGGTGCGCTGAGCGCGCTTTGCGTGCGAACACCGCAATCGTCCCCAGACATACGGCGAATGCGAGCAACAGAGTCAGTGTCTTCGCCAAAAACAGGGAGTATTCCGCTGCCCACTCCAATTCTTTATCCTCGTTCAGCGTCCACTATCAGTGTCCAGAGTCAGCGACCGACAGGCGTCCTTCCGCATCGATGCGAATTTCGTACGAGGCGCCATCCCGCACCGAAATGGCGGTTGTTGCCGTCTCGCCAACCTGTATCAGCCCCCGCAGTCGCGGCAGCCGTGCCAACCAGCGCCAGACGTCCAGCAGGCCCTCGGGATCGCCGATCTCCACCGTGTCATACCGCGGCAATGCGTCGCCGGATTGCGCAAGGGCCGCGTAGAAATGGCGGTTCCGGTACAGGTGGACGGGACACCAGGGCAGCACGCAGCGGATGGTCTGTATATCCAGAATCCAGTGATTCCCGCCCAGATCGACATCGCGAGCCACACCGCCGCGAGTTGCAGCATGTACGCGGTAACCATCCCGCCCAGGGTCGGTCGCCCTCGGATCGGGAGTCTGCCGATCGATCTTGACCGTGGCAATCACGACGCCTGGGACAAGGCTCTGGTAACGCCCGAAATCCGCGGCCGCAAGCAGGGTCAGGACGCTCGCCGCCACCAGACCGATCCAGCCGATCGCCCATGCCAGCGCCCGCAGGCTGCCCGGCTGCCGCCACAGCATCCAGAGCGCCACAAATGCCGATAGGATTCCCAGACCATACAGCAGCCATTGCGGGACATTGATGGCCATGACACTCAACCAGCCCGCGGCGGGATGGCAAACTGCCGTGCTATCAGCGTCATCAGAAACTCAATGCAGACACGCATTCACGGGCCGTTCGCAGCGCCGCGCCACTTTCCCCGGCGCCGAACCGCACAGCGTGCAGATAGATTTCCAGGCTGACCACCATATCGGCAAAATGCTCGATATTGCGCGAGCGGTCATTGAGGCCAAGGGCCGGATGATAGCGACTTGTCTGCAGAAACTCCCAGCCGCGGGCAAAAACTGCCTCTAGGGCTGCATCGTCCAGCATGATCGCGCAGGCCTTGAGAGCGAGAAAGTCCGCCTCGATTTCCTCCCAGCCTTCGTCCGTGAGCACACCGTCCTGAAGCACCTCAAGCAATGCCTTGGCTTTCGATAGCACCGCACTGGCGCCGATCACGACGCCGTTGCGAGCCGTTTTCAGCAAGCTCGCCTGAAGGATCTCATCCAGTGATCGGCTGCTCCAGGCGGCAAGGTCGGCGCGATCCGGATTGCTGCCGGCAAAATCCACGATCGCACAATCCAGATAGAGGATCGAATCGGCGTACTCCTGCAATTCCGCACTGGTGGGTGATCGCGACTGGTCGAGCGCCTGCTGCAACGTATCGCCATGGCGCTCGAAGCGCGCCACCAGATTCTCGAGACCGACTTCGTGGGCACGGCGCGCCACCGCGACGCAATCCTCCTGCATGCCCTGCACCAGGGTCGGCGGCAGTAGGTCGTCTTCCTGGGAAAGATCGAGTGCACTGCGCAAGCGAACCATGCGCGCAGCCAGTTCATCCAGTGGCCAGGCCACCTGCCCCCCGTCGCGGCCGAATGCCTTGACGCGGATGGCCTCCAGTTCGGCATCGTCGAAATCCAGCTCGGGAACCGGCAGTCTGGCCTCCCGGCCGGCCCTCCCGCTCGACAGGGACAGCAGGGCGAGAAAGGCACGCCAGAGTCCTTCGGGATAGGGATTGCCGGTAGGGCCGGTACGAATGCCGGCAAAGGTACGCAACTGCTTTTCCACGGCAGCGAGCAGACGAGCGCGATCCGGCCGAAGGAGCAAGGCGCCGTTTGCAAAATTCTCGAGCACCCCGTGCAACGCGGTCCAGTAATCTCGCTCGGACCCGACTTCCGCGAGCCGCGCCAATCGCTCGACGCTGCGCATGAGAATTTCGTAGCCTTGGGCGCGATTTACCCCTTTCAAGACACTGACCAGCCCGAGTTGGTACAGGTGGAGGATACGCTTGAGATCCTCGGAAGCGACAGCCGCGGAAAGATTATCCGCGCCGACCCGGAACGCGGGCCAGTCGATTCCGAACAGAACCTGGTACTCGTAGACCGGCGGCTTGTTCCGAAAGGTGCGCACGGCGGTAATCTCGGGAATCAGCAGGCAGGGGTTGTCGCGCCGACTGCGCACCAGATAGTCCAGTAACCCGGGGATCACCACGAGTGCTTCACCGAGCACCTGGCGCAGGTCATGCCAGGATGCCCCTTCCGCCAGCGTGTCTCGAACCGCCGCCTGGGCTTCATCGAGCAACACGCGCAACCCGTTGAGTTCGCAGATGACCGCCCCGCCCCAGAGATCGCGCGCCAAGGCCACAAAAGGTTCCGCCGTGCTGGCGTCGAGTTGCGCGATGGCCCCGATCACGCGCTCAGCCGCGCGCCGCAGCTCGCCGCCGCTGAGATCGACCACCTCGGAATGAAGTTTTTCTATCGCTGACATCGCATTCGCCGGTTTCGAGATTTCCTGCCTAACCTAGCAGAAGATAACGCGGGGCTCCATGAAAACCTTGCCACAGGGGGTGGAGCTTCTGGGTAATTCGCCATGCCGGTCACATCGCCCGCACAGTGTTACGTCGATACCCCGGCCATACCCGTCGTCGCCGGAGCACCCAGAGGGGCGCCGGTCACTGCCGCGAGCTTGGATCGGTAAACATTGCACTGGCGGAATCTTCCGGCCACAGAGCACCCTCTTTACAGGCGCGTGCAATGGTGATCAGCCTCTCGCCATGCACCGCCAGCTCAGCGGCAGAGGCACCGATGACCCGCAAGGGCGGGCGGATCCTGTCCAGCTTGCGGTGTCCTGACACACCGAGGGTCTGTGTGGCGGCATTGCCGTTGTCAAAGCTCAGGGCAACCTGGCCACCCGTCATGGCCAGAAAGACATTGGCCAGCAGCTCGGCGTCAAGCAGCGCTCCGTGCAGTTCGCGGTGACTGTTATCGATACCGTGCCGCTTGCACAGTGCGTCAAGACTGTTCTTTTGCCCCGGATGCAGCCGGCGCGCCATTTGCAGCGTATCGATCACCACGCGCCCGTGCTGAAGGGGGACTTGCCCCTGTTTCGCCAGCTCCAGCTCGCGATTCAGAAAGCCCAGGTCAAACAGCGCATTGTGAATAATCAGATCGGCCGTCCCGAGAAACTCCATCAATTCGACGGCAATTTGCGCAAATCGCGGCTTGCCGATCAGATCGGCGGAACGGATCCCGTGAACACTCTCTGCGCCAGCATCGATGGCCCGTTCCGGGTCGAGATAATGATGAAAGTGACGGCCGGTAAGCTGGCGATTGATCAGCTCCACACAGCCGATCTCGATGATGCGATGTCCTTGATCGACCTCGATCCCCGTGGTCTCGGTGTCCAGTACGATCTGTCTCACTCAGTCCTCCGGTTCGTCGATGCCCCGGTTCGCCAAGGCATCCGCCAGCTCATTCTCCCGGTGTCCTGCGTGTCTTTTGACCCCGCACCAGGAGTTTTGATGCCCTGACTCACATACTCCGAGTCGGTGGTCAAGCAGCTTGCTGCAAGGATAACTCACTGGCCTCCGCGAGGGCGGCCAGTCCCGCGATGGCCGCCCGCAACTCCGTCCGATTATGGGTCGCATGCCTTTCCGCGCCATGGCGAGTTCGCTCGTGGCCGCCGCAACGCGGCACTACACCCCAACCGCCGCGACCGGGATCCACGGCAGACTCCATCGGTAAATATCGCTACATGCATGGTAGCGGCGCTCAAGCGCAATTTCTCCGGCAGAGGCCGCCCTCTCCAGGGATTTGCACCGCGTTCCCGCGGTTCAGTGCGGCGCCCACGCTGGTGATCCGCCGCGGCAGCCAGGGAAAGTTCGAATGCGGCTGTAATGGTATGGTCCGCTTGCACGCCGTCAACACATAAAAGCTATTGCGCCCACCGACCAGAAAGCGTTCACCGAGACTCCGCCCTAGTTTGGCCAGCCGACATCGGGCAGGTACTCCGGAGGCGGTGATTTCCGCTTCGGGGTCGAGCGAAAATCCCAGTAATACCAGCCAGTCGCATACGCGGGTGCGGCCAAGGCTGTTGTGGCGCCACACCCCAGCGGCATACCAGGGAGCCAACAACCATTTACCAATGCCCAGCAATGAGTACGGATTGAATCCGAGCAGGACAACACGGCCACCCGGTCGAACAATCCTTGCAGCCTCGGCCAGGACCCGTTGCGGTTGATCGCAGAAATCCAGCGCATGGTGGAGAACGACCACATCGAAGGTATCCGAAGGCAGCGGGAGCGCATCAAAGCGGCTCACTCCGTCAGCTCCAGTTCCAGGCTCCTGGACGAAAGTGAACTGGCACGGCAGCGAAAAGCAGTCCTCGACTCCGTGACGCGGCGACACCCCAAGGTGAACCAACCGGAAGCCGGGTGGCACCAAGAGTTCTCGGCAAAGTCCCCGCTGCCCCTCAAGAAGGCGCCTCCCGATGGGCGTGTCGAACCAGCGCAGCATCGCCGCCTGGCTCGCGGAGATGGCCGCTACCCGGTAATGGCCGCGGATGACATTCGCTAGTCGCACAGTAGTAGTCCAGCGCGGAAAGATTCGAATAGCCGCCTATGAGAAGGGCAAGCTGCAACCACTGCCATTACCGCCTCTATCCTTCTTTGAAGTGACCTGCCCCCTTCAACCGTACCAGTCATTCGGCAGGAAGTCCGGTTGCTAGGAGCCTGTCGGACTTGAGCGACCGTAGCGAGGGAAAGTCCGATTTGAGGTAGATTTTGGGCAAATTTGCGGCGAATAGCGGGGACTATTCAACGAAAATTTGCCCGAAATATAACCAAATTCGGCTTTTCCGCAGTAGGGCAGTCTTAAGTCCGACAGGCTCCTAGGGTAATCGAACTGGCGTCGGCTGGCGGCATTCGCCGACAGCTACTGTGGGGCCTGGCCTCGTTGTAGTCCTGTCGCCAGGCGGCGATCGCGGCCTGGGCCTCGATGAACTGCGCCCTCTGTACGAACATGCCGCCCGAAGAGCAATTATCTGCCCGAATCAGTCAGGCTCTCGGCCTGGGCCAACAGCCCAAAGATGCCCCCGGTGTGGATGAATACCACATCGGCTGCAGCGGGAAACGCCCCGCGCCGGATTTCTTCCAGGAGTCCGTGGAATGCCTTGCCGCTGTAGACGGGATCGAGCACCAACCCCTGGGTGCGGGCCAGCAGGCGGATGGTCTCGAATATCTCCGGGGTCGCCTGCCCGTAGCCGGGGCCGATGTAGCGGTCGTTGACCTCGATCGCGAGCTCATCGACCGCGACACCGGTCGCGTACAGTTGCGCCCACTCGCGCAGATCGGCGCGTACCTTGTTGTGGAAGTAGGCGGCATCGTCGCATACCGCCATGCCGATCACCGGACAGCCCAGATGGTAGAGATGCGCGCCGGCCGTCAGTCCCGCCTGGGTGCCGCCGGAGCCGGTCGCGTGCACGATGGCGACCGGCTGAATCCCGGCAGCGGCAAAATCCGCGCGCAACTCGGCCGCGCAACCGATGTAACCCCACACGCCGGTGCCATCGCTGGCGCCGACCGGGATACACCAGGGGCGCGCGCCCTGTGCCCGGTAGTGGGCCGCCCATTGGTCGTACAGCTCCGCCTGATGGGCGCGGTAATGGGCCTTGCTGTAGCGGGATACGGTCGCCCCGGCCAGCAGATCGAGCAGCAGGTTGCCCTGGGGATGGGGGTTGGGGATCCCCTCCTCGCGCAACAGCAGGTGAACCCGAAAACCCAGGCGAGCGCCCAGCAGCGCGGTGGCGCGACAGTGGTTGGACTGGAGTCCGCCCGCGGTAATCAGCGTATCGCAGCCGGCGGCACGGGCGCGGGCCAGGGTGAACTCGAGCTTGCGTACCTTGTTGCCGGTGACGGCGCACTCGGTCAGATCGTCGCGCTTGACCCAGATACGGGGGCCGCCGATGCGCTCGCGGAGCCGGTCGAGCGGTTCCAGCGGCGTCGGCAGACGCGCCAGTGGCAGGCGTGGCGGAAAGCTGATCGGGCCGGCTTCCACCCCTGGCCTCCGCGCGGGCGGGCGGCTACAGCGCTTTCAGGGTTCCCTTGGGGAGCACGGCATGTACCGCTTCGCGCTGGAACTTGAGCTCCACCTTGTCGGAGACCTCAAGCACCAGGAAGTTGCCTTCGATCTTGGTGATGCGCCCCAGGATACCGCTGGCGGTAACGACTTCATCGCCCTTGGCGAGCTTCGCGACCAGATTGGCCTGCTCCTTGCGGCGCTTCTGCTGGGGCCGGATGATCACGAAGTACATGAAGACAAAAAGTCCGCCGAACAGCACCAGCGTGAACAGCGGATTGGGTTCGTTGGCGGGCGCGGCCTGGGCCCAGGCGGAGGGAATGAATAACGACATCGGCGTACCTCGGGGTGGTGGAGCAGCTTCCGGCGAAGGCGGGGCTGCCGCGGAAAACAATTTTCGGCAAGCGGATTTGAGCCGCCGTTCAGTCCGGATTCTGGCGCAACCAGGCCAGCACGTCATCCTGATGGCTGGTGGTCTTGATCTTGTCCATCACCTGGCGCAGGCGCCCGTCGCGACCGACGATGAAGGTGGTGCGGCGAATCCCCATGAACTCGCGCCCCATGAATTTCTTCAGGCCCCACACCCCGTAACGCTCGGCGATGGCGTGATCCACGTCGGACAACAGATCGAAATCCAGCGCGTCCCGCTCGGCGAACTTCGCGAGCCGGCTCACCGGGTCCGGGCTGATGCCGAGCACGACGACCCCGAGTTCGGCGAACTCGGCGCGCCGGTCGCGGATGCCACAGGCCTGGACGGTACAGCCCGGCGTCATCGCCTTGGGGTAAAAATACAGTACCACCGGATGCCGATCGCGGAAGTCCTTGAGCGCGACCGGCTCACCCCGCTGATTCGGCAGGGTGAACGTCGGCGCCAGATTGCCCAACTTGGGAAAGCCCATGATCACCGGTCTCCGAAGGGTTGGCGGCGGCGATCAGGGCAGCAGATGCTTGACTGCATCGCGCTCCTCGCTCAACTCGGTTTCGGTCAGGGTCATTTTTTCCCGCGAGAAGGCATTGATATCGAGATCCTGCACGATTTTCCAGTCGCCGCCCTGACAGGTGCAGGGGAAGGAGTAGATAAGCCCCTGGGCAATGCCGTAGCTGCCATCGCTATGGACGCCCATGCTGACCCAGTCGCCCGCCGGCGTGCCCAGCGCCCAGGAGCGCATGTGGCTGATGGCCGCATTGGCGGCGGAGGCCGCGCTCGACGCGCCGCGCGCCTTGATGACGGCGGCGCCGCGCTGTTGCACCACCGGAATGAGCTCGCTTTCGTACCACGCCTGATCGACCAGCGACAGGGCGGGTTTGCCCTTGACCTGGGCATGGTGCAGATCCGGGTACTGGGTGGCGGAATGGTTGCCCCAGATGGTCATGCGGCTGACGTCGTTGACGGTGGTGCCGGTCTTGAGCGCCACCTGGGTCAGCGCCCGGTTGTGATCCAGGCGGGTCATGGCGGTGAACTGGCGCGGATCGATCGCCGGCGCATTGCGCTGGGCAATCAGCGCGTTGGTGTTGGCCGGGTTGCCCACCACCAGCACCTTGATGCCGCGCTTGGCGTGATCGTTGATCGCCTTGCCCTGCACGGAAAAGATGGTGGCGTTGGCTTCCAGCAGATCCTTGCGCTCCATGCCCGGACCGCGCGGCCGCGCGCCTACCAGCAGGGCGTAGTCGGCGTCACGGAAGGCAACGGCGGGATCGTCGGTCTGCACCACGCCGGCGAGCAGCGGGAATGCGCAGTCTTCCAGCTCCATCACGGTCCCTTGCAGCGCCGTCAGCGCCGGAGTGATTTCTAGCAGTTGCAGAATCACCGGCTGGTCGGCGCCGAGCATTTCCCCGGCGGCAATGCGGAACAAAAGCGAGTAGCTGATCTGGCCAGCGGCTCCGGTGACGGCAACGCGAACGGGTGATTTCACTGGATGTCTCCGTAGGGGGTGGGATCCGGACCCGGGTCCGAAAGGCGGCCAATTATACGGATCGCGCCTGCGATTTCACGCCCCGGCGGCGGGCGCGACGACATAACGGCTGCGCAGCGCGGCATAAAGATCCTGCGCGAAGGAATCGCTTTCCGGGTCCAGGGCCGCGCTCAGTTCGACCAGCCATTCGTTGTCTTCACGGCCGTGCCAGTTCTTGCGATAACTGCCGTCCCGATAGCCGTGATCCTGCCGGAAACCGTTGAGGACGTTCTTGCCCACATAGTGGCGATACAGCTCGTCGAAGCTGAGCTCGATCACCTGCATCAATACGGCGAAGCCCGGGAGGTCAAAATCCTGGGCGACCAGGGTTCGCGCCGCAAAGCGTTCGACCGCGCCGCGAAATGCTTCCGCATCGCCCCGCGGCACGGGTGCCGCGAGCGCGGCGGCGAACTCGGCGGCGACGTCATCCGCGGCGAGCTCCCGTTCCAGCAGCGTGCTGAGCCCGAAATGCCAGATATCGACCAGTTCCAGGCGCACCTGATCGAGATCGGGCTGCTGTCCTTTCCACCACTTCCAGCCGTAGTGATCCAGCAGCTCCGCGCATTCGACCCAGATGGCCCGGTACCAGGGATTGCCCTGACGGCGCCACTGGGGGTGCACCTGGGTATTGACCGCATCCTGCAGGGCCAGCATGGTTGCGATGCGGTTTTTCATGTCACTCCCCCGACCAGCGCCGGCACCTCGATCCGAAACAGGCGCGCGAAATTCTCCGCCACCCGGGCATTGAAATGATCGAGGTCCATGCCGCGCAGCGCCGCGATGCAACGGGCCACTTCGGCCACATAGTGCGGCCGGTTGGTCTTGCCACGGTAGGGGACGGGCGCGAGCCAGGGCGCGTCCGTTTCCACCAGCAGGCGATCCATCGGCACCCGCGCGGCGATCTCGCGCAGATCTCCGGCGTTGCGGAAAGTGACGATGCCGGAAAAGGAAATGTAAAAACCCAGCTCCAGTCCCGCGCTCGCGGTGGCCCAGTCTTCCGTGAAACAGTGCAGGACTCCGCCCACGGCGGGATCGGTATGCGCGCGCAACAGCGCCAGGGTTTCCGCCCGCGCATCCCGGGTATGCACCACCAGGGGCTTGCGCAGCCGGCTGGCGACGCGCGCGTGGATGCGAAAACTTTCGCGTTGCCAGTCCAGGTTGTCGCCGCCGTAATGACCGTCGATGCCGGTTTCCCCGATCGCCACCACGACGTCGCTCGCGCCCAGTGCTAGCAACTCGGTTTCATCGGGTAACGGGAGGGCTTCGGTTTGCAGCGGATGCACACCGACCGTCGCAAACACGTCGGCATGGCGCGTCGCCAGCCGGATCATTTCGCGAGACGACGCGAGGTCGATGCCCACGGCCAGCATGGCTCCGACCCCGGCGCCACGCGCCACCGCGAGCAACGCATCGAGCGAGCCGTCGAACGCACTCAGATCGAGACGGTCGAGGTGGCAGTGGGAGTCAATCAACATTGGATGGCGCAAATCACGGGATCGAAACAAACACGGGGAAGGATCACAGCGTATAGGTAGGACGATCCGAGTTCTGCAGGGTGGCGAGGTCAGTTTCTATTCTACGCACGATATCGACATGCTCCGCCGCCAGCCGGATGCCAATGCCCTGGGGACGGATTCCGCTACCCACCGGGGTGATCCAGACAATTTCACCGGTGAGGGGTGTTTTCTCCGGTTCGTCCAGCAAGTCCAGCAGGACAAAGATCTGCTCGCCCAGCCGATATTCCTTGCGCGTACGAATGAACAGTCCGCCGCCATCGATAAAGGGCATGAAGCAAGCGTACAGCTCGTTGATATCCTTGATGGCAAGGTTGAGAATTCCGTTGCGAAGATTACCGCCCGCCGTTCGCATTGATGCCTCCTCAGCCAGGGACCCCGTAACCCGGGCCAAAGCCTAGCACAGACGCCGGACCGGTTCAGCCACCGGCGACCACGGCGCGGCGCCAATCCTGCCACAGCCCTTCCCAGACCAGTTCGGCATTCAGATTCGCGTTGCCGGCATGCTCGCGACGCACCGCCGCGAGACGATCGAAAAAATCGAACAGCGGCTGCGGTGGCCGCTCGCCCCGCGCAATCGCGTCGCGCGCACGCGCGGCGACAAAGTGGCTGAGCCAACCCAGCGCCTCTCCCGTATCGAAGTGCGCGTTCACGGCAGCCGCCGCCGCGGCCGGCACCATGGAACCATCGGCGACGCCGGTGACCAGTTCCTGAACCCGCGCGAACGTCTGCGCCAAATCGCCGGAAGCCAGCGCGAGCGCGCGCAAGGGCCGGCGTCCGGCGCGTACCAGCAGGGATTCCGCCTCCGTTTCGCTCGGCAGCCGTATCCGCAACCAGGGCAGCGCCTGCGCGATCGCCGGGGTGGGCAGGCGCAGCAACCGGCAGCGACTGCGGACGGTGGCCGCGAGCCGACCGGGCTGGTGGCTCACCAGCAACAGCAGAGTGCGCTCTCCCGGCTCTTCCAGAGTCTTGAGCAGCGCGTTCGCCGCATTGGCATTCAAGGCTTCCGCCGGCTCGATCAGGATCACCCGCCAGCCGCCCTGGTGCGGTCGCCCGGCGCAAAACTCGCGCAACTCGCGAATCGCATCGATGCGGATCGCTTTGCCGCGCTCTTCCGGTTGGATCAGCACCAGATCGGGATGGCTGCCGGCCCCAATCAGTTGACAGTTTCGGCAGCGCCCGCAGGCACTCGTCCGTGGCTCGGCGCACAGCACCAGGCTCGCAAACGCCCTGGCGAAATGAAATTTGCCGATATCCGGCGCGCCGGCGAACAGCAGCGCATGGGGCAAGGTGCCCGCCCTCAGCAGGGCATCCAGCGCTTGCCATTGCTCCCCGTGCCAGGGATAGGGAGCCAGGAACTCGGGCTGGATCATCGCGCGCCGACCAGATCACGCAAGGGCGCGAGCACCGCTGCGCCGACCTGTTCCGGTGTCTGTCCGGCATCGATCAGCCGACAGCGGCCGGGGTCGAGCTCGGCACGACGCCGGTAGGCGGCTCGCACGCGGGCGAAAAACGCCCGCTGCTCCCGCTCGAAACGATCCAGTGGCCCACGCTGCCGGACCCTGGCGAGTCCGTGCTCGGGATCGAGGTCGAGGATCAGCGTGAGATCGGGCCGCAGTGCGCCCTGTACCAATTGCTCCAGGGCCGCCACCGGGGCCTCTCCCAACCCCCGCCCCGCGCCCTGATAGGCGTAGGAGGCATCCGTGAAACGATCGCAAATGACCCAAGTGCCGGCCTCGAGCGCGGGCACCACGACCTGGGCCAGATGCTGTGCCCGGGCGGCGAACATGAGGAGCAGTTCGGCCAGGGGAGCGACGGGCTCATCGGTTACCGCAAGCAACATTTCCCGCACCCGTTCGCCCAGGCGCGTGCCGCCGGGCTCCCGGGTGGTCAGGCAGGCAATGCCCGATGCGCGCAGGAAGTCAGCCATCAGCGCGACACTGGTGCTTTTGCCGGCACCTTCGCCACCCTCGATGGTAATGAAACGTCCTCTCACGGCGATCCGGCCTCCTGGGGCTTCGGCGTCGAGCGGTAATCCTTGGCGCGCTGCAACTGGTAGCGCCGCACCGCCCGTTGGTGCGCATCGAGCGTGCCGGAAAATTCGTGGCTGCCGTCGCCTCGGGCAACAAAATAGAGCGCATCGCCCGCACCGGGATGCAGCGCCGCGCGCAAGGCGTCATCACCGGGATTGCCAATGGGTGTAACCGGCAGCCTGTCGATCACGTAAGTATTGTAGTCATTCGCCTCGGCCAGATGCGCCCGCGACAGCTTGCCGGCGTAGCGTGCGCCGAGCCCGTAGATCACGGTGGAATCCGTCTGCAAGCGCATCCCGATCCGCAGGCGGCGCACCAGTACACCGGCGATCTGGGGGCGTTCCGCCGCAAGGCCCGTCTCCCGTTCCACCAACGACGCCATGATCAACGCTTCATACGGATTGGCATAGGGCAGATCCTCTGCCCGCTCACGCCACAGGCGCTCCAGCATATCGCTTTGGCGTCGGTGCGCCCGTTCGAGAATGTCGCGATCACTGTCGCCGGCAACAAAAAAATAGGTATTGGGCGAAAACCAGCCTTCCGGATTGGTCGCGTCGATGCCCAGATCGGCGGCCAGGTCGGCGCCACTGAGCGCTCGGGTCAGCGAAATCAACAATCGCTCTCTGGCCAGCAATGCGCGCCACTGGGCCAGCGTCCAGCCCTCGGGAAACGTGATGCTGTAGCGGATCACATCACCTCGCTCCAGCTTGGTGATCAGCCCGAGCGCGGTATCGCCCGGCACCAGTCGATAGTCGCCAGGATGGATTCGATGACGACCGCTGAAACGCGCATAGAGACGCAGCGACAGCGCCGAGCTCAGGATGCCGTCCGCCCGCAGGCGGGCACTCAGGGACGACAGACTTTCACCCTTCTCCACCACCAGCAGTTCGGTTGCGGGCGCGATGGCCAGGGGACGACTGAGGTGATAGTGCGCCCATTGCCAGGCGCCGGCAGCCGTGGCCAGAGCCGCCAGCAGCGCCAGAGTCAGGCGGCGAAGCACGGCTGTCGACGCGCGAGTTCATCTTGTATGCGGAGGATTTCGTCCACGGCCAGCAGATGATCGCTACCGTCGATGGCCGTAACCGCCTGGATACCCCGTACCGCATTGCACTGGAACAGCTCCCGGGCTGCGTGCACATCCGCCAACGACAGGCTGGCTTCGCCAACCCGCAGTCCCAATGCGGGAAAAATTTCGGTCCGTAAATACTCGCGCATCACCCCGCACACGCCGGCATCGCGCAGATCCGGCGTCAGCCAGCCCGCCGCCGTCCGCACAAAGATGTTTCCGGCCAGTCCTTCAATGACCCGCGCCCCGGTGTCGAGCAGCAAACCCTCCCGGTCCGACGGCAATTGGCGTGCGGCCAGCACCTGGTCGAGGCGATTGAGGTGTTTGATGCCCGCCAAGTGGGGATTGATCGGCAAACGATAATCGCACACCCGCAGATGAACGAAATCGCGACGCGCCGGCAAGGGTCGATAAAAAAGATAACGGTTGCAGGGGCCGTCGTCGTGACGATACGCCGTGCCGCCGGAACCAGCGGTGATCATCAGCTTGACGACACCATCGGCCGGCCACTGGCCGCAGGCGCGACGCAGGTCGTCCCATACCGTCGCGCGGTCAAGGCCAATGCGCAGAACGGCGGCGCCACGACTCAGGCGCGACCAGTGCCAGCCCCACAGCGGCAAGGCACCGCCGCAGAGTCGCATGGTCTCGAACAGGCCGTGGCCGTAATGAAGCCCCCGATCCGCGGAACTGACGGTGCCGTCCGCGGTGCCGTTGACGAACACTGGCAAGTCCGTCATCCCGCGCCGGAACCCGGATCAGCACGCGCGTCCAGGGACAAGCGCGAGCAAGGAATGAGACGACCGCCGGCTGGCGCCAGCGGTCGGAGATAGTGTAGGGAAATCAGCCCAGATTCTTCTCGATGTAATCAATGGCATCCTGAACCGTGGCCAGTTTTTCGGCATCTTCGTCGGGAATTTCGGTATCGAACTCTTCTTCCAGGGCCATGATCAGCTCCACGGTATCCAGCGAGTCCGCGCCGAGATCGTCAATGAAGGATGAATCGGGCTTGACATCTTCTTCCTTTACGCCCAATTGCTCGGCAACCATTTTGATGACGCGTTCTCGTGTGTTGCTCATGATTAACAATCGCTCCTGTGGTACCAGTGTTGTGCCAGTGTGTTATGCAGCCCGCCCTCGGTCGGCAGCCCAGAGCCGGTGGAGGCAGGGAGCCCCGTTGTGCCGGCGCGCATTTTACCCAAATTCCCCCGCTCCGTAACCGCCACGTCGGGCAGTCCCGATTCCGCCCCTCAACCCATGTACATGCCGCCGTTGACCTGGATGGTTTCGCCGGTGATGTAGGCGCCGCCATCCTCCGCCAGAAACACCACCACAGCGGCGATTTCTTCCGGCTGCCCGAGCCGCCCGAGCGGGATGGTAGCGAGCATCGCGTCGCGATTCGCCGCCGGCAGCTCGCGGGTCATGTCGGTATCGACAAAGCCGGGTGCCACCGTATTGACCGTGATGTTACGCGAGCCCAGCTCCTTGGCAAGCGCGCGTCCGAACCCGGCGACGCCCGCCTTGGTGGCGGCGTAATTGGCCTGACCCGCGTTGCCCATCGCCCCCACCACGGAGCTGATGTTGATGATTCTGCCCCAGCGCGCGCGCGTCATCCCGCGCGCGCACGCCTTGCAGAGCCGGTACACGGCGCCCAGATTGGTTTCGATGACATCGTTCCACTCGTCTTCTTTCATGCGCAACAACAGGTTGTCGCGGGTAATTCCGGCGTTATTGACCAGAATCAGCGGGGGGCCGAACTCGTCCTCGATCCGTTGCACGACCTGCACGACGGCTGCCGCATCGGTGACATCGAGCGCCATCCCGCGACCCTTGATCCCGAGCCCGGCAAAGCGCGCGGAGATGCGCTCGGCGCCTTCCGGGGTGGTGGCGGTGCCGACGACGATGGCGCCCGCCCTCCCCAGCGCATCGGCGATGGCCGCGCCGATGCCGCGGCTGGCGCCGGTGACCAGGGCGATCTTGTCCACAATACTCATGACGATTGCTCCGCTTTACGGCGTGGGAAACACATTCAGTTACGCCCGGCGGCCGTCAGCGCAGCCGTCAGGTTGGCATCATCCTCGGTGGCAGCAGTCGCCAGCGTGGCGGCAATCCGCTTGTTCAATCCGCACAGCACCTTGCCGGCACCGCATTCCACCGTCAGCGTCACGCCGCGCGCCGTCAGTGCCGCCACACAATCCACCCAGCGCACCGGGCTGTAGATCTGACGCACCATCAGATCCTTGATGACGACCGGATCGGCTTCCGCGCGCGCATGCACATTGTGGATGACCGGGATGACCGGCGTATCGAATCGGGTCGCCGCGATGTCGGCAGCCAGGCGTTCCGCAGCCGGACGCATCAATTCGGTATGAAAGGGAGCGCTGACCGGCAGCGGCAGTGCCCGCTTCGCACCGGCTGCCTTGCACAATTCGATGGCGCGCGCCACGGCGGCGGCGTGTCCCGCGATGACCACCTGATCCGGTGCATTGTAGTTGACCGGCGCGACGACCTCCGTTGCCGCCGCCAGCGCACAACAGCGTTCGATCTCGGCGCCATCCAGACCCATCACCGCCGCCATGGCGCCCACGCCGGCCGGCACCGCCGCCTGCATGTAGGCACCGCGCCTGCGCACGAGTTCGACAGCATCGCCAAAAGCCACCACGCCCGCGCACACCAGTGCCGACCACTCGCCCAGACTGTGCCCTGCCATCACGGCGGGCAGAACACCACCTTGCTGCTGCCACAGCCGCCACAGAGCGACACTGGCGGTCAGCAACAGCGGCTGCGTGCGTTCCGTGAGATTGATGGCGGCGGGATCGCCCTGCTGGCACAGTTGCCAGAGGTCGTAACCCAGCTGCGCGGACGCTTCGGAAAAGGTATCGAGAATCTGCGGATGCCGGTCCGCCAGCTCGGCCAACATGCCGATTTTCTGGGAACCCTGGCCGGGAAAAACGAAGGCGAGTTGCGGGTTCAAAGCGAGCGATTGATTCAAGGACGGGCTCTCACTGGTAAATCACACCGGTGACAAATCGCACCGGACCCTTGGTCAGGAATTGCTTGCCAGGGCAGCCAGACGCGCGGCGATGCGGCCGGGCATTCCGCCCCCGGCTTCCGTCAACGCAACCGTCAATGCGTGGCTGAAACCGGCACTGTCGGCGCTGCCGTGACTCTTTACGACCACGCCCCGGAGTCCGAGCATGGAGGCGCCATTGTATTGACCGGGATCGAGAAAGCCGAGTGCGGACTTGAACAGTGGCCGCGCCACCCAGCTCCGCCAAGCGGAGCGACTCCGACCGGTCGCGCGCAACCGCTCGATCAGCAGGCGCGCCGTCCCTTCGATCGCCTTCAGCGCCACGTTGCCGACGAAACCGTCGCAGACCACCAGATCGGCCTGCCCGCGCAGCAACGCGTCGCCTTCCACGAAACCGACATAGTTGAGGGTCGCATCTGCCGCGAGCAGTTCGGCCGCCGCCTTGACCGCGCGATTGCCCTTGCCCGCCTCGGCACCGATATTGAGGAGCGCGACCCGAGGGGTGCGCAATCGCTCCGCGACCTGCAAGCGAGCCACGCCCATGCGGGCGAACTGATGGAGTGTGGCGCCGTCGCAATCGACATTGGCGCCGAGATCGAGCAGACACACCCGGCCCGCTGCCGTCGGCAACGCGGTGCAGATGGCCGGCCGCTCGATCCCGGGCAGCGTGCCGAGCACGGCGGTTCCCATCGCCATCAAGGTACCGGTTTCCCCCGCGCTGACACAGGCCGATGCGCGCCCGTCAGCCACGGCGGCGAGCGCGCGCCACATCGAGGATTCACGCTTGTGACGCAGGGCGTGCGCCGGTCGGTCGCCGCTCTCCACCCGCTGTGGGCAGTCGATCACTTGCAGGCGTTCCGACGCCACATGCCCGCTCCGATCACGCAGCGGCCCACTCAAATCGCTCTCGTTACCAAAGAGCAGTATCTGAACGTCGGGATTACCGGAAAGAAAGTCGACCACGGCGGGAACCGTCGCGGTCGCACCCAAATCGCCGCCCATCGCATCGACAGCGACGACTGCGGTGAAGGCCAATGGTCAATCGGTGTCGATGTCAACCACTTTGCGACCGCGATAAAACCCGTCGGCAGTCACATGATGGCGACGATGCTTTTCGCCGCTCAGGCTATCCACCGCCAGCGTGGGGCCGGTGAGCGCATCATGGGAACGGCGCATGCCGCGTTTGGAGCGAGTCTTGCGATCCTGTTGTACGGCCATCCTGTTCTCCCGGGCTCGGGCCCGTCATCGGTAAATTGCGGTTGATTGCGCCGCGCGGCCGGAGCTCAGCGTTGCGGCATCAGTTCTGCCAGAACCCGAAACGGGTTCCGGGTGTCGCCGGCGTCTCCGGTCACGGCCGGGGACGCATGGCAGGATTCATCTTCGTGCAGCGCGACGATGGGCAGCGCCAACAACAATTCCTCTTCGGCGAGATCATGAAGATCCCCCTCCTCGTCAGCGACAATCCAGGGATCGAGCCGTCGGGGCAAACGTTGGTCGTCCGCGAAATCGCGTACCACCCCCAGGGCAATCGACACTTCCAGAGCCACCGTCAAGGCGCCCAGGCAGCGCTGGCAGACCATCACCACCTGCGCCGACACCTGTCCGGTCACCTCGGGAAACCCGGCGGTGCCCGGCGCGAACCGCAACTCGACAGTTACCGGGCCCGCGATTGCCGACACCGCCGCGGACAGGCGCGGCAACCCGGCTCCATCAATCACACCACAGAGACTCTGGCTTTGCGCCGCGAGTTTGCGCACCGCAACGGATCGCGGCAGGCTGGAGCGGGGGATCGGACTGTTCATCGCGGCGCGATTTTAGGGATAGCATCTTGATCTGTCAAAGAAAAACGCAGCTATAGTGACGGCCCCGCTCGAATCCCCACCCGATGAAAATCGTCCTCGCTTCCACCTCGCCCTATCGCCGCGAGCTATTTGCCCGCTTCGGGCTGCCGTTTCGCCAGTTGGCACCCGGTGTCGACGAATCTCCGCAGGCCGGCGAGCCGCCCAGCGCGCTGGCCGCGCGGCTGTCCGAAGCCAAAGCCCGGGCACTGGCGCAACGCTGCCCCGACTCCCTGATCATCGGTTCCGATCAAGCGGCCGTCTGCGGCAGCCTGACACTCGGCAAACCCGGCGACTTCACCACAGCATGCGATCAATTGCGGCACCTCTCCGGTCGAACCGCGCACTTCTACACCGCTGTCACCGTACTGAATGTCACGACCGGCAAAGCGGCAAGCCAGACGGTCATCACCGAGGTGGTGTTCCGCGCCCTGACGGCCGCAGAAATCGAGCGTTACCTGGAGCGTGAGCAACCCTATGATTGCGCCGGCAGTTTCAAGGCGGAGGGACTCGGCATCGCCTTGTTCGAGGCGCTTCGCAGCGACGATCCCACCGCGCTGGTCGGACTGCCGTTGATCGCGCTGCGCGCGCTACTGGCGGAGTTCGGAGTGGATGTAATCACCGACGGTCGTTGATCTGGCAGTATGGGTCGACCGGCCCTGGCGAGTGAATCAACGACCCGAATCCGCCGCCGCTATACCGATATTTCAGGCTAACCGGGGAGCTCCGCCAGCCGCCGCAGCACCTCCGCCAATTCGTGCGGCAACGGCGCCCTGCCCGCCGCCTGAATTTGTGTCGCGGGATCTTCGAAAATCAGTTCGGCCGCGTGCAGGAACATCCGCCGCAAGCCAAACTCCCGCGCTTTTTGATTGGCATCCCGCGCACCGTATTTGGGATCGCCGGCCACCGGATGCCCCATCAACTGGCAGTGCACCCGGATTTGATGCGTCCGGCCAGTCGCCAGGCGGGCCTCCACCAGCGTAAAGCCAGGAAGTCGCCGCACGACCGTGAATCGGGTCAGCGCGGGCTTGCCGTCAACATCGGCCCGCACCCTGCGCTCACCCGAACTCAGCGTGTTTTTCCGCAACGGCGCACTCACTTCCCTCAGCCCGTCCGGCCAGCGTCCGGCAACCAGCGCAAGGTACTTCTTCTCCATCGCGCCGTCGCGCATCTGTCGCTGCAAGGACAGCAGTGCCGAACGGGCCGAGGCAATCAGCAAACAGCCCGAGGTATCCCGATCAAGCCGGTGGACCAGCTCCAGACTGCGCCGGTCCGGCCAGATCGCACGCAACGCCTCTATCACACCCAGCGCGACGCCGCTGCCGCCGTGAACCGCCAGACCGGCCGGCTTGTCGAGCACCAGCCAGCCCTCGCCCCGACTCACTACCCGATCCGTCAACGACTGCTGCAATGCCAGCGGAGGCGTTGACGACACCCGGAGCGGCGCCGTCCGCACCGGCGGCAGTCGCAACCGATCCCCGGCGAGCAATTTATATTCGGGCTTGGTGCGCCCATTGTTGACGCGGACCTCCCCTTTGCGGAGCAGGCGATAGATACGCGACCTGGGCACCCCCTTGAGCAGCGCCAACAGAAAATTATCGATGCGCTGCCCCGCTTGTTCCTCCGCTATATCAAGCCAGGTGACGCCATTGGGGGACGGAGATACCCTGAACTCGGTCACTGAAAATCACCGCGCATCGCTCGCCGCTAGTGTAGCAGACGGGCAAATTTGTTCTTTTAATTGAATTGGTTAATGAGATCCGTTATATTCCGGCGCGCTGGCACCCGCCCGCCCCAAACCCCTCACCCGCGAAGTGCGTCGGTGTTGCGCCGGCCGGGCGAGCCCGCACAGTTACCTCGGCGCGTCGTAGTCAAAAGCACACGCAAGCGCGCCTTACAAAGCCCACGCTCGATGGCGTGGCGGTAATGCCGAAACGAAATTTGCACTCGGGTAACACTGGCCTGGTTGTCGCGCGAGAAGCCGCAAGCCACCCGATCCGCTGCCAACAGGACGATCAGTTCAACATTCGGTTCAACGTTGTTGTGATTACGGGGGTAACCCTCTGACCATCCTCTTAGCCAGAACGATCGCGGCAAGCGCTCACCGATACCCTGTGCGTGGCTCGTAGCTCCGATATGCCGGATAGCACCCGAATTTCGTCTCCGTTCCTACCGACACACCGTCCAGCGCCATTCATTGCGCAGGACCAACATGAAAAGAATGCTCATCAATGCCACGCAGCCGGAAGAGTTGCGTGTCGCGCTGGTCGACGGCCAGCTACTCTATGACCTGGACATCGAAAACCGCACCCGGGAGCAGAAAAAAGCCAATATCTACAAGGGCGTCATCACGCGGGTAGAGCCCAGCCTGGAAGCTGCATTCGTCAACTACGGCGCGGAAAAGCACGGCTTTCTGCCGCTTAAGGAAGTCGCCCGGGAATATTTCAAGCGCCGCCCCGCCGACCCCCAGGGCAAGGTCAAGATCAAGGAAATCCTTGAGGAAGGCCAGGAAGTCATTGTTCAGGTCGAAAAGGAAGAGCGCGGCAGCAAGGGCGCGGCACTGACGACTTTCGTCAGTCTGGCCGGCCGTTACATGGTGCTGATGCCCAATAACCCCCGCGCCGGCGGTATCTCACGCCGCATCGAGGGCGAGGAGCGCGATCAACTGCGCGACGCGCTCAAGGGCCTGGAAATCCCCGAGGCCTGCGGCGTCATCGTGCGGACTGCCGGTATCGGCCGTTCCTCCGAAGAGCTCCAGTGGGACCTCGATTATCTGCTGCACCTGTGGCAGACCATCGAACGCGAAGCCCAGCAGGCCAAGGCGCCGAAATTCCTGTTCCAGGAAAGCAACGTCATTATCCGGGCCATCCGCGACTATCTGCGTCCCGACGTAGGCGAGGTCATCGTCGACAACAAGGAGGCCTACCAACTCGCCGCCGCCTTCGTCCAGCAGGTCATGCCGGACGAAGCCGGCAGGGTCAAGTACTACAACGACAGCGTGCCGCTGTTCAATCGCTACCAGATCGAGCAGCAGATCGAAACGGCTTTTCAGCGCGAAGTGAAATTGCCATCGGGCGGCTCCATCGTCATCGACATCACCGAAGCACTGGTCTCCGTCGACATCAACTCGGCGCGCGCCACCAAGGGCGGCGATATCGAGGAAACCGCCCTGCACACCAATCTGGAGGCAGCCGACGAGATTGCTCGTCAGTTGCGGTTGCGCGACGTGGGCGGCCTCATCGTCATCGACTTCATCGACATGCTGTCCAGCAAGAACCAGCGCATGGTCGAAGATCGCATGCGCGTGGCGCTGGAGGTCGACCGCGCCCGTGTGCAGCTCGGCCGTATTTCCCGCTTCGGCCTGCTGGAAATGTCGCGGCAACGCCTGCGTCCCTCACTGGAAGAAATGACCTTCAAGGTGTGTCCGCGCTGTGACGGCCAGGGCACGATCCGCGGTACCCGGTCGTTGGCACTGTCGATCCTGCGTCTGGTCGAGGAGGAGGCGCAAAAGGAAAACAGCGTGCAGATCCGCGCCATTACGCCGGTCGCTGTCGCCACCTTCCTGCTCAATGAGAAGCGCCGCACGATTCTGGACATCGAGACCCGTCACGGGATTCGCGTCGCGATTCTGCCCAGCGAAAGCATGGAAACGCCGCATTACGAAGTCCAGCGTATTCGCGAACAGGACAATGTGCCGGACATGTACAGCTATCAGCTCATCAACCAGCTGGCTACGGAAAATCTGCCCGACCCGCTGGAGATCGAGTCCGCCCCGCCGCTGCCGGAACCCGCGGTACAGTCGCTGCCGCCGCAATCCCCTGCGCCCTCGCCCCCGCCGCCGCGCCCAGCGGCACCCGTGCCCGAAGCACCCGCGGCCGCCAGCCCAGCCAGCAGTGGTGCCCGCAAAAGCTGGCTCAAACGTCTGCTCGGATCGCTCGTGGGAACCGAAGAAGCAGCGCCGATCGCACCGGAGTCACCGCCCGCTCCAGTGGCGCGCAAACCGGCCGCCCAGCGCAATAATCGCCGCCCGACCGAGAAAGCGAACGCGGCCGACGATTCCGTCGTGCAGGGCCAGCAGGGGCAGGGCCAGAATCGGGGCCGACGCGGTGGTCGCGGCCGCGGCCGCCCGCCCGGTCCCGGCGACGCCACTGAAGCAGCCGCCGCCGAACCGGCGGCGGTTCTGGCTCCGGTAGTTGGCGACGACGAATCGCCGCGCACCGGCGAAGATGGCCGCCCGCGCCGCAGCCGACGCCGACGCCGGCCCGCCCGGGATGACCAGAGCCGGGTGGCAACCGAAGGCGCTGAAAGCGCGGACGAGCTGGCATTGCTGCCCGCCGAGGCGATCCGGGAAGACGCGGCGCCCGCGGCGTCACCGCGCCCGCCACGACGTCCCGAAGGCGAACGTCGACAGCCGAAACGTCGGCGTGAGCGCGCACCGCTGCCCGAAGGCGAAGCAGCGCCGACCGACGCGCTGGTGATCGAAGATACTGCCGCTGCACTCACCAGGGAACCCGCCGCCGTCGGCGACGTCTCCGCGCATGAGGCCGCCGAGCTGCTGAACATGGCGCCGGAGATCATTGCGGGGGACAACTCGGAAGACAGCTCGGAAGACAGCTCGGAACAACGCTCGGAACACAAAGAGACGGTCGATTTCCCGGAACCGGCGGCGTTTGCGTCCGAGTCTCCGGCAGCTGAAGCCGCAGTAGAGGAAGCGGTACCTGCGTTCCCGCTGGATGAAGTTCGTCCGTCCGCGGATGTCGTTGCTTCGGTTTCCGAGTCCGCAACCGAGACCGACTTCGCTCATCCCCAGCGCCAACTGGGATTCGATGTGAGTGACAGTGCGTCGACGGCGACCGCCGTTGAACCCGTTGCCCCGGCGGATAGGGTTACCGAAACTGCGGACCACGCGCCCAGCACACCGGTTGAGCCAGCGGTAGGGACGGCGACCACCACGGTTGCCGAGCCTCGGCGTGCGCCCAACGATCCGCGCGCCGCGCCGCGCCAGCTCGCCGCCATCACCGTGGTGACAGCCAATATCCCGGTCTCCTTGTCCGGCCCGATCGATACCAGCCTGCCGCCGCCCGTGGCGGTCAGCGCCGTGTCCGCGCCGCGTCCGGCAAATGATCCGCGTAGATCACGCGCCAAACCGGTGCTGGAAAACCCCGCTGCGGCTGCCGAGACTCAGGTTCAGGAAACCTCGGCACTGACGGAACACAGCGAAAACGGCTGAGTCGGCAACTGGTATCTCACCGGAACCCGGGTCCGGTGAGATACCGCCAATCAAGGCAATACCGGGACGGCACCCCAAGGGGCAGCGGCGGTGTTCAACCGCCGCAGCGCGTGGCAAGCACCGCCAGCAGCGCGTCATGGGCGGCGATGAATTTGTCCACGCCCTCGCGCTCCAGTTGTTCCGCCACCCGATCCATATCGATGCCCACCGCCGCCAGATGCGCGATCCCCTGTGCCGCTTCGGCGATGCCTGGTTCCAGGCGCAGCGCCGGGTCGCCGTGATCCCGGTAGGCCTCCAGCGTTGCGGGCGGCAGGGTATTGACCGTTTCCGGGGCGATCAGCTCTTCGACATAGCGCACATCGCTGTACGCCGGATTCTTGGTCGACGTCGATGCCCAGAGCAGTCGCTGGGGTTGAGCGCCGGCCGCGGCCAGCGCCTGCCAACGCGTCGTGCCGGTCCACTCCCGATAATGACGGTACGCGAGCCGGGCGCACGCGAGCGCCGCCGTACCCTGCAAGGCGGACGCTTCCGGTTTTGAAGCACTCAGCCGATCGAGTTCCGCGTCCACCTGGGTGTCGATCCGGCTGATGAAAAAGCTCGCCACCGAAGCGATCCCCGTCAGCGACTGTCCCAAGCTGTGGCGCTGCTCCAGTCCAGCCACAAAGGCATCCGCCACCGCGCGATAACGGGCGACCGAAAACAGCAGGGTGACGTTGACATTCACGCCGGCGGCGATGAGGCGCGTAATGGCGGGGAGGCCCGCGCGGGTACCCGGCACCTTGATCATCAGATTGGGCCGGTCAAGGGTCCGCCACAAGGCCATCGCCTCCGCCACCGTGCCTTCGGTGTCGTCGGCGAGGTGGGGCGAAACCTCCAGGCTGACCAGCCCGTCGCGGCACCCGGTCGCTTCCCACAGGGGTCGCAGGATGTCGGCCGCGCGCGCGACATCGCCGAGAGTCAGGGCCTGATAGAGCCGGTCGCGATCCGCGCCGGCCGCCAGGAGTTGCTGGATTTCATCGTCATAGAAGTCGTGACGTGCTATCGCGTCTTCGAAAATGCTCGGATTGGAGGTGATCCCGGCCAGTCCGTCGTCGGCGATCATCGCCGCCAACCGCCCTCCGGTCAGGAAATCGCGCCGGATATAGTCGAGCCACACGCTCTGACCGAGTGCCTTGAGCTGCCGCAGCGGGTTCGGTTTCACAATGGATACTCCACAAACTACCAAGGGTGACGGGGCTGGTCAGAGTACCTGTCCGCCTCCCGACCGCCAAGCTCGACGCTCGTTGACGGGTGTCGTCCATGCACGCGGGTCTGCTATTCTGGGCTCACGCCCCCGCTTGCCGGCGACCGCAGCCGGGGCGGCACTTTTCGACTTCCTTGGAAACCACTAATAATACCGGGAGAGATTTCATGCTCAATTGCTGCCCATGCGTCCACAACGCTACCCAGAGAATCGGGCCACTGTTAGGCCGTTTGCTGATCGCCGCGGTCTTCATCCCCGCCGGCCTGCTGAAAATTCCCCGCTTCGAGGCGACCGCCGGCTACATGACCGCCGAGGGGTTACCCTTCGTCGAGCTGCTGCTGGTGCTCACCATCCTGATCGAGGCCGGTGGCGGGCTGATGATCCTGCTGGGCTGGCGCGCACGCGAGGCGGCGCTGGTCCTGTTTCTTTTCCTGATTCCCGTCACCGTGGTTTTTCACGGCTTTTGGGGCATCGAAGATCCGCTTGCGCGCGCCGCCGAACAACGCAGCTTCATGAAGAATATCGGCATCATGGGCGGCGTGCTGTTCATCGCAGCCTTCGGGTCCGGCCCGCTGAGCCTCGACGGCGGCGGGAAACGCCCGACACCCTGAAACGCTGACCCACAACCCCTGCCGGGGGCAATGCTCCCGGCCATCGATCGGAATACAGGATGCGAACACTTGGCCTGCTGCTGTTGTCCACCCTGCTGCTGACTGGCTGCGGGCGATCCACCACCGATGCGGTCTCCGGTATCGACCGCTCCCACATGAATCCCGAGGTGCGGCCGGGCGACGATTTCTTCGAGTACGCCAACGGGAAGTGGCTGGCCGCCACCGAGATCCCCGCCGATCGCAGCGCCTGGGGCTCGTTCGCCATCCTGCAGGAGCAGACGCTCGCGCAACTCGATGCCATCGCGGAGCAGGCCGCCGCGAACGCCGAATCGGATCTGGATCCCGACCGGGCGGCCGTCGGAGCCTTCTATCGCGCCTTCATGGACATGGAAACCGTCAAAAAACGCGGCTTGGACCCACTCGCGGCGGAACTTGCCGCCATTGCGGGACTTGCCGACCACGACGCTATCGCCGCTTATTTCGGCCATGCGAGCGTGCTGGGGGTGGATTCGCCGCTCGGACTCTGGGTAAACCAGGATGACAAGGACGCCACCCGGTACATTCTGTACTTCGATCAGGGCGGACTCGGATTGCCGGATCGCGACTACTATTTCGACACCAGTGAGCGCGGGCAGACCATTCTCGCCAAGTATCGCGCCTTCGCCACCGCGCTGCTCGGCCTGGCCGGTCAGCCCGAATCCGCGGCCGCGGCGGATCGCATCATCGCGCTGGAAACCCGCCTGGCCGAACACCAGTGGACCCGGCTCGACAACCGCGATGCCGAAAAGACCTACAACCGTCGCAGCGGCACGCAATTGCAGGACATGCTGGGCCATTACAACCTGGCGGCATTTCTGCGCGAACAGGACATCGGCGAGATCGACGCCGCCATCGTGCGCCAGCCGACCTATGTCGCCGAGTTGAACACCCTGTTCCGCGACACCGACCCGGCGCTGTGGCGCGACTACCTCCGTCTGCGCCTGCTCTCCGCGTTTGCGCCCTATCTGCCGCCCGCTTACGAACGGCTTCATTTCGACTTTTACCAGCGCACCCTCAACGGTCAGGCGGAACCCCAGGAGCGCTGGAAGCGCGCCATCGACAGCCTGAACGCCCAGGTGGGCCAGCTGCTCGGCAAGCTCTATGTCGAGAAGCATTTTCCGCCCGCCGCCAAGGCGCGGATGGAGAAACTGGTCGCGCATCTGATCGACGCCTACCGGGTTTCCATCAGCCAGCTCGACTGGATGAGCGCCGACACCCGCGCCCGCGCCCTGCAGAAACTCGACCGCTTCACGCCCAAGATCGGCTATCCCGATCACTGGCGCGACTACTCCGGACTCGAACTGCACGGCGACGATCTGGTAGGCAACATCCTGAGGGCCAGCGCCTTCAATCACGCCTACCAGATCGCCAAGCTCAACCAGCCTGTGGACCGCGCGGAGTGGTTCATGCCGCCCCAGCAGATCAATGCCTACTACAACCCGGGCATGAACGAGATAGTCTTCCCCGCCGGCATCCTGCAACCGCCGTTTTTCAACCTGGCCGCGGACGACGCCGTCAATTACGGCGCCATCGGCGCGGTCATCGGCCACGAGATCGGGCACGGTTTCGACGATCAGGGCAGCAAGTACGACGGCGACGGCAATCTGAACAACTGGTGGACGGATCCGGACCGGACGCTCTTTGAGGAGCGCACCCGGGCGCTGGTAGCCCAGTACAGTCAGTATGAAGTGCTGCCCGGTCGCAAGGTCAATGGCGAGCTGTCGCTGGGGGAGAACATCGGCGATCTGGGTGGCCTCGGGATCGCGTTTCAGGCCTACCGCATGTCACTTGGCGGACGCGCGGATCGGGTTATCGACGGCTTTTCCGGTGATCAGCGGGTATTTCTCGGATGGGCCCAGGGCTGGCGCATGAAGCGCCGCGACGAACTGGCGGAACGGCTGTTGCGGGTAGCGCCGCACGCGCCACCCAAATTTCGCGTCAACGGGGTAGTGCGCAATATCGATGCCTTCTACGAGGCCTTCGATCTGGCCCCGGGCGACAAGCTTTATCTGCCCCCCGAGGAGCGCGTCAAGATCTGGTAGCTCCCTGCACCGGAGTGTGCAATGGCCTCTCCGCGGGGCGCTTCAAGCGGTAGGGAAACGGGCAAACCCGGCGCCATCAGGGCTGGCCATCGAACTCTGCATCGTCCCTGACCGGCAGCAACAGATCCTCGCGCTGCACGCCCAGTTGCAACGCCAGCCCGGAAGCGACATAAACCGACGAATAGGTGCCGAAAATTATTCCCACCATCAGTGCGATGGAAAAATTGTGCAGCGCGTCGCCGCCCCATAGAAACAGACCGATCACGACCAACAGGGTGGCGACCGAGGTAATAAGGGTGCGCTCCAAGGTCTGGGTCATGGACAGATCCATGATTTCTTCGGGAGAACCCTTGCGAACCAGGCGAAAGTTTTCCCGCACCCGGTCGAACACCACGATGGTGTCATTGATCGAATAACCGATCACCGTCAGCACGGCGGCCAGCACGGTGAGATCGAACTCGAGACCAAAGATGGCAAAAAATCCGACGGTGATGATCGTGTCGTGGGCGACAGCCAAGGCTCCGCCCAGCGCAAACTTGTACTGAAACCGCACCGCGACATAAGCCAGGATCCCGAGCAGGGCCAGGAGCAGCGCGATACCACCCTGATCGCGCAGCTCCGCACCGATCTGGGGACCGACGAATTCCACCTGCCTTACCTCGGGCGCCGCATTGCCAGTCGTGCCCACGGCTGCTACCACCCGGGAGGCCGGATCCTCGCCACCCTCGCGGAGCCGGATCATCAGGTCGCGCTCGCTGCCGAAATGGGCCACCACGGGATTGACGAATCCGGCGGCGTCGAGCTGACTGCGGATCGTCTCGGCCGCCACCGGCTCAGGGAAGTGCAGCTCGATCTGGATGCCCCCGCTGAAGTCGAGCCCCAGCGTCAACCCCTTGAACGCGATGGCGCCGATGCAAAGCGCCGTCAGCACCCCCGACATGAGCAGCGCGGGACGCCGCCACGCCATGAACTTGATGACACGGGCCTTGTTTACCCGGGAATCGGTCACAGGGGAGTCGGTCATGAATCAGATCCAGAGTTTGTTCGGATTGCGACCGCCGTAGACCAGGTTGGTCAAGGCGCGCGTTCCCATGATGGCGGTAAACATCGAGGTCAGGATGCCGAGCGAGAGGGTCACCGCGAAGCCCTGGACCGGCCCGGTGCCGATGACGTACAGGATGATGGCGACCAGCAGGGTGGTCAGGTTGGAATCCACGATCGATGTGTAGGCGCGGTCATAGCCGGCACTGATCGCCCCCTGCACCGTCTGGCCGGCGCGCAACTCTTCGCGAATGCGTGAATAGATCAGCACGTTCGCGTCCACCGCCATACCCATGGTCAGCACCGTCCCGGCGATACCGGGCAAGGTGAGCGTGGCGCCGATCATCGACATCAGGGCGACCAGAATCACCATGTTGGCGACCAGCGCCACATTGGCAAACACCCCGAACACACGGTAATAAAGGAGCATGAACGCCATCACGAGGATCAGCCCAACCTGGACCGAGCGCACCCCGGTCGCGATGTTTTCGGCTCCCAGCGACGGTCCTATGGTGCGCTCTTCCACGAACTTCATGGGCGCGGCCAGGGCGCCGGCGCGCAGCAGCAGCGCCAGTTCGGACGCCTCTTGCGGGTCGCCCAGCCCGGTGATGCGGAACTGCACGCCCAGCGCGCTCTGGATGGTCGCCAGACTGATGATTTTCTTTTCCTGGTAGTCGACCGGGACCTTTTCCGTTATCCCCAGGTCGTTCAGCCGCGTCTCCGTGCGCTGCCGGGTCTCCACGAACAGAACCCCCAGACGGCGGCCGACGTTGCTGCGGGTGGCATGCGACATGGCGCGGCCGCCCTCGCCATCCAGGGTGATATTGACCTGCGGCTGGCCGTTTTCATCGTAGCCGGTCGCGGCATTGATCACCCGGTCCCCGGTGATGACCAGTTCGCGCTCCAGCCAGGCATTCAGCGCACCTGGACCGGGAGTGCGGTACTCGAACTGCTCCCGCGCCAGGCTGTCGCGATTCGCCTCCAGACGAAATTCGAGATTGGCGGTCTTGCCGATGATGCGCTTGGCTTCGGCCGTATCCTGTACACCGGGCAGCTGCACCACGATGCGATTGCGGCCCTGGCGCTGCACGATGGGCTCGGACACGCCCAGTTCATTGACGCGGTTACGCAGCGTGGTCAGATTCTGGGAAACCGCATAGTCCTGGCGTTCGGCGATCGCGGTCTGGGCGGGCGTCAGGTTCAGCAGAAAGCGGCCATTGGCCTCCGTCGGATCGGCCAGCAAATCCCGAAAGTCGCCATTGCGGACGATATCGGCCGCGCGATCGCGGCGCTCTGGCGTATCAAACGCCGCGAAAATGCGGTTCTGCTCGACCCGTACCACCTGATAGCGGGCGTCATTGCCCGCCGCGCGCAATGCCTCGCGCAACTGGGAGGCCTTGGTCTCCAGGTAGGCCCCAAGAATGTCGCCGGTATCGACCTCGAGCAGGAAATGGACCCCGCCCGAAAGATCGAGACCCAGTTTCATCGGGTTGGCGCCCAGGCGGGACAACCAACCCGGCGTCGTCGGCGCCAGATTCAACGCAACCACATAATCGAAGCCGAGCGCCTGCTGCACCACCTGCTTGGCGGCAAGTTGCTGATCGCGATCGCGCAGGCGAATCAGGCCGCTGTTGCCCTCCATGGCTACGCCTTTGAGCGCGATGCCGGCGGTGTCCAGCGCCGCGCTGACGCTCGCCAGCGTGGTCTCATCCAGTTTGGCGGAACTGTTCTGCACGGAAATCTGCACGGCCGGATCGGGTGCAAACAGATTCGGCGCGGCGTAGACACAAGCCAGAGCCAGCACGCCCAGAATCAACAGGTACTTCCATAGTGGATAACGGTTCATGAAAGCGGGGCAGCCCTGATCAAAGGGCGCGATTATAGGTGAAGAGCCCCTACCCTCCAACGAAGATCTCGCCCGCCTCCCGGCGCCAGGCTAGGCCAGCGCTGGTTGCTCGGCGGCGGCGATAAAGTCCCGTGCAAAGCTGTCGAGCCGATTGGCCGCGATGGCCTCGCGCAGACTCTGCATCAGCCATTGGTAGTGGCGCAGATTGTGGATGGTATTGAGCTGGCAGCCGAGGATTTCTCCGCAGCGATCCAGGTGGTGCAGATAGGCGCGGCTGAAATGGGTGCAGGTATAGCAGTCGCAGCTACTGTCCAGCGGCCCGGTATCCCTCCTGTGCACCGCGTTGCGAATCCGCACCACGCCGGACCGGGTAAACAGATGCCCGTTGCGGGCGTTGCGGGTGGGCATCACGCAGTCGAACATGTCGATGCCGCGCTGCACCGCCGCCACCAGATCGGCCGGCGTACCCACCCCCATCAGGTAACGCGGCGATGCCGCCGGCATGCGTGGCGCCAGACCATCCAGCACCCGCAACATGTCCGCCTTGGGCTCCCCCACCGAGAGACCGCCGATGGCATAGCCGTCGAAACCGATGTCGGTCAGGGCGGCGAGGGATTCCGCGCGCAACGTTTCGTACATGCCCCCCTGCACGATCCCGAACAGGGCGGCCGGGCTGTCGCCGTGCGCCTGCCGGCTGCGCCGCGCCCAGCGCATCGACAACTCCATGGAGGCGCGCGCGCTGGCCTCGCTCGCCGGATAGGGCGTGCACTCGTCGAACGCCATCACCACATCCGCGCCCAGCGCGCGCTGCACGGCAATGGAGCGCTCGGGATCCAGCTCCACCGGACTGCCATCGACGGGCGACTGAAACCGCACCCCCGCCTCGGTGATCTTGCGCCGCGCGCCGAGACTGAACACCTGAAAGCCGCCGGAATCGGTCAGGATAGGTCCGGGCCACTGCATGAAATCGTGGAGATCCCCGTGGGCCTGGATGATCTCGGTGCCCGGGCGCAGCATCAGGTGAAACGTGTTGCCGAGCACCATCTGGGCGCCGATCGCGACCAGATCGCGCGGCGTCATCGCCTTGACCGTGCCATAGGTGCCCACCGGCATGAAGGCGGGCGTCTCCACGACCCCGCGCGGAAAGTGCAACCGCCCCCGCCGTGCGGCTCCATCCCGGCCGAGCAGCTCAAAGCGCATGTGGCAGCTGCGGGTCACTCGGGAATCTCCCCTGCTGCTGCCGGATTGCGCGTGATGAACATGGCATCCCCGTAACTGAAAAACCGGTAGCGCTCAGCCACGGCCGCGCGGTAAGCGGCGAGCGTCGCGCCATGGCCGGCAAAGGCGCAAACCAGCATCAACAGACTGGATTCCGGCAGATGAAAGTTGGTGATCAGGGCATCCACGCTGCGGAACTCATAACCCGGGAAAATGAAAATATCGGTTTCGCCGCAAAAAGGCTGCAACACTCCCTGCGCAGCCGCCGTCTCCAGGCTGCGCACGGCCGTGGTACCCACGGCGATCACTCGCCCGCCGGAGGCTCGGGTCGCGGTCACCTGCGCGCACAGTTCGGCGCTGACGGTGACCCGCTCGGCGTGCATGCGATGCTCGCGGATGTCGTCGGCGCGCACCGGACGGAAAGTCCCGGCGCCCACATGAAGGGTGACAAAGCCCATGCCGATGCCCTGCGCGGCGAGCTGCGCCAGCATGTCCTCGTCGAAGTGGAGTCCCGCCGTGGGCGCGGCCACCGCCCCGGACTCACGGGCATAGAGTGTCTGGTAGCGCTCCCGGTCCGCAGCAGTGGCCGGCCGCCCCAGATACGGCGGCAGCGGTATCGCGCCGATCGCTTCGAGAATTTCGGCCACCGGGACGGCACCCTCGAAACAGAGTTCGAACAGGTCGTCGCGACGCCCGCTCACCTGTGCCGTCACTCCTCGATCAAAGTGGAGGCGTGCGCCGACCCGGGGCGTTTTACTCGCCCGCACCATCCCCAACGCCCGTTGCGGGTCGTCGCCGAGGCGTTCGACCAGCACCTCGACGCGACCGCCGCTGTCCTTGTGCCCCAACAAGCGCGCCGGTATCACGCGAGTGTCGTTGAACACCAGGAGATCGCCACGGCGCAGCAGTTGCAGGAGATCGGGGAACCGGCGGTGGCTGAGCGCGCCGCTCGACCCGTCGAGCGCCAGCAGCCGGCTGTCGCGGCGCCGCTGCGGGGGATGGGTCGCGATCAGCTCCGGCGGCAGATCGTAATGAAACAGCTCCCGGCGCATGGGTGGGTCCAAAAAAGGCGCAAGGGTAGCCGAAATCGACCCCCTACCCCAGCCCCATGCCGGCCGCCGTGCTAACAGGGCGCCTGACGTGCAAACTCAGTCTGTGCGGGTCATAGCCGCCAAACCATGCTGCCGTCCCCGATCGGTCAGACCAGCCGACGCGCGATTGACTCCATCGCCGCCAACAGCTTATCGAGGGGCAGATTCTCCGGCAGCCACATCACCACCCGGTCGGCGCCCGCCGCCTCCAGCGCGCGGATTTGCTCCGGCGTCTCCCACTGCCCCTTGATGCCAAAGACAGTCTTCGTCAATTCTCCGTAGTTGCGGCCCACGGCATCGGCAGCCCGCTTGAGCCGCTCGACGCCCTGGCGGAACTGATCGACCGATTCCAGCACCGGCAGCCAGCCGTCGCCCCACTCGGCGATGCGCTGGTAGACACGCTCGGCCGTGAAACCGCCCAACAGTATCGGCGGATGCGGGCGTTGTGCCGGTTTCGGAAAACAGCGCACCGGCGGGAAATCCACATATTTGCCGTGGTATTCGGATTCCGTCTGGGTCCAGAGTTGCTTCATGGCCAGGATGTAATCCTTGGTCTGCCCCCAGCGATGGTCGAAGTCGCCGCCGAGAATCTGGCATTCCTCGCGATTCCAGCCCGCCCCGATACCCATCAGATAGCGCCCGCCGGAGAAGGAATCCAGGGACGCCACCATCTTCGCGGCCAGCAACGGGTTGCGCTCCGGAACCAGGATAATGCCGGTGCCGAGCAAGATGGTGCTGGTGACGGCCGCGGCACGCGTGAGTGCGATCAGCGGGTCGGGCATCTGCCAGAGGTAATCCGGCCCGGGCTCGCCGGGCCGCACCCCCGGATACTGGTCGGAGTAGGTCACCGGCAGGATGGTATGGTCCGGCACCCAGTAGGAGTCGAAGCCCAGTGCTTCGGCGTGTTTGGCGACGACCGCGGGATCGGCGGCCAGGTTCGGAAGAATGGAAAAAACACCAATTTTCATTTTGCCCCCTGGGGAATATTCCCCTTGCTGATATAATCCCGCCGCCGCGCCAGAGTGGTGAAATTGGTAGACACGACGGATTCAAAATCCGTTGGGGTAAAACCCGTGCCGGTTCGAGTCCGGCCTCTGGTACCAAGTACTTTCCTGCACGCAACATTTCTGCACGCCACATTCGACACGCGACACACGACATTCGGCACGCTACCTTCCGCGCCAGCCGACGTCAGCCCGACCTGCCCCGCCTGGCATCCTGTTTCGCTGCGCGCCGATCCCGGCGGCGCGCCATGCGCGAGTGCAGCGCGTCGCGCTGGCGCCGCATGATCTCGCGGGCGTGGAACACAGTGGGCACGTCATGGTGACGCCGACTCAGGATGATGGTGATGATGAGCTCCTCGATCGCCACCCAGATATGGAACAGCACCACCACGCGAAACAGCCAGGCCACATCGTAGAGCACCAGTAAATAGTAGGCCGGCGCCATCAGGATCGCCGAAAGTTTCGCGGCCCAGGTGTGATAACGCGGCAGCTCGCGAAATTTCAGCAGGCTGGTGAGGGTAGGAATCAGATAGAACCCGAGCGCCAGGTACAGAAACCAGGCCTCGCGCGCGAACACGGCGGGCCACAACCACATCAGTCCGAACACCATGGCGGCGTAGGTACTGAGGTCGCCCCAGCTGTCCAGCCGGGCGCCCAGCGATGTCGCCAGGCCAAGGCGGCGCGCGAGATGACCGTCCAGTGCATCGGTCACCAGCGCCAGCGCCAGCAGCCAGAGAAAGGGTTCCGCCAAACCGCGATGGGCACACCACAGCAAGACCGGCGCAAGCAGCAAACGCAGCGCGCTCAACGCATTGGGAAGGTTGAAGTTGGTGGCGACCGCGGGCGTCCGCGTCACGTCCACGCCCTTCCCGGCAGGATGCTCATGGGGGCGTCGTGCCGGCACGCCGTTGGCGGACCGCCTCGAACAGACAGATACCCGTGGCGACGGCGACATTCAGGCTCTCCACGCTCCCCGCCATGGGAAGCTTTACCAGCAGGTCGCAGCAGTCGCGGGTCAGGCGTCGCAAGCCGGTGTCCTCCGCGCCCATGACCAGCGCCGTGCGCCCGCGCAGGTCGGCGTCATACAGCGACGACTCTGCCTCGCCACAGGTTCCAACCAGCCAGACGCCCGCTTCCTGCAAGGCCCGCAGGGTACGCGCCAGGTTGGTGACCACCACATAGGGCACGCTGGCCGCGGCGCCACTGGCTACTTTCTGTACCGTCGCGGTGATGCCCACCGCGCGATCGCGGGGCGCAATCACGGCGGCGACGCCAGCGGCATCGGCGGCTCGCAGGCAGGCGCCGAGATTGTGGGGGTCGGTGATCCCATCGAGCACCAGGAGGAGCAGCTCGGCGCGGTCCTCGATCAGCGCGGCCAGAAAGCTTTCGTCGTGCAGTGCCCCCGCAGTGCAGAGCGCGGCCACGCCCTGGTGGCGCCCGGCGGCCAGACGATCCAGCTCATCGCGCTCGGCCCACTGCCATGCCACGCCCTGCTGCTCCGCGAGGTGCCTGACTTTCTCCAGCCGCTGATCGCGGCGATGGCGCTGCAGCCGGATCTCGCTCACCCGACCGGCATCGGTCTTCAACAGTCCCATCACGGCATGGACACCGTAAACCCATTCGCACTCAGCGCCGCCTGCCATACCGTCCACTCACCGCCTGACGAGCCGGGATTCTACCCTGCTCGCCGGCACCGGCCTCACACTGGCGCCGGCACCGGCAAGCGCGCGATGAAGTCCGAGCCCAGACCGCCCAGATACAGATGGCCTTCGTATTCCAGCACGCTGGTCACCATGCCGATGTCGCCACCATGGGCATCCATGAAATGCGTGATATTGCCATTCATGTCCAGGCCGACGAACAAGCCATATGTGGGCAGATGCAGACCCTCAAAAAAATCCGGCACCGGCGCCAGGAACCGGGGCAGCCGCATCATCAACTTCTTCAAGAAGGGCTGCGGCGCCAGCGCTTCCAGGTGCGGGTAGCGGGGAAACGCCAGGGCCACCCAGTAGGTGTCCTTGCCATTGAAAGTGATGTTATCCGGCCCGCCGGGGAGATTGCTCACGAAGGTATCGCGCTGCCCCGCCTGCGGTCCCTTGAGCCACAGCCGGGTAACGCAGAAACCCAGGGTTTCGTTAACCAGCACATAGTCGTCGTTTGGCCCCATCGCGACGCCATTGGCAAGGCGGAGGTTGTCGAGGGCGACGTGGCTGCTGCGGAAGGCCGGGTCGTAGCACACCAGCACGCCGGTTGGGTTGTCTTCCATGAGCGCGTAGCCGGCCTGCGCCATGTTGAATTTGGTGGAGATATCGCTGAAGTAGATCTTGCCGTCGGCGGCGATGGCGAGATCGTCGGCGACGTTGTAGTTGCGGCCATCCACCGAACTGCTCAGCACCGATACCTCGCCCGCGGGGGTGACACAGACCAGGCCCTTCTCGGCGTCGCAGGTGATCAGGTTGCCGGCGGCATCGAATTTCAACCCGAGCGGATGACCGCCGGTGTTGGCGAGCACTTCGGGGCTGCCCTCCCCGTCGATTTTCATGCGCACGAGGTCGCCGTTGGTCAGCCCCGTGTAGATATACCCGTCCTTGATGGCGGTTGCCTCGGGTCCCGCGAGTTTGCCGCGCCAGAGCTTTTCGGCGCTCGCCAGGGAGTTCTTGCGCTCGAAGCGGCCTTCATAGGGCGGGGCCTTGGGCGGGCTCCAACCCTGGGGGTCAATGGGTATCGGCCAGTACAGCAGGTAGGCGACAAACAGGACGATGGCGATGACAATGACTATTCCCATGGGGATTCTCCGCGGCCGTTTTTTTGTTGTTCGGCTTGCACGACGGCGCCGTGCGACCGGCCGGTCGACTATACGCCGCGCGCCTTGCGGATCAAATACCTTGTCCCGACACCAGCGACCGAACGCAGTCGGCACCGGTGGCAAATGCCGATCAGCGCCGACGCCGTCCCGGTCGCCGCGTGCGCCCCCCCGGCACATCGTCGGGCGGCTTCCTGTCACCGCGCCCGCCGCGCGTCGGCGTCGCGGCTGCCTCTGCCGGTTGCCTGGCCTTTCCCTTGCGCCCGCCTTTGCGGCCCTGTTCCTCCCTGTGCCGAGCCGCAGGTTTGCGCGCCGTCGCCGATGCTTCCGGCGCGCGCGCCGGGCGGCGCCCGACCCCCTCGACCAGATCGAAATCGACCTTGCGTTCGTCCAGATTTACCCGCGCCACCCGCACCCGCAGCCGGTCGCCCAGCCGGAACACCCGCCGCGTGCGCTCGCCCACCAGGCGATGGTGCGCAGCCTCGTAGTGGTAGTAGTCCTTGGGCAGACCGGTGATATGGACCAACCCCTCGACATAGAGTTCTTCCAGCTCCACGAACAGCCCGAAGCTGGTGACGCCCACCACCACACCGGCAAATTCGTCGGCGACGTGTTCGAGCAGGTACTCGCACTTGAGCCAATGCACCACGCTGCGCGTCGCATCATCGGCGCGGCGTTCGGTCATGGAGCATTGCACTCCCGCTTCATCCATGGCTGCCGCATCGTAGGGGTAGCCTTGCGGCAATGGCACCTTGGGCGCGTCCGAGTGCCGGCGCAACCGTGCGTTGCGCCCCCTGCTCCACAGCAGCGCGCGGATGGCGCGGTGCACCAGGAGATCGGGATAACGGCGAATCGGCGAGGTGAAATGGGTATAGGCGGGATAATGCAGACCGAAGTGCCCCAGGTTTTCCGGCTGATAGCGCGCCTGCCGCATGGAGCGCAGCATCACCGACTGGATGATCGACGCATCGGGGCGGCCCGCGACCTTCTTGAGCACCGCCTGGAAATCCTCCGGCGTGGGTTCGTCGCCGCCGGGCAGACCCAGGCCTAGCTCACCGAGAAACTCCCGCAGATTGGCGAGCTTCTCCGCCTGGGGGCCATCGTGGACCCGGTACAACACCGGCAGTTTGCTCTTTTCCAGGAGCTGCGCCGCGCACACATTCGCGCACAGCATGCACTCCTCGATCAGGCGATGCGCTTCCGTGCGTTCGGCCGGCACGATGCGTTCGATCTTGCGCTCCGCATCGAACAGAATGCGGGTCTCGCCGGATTCGAAGTCGATGGCCCCGCGGCGCTCGCGCGCCTCGCGCAGCGCCTGATAGAGGCGATGCAGTTCGTCGATGTGCGACACAATGCCGCGGAACTGGCCGCGCACACCGCTCTCGGGGTCGTTCTTCTGGGCAATCATGGCGGCCACCTGGGTGTACGTCAGCCGCGCCCGGGAATGCATCACGGCTTCATAAAATTCGAAGCGCTTGACCACGCCCTTGCGGTCTATACGCATCTCGCACACCATGCACAGGCGATCGACCTCCGGATTCAGCGAGCACAGTCCGTTGGAAAGCTGTTCCGGCAGCATCGGCACCACATGCCCGGGGAAATAGACCGAGTTGCCGCGCTGGTAGGCTTCGCGATCCAGCGCCGATCCCGCCGGCACATAGTGGGCGACATCGGCGATCGCCACCAGCAGGCGCCAGCCGCCGAACCTGAGGCGCTCGCAATAGACCGCATCGTCGAAGTCCCGGGCATCCTCGCCATCGATGGTCACCAGCGCCAGCTCGCGCAGATCGACCCGCCCCCGCAAATCGGCGCGTTCCACCCGTTCCGGCAACTTGCCGACCTGGGCGGCAACCGCCTCCGGCCACGCCTGGGGCAGACCGAAGTTGTGGATCGCCACTTCGATTTCCATGCCCGGCGCCAGATGATCGCCGAGCACGCGTGAAACGCGGCCCGCGGGCTGACCCTCGCGGGACGGCTGTCGGGTGATTTCCACCAGCACCATCTGGCCGGCCCGGGCACCGCCGGTGCCGCCCGGCGCGATCAACACGTCCTGGCTGATCCCCGGGTTGTCCGGCCGCACGAAATGGATGCCGCCTTCGGTGAAATAACGTCCCACCAGTTCCCGCGTGCCGTGTTCCAGCACCTCCACGATGGAACCTTCGGGACGACCGCGACGGTCGAAGCCCGAAATCCGCACCAGCACCTGATCGCCCGCCAGCACCCGCCGCATCTGGCGACTGGACAGAAAAATATCCGCCTGACCGCCGCCGGCGACCACGAAACCATAGCCTTCGGGATGACCCGTAACGCGGCCCTTGATCAGATTCATCTTGTCCAGCGCGCCATAGCCGCCGGAGCGGTTCTCGACGATCTGCCCATCGCGAACCATGGCACCCAGACGCCGGCGCAGCGCCTCGATCTGCTCGTCTTCCGTGAGGCCGAGTTCACGGCTCAACTCAGCCTGGTTGAGTGGCCCCACGCTGTCCGCCAACAACTGCAGGATGTATTCGCGACTGGGAATGGGCTTTTCGTAGCGCGCCGCTTCCCGCTCCGCCTGAGGGTCATTCTTGAGATGTTTGTTCCGCATGGGTCAAATCGTGGCTCGTTGATTCGGTGCAGACACCAGCGCCGGAACGTTCCGGTCACCGGCCTGCTCCGCCGCAGTATGACGGATTGACAAGGTTGGGGGCGATACGTAAAGTTCGGCTCCCGCGCCGGCGTCCAGCATTGGACCCGGTCCGCGCCCAGGTGGTGAAATTGGTAGACACGCTAGCTTCAGGTGCTAGTGGCCTTACGGTCGTGGAGGTTCAAGTCCTCTCCTGGGCACCATCGCAATCCCTTCCCGGCAACCTCCACAGTCTGACATCGGCGCGCCAAGCGTCAACAAAAGCAGCGTTATCGACATCGCTCGGCTAACGCAGCCATTCACCAATGGCACGCGCATTAGGCAATGCCCGGTCTTGCCGACTATACTCAGAATCACTATTCAGGCGTGTGTCGCCGTACCTAACCTGCGCGTCTCTCCCCGCAGCGGTTCACGGTTGGCCCCTACTCGATTTTCTACAGGCATCAGCGATCCACAACCACTACCCTTTGAGGTTATTACCATGGCAGAAGCGAAAGCAGTGAGCAAAATAGCCAAGGGCGAGAACGTCTCTCGCCTGAGCGCCTTCGATCCCAACTACAAGAGTGACAAGCCGCAGTCATACTACGACGAGATCAAGCGGAAATTTGCCGAGGAGCGCGACCTGCGCCTGAATTACCGGCCCGAGGGCACCGCCCAGTACACCTCCGATCTGGACGGCGACCTGGCACATTTCGGCGACGACCCGTACGGCGGCAACTTCCAGCCGCGCGAAGCCATCAACGACACCGTCGAAGTGCTGTTCACCGGCGGTGGCTTCTCGGCACTGCTGTCCATCGCCCGCCTGCGCGAATACGGCGTCAAGAGCATCCGCATCGTCGAGCGTGGCGCCGATGTCGGCGGCACCTGGTACTGGAACCGCTACCCGGGCGCCGCCTGCGACGTGCCCTCCTACGATTACCTGCCGCTGCTCGAGGAGCTGGATTACATACCCAGCCGCCGCTACGCCCGGGCCACCGAAATCTACGAGCACTGCCAGCGCATCGCCAAGTACTACAACATCTACGACCTCGCGGTATTCCAGACCACGGTGACGTCCACGGTGTGGAACGAAGAAGAAAAACTGTGGCATGTGAAGACCGATCGCGGCGATCACATGAAAGCCCGCTTCGTGGTCTGCGCCAACGGCCCCATGGCCAAGCCCAAACTGTCGAAAATCAAGGGCATCCCGAGCTTCAAGGGGAAATCTTTCCATAGCTCGCGCTGGGATTACGATTACACCGGCCAAAACCTGGAAAAGCTGAAAGGCAAGCGGGTTGCCATCATCGGCACCGGCGCCACCGCGGTGCAGGTGATCCCCGAAGTCGCCAAGACCGCCAAGGAACTCTATGTGTTCCAGCGCACGCCCTCATGCATCGACATCCGCAACGACTGGGCCACCGATCCCAACTGGGCACGCAAGCTGAAGCCGGGCTGGCAGGCCGCGCGCCGCCAGCGCGCCATCGATGGCTCCGACCCGCATGCGCCGAAAACGGCCGTGAAAGCCGATATCCCTCCCGAGGAAAAGGTTCGTCGCCAGGAGAACGCCAATATCGACTACGTCATGTGGCTGCACAGCCGCATCGATGAAATCGTCGAGGACAAGGCGACCGCGGAATCCCTCAAGCCCTGGTACATGTTCATGTGCAAGCGACCCACCTTCCACGACGAGTTCCTGCCCACGTTCAACCAGCCCAATGTCCATCTGGTGGACACCCGCGGCAAGGGCGTCACCGAAATCACCGAATTGGGTCCGGTCGCCAACGGCAAGCAGTACGAGGTGGATCTGATCGTCTACGCCACCGGCTTCGAGGTGCAGAAAACCGGCATCTACAACCAGATCATCGGTCGCAACGGCCTCGAGCTGAACGACAAGTACAAGGACGGAATTCGCACCCTGCTCGGCATCCACTCCCACGGCTACCCCAACCTGTTCATCATGGCCGGGTACCAGGCGTCGTTTCAGTTCAACATCACCGACGTGCTCTCGGTGCAGGGCGATCACATCGCCGCCTGCATCAAGTACACCCGGGAACATGGCTACAGCACCATCGACATCACTCCCGAGATCGAGGAGTGGTGGGTGCAGGAAGTGATCGACTATCGCGGCAAGACGGACCGCAACAAGGAGTGCACGCCGGGCTATTACAACTTCGAGGGCGAATTCAACCGCCGCCAGGACGGCACCTATAACGGCGGCTTCAAGCGCTATATCGAGAAGGCCAAGGAAGTGCAGGCCGATATGGAGAAAGATTTCCTGTTCGAGAAATAGGCAACTCGCACCGAACGGCAAACTCCGACGAGACCCCGCGGCGTCAGGTGCTGCGGGGCCTCGCCTTTCGTGCCAAAGGCTTCGTCGTACAATTTCTCGCCGCGGCCTCGCCCGGGGCCGATCCGAACGGCCGGTCCGCGGGCGCGCTGCCCGGCGCCGTTACCGGTCAGGGGCGAGGCTCGAATACCAAAGTATCTTCATTGATCGTGACGTAGTATTTGTGAGCGTGCGCCATCCGCCGCGCAATCGTCAGATACACCACCTTGTCATCCGGGTCGCAGGCATTGCGAAACTCTTCCCGGCTGATGGTCCAGGATTGCCCTTCACCGAGCGCGCGCAGGGTGCCCTGCAGGTCGGCAGTCGACATATCGTCCTCCCTATAGACGGATTATTGTGTGGCTTGGACGCCTGCGCTGTGCCCCGGGGAGCGCCCCGCCAACACCTGAGCGCGAGCGGCCAGTCGCACCGAAACTAGTCAGTCGGACGGCGGGTGTCAAGAGACTGAGACCGCGGCATGCGGCGCTCGCGCAACCTCATGCTGCTGGCGCCTCGAAACCACCCGCGCCGACGGATGGTAAACTCACCGGTCATATACCTTTGCAATGCGGTACGACAACTGAACCGGTTATAGTTCAAAATATCTCCGTCACTCCCTTACCCCCACTCTTGCCAAGAGGCCCTTTATGACCGAAGCAGCGCTGAGCCATGTGTTTGATTACCCCCCGCAAAGAATCAAGCGGGAAGTTGACTTCGAGACCGTCATCATCGGCGCCGGCCTGTCGGGTATCGGCGCCGCCATTCGACTGATCAAGGAAGGCCTGGGGGATTTCGTCATCCTCGAAAAAGGCATCGACGCCGGCGGCACCTGGCAGGACAACACCTATCCCGGTCTGACCGTCGACATCCCCTCGCTGAGCTATTCGTTTTCCTTCGAGCAGAACCCCTTCTGGTCGAGCCTGTACGCACCGGGTCCGGAAATGAAAGCCTATGTGGATCACTGCGTGACCAAGTACGGCGTGCGTCCCCACATGCGCTACAACATGGAAGTCGCCGACGCCACCTACGACGAGCAGCGCAACGTCTGGGTCACCCGCACCAAGTCCGGCGAGACCTTCACCTCGCGCTACCTGGTGAGCGCCACCGGCTTCCTGACCATCCCGAAACTGCCCATCATCGAGGGCATCGAGAAGTTCAAGGGCAAGGTCATGCACACCGGCCGCTGGGATCACTCCTACGATCTCACCGGCAAGCGCGTGGGTTTCATCGGCACGGGCGCCACCGGGATCCAGGCCGTGCCCGAGATTGCCGACAAGGTGAAGTCCATCGACGTGTATCAGCGCACGGCGATCTGGCTGTTGCCGAAAAAGGAAATACCCTTCAGCCCGCGCTGGCAGGCGGCATTCGCGAAAGTGCCTGGCCTGCAACGACTGGCACGGCTTGCGGTCATCTTCTTTACCGACATCATCATGATCAACCTGCTGGTGTTCAATAAGTACTTCGGCTTCGTCGGCAAGAAGCTGGAACGCATCTGCATCGATCACATCCGCAATCAGGTCAAGGATCCCGCGACCCAGGAAGCCCTTATCCCCACCTATGATTTCGGTTGCAAGCGCCCGAGTTTCACCAGCAAGTTTTACCCGGTGTTCAACCGCGAGAACGCCGCGCTGGTCACCAATCCGATCGACCGCATCACCGAAAACGCGATCGTCACCAAGGACGGCACCGTGCGCGAGATCGATACGCTGATCTGCGCGACCGGCTTCGAGGTATTCCAGAAAGGCAGCGTGCCCACCTACAGGCTGGTGGGCAAGAACGGTCTCGACATCAGCGATTTCTGGGAAGAAAACCGCTATCAGGCTTTCGAGGGATCAACGGTGCCGAACTTCCCCAACTTCTTCCTGATGTTCGGGCCGTACAGTGTCTGCACGGCGTCCTGGTTTGGGATGATCGACACCCAGTCCAAGCACCTGGTGCGCTGCCTGAAGGCGGCCAAGAAACGCCACGCCAATTACATCGAGATCAAGAAAGCGGCCAACGACGCCAATTTCCAGAAAGTTCAGTCGCGCACCAAGCTGACCATCTTCAAGGCCGGCAATTGCGCAACTTCCAACAGTTATTATTTCGATCGCCACGGCGACAGCCCGACCATTCGCCCGACCCTGGGCTTCGTGCACTGGCTCACCAGTCGGTTCTTCAGCATGAACAACTACATTTTCGATTCGAAATAGCAACGAAACCCTGCGATGACGAGCCAACGCCCCATGGCGTTGGCTCGTCATCGGAGACCTTGAATGCGGCTGGCGACCGATTTCCGCCGCACCGCCGACAGCCCTCTGGTTGATCCTCCGGCATCACCCTTTGAGCTGCTTGCTGACCCGCTCGTAACCGGCCTTGATTTCCTCGCCAAGTAACTTTACGGCAGCGCCAATTTCGCGACCCGCCTCGGCACCCTCCTTTTCCGCACGCTGGAGCTTCTGATTGAGTTGCTCCCACTTCCTTTCCGTCGCTGCCCACTCATCCTGCAGGTCGAGCTTCAAGAGATGGGACTTGACGCGCAACTCGTCCCGCTGAACCTTGAGTCGACTGATCAACTGATTGAATTCGTCTTGCATGGCACTCATAGCCCACTCCTCCGCACTACGCCGAACCGGACATCGCATCCATGGTGCCACAGATCCCGCCCGTCATGCCGGCGGCAAGCACCAGTCGATCGGCGGCTGGCCATGCGCCACCAGCCAGGCGTTGGCGCGCGAAAACGGTCGGCTGCCGAAGAACCCCCGGTGGGCGGACAGTGGCGAAGGATGCGCTGACTGAATCACCAGATGCTTGCGGGCATCGATGAACGCGCCCTTGCGCTGGGCGTGACTGCCCCAGAGGATGAAGACAAGCCCTTCGCGGTGGGCATCGAGAGCCGCGATGGTCTTGTCGGTGAACGTCTCCCAGCCATTTTTCTGATGGGAAGCGGCGCGGCCGTGTTCGACCGTGAGCGTGGTATTCAGCAGCAGCACGCCCTGCTCGGCCCAATGCATCAGGCAACCATGCTTGGCCGGCGGGATGCCCAGGTCGCTTTCGAGTTCGCGGTAGATATTGGCCAGCGAGGGCGGAATCGCCACGCCGGGTGGCACCGAGAAGCACAGGCCGTGGGCCTGGCCCGGCCCGTGGTAGGGATCCTGGCCCAGAATCACCACCTTGACGGCTTCGAAGGGCGTGGTGTCGTAAGCGGCGAACCAGTTATCGGCGGAGGGATAGATGACCTTGCCGGCGCGCTTTTCGGCCATCAGAAAGGCGCGCAGTTCCGCCATGTAGGGTTGCGCGAACTCCGGCTCCAGCCAGCGCAGCCAGGACGGGTGCAGCTTGATTGCACGCGTCGTCTCCGCCATCCAGCTCAGCCTTCGCGCTCCGGGCGCAGATGGGGGAACAGCAATACATCCCGTATCGACGGCGAGTCGGTAAGCAGCATCACCAGGCGGTCGATGCCGATGCCCTCGCCGGCGGTGGGCGGCAGGCCGTATTCCAGGGCGCGAATATAGTCGGCATCGAAGTGCATGGCCTCGGCATCGCCGGCGTCCTTTTCCCGCACTTGGGCGAGAAAACGCTCGGCTTGATCCTCGGGATCGTTCAACTCGGAAAAGCCGTTGGCGAGTTCGCGTCCCCCGACAAAGAACTCGAAGCGATCGGTGACCAGGGGATTGTGGTCGCTGCGCCGCGCCAGGGGCGACACTTCGGTGGGGTATTCGGTGATGAAGGTGGGCTGCTCCAGCCGTGCCTCGACGGTTTTCTCGAAAATCTCGATCTGCACCTTGCCCAGGCCCCAGGAGTCCTTGAGGGGGATGCCGAGCCGACCCCCGAGGGCGCGCGCATGCGCCAGATCGGCGATGTCCTCGGCGGCAATATCGGGATTCAGGCGCAGGATCGACTCCACCACCGTCATGCGGGCGAAGGGTGGGGCGAAGTCGTAGTCGGTATCCTGATAATTCACCGTGGTAGTTCCGAGCACGGACAGGCACAGCTTGCGCAACATGTCCTCGGTGAGGTCCATCAGGTCCCGGTAGTCGGCGTAGGCCTCGTAGAACTCCAGCATGGTGAACTCGGGGTTATGCCGGGTGGAGAGGCCCTCGTTGCGGAAATTGCGGTTGATCTCGTAGACCTTCTCGAATCCGCCCACCACCAGCCGCTTGAGATAGAGCTCCGGCGCCACACGCAGGAACATCTCCTGATCGAGCGTATTGTGGTAAGTCACGAACGGCCGTGCCGTGGCGCCACCGGGAATCACCTGCATCATCGGGGTCTCCACCTCCATGAAGCCGCGCTCATTGAGATAGTGGCGGAGAAAGTCGATGATCTTCGAGCGCCGCTGGAACACCTGGCGCGATTCCTCGTTGATGATGAGATCGACATAGCGCTGGCGGTAGCGTTGCTCGCGGTCGGCGAGGCCGTGGTACTTCTCGGGCAGCGGCCGCAGCGACTTGGTGAGCAGCTCGTAGGCTTCCAGGTTCACATAAAGATCGCCGCGCCCCGATTTGTGCAAGGTGCCGCACGCGCCCACCAGATCGCCGATGTTCCACTGACCCCAGCGCGCCTTGATATCCTGCTGCGCCGCCTTGTCGGCGTAGAGCTGGATGCGGCCGGACATGTCCTGCAACACCATGAAGGGACCGCGCCGGGCCATGATGCGACCGGCCACGCTGACTACTTGGCGCAGTTCTTCGAGCTGTTCCCTGCTGCGGGCGCCGAAGTCGTCTTGCAGTTTCTGCGCGAAATGTTCACGGCGAAAATGATTGGGAAAAGCCGGCCCACGCGTGCGCAACTCGGTCAGGTGGGCACGGCGCTCGGCGATGAGTTTGTTCTCGTCGGTGCTTTCGCTGGAATCGGTCATTGTCACTCGGTTGGCTGCGGCGCCGGGCGCCGGGTCAGAGGCCGGCCTTGAGGCTGGCTTCGATAAAGGGGTCGAGGCCACCGTCCAGCACCCCCTGGGTGTTGCGGGTCTCGATGCCGGTACGCAGATCCTTGATGCGGGCATCGTCGAGCACATAGGAGCGAATCTGGCTGCCCCAGCCGATATCCGACTTGCTGTCCTCCACCGCCTGCTGGCTCTCCTTGCGCTTTTGTATTTCCAGCTCGTAGAGCTTCGCCCGCAGCATCTTCCAGGCCTTGTCGCGGTTCTGGTGCTGGGAGCGCTCGCTCTGGCACTGCACCACCACGCCGCTCGGCAGGTGGGTCAGCCGCACCGCGGAATCGGTCTTGTTGACGTGCTGGCCGCCGGCGCCACTGGCGCGGTAGGTGTCCTCGCGCAGATCGGACTTGTTGATCTCGATTTCGATATTGTCGTCCACCTCGGGCGAAACGAACACGGCGGCGAACGAGGTGTGGCGGCGATTGCCGGCATCGAACGGCGACTTGCGCACCAGCCGATGGACCCCGGTCTCGGTGCGCAGCCAGCCAAAGGCGTAATCGCCCTGGACATGAACGGTGGCGCTCTTGATGCCGGCGACCTCGCCCGCGGACGCCTCGACCAGCTCGGTCTTGAAGCCTTTGCGGTCGGCCCAGCGCAGATACATGCGCAGCAGCATCTCGGCCCAGTCCTGGGCTTCGGTACCGCCGGAGCCGGCCTGAATATCCAGATAGGCGCTGTTGGGATCGGTTTCACCCGAGAACATGCGCCGGAACTCCAGATCGGCAAGCCGCGCCTCGAGTTGCGCCACATCCTGCTCGATAGTCGCGACCGTCTCGGTGTCGTCCTCTTGGGCGGCCAGTTCGATCAGTTCGCGGGCGTCGGCGATGCCGGCATCCAGGGCTTCGATGGTCTCCACCACCGCTTGTAGCGCCGCCCGCTCGCGGCCCAGGCTCTGGGCGCGCTCGGGATTGTTCCAGACCCCCGCATCCGCGAGTTCGAGTTCTACCTCGGTCAGTCGTTCCTTCTTTTCGGCATGGTCAAAGATACCCCCTGAGCACGTCGGTGCGCGCCTCGAGATCGTCCAGGACGGCGCGGATGGGGTTGATTTCTAGCATCGGGCTGAAGGTCCGGAAACGGGCGCATAGTCTAGCAGCTTGTTGAAAATCCGCGGCGACCGGCGCTACTTGAAGCTACCCAGCAAGCTCTTGATCGACGCCGGCAGATCGCCCGGGATCATCACCAGTTTGCTGTTTTGGGACGTGGCCATCTGTTGCAGCGCAGTGACATAACGCTCACCCAGCAGATAGAGCACCGGCAGTTCCTTGTCGCCCACCGCCTCATTGACCAGTCGCAGCGCGGACTTGGTACCCTCGGCGAGCACCACCGTGGCTTCGGCGTCGCGGCGCGAGGCCTCCAGCCGTCCTTCCGCCTCCAGGATCGCGGCGTGCTTCTGGCCATCGGCGCGGGTCACCGTGGCGCGGCGATGACGCTCGGCGGACGCCTGGGCCTCCATCGCCTGCTGCATGGTCTCCGACGGCTTGATGTCCTGGATCTCGACGTTTTTCAGGGTGATGCCCCAGTCCGCTATGTCGTCGGAAATGCCGGCCTTGAGCTTGGCCTTGATCTGATCGCGCGACGACAACGCATCGTCGAGCGCCATCTCGCCGATGATGGCACGCAGCGAGGTCTGTACCAGATTGCGGATGGCAATCTCGTAATCCTCTACCCCGTAGACAGCCTTTTCCGGCGAGAGGATATTGATGTAGGCCACTGCGTTGGCAATGATCACGGCGTTGTCGCGCGTGATGACCTCCTGCGACGGAATGTCGAGCACGATGTCCTTGGTAGTTACCTTGTAGGCCACGGTGTCGATGTAGGGAATGATGAATTGCAGCCCGGGAGGCAGCGTACTGCTGTACTTGCCGAGCCGTTGCACCACCCATTTACTGCCCTGCGGCACCTGCCGCACGCCCTTGAAAAAGGTGACCGCGATGGCGACCAGCAGGACACCCATGATCCAGATACTTTCCATAACGAGACTCCTTCTTACGCGGTGAAAACTTCGGTTGCCAAAGACGTTGCCTTGCGGACGGCCGCCGGTTGCGGTCAGCGCGCCCGGGCCACGATCAAGGTATTGCCGGAAAACTCCCGGATCACTATGCGTTCCCCGAGTACGACCGGTTCCTCGCAGATAAACTCCCATTCGTCGCTGCCCAGCACCGGGACACTGAACCGCGCGATGCCGCGACCGCCGTCCACCGGCACCTTGATCACCTGTCCGGATTCGCCGATCAGCGCCTCGCGGGCAACGCCGGCCGTGGTTTTGTCGAGCATGCGCGGCTTGACGCACCGAAACCAGGCGATGGCCATCGCACTCGAAGCGAGCAGCCAGATCAGCAATTGGGCCGCAAAGGGCAGGGTCGGGAACACCCACTGACAAAGTCCCACCGCCACCGCGCCGATGCCGAACCAGAGCACCACAAAATTGGGCAGGAAAATCTCCAGCACCATCAGGGCAACGCCAAGCACCAACCAGTGCCAATAAACCATCTGCGACAACATGGGATCATTCTTCCTGTGATGAAACTATTTCAACGTCATCTGCTGGCGCACTTCCAGGCCGCGCTCGGTAACGACGGCAACGACAGATACCCGATCGATACCCGCCGAAAGATGGTTCAGCGCCGCCCGCATCGGCGCCATGGCTGCGTCCACATCGGGACCGGGAACGCGCCCGGGGTGGGCGGCGGCCTCCGCGGCGCGCGCCATTGCACTCAAGGAGTGCGTCATCTCGTCGAGCTTGCCCATCAACAGACTGTAGATTGCGCCATCGTAGCCCATGGACAACAGCGGCGGCGGTGCGGAGCCCTTGGCGGTCAGATGTTCCACCACCGACTGCTTCGCGTTGGCACCGATCGCGATGCCGATCCCGCCCTCCCGCACGGCGATAAAGGCCGCGCGGGAGTTCGCCGACAGGACACCGCCGGCCAGCGGCCCGAGGTCGATGGGCTGCGGCTCGGCGGTGGGGCTCAGGTTCACTGCCGCGAGCTGGGGCACGAAGCCCTGCGCCATGCCGATCAACCCGGCGGGATTGGGCGAGGCGACGATCAGCGTGGCTTCGATGGCCGCGGGTTTGTCGCCGGTCCATTTCAGGTCGGTGAGGGCCACGCGGGCGCCACTGAACCAGCCGGCGGCCATATAGAGCCCGGCGAGCTGCTGGGCAAAGGCGCCGGAGCCGGTGTTGAGCGCCGCGAACCATTCGCACTGATAGGGCGTGGCGTTGATGGCCGTGGCGCGCGCTTGCAGAAATTCCGCCAGCTTGTCGAGCTTGGCGCCAAAGCCGAAATCCATTCCCTGGCGGTCCCCGGCGCCGCCCAGACCCGGCACCGGCGCGGGGATCGGCAGTAGACCCTGGAGCAGATCCGGGCGCAATTCGACGATGGAAGTCATCGTCATGGCATTCGCCTCCAACCGGTCATAGCCACCGACGACACGAGGCACGGCGTCGGCCATCCCGGCCAGTTCGCGGCGACAGGCGGGTGACAGCGTGTTGCCCCGCGCGGCAAGGAGGTCGGCGAACCCGGCATCCCTGCCCTCTCCGGCCGCCAGCGCCCCGGCGAGACGCTTGTTGTCGAGCAGGAAGGTGCCGTGCGGCCCGAAGCCGTAATCGCGGTTGAGCTGGGCCAGTTCGTCGCTGTCGCGCAAGCTGTGCGCCGGGCGCTGCAGCCCGAGCTGCTCGGCCAGCGGCGGTCCCTCGGTGCCGGCGTCCAGCGTCGCCACCAGATGTTGGTCCAGAATGGCAATCACCAGCGCCGGCACGTCGGCTTGCAGTTCCATGCGCCAGTAGGGGTGGCCGTCGATTTCGGCTACCGGCAGCGGACTGCCGCGCCGTGTTTCGAGATCGGCAATGAACGCACGGAATGCGTCGGGATCCGCCAGCTCGATACGCAGTACCGGCAGCAGGTTCACGCCGTAGATCGCGGCCAGGGCATCGCGGCGAATGCCCATGTTCTCCATGCCCTCGATGCTCAACCGGCCCTCGGCCAGCGTCATCGTCGCGAGCAGCTTTTCCGCGGCCGCATCCGGATGGCTGGCCAGCTCCGTGCGCAGCGCCGCCACGCTTTCACCAAGCGCCGTGTCAAGCGGTTTGAGGCGATCGAACCAGGCCTGGGAAACGGCGTCGGGAAGCGGCTTGAGATTGGCGAAGACATACGCCGTATCGGCGGGCACAAAGGCCAGCGGCGCGTCTTTGCTCTGCCGAGTACAACCCGTCGCGGCCAACACCGCGGCCACGGCAAGCGACAACAGCAGGCTGCGGGAAATGTTCATGTGCGGCTCCTTGTGTTCGGCAAAACTTCCAAGCATCGCGCCGGGCAATCCGGATCGGCGCGACATCCACCCGGCGCCCACCGTGACACCGGCGTCGCGCGCGGGAATCCTATCATGAGGCAGCCGGATTACCGGGTTCCTTCACAACTGCGACGACCAACCCGCTACAGAAATTCCGGCAGCACCTGCTCGGTGAACAGCGTGAAGCTGGTGTGACTCACGGGCGCGCACAGCAGATAGTCGAGTCCGACGTCGGCTTGCAGCGCGCGGATTTGGTCGACCACCTGTGCCGGCGTGCCGTGAATCATCACCTCGCGAACATAGCGCTCCACCGCTTCATCGCCTGACTCGGCGATATCGTCCTGCGGCGCCATCAGCCCGGCGCTGATCGCCTTGCCGGCATTGTCCTTGTTCGCATAGGCACTCACCGTCCAGGCGGCGCCCTGTTCGGCAACGCGCCGCGCTTCGGCCGCGGTTTCCGCCACGGCAATCAACCGCGCCATGGGCAGATCGCGCCCGGCCACTGGATGCCCATGGCGCGCCAGCTCGCGGCGATAGAGCTCGCGCTTGAGACCGAGATCGCCCCGGCTGCAATGGGGATCCAGCATGATGGAGTAGCCCCGGCGCGCGGCCCACTCGATCGCCGGCGGCGATGACGCCGCCACCCACAGCGGCGGATGCGGCTGCTGGTGCGGTTTGGGCAGCACCTCGACATCGTTGAATTGCCAGTGCCGGCCGGACCAGTTCAGACGCGCATCGCGCCAGGCGGCGACCACGATATCCACCGCCTCCCGAAAACGCTCCTGACTTTCTTCCGCCGGCACCCCAAAGGCGCGGAACTCGCCCGGATCGAAGCCGCGCCCGGCGCCCCAGTTGACGCGCCCGCCGCTCAGCACGTCGAGCAGCGCGATTTCCTCGGCCAGGCGCAACGGGTGGTAGAGCGCGGCGAGGGAAACGCCGGTGCCGATGCGCAGGTTGCGGGTGCGATCCGCCACATGCATGGCCATCAAGTGGATCGAAGGGCAGACGCTGTAGGTGGTGAAGTGATGCTCGGCGAGCCAGACGCAGTCGTAGCCGCTGCGGTCCATGATCTCGATGCGTTCGAGGGCGCGCCGATACACGGTCGCCAGCGGAATGCGCCGGCCCGGCCAACTGAAGAATTGCAGGACGCCGAATTTCATGGCTCGGGACTCCCGTGGCCTGACCAAAATCCTGCGCCCGGCCCGGATGGAGGCTGGCCGCCGGGCCTCACAACCTGATCACAGCGCCAGCAACTCCGGCGGCAGCACCCCGGGTTGGGCACAGGCGACGGTGACATGGCCCACCTTGCGCCCGGGCCTTGGCTCCTTGCCGTAATCGTGCAGGTGCGCGCCGGGAATCGCCAGTACCCGGGCCGCATCCGGCACCGCGCCGATCAGGTTCAGCATGGCGTAGTCGCCGCGCGGACGGGTGCTGCCGAGCGGCAATCCCATAATGGCGCGCAGGTGGTTTTCGAACTGGCTGGTCTCGGCGCCCTCGATCGTCCAGTGCCCGGAATTGTGGACCCGGGGCGCAAATTCGTTGGCGAGCAACTCGCCGCCGACCTGAAAGAATTCCACCGCCAGCACGCCCACATAATCGAGTGCGTCCAAGAGCCGGTGGGTCTGCGCCTCGGCAGCCGCATGCATGGCATCGCCGGGGCGGCACACCGTGGTGTGGAGCATGCCGTCGCGATGGGTGTTTTCCGACAGCGGATAACAGGCGACGGCGCCCTCGCGGTCGCGGGCAGCGATCAGGGACACCTCTCTATCGAAGGGCACCAGTCTTTCCAGCAATGCCAGCTGATCGCCCAACTCGCGCCCGGCCGCCGCAACGTCCGCCGCTGTGCGCAACAGCCACTGGCCCTTGCCGTCATAGCCCTGGGAGCGGGTCTTGAGCACCGCCGGCAGGCCGAGTTCGGCCACCGCGCGCGGCAGTTCAGCGGTACCGGCGACGGCAACGAAGTCCGCCGTGGCCATGCCCAGTTCGAGGAACAGAGCCTTTTCATGGAAGCGGTCCTGCGCCACGCCCAAGGCGCGTGCCCCGGGGTAGACGGGCACCCGACCCGCGAGAAATTCGAGGCTGCGCGCCGGCACATTCTCGAAATCGAAGCTGACCACATCGGCGCGTTCGGCGAGCTGGAGCAGCGAGCGCTCGCAATCGTAGGGTGCGGTGATGAGCTCCCCCAGCGGGCCGGCACAGGCATCGGGCGCCGGGTCGAGAAACAGAAAACGGTGCGCCCAGGGATGTCCGGCCATGGCCAGCATGCGCGCCAGTTGCCCGCCGCCGATGACACCGACGATCACGGCTGAACGACTCGCGGATCGGGACTCGCCAGCACCCGCTCGGTCTGCGCGGCGCGGTACGCGGCCAACACCTTGCGGATACGGGGATATTTGTTGGCCAGCATGGCGGCCGCCAGCAGGGCGGCGTTGATCGCGCCGGCGCGGCCGATGGCGAGCGTGCCCACGGGTATCCCGGCGGGCATCTGCACGATGGAAAGCAGGGAATCGACGCCGTTCAGCACCCGTGATTGCACCGGTACGCCGAGCACCGGCAGCGCCGTCTTGGCGGCCGCCATGCCCGGCAGATGGGCGGCGCCGCCGGCGCCCGCGATGATCACCTCAAGCCCGCGCGCCTGCGCTGCGGCGGCGTAGTCAAACAGCTTGTCCGGGGTTCGGTGCGCCGAGATGACTTCCACTTCGTGGGGAATGCCCAGTTCTTCGAGCGTGGCCGCGGCGTGATTGAGTGTCTCCCAGTCCGACTGCGACCCCATGATCACGCCGACCAGGGAGGTAGCCTTGCGCCGGGATGCCATCAGCCCGTCACCGCGGCATCGAAAGCCGCTGCTGGACGAACTGGATGGCGAATGGTTGCGGCGGTCAGCGCGGGCGCTGAAGTCGGCTCAGGGTGCATGGGATTGTCCGTCGGGGCCGGCCGGTCGGCATTTGGTTATCCGGGAATTCCACCGTCCCGGTTCACGGTGAATGGCAAGGCGACCTGATCGCATCTGTGGCCGGCTGGAATTCTACCCTGCCCCAGCGCCCAAGTCAGGACATCGCCGGGCCGCGCTTTGCCGCGGTCGTGACGAGGGCACGCAACCCCTCGCGGCGCTGACACGCGATGGCAACGCAGAGGTACCAGACTGTGAGCTGTGATCCCTCACCCTAAGCGAGCCGTGGCGCCAACCCCTCTCACCCCGACGCCCCTCAGCCCGCCCCCCCTCGACATCGTGGCGCTCGCCAGGCTGCGCGCCGAACTGGCAAGGCTGCAAGACACGGCAGCAGCGCAGGCGGAACAGATCGTCGCTCAGCATTGCGCTGGCGGCGATGCAAGTCCCAGTCTGTGGAACTTCGCGCATTATCTGGCGTTGCGCAGCCGCGATCTGCGTCCCCTGCAGGAGCGCCTGGCGCGCGCCGCGCTATCGTCGCTCGGGCGCAGCGAAGCCCATGTCATGGCGACCCTGGAGCAGGTCATCGCCCTGCTGGATCTCGCCCTCGATCTTCCGGGCGCCACGCGCACCGCCACGGCCGTCGACTTCGACACCGGCGAGGGTCTGCTGCGCGCCCGTCGGGAGCTGTTGTTCGGTCCCCTCCCGAGCGCACGGACATCCCACATCATGGTCACCCTGCCGGCGGCAGCCGCGCTCGACCCGACACTGGTGGAGGGGCTGCTGTACGCCGGCATGGATTGCGCGCGCATCAACTGCGCGCACGACTCTCCCACGCAATGGCAGGCCATGATCGACCATGTTCGGACCGCAGCGGCCGCGCAGGACAAGTCCTGCCGCATTCTCATGGACCTCGCGGGTCCCAAGCTGCGCACCGGCGCTATCGCCGCCAGCGCCTTGACCCTCGGCGACACCCTGCATCTGGTGGCGGGTCGTCCGTCCCCGGCCCAGGACGACGCGCCGGTCGCGCTCGGCTTTACCGCCGCGGTAATTGCGGCGTTGCGGAGCGGCGATCACATCGCTTTCACGGATCGTCGCGGCAAGCAGCGCACACTGGAAATCGTGGAGAGCGGCGACGGCAGCGTCCTGATCGCCCATTGCCCCAAGCGCGCCGTCATCGACGACACCACGGAATTCGCGTTTCCGCACACCACCGGAGCGCCGCCAGCGCGCGCGGCCCTGGCGGACACCGCAGCGGCCATCCGGCTGCATGAGGGCGATTCTCTGCTCCTGACCCGGAGCCCGGCGCCGGGCCGGCCGGCGCAGCCGGACACCGATGGTGGCGTATCGCAACCCGCGTCGGTCTCCTGCTGCGAGCCCGCGGCACTGGATTATCTGCGCGTCGGCGAGGAGGTCTGGATCGATGACGGCAAACTGGGCGGGGTGATCGACCGGATCGACGCCGAGGGCGCACGGATCACCATCACTTGCGCCGGTCCCCGGGGTCACAAACTGCGCGCCGACAAGGGACTCAACTTCCCCGTTTCCCGGCTCGACCTGCCGGCGCTGACCGCCAAGGATTACCGCGATCTCGACTTCGTCGCGCAACATGCCGACCTGGTGGGTCTTTCCTTCACGCAATCGCGCGCGGACGTCGAGGTGCTGGCGCAAGCACTCGCGGCACGCGGGGCCGGCGCCCTGCCCATCGTCGCCAAGATCGAAACCGCACGGGGCGTGGAGAATCTGCCCGAAATACTGCTCGGAACCCCGGACCCCCATCCGCTCGGCGTGATGATCGCGCGCGGCGATCTGATGGTGGAAATCGGCGGCGAACGCATGGCGGAAATGCAGGAGGAAATCCTGTGGCTGTGCGAAGCCGCCCATGTCCCCGTGATCTGGGCGACCCAGGTGCTGGAGACCCTGGCCAAGAAGGGCACCCTGTCACGTCCGGAGCTCACCGACGCCGCCGCTTCCGCCCGCGCCGACTGCGTGATGCTCAACAAGGGCCCCCATATCCTGCGCGCGGTCGCCCTGCTGGCCGATATCCTGCGCCGCATGGCGGGTCATCAGAACAAGAAAAACCCGCAGTTGCGGGCGCTGTCCCTCGCCGGCCGGATCACCTCGCACATGGTGCCGCCCGCTCGATCCTGCCCGCTGAGCTGTCCCGCTGAGCTGTCCCGCTGAGCTGTCCCGCTGAGCTGTCCCGCCGAGCTGTCGCCCAGTACAGGTGCATCGGGCAGGCCGTTGGGAGTAGGCTGGCGGACACCGAAAATAATCAGTGGGGTTTCCATGAACACAGCGACTGCCAAAGTATTGGCGACCGAAGTCTTCGCCGCCGGCTTTGTCTTCCTGGAGGGGCCGCGCTGGCGCAACGACCGGCTCTGGGTCTCCGACATGCTCGGCCATACCCTATACCGATTCGCCGCCGACGGCACCCGCGAGGCGGTGGCCGCGGTACCCGGCAAACCGTCGGGCATCGGTTTTCTGCCCGACGGCACGCCGCTGATCGTCTCCATGCACGACCGCAAGCTGATGAAGCTGGTAGCCGGCAAGCTGCAACTGCACGCCGACCTGTCCGAGCTCTGTCCCTACGAGATCAACGACATGGTGGTGGACCAGCGCGGCAACGCCTACGTCGGCAACATCGGATTCAATCTGAGTGCCGGCGAAAAATTCAAACCCACCAATTTCGTGCTGGTAACGCCGGACGGCAAAGCCCGCGAGGTGGCGCGCGATCTCGCGGTGCCCAACGGCCCGGTGATCACCGCTGACGGCAAACGGCTGATCGTCGCCGAATCCTGGGCCAGGAAACTCACCGTTTTCGACATCGCCGCCGACGGCAGTCTGAGCCATCGCAAGGTATTCGCCGAACTCGACATAGCGCCGGACGGCATCTGCCTCGATGCCGAGGGCGCGATCTGGGTGGCCGGCTTCAACAGCGATACCTTCGTGCGCGTATTGGAGGGCGGCAAGGTCACCCACAAGGTCAAGGTGGTGGATCGCTATCCCGTGGCCTGCACCCTGGGCGGCGCCGACGGCCGCACGCTGTTCTGCCTGACCTACCAGGGCACGATCAAGGAAATGGGCCAGAACAAGGAAGCCTCCCGCATCGAAGTGGCACGCGTGGAAGTGCCGGCGGGCGGCTCGCCCTGAGGCAGGGCGGGCTGGGCCGCCGGCTCCCCGGCCACGGAGCAAAGCGGTCCAGCGCAACCCGCGGCCGGGCGCGGTCGGGCCCTTCAACCGGGTTGGTTGAGACAATGCAAGCCTCAAGAATCCGGGGCTTTGAGCGCCGTTGGCGTCACCGGCACGCGCGCCGCTTCGTTGCTCATCCACACCTCGCCGTCCTGCACCAGGCATTGCAGCCGCATGGTGCGCGTGGCGAGTGCGGCCAGCGCCTGACTGTCGGCAACGGACAGTTGCAGCACACTCAGATTCTTGAGCCGCGTCAGCTTGCTTTCGAGCGACTTCCACCACAGTCCACAACTGCTGCCGTAACAGACCGCGACCACCCGCTCGGCACGCCCGCTGGCCTTGCGCAGGCGCGCTTCATCCGGCTGGCCGAGATCGATCCACAGCTTGATCTGGCCGGTCAGGTCTTTCACCCATATTTCAGGTTCGTCCGCCTCGGACAGGCCCCGGGTGAAGGCAATGCCCTCCTGGGCATGGAGCGCATACATCAGCACCCGCACCATCAGGCGTTCGTCGGTCTCCGAGGGATGACGCGCCAGCGTGAGCGCATGATCGGCGTAGTAGTTCCTGTCCATGTCGGCGATCTGGAGATCGGCCTTGTAGATCGTGGCCTTGAGCGCCATGCGTGGTATCCATTGATGAAAGGGGCGTGAGTTCCGGGTATCGAGCACCACCGGCCAGGTTCGCGGCGCCGGCGGCTGGTATCCGACCGGAGAGATGCCGCGGTTGAGCGTCGGGGACTCAGCCCGGCGCGATTCCCGCTGCATCGACCAGAGCGCGGCGATAGACGGCAAGATACTGCTCCGCGCTGCGCCGCCAACCGAAGTCGCCCAGCATGGCATTGCGCCGCAGCGCATGCCAGGCGGCCGGGTTGCGGTACAGGCCGAGCCCGCGTTCCAGGACCCGCGCGAGCGCCGCCGGGGTCGGCTCGTCGAACACCAGCCCGGTCGCCGCCTTGCCCTCGCCGTCGTGGCGGGCGCCGGCGTCCACCACCGTATCGGCCAGACCGCCGGTGCGATGCACCACCGGAATGGCACCGTAACGCTGGCTGTACATCTGGTTGAGTCCGCAGGGCTCGAAGCGCGAGGGCATCAGGAAAAAATCGGCGCCGGCCTCGATGCGGTGCGCGAGCCCTTCGTCGTAGCCGATGCGCACCGCGACCCGCTCGGGACGGTCGGCGGCGAGTTTGCGCAAACGCTCTTCCCAGCGCACCTCGCCGTTGCCGAGCAGCACCCATTGCACGGGGAGGTCGCGCCAGGTTTCGATCACCTCCGCCACCAGATCGATGCCCTTCTGCTCCACCAGGCGACCGACCAGCCCCAGCAGGGGAACCGCCTCGATCGCCGGCAGCCCCAGCTCCCGTTGCAGCGCCACCTTGTTGGCGCGCTTGCCCGCGTCGACCGTGGCGTGGTCGTAAGGCCGGGCGAGATGCGGATCCGTGGCGGGATTCCAGACTTCCGCGTCGATGCCGTTGAGGATCCCGGTGAAGTCATCGCGACGGTGGCGCAGCACGCCGTCGAGGCCGCAACCGTGCTCCGGCTCCAGCAACTGGCGGGCATAGGTGGGGCTCACCGTGGTGAGTTGATCCGCAAACACCAGCCCCGCCTTGAGAAACGAAAATCCGCCGTAAAACTCCAGCGCGTCCGGTGTCCACCAATCGTCCGGCAGGCCCAGGGCGTCGAACCGCGCGCGATCGAACAAACCCTGGTAAGCCTGGTTGTGGATGGTGAACACGGTGGCCGGGCGCGGTGTCTCCCGGGACAGAAGCGCCGGCACCAGCCCGGTCTGCCAGTCGTTGCAGTGCACCAGATCCGGGCGCCAGCCGAGCCCCGCCCGATCCAGCGCGATGGCGCAGAGCGCGCGGGCGAAGCCGTGGAAACGCTGCGCGTTGTCGGGCCAGTCGCGGCCGGAAGCATCGCCATAGGGCCCGCCGGCACGTCCGAACAAAGCCGGCGCATCCACCAGCACGACCGGCAGCTCCGTCCCGGGCAGCCGGCCGCCGACCAGGGTCGCTCCCGGCACTCCGGGTACCGGACCCAGACGCCGGGATTCCGCCAGGGCCGCGCGCGCCGCCGGGTAGGCCGGCAGCGCAACCCACACCTCGTGGCCGAGCGCCGCGAGCGCGCGCGGGAGACTGGCGGAAACGTCCGCCAGCCCACCGGTCTTGGCCAGGGGGAATACCTCGGAGCTCGCAAACAGCAGTCGCACCTGCCCGGCGCCCTACCCGGCAATCCGTTGCAGGACGATGCCCGCCAGCGGCGGCAAGGTCAGCACCAGCGAGTGCGGCCGGCCCATGGCGGGCATCGGCTGGCTGGCGATATGGATGCCGTTGGAGACATCGCTGCCGTGGTAGTAGGTGGAGTCGGAATTCAGCACTTCCCGATAGCTGCCGGACTCGGGTACGCCGATGCGATAGCCGTGACGCACGACGGGCGTGAAGTTGAGGATCACGATCACAAACTCCGGCCCGGATCGGCGCAGAAAGCCGATCACCGACTGGCTGCTGTCATGGCAGTCGAGCCATTCGAAACCCTGGGCCTCGAAATCATGGCGGTGCAGCGCTGCATACGCCCGGTACAGGCGGTTGAGGTCGCCCACCAGACGCTGGACGCCCTGCTGATAGGGATGGGCCAACAGACTCCAATCCAGTTCGCGGTGGTGAGTCCACTCGCCGCCCTGGGCGAACTCGCCGCCCATGAACAGCAACTTGCGACCGGGCAGGGTGTACTGATAAACGTAGAGCAGGCGCAGGTTGGCGAACCGCTGCCAGGGATCGCCCGGCATCTTGTCGAGCAGCGCCCGCTTGCCGTGCACCACCTCGTCGTGGGACAGCGGCAGAATGAAATTCTCGGTAAAGGCGTAAAGCAGTCCGAAGGTCAGGTGATCGTGGTGATAGCGGCGGTGCACCGGATCCTCGGTCATATAGGCGAGGGTGTCGTTCATCCAGCCCATGTTCCATTTCATGCTGAAGCCCAGGCCGCCCACATAGGTGGGGCGGGACACCATGGGCCAGGCGGTGGATTCCTCCGCCATGGTGAGTGCACCGGGATGGCGCTCGTGCACCAGGCGGTTCAATTCGCGCAGAAAATCGATCGCCTCCAGGTTCTCCCGGCCACCGTGGCGGTTGGGAAGCCACTCGCCGGCCGGGCGGTCGTAATCCAGATAGAGCATCGAGGCCACGGCATCGACCCGCAGGCCGTCGATGTGACAGGACTCCAGCCAGAACAGGGCACTCGACAGCAGGAAGTTTTTCACTTCGTTGCGGCCGTAATTGAAAATCAGCGTGCCCCACTCCCGATGTTCGCCGCGGCGGGGATCCTCGTGTTCGTAGAGCGCGCTGCCATCGAAGCGGGCGAGGCCGTGGGCATCGCGGGGAAAGTGTCCGGGGACCCAGTCGAGCAACACGCCGATGCCGGCGCGGTGACACCGATCGACGAAATAACAGAAATCGTCGAAGTCGCCGAAACGGCTGGTAGGCGCGAAGTAGCCGGTGACCTGATAACCCCAGGAACCATCGAAGGGATGTTCGCTGACCGGCATCAGCTCGATGTGGGTGAAACCGAGATCCAGCACATAGGGCACCAGTTGTTCGGCGAGTTCGCGGTAATTGAGCAGACTGCCGTCGGCCGCGCGGCGCCAGGACCCCAGGTGCACCTCGTAGATCGCCAGCGGACTGTGTTGCCAGTCCCAGCGCGCGCGCGCCGCCATCCAGTCCGCGTCGTTCCAGTCGTACGCGCCAGTGTCGGCCACCACGGCAGCGGTACGGGGCGGCGTCTCGAAACGGCGCGCATAGGGATCGATCTTGACCAGAATCGCGCCGCTGTCGCGGTTGCGGAGCTCGTACTTGTAGAGCGTTCCGGCGCCGATTCCCGGCACAAACAGCTCCCAGATGCCGCTGTCGCCGCGACTTTGCATCGGCGCCACGCGGCCGTCCCAACGATTGAAATCGCCGACCACGCTGACGCGCTCGGCATTGGGGGCCCAGACCGCGAAGCGGGTGCCCGTGACGCCGTCGACAATCTCGATATGGGCACCGAGAAAACACTGGGCGTGACAGGCGCGGCCGGCCGCGAAGGCGCGTAGATCGGCGCCTGGAATGCGGGTAGGGAAGCTGTAGGGATCGACAAACTCGCGGCAGCTACCGTCCGCTTCTTCTTCGCGCAGCCGCGGATGGAGACCGAGATCGGCCGGATCGCCACGCCACTCGAACAATCCGCTGTCGCCGACCCGCTGCATGGCCTGGTGCCCGCTGCGGGTTTCGACGGACAGACGTGCCGCGCGCGGTCGCAAGGCGCGCAGCAACACCGTCTGGCCGCGCCTCTGCGGACCCAGCAGTTCCAGCGGGTTGTGGAGGCGACCGGAAAGAATACGCGCCCTTGCCTGACGCAAATCAATCGAATCGGTCTCGATAACTGGTTGCGATTTCACATTTCTGTGCCAAATTGCGTCATGAACGAGGTGGTGTTACGGCTCGGCTCGGGATGCGAAAAAGTGCATCGCAGGGAACGTCTTGCGCTCTACCCTGTCTGCTTACCGCTTTGCCGCTCTGCCCGGGGCAAAATCCACACCGCCGCGGGGCGCCAGTATCGCAAGGCAAATGCGGCGGCGCCATGACGATTCCATACTGAACTGAAGCGGGGCTCAACCACAACGTTTTCCAGCGCAGGGCATGCCGCCGGCACAATGCTTGCCCCTTTAAGACGGGTTAACAGCTTGCCTGGTGACGCTTTTCAACGAAGCTTTTCAGCGAAGCGTTTTTAACGAGGCCTTTCTAACGAACTAAAGCGCGCGGAAATTCGAGGCGGAATCATGGAACAGGGCCTCATCATCGGATTGTCACACGGGGTAACGACAATCCGCATTCCACCAGCCCCCAACAGCGGAGTGCCGGTCCCGGCGCCCCGACCCGCAACGGCTGTAGCCTGGCCCGCACGATGGAGTGACCGACATGGCTTCCCGCCCGATCCACACTGATCATCCGCACGCGCCACGGGAAACGCTGGCACTGATCCTGGCCGGCGGCTCCGGCACCCGGTTGCACGATCTGACGCGCTGGCACGCCAAACCCGCGGTACCCTTCGGGGGAAGCTACAAGACCATCGATTTTCCACTGTCGAACTGCGTCAACTCCGATATTCGCAAAATCTTCATTCTCACCCAGTACAAGTCGCACTCCCTCAACAGCCATATCCACAAGGGCTGGCACCTGCTGCATCCGGAACTGGATGAGTTCATCGAGTTGCTGCCCGCCCAGCAGCGCACCCGCGACTGCTGGTACCTGGGCACCGCCGACGCCGTGCACCAGAACCTGGATATCATTCGCGAGCAGCAGCCCGCCCATGTGCTCGTGCTCGCCGGCGACCATGTCTACAAGATGGATTATCGGCCGATGCTGAATCGTCACATCGACAGCGGCGCCGACATGACCATCGGCTGTCTCCCGGTGCCATTGCGGGAGGCACAGGGCTTCGGTGTGATGGCCGTCGACGCTGCCGGCTGGGTGCAGGCCTTCCGTGAAAAGCCGTCCCATCCCCCACCCTGCCCCGAAGACCCCACGCGGGCCCTGGCATCCATGGGGATCTATGTGTTCGCGCGGGCGTTTCTCGAACGGATACTCGATCATGACGCCCACAGTCCCACCTCCTGTCACGATTTCGGCAGGGATGTGATTCCCGATCTGATCGGCAAGGCGCGCATCGCAGCGCATTATTTCGAGGAACCCGCCACCCACGCGGCCGGCTACTGGCGCGATGTCGGCACCGTGGACAGCTACTACCAGGCCCACATGGACCTGCTGGCCGTGACGCCGCCCCTCGACCTCTACGATCGCGGCTGGCCCATCTGGACCTACCAGGAGCAGTTGCCGCCCTGCAAGTTCGTGTTCGACGACGAGAACCGGCGCGGCCACGCGATCGATTCCATGGTGGCCGCCGGCTGCATCGTATCCGGCAGCACCGTGCACCATTCGCTGCTCGGCACCAATGTCCGGGTCAACAGCTACAGCAGGATTGAAGACTCGGTGATCCTGCCCAACGTCGATATCGGTCGCAACTGCTACCTGCGCAAGGTGGTGGTGGACGCCGGCTGCGTCATTCCCCCCGGCACCGTGATCGGCATGGACGCAGGGGCGGACGCGCGGCGTTTTCATGTGTCGCCCCAGGGCATCACCCTGGTTTCGGCGGAGATGTTGACGCGACGGGTGCCGGAGAGCCATGTCGCCTGAACCCGCCCCGCGCCCGGGCAAACCGCTTGCGCCCCGCACCGATGTGGTGTTGTGCTGGCACATGCACCAGCCCGAATACCGGGAATCGGACACCGGCCGCTACCAGCAACCCTGGACCTACCTGCACGGCATCAAGGACTACACCGACATGGCGGCCGCCATCGAGGCGATACCCGAAGCGCGGGCGGTAGTGAACTTCAGTCCCACCCTTCTGGAACAGATCGACGACTACGCCCGGCGGTTGCGGGCCTACCTCGATCACGGGAAGGATCTGCCCGACCCGGTGCTGGAGTGGCTGGTCGCCGAGCGGTTGCCCGTCGCTCCCGAGGTGCGGGCCCGGATCGCCGCCCAGGGGCTGCGCGCCAACGAGCAGCGACTGATCGCGCGTTTCCCGCCCTATGGGCGTCTCGCCGTCCTGGCCCGCCAGGCCAATGACGACACCGGGATCCTGCCCTATCTGTCCGAACAGTTTTTTTTCGACCTGCTGGTGTGGTATCACCTGGCCTGGTGCGGGGAGTCGCTGCGCACCGGAGACGACCGGGTAAGATTGTTGATGGCGCAGGAAACGGACTTCGACCACGACCAGCGTCGCCTGCTCCTCGCCGTGATCGCCGATGCCCTCGCCGGCGTCATTCCGCGCTACCGGGCCCTGGCCGATCAGGGTCGCATCGAACTGTCCGTCACCCCCTACAGTCACCCCATCCTGCCGCTGCTGCTTGACCTCCAGAGTGCCCGCGAGGCGGTTCCCGATCTGCCGCTGCCGCACTGCCGTTATCCGGGTGGCGAAGCACGGGTGCGGGATCAACTGGCGCGCGCCCGGGCGGTGTTCAAACGGTTTTTCGGCAGCAACCCGGCCGGCTGCTGGCCCTCGGAAGGCGCCCTCAGCGAGGCCACGGTGCGGCAGATCGGGGCGGCGGGTTTCCGCTGGACCGCGAGCGGCCAGGCCGTGCTGCGCAACAGCCGCGGTCCGGCCAACCCGGAATCGCCCTGTATTCACCACGCTTACCGGCTCGGGGAGCTGACCCCCGTCTGTTTTTTTCGCGACGACGGCCTCTCCGACAAAATCGGGTTCGAGTACGCGACCTGGCATGCCGAGGACGCGGCCGCCGATCTGGTTCACCATCTGGAGAATATCGACCGTACCTGCCACGACCGTCAGCATCGGGTGGTCTCCATCGTTCTCGATGGCGAGAACTGCTGGGAGCACTACCCGCATAACGGGGAATTCTTCCTGCACGCGCTCTACGAGACCCTCGGCCGCCATCCACGCTTGCGGCTGACCACTTTTTCGGAGTCCGGCGCGGACGCCAGCGCACCTCTTCCGCTGGCGCGCCTGACAGCCGGCAGCTGGGTCTACGGCACCCTCACCACCTGGATCGGCGACCCCGACAAGAATCGCGCCTGGGAAATGCTCTGTGCCGCCAAAGCCGTCTATGACGAAGTAGTGGCGGCAGGCGGACTGGACGCCCCGCGCCGGGAGCTGGCGGAACGGCAATTGGCCCTGTGCGAGGCGTCCGACTGGTGCTGGTGGTTTGGCGACTACAACCCCGCCACTTCCGTGGCGGAATTCGACGCCCTCTTTCGCAGTCATCTGGGACAGCTTTACCGACTGCTGGGCCGGCCGCTGCCGGCCACAGTATCCAGCACCCAGTTCGTGGGCCACGGCACGCCGGAGCTCGGCGGCGTGATGCGCCGCGGCCAGGACGGCTGAGAGCGGCCGGCGGTGACGAATGCCGCCGCTGCACCGGGTCCGCTGAAGGACCGCGCCAGCGGCGTATTGCTCCACCCTTCCTCGCTGCCGGGTCCGGGGCCGCAAGGCACCCTGGGTGAGGCGGCCTATCGGTTTGTCGATTTTCTCGCGGCGGCGGGGTTCGGCTATTGGCAGATGCTGCCACTGGGACCCACCGACCGCTACGGCTCGCCGTATCAGTCGGAATCCGCCTTTGCCGGCAACCCGAAGCTGCTGGCACCCGAGGCCAGAGTGACAGAGCCGTGGCCGGGGCCGGAGTTCACGGATTTTCTCGCCGCCTCCCATCATTGGCTGGACGATTACGCGCTCTATCGGGTCATCCGGGCCCGTCACCCCGATTGCGGCTGGCATCGGTGGCCGGAATCGCTGCGCCACCGCCACCCCGATGCCCTGGCGGCGGTGCGGCGGGATGGTGCCGATATGTATCGGGCGGTACAGATCGAGCAATTCCGGTTCGATCGTCAATGGCGGGCGTTGCGGCGTTATGCCGCGGCCCGGGGCGTGCGCGTGATCGGCGATCTGCCGCTGTTCGTCGCTTACGACAGCGCCGATGTGTGGAGCCATCCGGATCAGTTCCTGCTGGACGAAGCCGGCCAGCCGCTGGCGGTGGCGGGGGTGCCGCCGGACTATTTCTCCGCCACCGGACAATGGTGGGGCAACCCCCACTACCGCTGGGAAGCGATGGCGCGAAACGGCTTCCGCTGGTGGCGCCAGCGCCTGAATCACCTGACGCGACAGTTCGACCTGGTGCGTTTCGACCACTTTCGCGGCCTGGAATCCTGCTGGGAAATCCCGGCCGGCGCCGCCTCGGCGGTCGAGGGCCGCTGGGCGCCGGGTCCCGGTGCACTCCTGCTGGAGGCGCTGGCGCAAGAGCACCGGCCACTGCCCCTGATCGCCGAGGATCTGGGGGTGATCACCCCGGCGGTGACAGCGTTACGCGACCGCTACGGCCTGCCGGGTATGAAGATCCTCCAGTTCGCCTTCGACAGCGATGCCGGAAATCCCTATCTGCCCCACAACCATCCCTCCAACGCGGTGGTCTATACCGGCACCCACGACAACGACACCACGCTCGGCTGGTTCCGCGCGCTCGACACCGCGCATCGGCACCGCGTGCTCGAATATCTCGGTCTGCCCCCCGACCCCATGCCCTGGCCGCTGATCCGCGCCGCCTTCGCCTCGGCCGCGCGGCTGGCGATCGTCCCGATGCAGGATTTACTCGGCCTGGGCAGCGCGCGCCGGATGAACACTCCGGGCACCTGCGGCGGCAGCAACTGGTGCTTTCGCTTCGCCTGGGAAGAAATTCCGGATCACCTGGCCGCGCACTTGCAGGAACTCAACCGCCGTCACGAGCGCGCGCCGACGGTGCCGCGACCCTGAGCGGGCCGCGAACGATCACGGGGCTCACACCCAGAGCATGCGACCCATCTCGAACGGATGGGCGAGAAGTTCGTGGTGCGGATAGACCCGCAGCATGTAGGACAGCAGGCCGGGCATCCCCGGTTTGAGCTCGACCGTAAAGAGGGCGCGGCCGTCGGGTGTGCTGCCGCCATGGGACAGGGCATGGTGCGATCGGGGGCTGAACTCACCGTCCCGCGATTCGACTCCCAGCACGCAATCCACCGCCACGTCCGCGGGAGTCAGGGTCCCCAGCGCCACCGCCACCCGGATGGGCAGCGCCTGGTCCGAAAGCACATCGGTAAGTGGTACGTCCAGGCGCTCGATCCTGACCGCGGGCCAGCCGGCGCCGATTTTTCGCTTCCAGGCAGCGAGCGCTTTCGCCCCCGCCCAGCCATCCGCCGCCACCCGTTCACTCTGACGGATCGCCGGCAGATAGTGCTCGCGCACATAGTCCGCCGCCATGCGTTCGGCGTTGAAGCGGGGAATGGTGGTTTTCATCGCCGCCTTGGCGCGCGCCACCCAGCGGCGCGAATAACCGTGGCTGTTGCGATCGAAATAGAGCGGCACCACCTCGCGTTCGAGCAGATCGAGCAATTCGCCGGCTTCCTCGCGGTCGCGAAACTCCGGCGAGTACTGCGGCCCGTGGGGTGTGATGCCCCAGCCGTTGTCGTCCGTATGGCCCTCCGCCCACCAGCCGTCCAGCACGCTGAGGTTGAGCACGCCGTTGATCGCCGCCTTCTGGCCCGAGGTGCCGCTCGCCTCCTGCGGGTACTCGGGGGTGTTGAGCCAGACATCCACCCCGGCAACGAGCTTGCGCGCCAGGGCAATGTCGTAGTTCTCGACCAGGAGGATCTTGCCCTCGAATTCCGGTTTGCGTGAATACTGATGGATGGCGCGAATCAGCGCCTGACCCGGCTGATCGCTGGGATGCGCCTTGCCGGCGAATACGAAGACCACCGGCCGCTCGGGATCGTTGAGCAGGCGCGCCAGCCGCTCCGCATCGGAAAACACCAGGGTTGCGCGTTTGTAAGTGGCGAAGCGGCGCGCAAAACCGACCATCAGGACGCCGCGCTCGCCCCGTTCGAGATGACGGGTCATGCGGGCGATCTGCGCCCTGCTGAAGCCGTTGCGTGTCTGCTGCCGGGTAATGCGCTCGGTCAAGGCCTCCGCCAGCTTGGACTTGAGATACTCGCGCTGGCTCCAGAAGACGTGGTCGGGGATCTCGTCGATCTGCCGCCAATAGTCGCCATTGGACAGCTCATTGCGCCAGCTCCCGCCGAATTGCTGGTTGAAATAAAGCAACCACTCCCGCGCCAGAAAGGTGGGCACATGAACACCGTTGGTGACATGGCGGATGGGATTCTCGGCCGGCTCGATCTGCGGCCAGATGTAGCTCTCCATCTGGGAAGCGACCCCGCCGTGAATCGCGCTGACGCCATTGTGGAAGCGCGAGCCGCGCAGCGCGAGCGCGGTCATGTTGAAACGGTGTTCCCCGCCCGGGCTCGCGCCCAGCGCCAGAAACTCGTCCATGGGAATATGGAGCTCCGCGACATAGCTCGCCAGATAATGGCGCATCAGGCTGTGCTCGAAGAGGTCATGTCCGGCCGCCACGGGAGTGTGGGTCGTGAACACCGTGCTGGCCGCCACCGCCTCGAAGGCGCTGGCGAAATCCAGCCCCTGCGCCACCAGTTCACGACAGCGTTCGACGATCTGGAACGCGGCGTGACCCTCGTTGATGTGCCACACGGTCGGCGCCAGCCCCAGTGCCCGCTGGGCCCGCACACCGCCGATCCCCAGCACCATCTCCTGCTGGATGCGGTTGACCTCGCCGCCGCCGTAAAGCTGGTAGGTGATGGCGCGATCCTCCACCGAGTTTTGCTCGATGTCGGAATCCAGCAGATACAGCTTGATATGACCGACCTGCGCCACCCAGACCCGCAGCCATACGTCGCGCTCGGCCATCCGCACCGGGACAATCAGGGGTTTGCCCTCCTTGCAGGTAGCGCAGGCGATCGGCAGATCCTCGAAGCGCGACGGCGCGTAACTCGCAATCTGATTGCCCTCGGCATCGATGGTCTGGTTGAAGTACCCCCGCCGATAAAGAATGCCCACCGCGACGAAAGGCACGTCCATGTCGCTCATTGCCTTGCAGTAGTCTCCGGCCAGAATCCCCAGGCCACCCGAATAGATCGGGAAGCTCTCATGGAGGCCGTATTCGGCGCAGGAGTAGGACACCAGATCGCGTCCATCTGTCAGCTGGCTGCTGTCGCGATCGGCGCGCTGGCGAAACTCCAGATAACTTTCGTAGGCCGACATCACGCCGCGAACATCCTGCATGAACACCGGGTCGGACGCGGCCTTCTCCATCCGGTCCTGCCCGATGCGACGCAGGAACACCTTGGGATTGTGGCCGCACTCCTCCCAGAGCTCGCAGTCGAGTCGGAAAAACAGCCCTCGCACGCCGCGCTCCCAACTGTAGATCAGGTTATCGGCGAGCTGTTCCAGACCCTGGAGTTCCACGGGAATCCGCGGCTGGACTTCGAGCGGGAAACGGGTACCAGGCATGGCGTCAAGCGCTTCGTTTGGTGACAAAGGGGGCGCGGTTATCGCGCACCGGGAATACGGAAATACACTCGCGAACGCTTCCATGATAGCAGCGCGCAAGGCAACTTCCGTGATACGCGTCGCGGTGACAAACCACGCCAAACCGACCATGCTGACGGTGCCAGTTCAGTGCGGGGTAATCCATGATTCTTGCCGGCGATCTCGGTGGCACCCATACCCGGCTCGCCATCTTTCCGCCTGACCCAGGCGCCGACGCACTGGCAAGTGCGCATTTTGCCAGTGCCGACTACCCGCGCTTTGCCGCGCTCCTGGACGCATTTTGCGTCACCTACCCGGATCTCGCGCTGACTCGCTGCGCCCTGGCCGTGGCGGGGCCGGTGATCGGCGATAGCTGCCACACCACCAACCTGCCCTGGCGCCTCGATGCCCGGGAAATCGCGTCCAGGCTCGACCTGAATCCGCGTGACGTCATCCTGCTCAACGATGTGGAGGCCGCTGCGCTGGGCCTGCCGGCGGTGCCCGCCGAAGGCTTCGCGGTGCTGCAACGGGGCGACGACCGGGAAGCCCGCGGCAATCAGGCGTTGATCGCTCCGGGCACCGGTCTCGGCGAAGCGATTCTCTACTGGGACGGCGAACGTCGCCACGCCTTCGCCACCGAGGGCGGGCACTGCGATTTCGCGCCGCGCAACGCACTGGAAGCCGAGCTTCTTTACCACGCCACCGGCCGCTTTCCCGCCCATGTCAGTGTCGAGCGCCTGGTCTCGGGTCCGGGCATTGCCCTCATTCACGAATTTCTGTGCTCGCGCAACGGCGGCGATCCGGCTTGGGAGCCGCCCCCGGGCGCCGCCGCCAGCGCGGCGATCAGCGCCCGCGCCCTGACCGGAGAGGATGCCCTGTGCGCGCAGACGCTGGCACTCTACGCGGCACTGCTGGGTGCCGAGGCGGGCAATCTGGCGCTGAAGGCGATGGCCATCGGCGGCGTGATCGTCGCCGGCGGCGTTGCCCCGAAAATTCTGCCCGCCCTCACCGATGGCGTGTTGCTCGAAAACTTCCTCGCCAAGGGCCGCTTCCGGGAACTGTTGCAGCGGATTCCGTTGAAAATCTGCCTGGACGAACGCGCGCCGCTACTGGGTGTCCTGCGCCGGGCTCGGGACAGGCAGTAACGGGAAAGTCTCCCGCGATCGGCACCCGCTGCGCTCGCACTGAACACTCCGCAGGACCTGATTCTGCCGCGGAGTCACGTTGGGGATTGGACTTCAGATCGCGGCGCTACCCAAAGGTGGGGGGAGGTTGCATGACGAGGAATCGGAGGACATCCCGCAAGAATCCCTGACTTGCGTCCAAGCACGGTCGAATGGATACTTAACTATAAGCATCGCATATCGATAGCATTCCATGAGCATCGATCCATGAGCATCGACAAAGACAGCCTGGGTTTTCTGGTCGCCGACGTTTCGCGGCTGCTGCGTACCGCCTTTCAGCAACGACTCGGTGCGGGTGGACTGACCTTCATGCAGGCGCGAACATTGGTTTATGTGTCGCGCCACGAGGGCGTGCGCCAGAACCAGCTCGCGGAACTGCTGGAAACCCAGCCCATCACGCTGGTCCACATCATCGATCAGCTCGAAGCCCGCCGCCTGGTCAAGCGCGTCACCGACACCCGCGACCGGCGCGCCAAGTTGATTTATCTCGCGCCCGCGTCCCAACCTGTGCTCGATGCGGTCGAGGCGGTGGTCGAAGCCATCCGCAGCGACGCCATGTCGGGTCTGGATGCCAGGGAAGCCAACTTCGCGGTAGCGGCGCTGCACCGCATGCGTGCGAATCTGAATCCGGAAAGCTGCGTCTGAGCGATGCCGCGGATGACGCGCGCGACTCTCGACGTTGACGCCGCCTGCCCGCATCGACCTTGCCCCATCGACGCCTGAGCATGACCCGTGAGTACAGGCTGTTACGCTGGCAAAACCGACAAACCGCTGTTGGGGGCCCGGATATCTCGGACAAGGAATCGGCCGGCAGCGCCGCCGCGCGGCCGGCCGCGCGACTGTCAATCGATCATCGCCAACCGGTGATTTCCTTGAGGGCTTCACCGATATCCGCCAGGCTGCGCACGGTCTTCACCCCGGCATCCTCGAGCGCGGCAAATTTCTCCGCCGCAGTCCCCTTGCCACCGGCAATGATGGCGCCGGCATGGCCCATGCGTTTGCCGGCGGGTGCGGTAACGCCCGCAATGTAGGAGACCACCGGCTTGGTGACCTGGGCCTTGATGTAAGCCGCTGCCTCTTCTTCCGCCGAACCGCCGATCTCGCCGATCATCACGATGGCCTCGGTCTGCGGATCGTTCTGAAACAGCCCGAGGATATCGATGAAGCTGGAACCGGCGATGGGGTCGCCGCCGATACCGACGCAGGTGGATTGCCCGAAGCCGTAGTCGGTCGTCTGCTTGACCGCTTCGTAAGTGAGGGTGCCGGAGCGCGATACCACGCCGACCTTGCCCGGCAAATGGATATGGCCAGGCATGATGCCGATCTTGCAGGCGCCCGGCGTGATCACCCCCGGGCAGTTGGGACCGATCAGGCGCACCCCCAGCTCGTCGCACTTCACCTTGCACTCGAGCATGTCGAGGGTGGGAATCCCTTCGGTGATGCAGACCACCAGCTTCACGCCGGAATTGGCCGCTTCCAGAATCGAATCCTTGCAGAACGCCGCCGGCACATAGATCACCGAAGCATCCGCCCCGGTGGCCGCGACCGCGTCCGCGACCGTGTTGAACACCGGCAAGCCGAGATGTTTTTGTCCGCCCTTGCCGGGCGTGACGCCACCCACCAGCCTGGTGCCATAGGCGAGCGCCTGCTCCGAATGCAGGGTGCCCTGGGCGCCGGTGAAACCCTGGCAGATAACCTTGGTGTTCTTGTCGATCAGAATGCTCATGCGCCCTTCTCCGCCGCCGCTACCACGCGCTGCGCCGCGTCCGTCAGACTGGTCGCGGCAATGATGTTGAGTCCGCTGTCGGCCAACAACTGGCTGCCCAGGTCGGCGTTGTTGCCTTCGAGGCGGACGACCACGGGCACCTTCACCCCCACTTCCTCGACCGCGCCGATAATGCCCTCGGCAATCAGATCGCAACGGACGATGCCGCCGAAGATGTTCACCAGCACGGCCCTTACCTTGGCATCGGAGAGAATGATCTTGAAGGCTTCGGTGACGCGCTCCTTGGTCGCGCCACCACCCACGTCGAGGAAATTGGCCGGCTGTCCGCCATGGTGTTGCACGATGTCCATGGTGCCCATGGCAAGGCCGGCGCCGTTGACCATGCAACCGATGTTGCCGTCGAGTGCCACATAGTTGAGATCCCACTGCGCGGCCTGGGCCTCGCGCGCGTCATCCTGACTGGGGTCGTGCATGGCCCTGATGGCCGGCTGCCGGTAGAGCGCGTTGCCATCCACCGTGATTTTGGCGTCCAGGCAATGGAGGTCGCCGGCCGCGGTGATGACCAGCGGATTGACTTCGATCAGCGCCAGATCCTTGTCCTTGAACAGCTTTGCCAGGCCGAGAAAAATCTTGGTGAACTGGCCGATCTGATCGCCGCTGAGACCCAGCTTGAATGCCAGCTCGCGCGCCTGATAGGGCTGTGCGCCGGTGAGCGGATCGATGGTCGCTTTCAGGATCTTTTCGGGAGTTTCGTGGGCCACTTTTTCGATTTCGACGCCACCCTCGGTGGACGCCATGAACACGATGCGGCGGCTCGCGCGATCCACGACCGCGCCGAGATAGAGCTCCCGCGCGATATCGGTACAGGTTTCCACCAGAATGCGGCTGACCGGCTGGCCACTGGCGTCGGTCTGATAGGTTACCAGCCGCTGGCCCAGCCATTTTTCGGCGAACGCTTGGACTTCCTGCGCGGATTCCACCAGCTTGACGCCGCCGGCCTTGCCGCGGCCGCCCGCGTGGACCTGCGCCTTCACCACCCAGCGGTTGCCGCCGATGGTCGCGGTCGCCGCGGCCGCTTCCGCGGCCGTGCTCGCGGCAATGCCTTTTGACACGGGCAAGCCGTATTCGGCAAACAACTGTTTGCCCTGATATTCATGCAGATTCATAGCAGCCTTCCCGTTGCTGGGCCTTGGTTGTGAAAAATAATGGTTGCCGAAAAATAGCGTTGCTAGCTGAAAACCCTATCTTGTTATTTCTTGCGCGGTCGCCGATTGGCGACGTGGATGGCGTGCCCGTTGACCGCCAGGGCCGCCTCGTGGAGGGCCTCCGAGAAGGTCGGATGGGCGAACACCATCATGCCGAGATCTTCGGCGCTGGTACCGAATTCCATGGCAATGGCCGCCTGCTGCACCAGTTCGGCGGCAGACGGGCCGATGACATGGCAACCCAGAACGCGGTCGGTATCGGCATGGACCAGCAGCTTGACCAAGCCGCCGCCGGCATCCGCCGCCAGCGCGCGCGCGTTGGCCGCGAAGGGGAACGTGCCCAGCTTGTAGGGCTCGCCCGACTGCTTGAGCTGCTCCTCGGTCAAGCCCACCGCCGCGATTTCGGGGTGGGTATAGATCACATTGGGAATCACGGCGTAATTCATCTGGGTCTTTTGCCCGGCGATGCGCTCGGCCACCATGACGCCTTCTTCCGAGCCCTTGTGGGCCAGCATGGGGCCGCGCACGATGTCGCCCACCGCCCAGACGCCGGGCGCATTGGTGGCGCAGGTGTCGTCGACAAACACCAGGCCCCGCTCGTCCAGGTTGACGCCACTGTCGGGCGCCAACAGGTCGAGCGTGTTGGGACGCCGCCCCACGCAGACGATCAGCTTGTCGAAGGTTTCCTTGTGCTCGGTACCATCGGATGCGAGATAGGTGACCTCCACCTTGTTGCGGCCTGGCGCCGTGCCGGTTACGCGGCAACCCATGCGGATGTCGAGTCCCTGGGCGACCAGCACCTTGCGGGCCTCGCGGGCGATCTGCTGATCGATGATGGACAGGAAGACATCCAGCGCTTCCAGCAACACCACCTCGGCGCCAAGCCGCCTCCAGACGCTGCCCAGTTCGAGGCCGATCACGCCGGCGCCGATGATGCCGAGACGTTTGGGAACCTTGTCGATCGTGAGGGCGCCGGTGGAGTTGACGATCAGTTTGTCGTCAACCGGGGCCACCGGAATATCGATCGGCTGGGAGCCGGTGGCGAGCACGACGTGGTCGGCTTCGAGCACCTGGACCGCGCCCTCGGCAGTGGTGAATTCGACCTTGCGGCCGGCCAGCAGCTTGCCGCTGCCGGCCATCAGGGTGACGCCATTGGCCTTGAACAGCGCGGCGATACCGCCGGTCAACTGCTTAACGATGGCGTCCTTGCGCGCCATCATGGCTGGCACATCCAGCTTGACGCCGCCGGCCGAAATCCCGTGGTGTTGGAGCCCGGTACTGACCTCGGCGTATTTTTGCGAGCTGTCCAGAAGCGTCTTGGACGGTATGCACCCCACGTTCAGGCAGGTGCCACCCAGTGCGGCTTTACCCTCGGGGTTGCGGTAGCGCTCGATGCAGGCCACCGAGAGCCCCAGCTGCGCCGCGCGAATCGCGCAGACGTAGCCGGCAGGACCCCCGCCAATCACCACTACATCGTATTTTGTGCTCATAAAAATACCAATAAAATCAATTAAATAAAGTTCATATTTGCAGCAGTATCTTGGCCGGATACTCGATCATCTCCTTGATCGCCACCAGGAAGCGCACGGCGTCTCGGCCATCGATGAGGCGGTGGTCATAGGACAGCGCAAGATACATCATGGGACGCACCACAACCTGCCCGTTCTCCACCACGGCGCGCTCCTTGATGGCGTGCATGCCCAGAATCGCCGCCTGGGGCGGATTCAGGATCGGCGTCGACAACATCGAGCCGAACACGCCGCCATTGGTGATGGTAAAGGTGCCGCCGGTCATCTCTTCCATGGTCAGCTTGTTGTCGCGCGCCCGCGTGCCGAAGTCGGCAATCTTGCTCTCGATTTCCGCGATGGTCAGGTTCTCGGCGTTGCGCAGTACAGGCACCACCAGACCACGATCCGTGGCGACGGCGACGCCGATGTCCTGATAGCCGTGGTAGACCACGTCATTGCCGTCGATGGACGCATTGACCTGGGGAAAGCGCTTCAACGCCTCCACCGAAGCCTTGACGAAGAAACCCATGAAACCGAGCCGCACGCCGTTGTGAACCTTGGCGAATTCGTCCTTGTACTGCGCCCGCACGTCGGTGACCCGATGCATGTCCACTTCGTTGAATGTGGTCAGCATCGCGGTGGTGTGGGTCACCTCCAGCAGGCGTTCGGCGATACGGGCGCGCATGCGGGTCATGGGCACCCGGCGCTCGATCCGCTCGCCGCGCGCTGGGGCGGTTTCCGGTACGCCGACCGCGGGCTCGGCGCTGAGTTCGGACGCCGGCGGGGGAGCACTGGCAGTTGCGGCCGGAACGCCGCGGTGGCCCACCACATCCTCTTTGGTGATGCGGCCGTCGCGGCCAGTCCCTGCGATCCGGCTCAGATCCACGCCCTGTTCCGCGGCAATTTTTCGCGCGGCGGGGCTGGCGGTCGCCGACGCGGCGGCGGCAGCACCCGGGGCCACTGCCGAACCTGTGGCCGGTACCGGCGCGACGCCGCCGCCCGCACCCGCCACGAACCGAGCCAGCAGGTCGCCGGTATGGACGATGGTCTGCTCGGGCAGCAGGATCTCCGCCAGGCTGCCATCGGCGGGGGCCACCACCTCGAGCACTACCTTGTCGGTTTCAACATCCACCAACACCTGATCGCGGGCCACCGGCTCGCCGGGGCGCTTGTGCCATTTGGCGATGGTGCCTTCCTGGATCGACTCGGGAAAGGTCGGGGTAACGATATCGATAGTCATCAATGAGACTTCCATGCGGTCAACAACGTTGGCACGTCAAAACGAGAGATCCAGCGCCCGGTCGATAAACCGTTGCTGCTCTTCCAGGTGCGTGGACAGATGGCCTGCCGCGGGTGACGCCGAGGCGTCGCGCCCGACATAGCGCAGGTACAGTTTTTCGTCGACGCGCGCCATCACTGCCCGCATATGGTGCTGGAGGCTGTACCACACACCCTGATTCATGGGCTCTTCCTGGCACCAGAGCACATCCTGGCAGTTCGGGTACTGCAAGAGCGCGTCATGGAGCGCCGCCTCGTCGAAGGGGTAGAGCTGTTCGATGCGCACCAGCGCGACATCGGCAGTACCGCGCTTTTCGCGCTCTTCGTAGAGGTGGTAATACACCTTGCCGGAACACAGCACGACACGGCGCACTCGATCCGGGTGCAGCTCGGAATCCGCGATGATCGTGGCGAAACTACCGTGCGCGAGCTCTTCGAGGGAGGAGGTCGCCAGCCGATGACGCAGAAGCCACTTCGGGCTCATGACTATCAGCGGCCGTCGCATCGGCCGGATGGCCTGCCGTCGCAGCATATGAAACAACTGGGCCGGCGTCGTGGGAACGCATACCTGCATGTTGCCCTCGGCGCAGAGCTGCAGAAAACGCTCCAGGCGGGCGGAGGAGTGTTCCGGACCCTGCCCTTCGTACCCGTGGGGCAGCAACAGCGTCAAGCCGCACAGCCGAGCCCATTTGTGCTCGCCGGCGGCGATGAACTGGTCGATCACCACCTGGGCGCCGTTGGCAAAGTCACCGAACTGCGCTTCCCACACCACCAGCGCCTTGGGCGTTGCGGTGGAGTAGCCGTATTCGAACGCCAACACGGCTTCTTCCGACAGGAAGGAATCGAACAGGTCGCAACGCGGCTGGTTCGCGGCCAGATGTCTGAGCGGCACATAGGGCTGGCCGTCTTTCTGGTTGTAGACCACCGCGTGGCGGTGAGAGAAGGTGCCGCGGCCGCTGTCCTGCCCGGACATCCGCACCTGGTAACCGTCTTCCAGCAGGGTCCCATAGGCGAGCAGTTCGGCCATGCCCCAGTTGAGCGGCAGGGCACCGCCCGCCATCTTGCGGCGGTCTTCGTAGATTTTTCCCACCTGGCGCTGCAGTACGATGCCCTCGGGGATCCGGCAGAGCTTGTGCGCAGTCTCCTGAAGTTTCTGCAGGTCGTAGCCGGTCTCCGCCGGCGCCGTCCAGTCGTGCCCCAAAAACGGCATCCAGTCGACGAACAGCGCCGTGTCCGGTTGCGACACCAGGTTGTAGGCGACGTACTCGCCCCGATCCAGATTGTCGCGATACTCGTCGACCAGCTGCTGGGCTGTCGCCGCGGTGGTGTCGCCGTCGGCAACGAGGCGCTCCGCAAACAAGGCGCGCGTGGTCTTGTGATCGCCTATACGCTGATACATGAGCGGCTGGGTTCCGGACGGCTCGTCGGTCTCGTTGTGGCCCCGCCGCCGATAGCAGACCAGATCGATCACCACGTCTTTCTGAAACTGATAGCGATAATCCATCGCCACCAGGGATGCGAACAGGACGGCGTCCGGATCGTCGGCGTTGACGTGAAAGATCGGCGCCTGAACCATCTTCGCGATGTCGGTGCAGTACTCGGTGGAGCGGCTGTCCTCGCGGCGACTGGTGGTGAAACCCACCTGGTTGTTGATCACGATGTGCACCGTGCCGCCGGTGCGGTAGGCGCGGGTCTGGGACATCTGGAAGGTTTCCATCACGACGCCCTGACCGGCGAAAGCCGCATCGCCGTGGACGAGGATGGGAACCACGGTTCGCCCCGCGACGTCGCCGCGGCGATCCTGGCGCGCGCGCGTCGAGCCTTCCACTACCGGCGAAACGATTTCCAGGTGTGAGGGGTTGAAGTTGAGCGCAAGATGAACCGGACCACCGGGAGTCATCACGTTGGAAGAAAATCCCTGGTGATACTTCACGTCCCCCGAGGTGTGCAGAATCTTCTTGCCCTCGAACTCTTCGAACAACTCCGCGGGATTCTTGCCCAGCACATTGACCAGCACATTGAGCCGGCCGCGATGGGCCATGCCCAGGACGATTTCCTTGGCGCCGTATTCGCCGGCCCGATAGATGAGACCGTCCAGTGCCGGGATCAGCGATTCGCTGCCTTCGAGGCCGAAGCGCTTGGTACCGGGATACTTGGAATCAAGATGCTTTTCCAGCCCCTCGGCGGCGGTGAGCCGGCGCAAAATACGCACCCGGAGCTCGCTGTCGTAGCGCGGATGGGAACGTTGGGGCTCGAAGCGGTGCTGGAGCCACTGCTTCTCCTCCAGCGAGGTGATGTGCATGAACTCCGGCCCCAGATGGCCGCAATAAGTCGCTTCGAGGGCTTCGATGATTTCCCGCAGCGTGGCCTCGTCCTTGCCGATATAGAGCGGACCGGTCTGGAACGTGGTGTCGAGATCGGCCGGGGTCAGGCCGTGAAAGGTCAGCTCGAGGTCCGGAACCTGTTCCCGCTCCATCAAACCCAGCGGGTCCAGATCGGCTTTCTGGTGACCGCGCTCGCGATAGGAACTGATCAGCTGCAATACGCGGACCTGCTTGCGTTCGTGTTCGACATTGACGCCGCCCGATCCGGGCGCGGGCGTCGGTCGCGCCTGGCGCCTGCCGAGCAATTCGAAATGGGTTCGCACCGTGTCGTGGGAGATGTCGGGAGTGACGACCCCCGGGACGCGCGGCAGCGACGCGAAGTACGCGCGCCACTGCACGGGAACACCACCGGGATCGTGAAGCCAGGTTTCGTACAGCCCTTCGACGTAAGCCGCATTGCCCTCGGAGAGATACGAGTTACGCCGAAAATGATCCATCCTTGTGTCGGGCATCAGACGGTCACCTCTCACAGCAAGATTCGCAGGGCATGCGACATGACGTCATCGCTGGCACCTGCTCGAAGTATGCGCCGGCGCCCGAAAATCAGGTGCCGCTACGCAACAGCATAGTACGAATATGACCTATCGCCCGGGTCGGATTCAGTTCCTTGGGACAGACGGCGACACAATTCTGGATACCGTGGCAGCGAAACACACTGAAAGGATCGTCCAGCTCGGCGAGGCGCGCTTCGGTCGCCGTGTCGCGGCTGTCGGCAAGGAACCGATACGCCTGCAACAGGCCGGCAGGCCCGATGAATTTGTCCGGATTCCACCAGAACGACGGGCAGGCAGTGGAACAACAGGCGCACAGGATGCACTCATAGAGACCGTCGAGCCTCGCGCGCTCCTCCGGCGACTGCAAGCGCTCGATGGCCGGCGCCGGCGTATCGTTGATCAGCCAGGGACGGATTTTTTCGTACTGGGCGTAAAACTGGCTCATGTCGATGACGAGATCGCGGATCACCGGCAGTCCGGGCAACGGCCGCAGCACCAGCCGATTGTTCTTTACGGCTTCGGAAAGCGGCGTTATGCACGCAAGGCCATTTTTGCCGTTGATGTTGACGCCGTCGGAACCACACACGCCTTCGCGGCACGAGCGGCGAAATACCAGACTGGGATCCTCGCCCTTGAGCAGCTCCAGCACGTCGAGCACCATCAGATCGCGACCTCCGGTGTCGATCCGATAGTCCTGCATCCGGGGCACGCTGTCGGTGTCCGGGTTGTAGCGATAGATGCTTACGTTCAGCATGATGGCGGAGACCTCAGTAAGTGCGCGCTTTGGGCTCGAAAGCGGGCCGCGTCTTGGGCGTAAAGTTGACCGCGCGCTTGGCCACTGTCTTGGTCGTCGGCAGATACAGGGAGTGGCACAGCCAGTTGTCGTCGTCGCGCTCGGTGAAGTCCTCGCGCGCGTGAGCGCCCCGGCTTTCTTCGCGGGCTTCGGCGGCAACCGCGGTCGCTTCCGCGACTTCGAGCAGATTCTGCAGCTCCAGCGCTTCGATGCGCGCGGTATTGAACGCCTGACTCTTGTCGTCCAGACGCACGTTCGCGATACGCTCGCGCAGGGCCGCGAGTTTGTTGACGCCCTCACGCATGTAATCGCCGCGGCGAAACACGCCAAAGTGATTCTGCATCACGGTCTGCAATTCACGGCGCAGCTCGGCGGTCGATTCGCCGCCATTGGCATCGAGCTGGCGCAACCGCGCGAGCGCCTGATCGACATCGCCGTCCGTCGCGTCGCGCAGGTCGATCCCTTCCCGCAACGCACGCTCGATGAAGATACCCGAGGCGCGCCCGAACACCACCAGGTCGAGCAGCGAATTGCCGCCCAGGCGATTGGCGCCATGCACGGATACGCAGGCCACTTCGCCGCAGGCATAGAGTCCAGGCACAATCTGGTCCTGGCCGTCGGGGCCGCGGGTGAGCGCCTGACCGTGAATGGTGGTGGGAATACCGCCCATCATGTAGTGACAGGTGGGCACCACCGGAATCGGTTCGCGCACCGGATCCGCATGAGCGAACGTCTTGGACAGTTCGCAGATGCCGGGGAGGCGGCTGTGCAACACTTCTTCGCCCAGATGATCCAGCTTCAGCAGTACATGATCGCCGTCGGGACCGCAGCCGCGACCCGCGATGATCTCCAGGATCATCGAACGCGCGACCACGTCGCGGCCGGCGAGATCCTTGGCGTTGGGTGCATAGCGCTCCATGAAACGCTCGCCATCCTTGTTGATGAGATAGCCGCCCTCGCCCCGGCAACCTTCCGTGACCAGCACCCCGGCCCCGGCGATACCGGTGGGGTGGAACTGCCACATTTCGATATCCTGCACGGGATAGCCCGCGCGTAGTGCCATGGCCACGCCGTCACCCGTGTTGATGTGGGCGTTGGTGGTGGACGCATAGATACGGCCGGCACCGCCGGTCGCCAGCACCGTGGCGCGGGATTTCACATGGACGACTTCGCCGGTTTCGATGTTGATCGCAATGACGCCCACCACCGCGTTGTCCTGGTTTTTCACCAGATCCACGGCGAACCACTCGTTGAGAAATACCGTGCGATTCTTGAGATTGGTCTGATAGAGCGCGTGCAGCAGCGCATGGCCGGTGCGGTCCGCCGCCGCGCAGGTGCGCGCCGCCTGGCCACCTTCACCAAAATTTTTCGACTGGCCGCCGAACGGCCGCTGATAGATGCGGCCCTCCTCGGTGCGCGAAAACGGCAGACCCATGTGATCGAGCTCGAACACGGCCTGCGGTCCGACCTCACACATGTATTCGATCGCGTCCTGGTCCCCGATGTAATCCGAACCCTTGACGGTGTCGTACATGTGCCACTGCCACTGATCCTCGGGATCGGCACTGGCAATGGCGCAGGTAATACCGCCCTGGGCGGATACCGTGTGAGAGCGGGTCGGGAATACCTTCGTAATCACCGCCGTCTTGTAGCCGGACTGGGCCAGCTGCAGCGCGGCGCGCATCCCCGCGCCGCCACCACCCACGATGACACCGTCAAACGAAATCGTGTTTATCTTGGCCATCGCTTCAGCCTCTCCAGAGAATATCGACGGCCCAAACGACATAGGCCAGCAGCGCGCCGACCATACCCACCTGGAGCAGCAACCGGAGCATCGTCGCGCGACCGCCCATCAGACGCACCGTCACATAGTCGGTGAGCACGGCCCAGAGTCCGATCCAGGCGTGTGCCGCCATCGCCAGCACGGCGAACAGACTGAAAAGACGCATCGGGAAATACTGGTGCAGCCCGGCCCATTGCCCATAGGTCAGATCGGGATGAACCAGCAGATAGCCGGTCAGCCACAGCGTGTAGAGTGCGATGACAACCGCGCTGACGCGCTGAATCAACCAGTCGGAAAGGCCGCTGCGGCCCAGATTGGTGACGGGCTTTACTGCCATATCCAGACTCCCGCAAGCGCGATCAAAACCGCTGTGACGACAAGCACCAGGCGCGCGCCCAGCACGCCGCCCTTGAGTGTCTCGCCGACACCCAGGTCCATGATGAGATGCCGGATGCCGGCGACGAGGTGATACGCCACCGCGGACAACATCGTCCACAGCACAAGCTTGCACCAGCCGCTGGCCAGGATGGCCTTGAGGCCGTTGAAGCTCTCCTCCGAGCGCAGGCTTTCGTCAAGCATCCAGAGCATCAAGCCGGCAACCGCAAACAGAGCCACGCCGGAAACCCGGTGCAAGATCGAAACGTAAGCGGTTATCGGAAGCTGGATGGTCGGAATATCGAGGTTTACCGGTCTCTTATCGTTCACGGCGGCATGGCCTTCAAGAAATGAAAGGGCAGCAACCCGAAAGCGGGCGCACTACGTTACTGGGCACAACTACCGGGCGTACGCACAGGGCGCGCATATCGCTGGATCGCACGGAACACGCAGTCGCCGACACCGTGGACACGGACTCAGCAGGTCACTGAACAGGCAGCGCCACCGGGCACAACCGGCAGTGGCGTAACAGCAATGCGGTCGGTGGCGCGGGATTATAGGAATAACCACCGGTCAATACAACGCGGCATTACCGGCTCAGGCGGCCGCACCCAGCAGTTGTCGAAACCGGTCCACGGACACCGGCATGCTGTAGAGAGCGCCCTGGTAGGAATCGCAACCGATCCGGCGTAACAGATCCAGTGCCGCGGAATCCTCGACGCCCTCGGCAATCACCCGCAAGCCGTACTGCCGTGACACCGCGAGCATGGCCTCGACTATGCCGCGCGCGTCGGGATCGCGGTGCAGGTTGCGGATGAATTCGCGGTCGATCTTCAGCCAATCGAAGGGCAGCCGGCGCAGGGCAATCATGGACGAATAACCGACGCCGAAATCGTCCACGGCGAAATGGGCACCGAGGGACTTGATCGCCATCATCTTGGCGATGGCGCCATCCACATCCTCCATCGCCAGGGTTTCGGTAATCTCGAAGTTGATCAGGGACGGACTGATGTCGTAACTGCGCAGGCTGTGCTCGATGACTTCGAGCAACCGGGGATCGCGAAACTGGCGCCGGCTGATATTGATGCCGAGATGCATGTCTTCGCGCCAGATGCCGGCTTCGATGAAGCCGCGCAGACTTTCACAGGCGGTGCGAATTACCCAGTGCCCGACGTCCACGATCAAGCCCGAGGCTTCCAGCAACGGGATGAACTCGGCGGGCATGCTGGTGACCCGGTCGCTGTTCACCCACCGCAGCAGCACTTCGCCCCCCACCATGCGGCCGTCGTTGACATCGATCAGCGGCTGTACGAAGAGCGTGAATTCCTGATTATCGACCGCCTTGCGCAGGCGCGTGTTGAGCGACACCTGGCGCTGTGCCTTGGCGGCAATGCCCCGATCGAAGAACGCGCAGCTATTGCGTCCCTTGCGTTTGGCCTCGTACATCGCGGTGTCGGCGTACTGCAGCGCCCGCTCGGGATCCAGCGTGGCGTCGGTGACGAGCGAAATACCGACACTGGCGGTCAGCACGAATTCATTGCCTTCATGAAAATTCGGCACCGCGATCCGTTCCCGCACCGCGTCCGCCAGCAAGCGGGCACGGGCGGCAGCCTCGGTAACGATCTCGCCGATATCGGGTATGAAAAGGACGAACTCGTCGCCCGCCTGGCGCGCCAGAAACACGCCTGGCGTGGCCGTCAGCGACTTTGCGAATTGCGCGAGCAGGCGTGCCACCTTGGCCAGAATCCGGTCGCCCACATCGTGGCCCCAGGAATCATTGATGTCCTTGAAATGGTCCAGATCGATCAGCATCAGGGCGGCACAGCCGGTGGGCCCCGACCGCGCGCGCAAGTGCTCGACCATCGCGAGCCGGGTGGGCAGGCCTGTCAACCCGTCGCGATAGGCCGCACTGCCTGACAAGTCGGTGCCACCGAGCTTGCGCAGCACCGCGTCGCGCGAGGGCAACTGCCGAGGTGGCACCGCCACGCCAGTCCGCGCGCGCAGGGGTTCGGCACCGGCGGGAGCATCGATCTGGATCGGAGTCTGGACCGACAGGGTCACCACCAACTCATGCATGCGATCCTGCGACGGAGCGCCCAGATCGATCCGCAAATGCTGTACCTCGCCCCCGGCGCGCAGCACCCAGGGGATGCCGTTGAGTCCTCCGGCCATGGCGCTGACGAGCCGCTCCTTGAACGCCGCCAGCGCGACGGGCTCGGCCGGCTCACTGCTATCCAGGGCCGTCCCGACCAGTCGCCAGTGCTCGCAGCCAAGCAGAGCGCGCGCCATTGGATTGGCATCGACACATATACCGTGGACGAAGAACAGCACCCCAAACGGGGCGTTGTCGACAATCCTTCGGTACGCATCGGTCCTCATATCGCTCTCGGCTGCGGTTTCCAACGGGGCGGTGTTGACACCACAACGCCGCGCTCTGGAAACCCGTCACCACAGCCCCGCAGCCAGGCGAGAACGGCGGCTGTCCTCATGTTCGCTCCTTCGCAGAGTCCATGGCGAGTGCGCCGCCCCTCAGAGTATTGCGCCGGGGAAAACGTCCCGGCCGGTGGCGCGGAGTATAACGTCATACGCACCATCCCCGCTGCCGCGCGTGGGCAGCCCGGGTGCGCGCGGGACCACATCGACGCGGGGTTCGGCGACACCGGTACCGGCTCAGCGCCCGAGGGGCCATGTACCCGGCGCGCGCAGTCGCGTCAGCACGCCGCGAATCGTCGCCGCGGCATGATCGATTTCCTGCGCCGTGGTGAACCGGCCGATACTGAAGCGCAGCGCGCTGTAGGCGAGCTCGTCCCCGATACCCAGCGCGCGCAGCACATGCGAGGGCTCAAGGCTGGCCGAGGTGCAGGCCGATCCCGTCGATATCGCGAGATCCTTGAGCGCGAGCAGCAGCGTCTCGCCGTCCACCCCGGCGAAACTCAGATTGAGAATGCCGGGCACGGATTGCGTCGGACAACCGTTCAGACGCAGACCTCCAAGATCGCCGACGGCGTTCCAGAACCGCTCGCGCAAGGCGCCGATGTGCCTGTTGTCGGCGGCCATTTCCGCGCCCGCAAGCCGGAATGCCTCTCCCATGCCGGCGACCTGATGGGTGGCCAGGGTGCCGGCCCGCAGGCCCCGCTCATGTCCGCCGCCGTGCATCTGCGGCCGCAGCTGCACCCGGGGTTTGCGCCGGACGTAGAGCGCGCCGACACCCTTGGGGCCGTAGAGCTTGTGGGCCGAAAACGACATCAGATCCACCGCGACGCGGGACAAATCGATGGCGACTTTACCGGCGCTCTGCGCCGCATCCACATGGTAGAGAACGCCACGCGCACGACAGGCTGCGCCGATGGCGGCGATGTCGTTGATGGTGCCGATCTCATTGTTGACGTGCATCACCGACACCAGAATGGTGTCATCGCGCAGCGCCGCCGCCACTGCCTGGGGCTGAATCAGGCCCTCCGCATCGGGATCCAGGTAGGTCACCTCGAAACCCTCGGTTTCCAGATGCCGGCAGGTGTCGAGGATCGCCTTGTGTTCGATCTTCGTGGTGATCAGGTGCCGCCCCCGGTCGCGATACGCCTGGGCGCAGCCCTTGAGTGCCAGGTTGTCCGCTTCGGTGGCGCCGGACGTCCAGACGATTTCGCGGGGATCCGCACCCACCAGATCGGCCACCTGCGCGCGCGCCTCCTCCACGGCGGATTCGGCCTGCCAGCCGTAACTGTGGGAGCGCGACGCCGGGTTGCCGAATACCCCGTCGACGGTGAGAAATCCGGCCATGTGGGCTGCGACACGGGGATCCACCGGTGTCGTGGCGGCGTAATCGAGATAGATGGGCAATTTCATCGGAATCACTTTCATGGAAGCCGTTGACGGGAGCACACCGGACAAGCTCTTCTCACGCCGTGCGGACTCGCAAACCCTGCCGCCAACGATAAGCGCCGGACATCAACCGACGTGCCGATCGTCGATCCGCGGCACCGCCGGCACATCCTCGACTTGCTCCGCGGCCTTGCCGCCTTGGGCTCCACCTGCCGTGCGCAACCGCCAGGCGAGATTCTGCACGCCGGTGAGCACTCCGCGCAGGATCGACAGCTCCATGCAATCGGGCCGGATGCGCGCCAACAGCCGTCGCAAGCGGACCATGGTCTGGCGCGGATTGGCGGGATCGTGAAACCCGATCTCCACCAGCACGCGTTCGAGATGCTGAAAATACAGGTCGATGTCCGCGGCCGGCGCCGGCGGCACATCCCAATCCGGGGACCGCGCCTCCGCGGTCGCCGCCAGCGCGGCCATCCGCAGTTCGTAGGTCAGCACCTGCACGGCGGCGGCCAGATTGAGCGAGCTGTAATCGGGATTCGCCGGGATATGCACATGATAGTTGCACTGCGCCAACTCATCGTTCGTCAGCCCGCGATCCTCGCGACCGAACACCAGGGCCACCTCGTGGTGCGCCGACTCCTGCCACACCCGCAGCCCGCAGGCGCGCGGATCGAGCAGCGGCCAGGGAATCCGTCGCTCGCGGGCGCTGGTACCGACCACGAGGCCGCAGTCCGCCACCGCTTCCGCCAGATTCTCGACCACCACCGCGCGCTCCAGCACATCGACGGCCCCGGCTGCGCGCCAGAGCGCGCGCGGCGCCGGAAACTCCTGCGGCGCCACAAGATAAAGACGCTCCAACCCCATGTTTTTCATGGCTCGCGCAGCCGCGCCAATATTGCCGGGATGGCTGGTATTGACCAGCACCACGCGTACGCTCGCGAACAAACCCGTCATGGTGCAACCCCGGTGGCGAAAGGGCAGTTTAACAGAGCAGCGCGGCAGGCCGACCCCGGCGGGATGGGGCTCTGCTAAACTGCGCGCCCGCTTCCACCCGTCCGGAACATCGATGCAACCGATGCTGACCATTGCCCTGCGCGCGGCCCGCGCCGCCGGCGACCTGATCCAGCGCGCCAGCAGTCGCATCGACCGGGTGCGCATAGATTCCAAGGGCCAGCACGATTTCGTCACCGAAATAGACCACGCCTCGGAAAAACTCATCATCGAGCAGCTGCGCCGCGCCTACCCGGACCATACCTTTATCGGCGAGGAGTGCGGCATTCAGATCGGTCGCGATACCGACAGCGAGTGGATCATCGATCCCCTCGACGGCACCACCAACTTCATCCATGGCATTCCTCATTACGCGGTTTCGATCGCGTTTCGCCACGGCGGCCGGCTGCAGCACGGCGTCGTCTACGACCCGGCCAAAGGCGAGGAATTCACCGCCAGCCGCGGCCATGGCGCTTTCCTCAACGGCAAGCGCATCCGGGTATCCGGGCGGATCAACACCGCCGGCGCGCTGTTCGCCACCGGCATCCCGTTCAGCGGGGCGCCGTTCGGCGAAATGGATGCCTACCTGAACTGCCTGCGGGAGCTCGCCGCCGACTCCTCGGGGATCCGCCGGCTCGGGGTCGCCTCGCTGGACCTCGCCTATGTCGCCGCCGGGCGCTGCGACGCGTACTGGGAGATGTTCCTCAAGCCCTGGGACATCGCCGCCGGCGTACTGCTGGTGCGGGAAGCCGGCGGGATGGTGAGCGACTTCCAGGGCGGCGACGGTTACCTCGACTCCGGCCATGTGGTCGCTACCACGCCGCGCATCTTCAAGCCCACGCTGCAGACTGTCGGTCGCCATCTGGGACACCTCGGCTGAGCGACTGGCGCGACCCTTCGTCCCTGTCACCATTTGGTCAAAGCACTGTTATAAGGTCTTCGCGTTATTCCGCACCCCGACCGGAGACCGCTATGCTCGACGTGGAAAGCTTTGTTCAGGAGCGCTATCCGCGCTTTTTCGCCGACCGCCCGCTGTTGGCCAAACCCCTGATCACGGCGCTGCGGCTCCTGTTTCACGAAAAGGAAATCCGGCAGTTCGAGACCAGCTATCCCCATCTGAGGGGCTTTGACTTCGTCGAGCAGGTGCTCGACTACTTCGATTTTTCCTGCCGCCTGCGCGAGCGCGAGCGCCAGTACATTCCGCCGCGCGGCCGTGTGGTGATCGCCGCCAATCACCCCATCGGCTCGCTGGACGGGCTGGCACTGCTGAAACTGGTGCGCGAGGTTCGCCCGGACGTGAAGGTGGTCGCCAATGACGTACTCACCACGATCAAGCCGTTGGGCAATCTGTTGCTGCCGGTGGACAACATGGGCGGCAACACGCCGCGCCAGAATCTGCGCGCGATCCGGGAGTTCATCGAGCGGGAAGGCGCCCTGATCATCTTCCCGGCCGGCGAGGTGTCCCGCTTCGGCGCCAAGGGGGTGCGCGACGGCAGGTGGCACACCGGCTTCCTGCGCATCGCCAGCGCCACCAAGGCGCCGATCCTGCCGGTGTATGTGGATGGCCGCAATTCCGCGTTTTTCTATGCCCTGTCCTTCCTGGCGCGACCGCTCTCGACGCTGTGGCTGGTGCGGGAGATGTTCAAACAGGCCAAACGCTGCGTCGATGTGCGCATCGGCCAGCCGATCAGCTTTCGCAATTACCAACGCCTGGATATTCCGCCCCGACAAAAAGCCAAGCTCTTTCGGCGCCACCTGTACCGCGTCGGCAGCGGCCGTCCGGGCCTGTTCTCCACTGAAGTGGCCATCGCGCAGCCGGAGAACCGCCAGCAGTTGCGCACCGAAGTGACCGCCTGCGAGAAGCTCGGCGCGACCGCCGACGACAAGCAGATCTATCTGTACAACCACCAGGGCGACTCCGCCGTGATGCGCGAGATCGGCCGCCTGCGGGAACTGGCCTTCCGCGCGGTGGAAGAAGGCTCCGGACTGCGGCGGGACATCGACGGCTTCGACCCACACTATCAGCATCTGGTGCTGTGGGACGAGCGCGAATGGGAAATTGCCGGCGCCTACCGGTTTTGCCAAACCAATGCGGGGCTGCCGCTCTACACCTGCACCCTGTTCGACTTCACGGTCGGGATGAACCCCTATCTGGCGCAGGGCCTCGAACTCGGGCGCAGCTTCGTGCAGCCGGGGTACTGGGGCAAACGCAGCCTGGATTATCTCTGGTATGGCATCGGGGCCTTTCTACGCCAGCACCCGCAGCACCGCTATCTGTTCGGCCCGGTGAGTCTGAGCGGCGCCTACCCGCGCCCCGCGCTGGAGTTGCTGGTGCATTTTTACCAAAGCCATTTTCCGGCGCTGCAAACCCTGGCGATGGCCCGGAACCCCTTCCTCATCCCGCCGGATCGACGCGCCGAGCTGAACGCACGCTACCCCGGCACCTGCTATCGCGAAGAATTTCAGCAACTCAAGCGGGAATTGGGCGAGATGAATCTCGGCATTCCCACCCTTTACAAGCAGTACGCGGAACTGTGCGAACCGGGCGGCGTGCAATTTGCGGCATTCAATGTCGATTCCGGCTTCGGCAATTGCGTCGATGGCCTGGTGATCGTCGATCTCGCGCGCCTCAAGGCTTCGCGCCGGGAACGCTACCTCAACTGAGTGCCGCGGCCTCTTGCGGGCGGACGCTCGCGACCTTGGGCCGTGTACAATGGTGGCCGCATGCTGGCGGCCCACGATGAACGATCAGGACACTACCCACTTCGGATTTGAACGCGTCGCCCGTCCCGAAAAGGCCGCGCGCGTGGCGCAAGTGTTCGACTCGGTGGCGTCCCGTTACGACCTGATGAACGATCTGATGTCGGGCGGCCTGCACCGGCTCTGGAAGCGCGCCGCCCTGACCATGGCCGCGCTGCGGCCGGGCCAGAGCGTGCTCGATCTCGCGGGCGGCACCGGTGATCTCGCCGCCGAACTCGCCGCCCAGGTCGGACCCGCCGGCCGGGTGGTGCTGGCCGACATCAACGCCGCCATGCTCGGAGTCGGCCGCGATCGGCTGCTGGACCAGGGCATCGCGAGTAATGTCGTTTACGTCCAGGCCGATGCCGAGCAGTTGCCATTCCCCGCCGACAGCTTCGACTGCGTCACCATTGCGTTCGGCCTGCGCAATGTCACCGACAAGGAGCGCGCACTGCGCGCCATGCTCGCCGTGCTGAAACCGGGAGGACGCCTGCTGGTGCTGGAATTCTCCCATCCCGTCAATCCGCTGGTCGCGCGCCTCTACGATCAGTATTCGTTCCGCATCCTGCCCCGCATGGGCAAGCTGGTTGCGGGCGACGCCGACAGCTACCGCTACCTTGCCGAATCTATCCGCATGCACCCGAACCAGGAAGCGCTGCGCGCAATGATGGTGGAGGCCGGCTTTGCGGATGCCCGTTACCACAATATGACCGGCGGTATCGTGGCGCTCCACACCGGGCTCAAACCCCACCTGCGATGATCGCGGCACTCGCCCGGCAACAGGCCGGCCGGCTGGTCAATCTCGCGCTCGATCGAAATCCTGCTGCCCGGGAACGGCTGGCCGGCCTGGGCGACCTCTGCATCCCTATCCACATAACCCAACCCCGCGCGATGCTGGCGCTGCGGATTCACGCGGGCGTGGTTGCCATCGAGCCCACCGCCGACGGACCCACGGATCTCGAACTCGCTGGCAGTGCACCGGCATTGCTGCATCTGGCCGCCAATCCCGATGCGCCCATCCCCAGCACGCCCTTTCCCGGCGCAGTAACCGTCACCGGCAGCCCGGAGCTGTTTGCCCACCTGCGGGCCATTCAGGCCGAACTGGAACTGGACTGGGAAGGCATGCTGGCCGCCCATGTCGGCGCCACCCCCGCTCATCTGCTGGGCCGCGGCGTGCGCAGCGCGCTGCGCGGGGGCAACGCGGCGCTGATCCGGAGCCGCGAGCTGCTCGTCAACTACCTCGCGGACGAATCCCCTGCGCTGCCACCCGGCCCACTGCGCGGCATCGCACGCGCCGGAGCCGAGGCCGCACTCGCCTTCGGCGACTGGTTCGGTGCGGGCGCGACATCCCCCGCTCCACCACCTGTCGCTCCATCATCTGTCGCGCCAACATCCGTCACACCGCCAACGGACGATTCGCGCTGAGATGATCCCTGCCCTGCGCGCCCTGACCATCGCCCGGGTGATGCTCCGCCACCGCCTGGACACGCTCGCCACCGGCCTGAATTTGCCTCTCGCCCTGCGTTGGCCGCTGCGCCTGCTGGCGCTGCTGCCGACCCCGCGACGGACACGAGGCGAACGTCTGCGGCTGGCACTGGAAGCCCTGGGCCCGGTGTTCGTGAAATTCGGTCAGATGCTCTCGACCCGCCCGGATCTGATCCCGAGCGATATCTGCGTGGAACTGCAAAAACTTCAGGACACCGTCCCGCCGTTTCCCGGGGAGGAGTTCACCGCCCTGATCGAAGCCGCGCTGGGTGCGCCCGTCGACCAGCTGTTCGCCCGGTTCGAACGCACGCCACTGGCATCCGCCTCGGTGGCGCAGGTCCACGCCGCACTCCTGCCCGACGGTCGCGAGGTGGTGGTGAAGGCCATTCGCCCGGGTGTGCAGGCCGTGGTCGAACTGGACTGTGCATTGCTGCTGGCGCTGGCGCGCGGACTCGAACGCTTCAGCGCCGAGGCGCGCCGCCTGCGCCCGGTCGAGGTCGCCCGCGACTACCGCACCACCATCCTCGACGAACTCGACCTGCAACGGGAAGCGGCCAATGCCGCCATCCTGGGTCGCAACTTCGCCGACTCGCCACTGTTGTATGTGCCGGCGATCCACTGGCCGCTGTCCAACCAGAAAGTAATGGTCATGGAGCGCATTCGGGCCATCCCGGTCACCGATGTGGCGGCGCTGCGGGCCGCCGGCATCGACTTCCGCGTACTCGCCGAGCGCGGCGTCGAGATTTTTTTCACCCAGGTGTTCACCCACAATTTTTTCCATGCCGACATGCATCCCGGCAATATCTTCGTGGACATCCGCGAACCGCGCCGACCGAGCTATGTGGCCCTGGACTGCGCCGTGATAGGCATCCTGTCCGACACCGATCAGTACTATCTGGCCCGCAACATGCTGGCCATCTTCCGCCGCGACTACCGCCAGGTGGCGGAACTGCACCTGCTGTCGGGCTGGGTGCCGGAAGGCACTCCGGTCGTCGCCCTCGAAAGCGCGGTACGGACCGTGTGCGAACCCCGCTTCCAGCGGCCGCTCAAGGACATCTCCCTCGCCTATCTGCTGATCGATCTGTTTCGCGTCGCGCGGCGCTTCGACGCCGAAATCCAGCCCTCGCTGGTACTGCTGCAAAAGACGCTGCTCAACATCGAGGGACTGGGGCGTCAACTCTATCCGGATCTCGACCTGTGGCAGACCGCGCATCCGTTTCTGGAACGCTGGCTGCGCGAACGTTTCAAGCCGACGCGGCTGCTCGAACGCCTGAAACGTCACGGCCCGGAATGGCTGGAGCAGTTTCCGCAGGTGCCGCAACTGATGTTCGACACCCTCAAACGCGTGGACGGCATCGAGCGCGCACTCCGCGAACGCGCGCCGGCCGTGCCGCCCGCGCGCCTGCGCAACGCCACCATGGGCGCACTCTGCGTCGGAGCGGCGGCGGGCATGTTGTTTGCGGCCAGTCCGGTAACCGAAGACACCCTGAAGGCCGCCAGCCTGGCGCTGGCCGGCTTCGGCGTGCTCCTGTTGCTGGCGCGGCGAAGCTGGGATAATCGCCACCCACCCCGGTGATGCCATGACCAGCGACACCTCCCCCACCCGGTTTCTCGATGGCGTCGCCTGGAATGCCGATGGCCTGGTGCCGGCCATCGCTCAGGACGCCACCACGGGTGCAGTGCTGATGCTGGCCTGGATGAACCGGGAATCGCTCGCCCTGACGCTGCGGGAACAGCGCGCCGTGTACTGGTCGCGCTCCCGTGCACGATTGTGGCGAAAAGGCGAGGAATCGGGTCATGTGCAGCGGCTGATCGACATCCGTCTGGACTGCGATGGCGATGCGCTACTGCTGAAGGTGGAACAGGTGGGCGGCATCGCCTGTCACACCGGCCGCCCGTCCTGCTTTTACAACGAATTCAGCGCCGGGCAATGGCACCCGGACAGTCCCGATCCGCGCTCCGCAGGCAAGACACCATGAGCGACATCCTGACCCGACTGACCGCCGTGCTCGCGGCGCGCCGCGAGGCCAATCCCGAGGTGTCCTATGTGGCGCGCCTGCATCGCGAAGGGCTCAACAAGATTCTCGAGAAGCTCGGCGAGGAATGCACCGAGACCCTGCTCGCCGCCAAGGATGCCGAGCACAGCGGCGACACCCGGGCCCTGGTCGCGGAGACCGCCGACCTGTGGTTTCACTCGCTGGTAATGCTCGCCCACCTCGGAGAGAATGCCGACGCCGTATTGGCGGAATTGGCGCGCCGTTTCGGTATTTCCGGACTGGACGAAAAAGCCAGCCGCAACCAATAGCCGGAGACAATCATGGGACTGGGCGGAATCAGCATTTGGCAATTGCTCATCATTCTGGTCATCGTGGTGATGATCTTCGGTACCAAACGACTCAAGAACCTGGGCGGGGATCTCGGTGGCGCCATCAAGGGCTTCCGCAACGCCATGGGCGAAAGCAAAGAGGATAAAACCAAAACCCACGAGCCGGTGGAAGACGCCCGTTCTGGCGATGCCCAGGCACGGGAAACCGCCGACACAGACACAGGCACAGACACCCACAAAAAATCCTGACCCCCGGACGGGCCTTCACTCGCGGCCCGGAGCGCGCCCTTGTCCGATATCGGCTTTTCCGAACTTCTGCTGGTCGTCGCGATTGCACTGATCGTGATCGGCCCCAAGCGCCTGCCGGAAGCAGCGCGTTTTCTGGGCTACTGGACCGGGAAACTCCGACGTACGCTGCACACGGCGCGCCAGGACATGGAGCGCGAGCTGGGCATCGACGACATCAAGCGCGAAGTTCACAACCAGTTGCGGCTGGAGGAACTGGACGCCGAGCGCAAACAGGTCGAGGAAACCTTCCGGAGAACCCAAAACCAGCCGCCCAAACCGCTGGCAACCCCGCCGCCGCTGGATCCGGATACCCTGGATTTCATCGACGAAGAACCCGCGGAACCCACAACGGAAACCGGGACCGCATCCGCTCCGGAAACCGCTGCCCGCGCGGGCACCCAGTCCCCATCACCATGAGCGACGCCCCGGAAACCGATCGGGAAATAACGCTGGTGGAACACCTGATCGAACTGCGGAACCGGTTGCTACGCTGCCTGCTGGGGATCGGGCTGCTATTCGCCGGCATGTTCCCGTTTTCCAACCGCATCTACGACTATGCATCGGCGCCCCTGCGCGTCTATCTTCCGGAAGGCGCATCGATGATCGCCACCGACGTGGCCGCGCCGTTCTTCGCTCCCATGAAGCTGACCTTTGTCGCCGCGGTCCTGGCCGCCATGCCGGTGATTCTTTACCAGGCCTGGGCCTTCATCGCACCGGGACTCTACCAACGGGAGCGGCACATCGTGCTGCCGCTGTTCGCATCGAGCGTAATGCTTTTTTACGGCGGCATGGCGTTCGCGTACTACCTGGTGTTTCCGCTGATATTCGGGTTCTTCACCAGTGTCGGGCCGGAACACGTCGCGGTGATGACCGACATCACCCGCTATCTGGATTTCGTCCTGAAGCTGTTTTTCGCCTTCGGTTTCACTTTCCAGATCCCGGTCGCGGTGGCGATCCTGAGCTGGACGGGCCTGGTCAATCCGCAAACCCTGGCGGAAAAGCGCCCCTACGTCATCGTCGGCTGTTTTATGGTGGGAATGCTGCTGACGCCGCCCGACGTGTTCTCGCAGACCTTGCTCGCGGTACCCATGTGGTTGCTGTTCGAGCTGGGTATCCTGTGCGGACGCTGGATCTACCGCGCGAAGACTCCCGCCAACGAAACCACCGCGCTGGCCGACGAGGGCAACTGAACGGGCGCTTGGCTCAGCCGACCGCACCCGCGGCCCGCAGCGCGGCGATATCGGCTTCGGAACAACCCACCGATTTCAGCACCTCGTCGGTGTGCTCGCCCAGCGCCGGCGCCGGTCGGCGCACCGCGCAGGGCTCACCCGCGAAAATCGCCGCCGGCCGCGTCTGACGCAGGCGTCCGCCCCGCGGATCGTCGTACTCGATCAATGCGCCGGCATGACGGACACGCGGATCCTCGATCACCTCGTCGAGGCTATTCACCTTGCCGCAGGGAACCCCTTCGCGATCCATGCGCGCCACCACCTCGGCGGTGGTCAGGGTGCGCGTCCTGCCCTCAAAGGCCACCAATAGCTCGGTGTAGTTGCTGAAACGCTCGAAAATCGATGCAAACCGGCTTTCGTCGACCAGATGCGGCAATTCCAGCGCCCGACAGGCACCCTTGAACTCCTCATCACCCACCACGATGGTCGTGACGAAACCGTCGGCGGTTTGCAGCACACGATAGAACTCCGCCAGCAGCGGTTTCGGCTCAAACCCCTCGGCGCCCACGAAACCGTGGTTCCAGAAAACATCCGGCCACAGGAATTGCAGACTTGCTTCCAGCATCGATATTTGGACATGGTGGCCGCGAATGCGGCCCGACGCGCGCGCGAACAACGCCGACGAAACGGCCTGGGCGGTGGTCAACGCCGCGATCTTGTCGCTCGCAATCGTCTTCACGAGCTGCGGCGTGCCCCCATGGCCCTGAGCGGCCGCGAAACCGGCCGTCACCTGGATCACCGGATCGTAGACGCGCTGATGCGACGCCGGCCCGTCCGGACCGAAACCGGAAATCGACACATAGATGAGATCGGGATTGATGTCGTGCAGATCTTCGTACCCGTAGCCACTGCGATCGAGCGCGCCGGGGCGCGAGTTCTGCACGAACACATCGGCGGTCTTGATCAGCTCAAGCAGCGCTGGCCGCAATTGGGGATTCTTGAGATCGACGGCCAGCGAGCGCTTGTTGCGATTCATGGCGGCGTTGTAGCCGGTCACGCCGCCGCGCACGCCACCCACGTAACGCGAAGGGTCGCCGCGGCCCACGGTTTCAAGCCGGATCACATCGGCGCCCTGATCCGCCAGAATCCCGGTAGCAAAAGGCCCTGAAGCATTGGTGGTCACTTCAACGATACGAATGCCTTTGAGTGGTTCCACGGTCATTTCTCCGCGAGTTATGGTTACTGCGCTCTACCCACCCCCGCTGCGACTCAATCCCCCGCTGCGTCCCTCCCTTGTCAGCGGACCGGGTGCATCGGGCACACCCGGTCGCCACGGTTCGATGGACTTCAGAGCGCTCCCATCGTCCAGGCGAACAGCAGCGCAAAACCGCTGATCACACTGACGACGATCCACAATACCAGCAGCAAGCGCAGCGGACGGAATGGCTGGCGCTCGACCCGATGAATCGGGGAATTGAGATATTCCCGCACCCGCGCGAGATCGTCTTCCGACAACTTGGGCTTCTCGATCATCGTACAGCTCCGCCGCAGGGCTCCCACGAGCCCGGAACGTCATTCGAGCAAAAAGGCCTGCTCGCTCATCGCCATCAGTGGTCCGGCACCGGTCGCCATGGTCGCCACCAGGGTGCGGGTACGGGGCAAAATTTTCTGGTAGTAAAACGCGGCGGTTTGCAGCTTCGCCCGATAGAACTCGGTCTCCGCGGTGCCCGCGGCGAGCGCGGCATTCGCCACCCGCACGGCCCGCGCCCATAGGTACGCCAGCGACACGTAGCCAGCGTACATCAGATAGTCGAACGCGGCGGCGCCCATCTCTTCCGGATCCTTCAGGGTGCGGGCACCGATGTCCCGGGTGATCTGTTCCCACTCCGCCACCAGCTCCGCCAGCGGTTGCACAAAGGGTTGCAGCGCCGGATCGTCCGCACAGTCGCGGCAAAAGGCGCCGATGCGCTGGAGATGGGGTGCAAGCACGGCACCCTGCGTGGCCAGCACTTTGCGCCCGAGCAAATCAATCGCCTGGATGCCGTTGGTGCCCTCGTAGATCATGGCGATGCGGGCATCGCGCAGATTCTGCTCCATGCCCCACTCGCGGATATAGCCGTGGCCGCCCAGCACCTGGATGCCGAGGCTGGCGGCTTCGAATCCGAGTTCGGTGCAAAACGCCTTGGCGATGGGCGTCAGCAACGCCAGCATGTCCTCGCCCTCTTGGCGTTCCGCGGGATCCTCGGCCAGATAGGCAATATCCACTTCCCGAGCCAGGTACTGAATCAGGAGCCGGGTGCCTTCCGCGAAGGCCTTGATGGTGAGCAGCATGCGTCGCACATCGGGATGCACAATGATGGGATCGGCGGCACCGGCGGGATTCTTCGGCCCGCTCAGCGAGCGCATCTGCAAGCGCTCGCGGGCGTAGCGCACCGCGCCCTGCAGCGCGCGTTCGGAGTGGGCCACGCCCTGCACGGCAGTGCCGATACGCGCGATGTTCATGAAGGTGAACATCGCGTTCAGGCCGCGATTGGGTTCGCCGAGCAGAAAGCCGCTCGCGTTATCGAAGTTGATGACCGCGGTGGCGTTGCCGTGAATGCCCATCTTGTGTTCGAGCGAACCGCAGGAAACGCCGTTGGCGGCGCCCGCGTTGCCGGCCGCGTCGGGCAGCCGCTTGGGTACCGCGAACAGCGAAATACCCTTGGTACCGGGCGGTGCATCGGGGAGTCGCGCCAATACGATATGGACGATGTTTTCCGCCATATCGTGCTCGCCGGAGGAGATGAAGATCTTGGTGCCGTTGATGCGGTAGCTGCCGTCGGCCTGGGGATCGGCGCGGGTGCGCAGCAAACCCAGGTCGGTACCGGCGTGGGATTCGGTCAGACACATGGTCGCCGTCCACTCGCCCGAAATGGTTTTCGGAAGATAGATTTTTTTCAGCTCCTCACTGGCGTGGGCGGTGATGGTGAGCCGTCCGCCCTTGGCCAGAAAGGGGTACATGCTCCAACCCCAGTTGGCGGAACCGACGAACTCGTTGAGCACGCTCTCCAGGGAGGGCGGCAAACCCTGCCCACCGTATTCCACCGGGCCGGTGAGCGCGGGCCAGCCGCCCGCCATGTACTTGGCATAGGCATCCCGGAAGCCCGCCGGGGTACGCACGCCCTCCGGGCTCCAGGTACAGCCCTCTTCGTCGCCGCTGCGCCACAGCGGGGCGATTTCTTCTTCGCACAGCTTGGCAACCGCCTCGTAGATGGCGGTCGCCAGTTCGGCATTCATCTCTTCGCAGCCGGGCAGCCGCCGCCACAGGGCGGGAAAATCCAGCACCTCCTCGCGGACGAACTGCATGTCCCGAACCGGCACCTTGTAATCCGACATCATCGATCTCCAGGTTCATTGGCGCGCCCAGTTTAGGCAAGCTTGGCGGCAGGGAACAGCGCTCGCCGGCGGTTTACGGCGACTCCCCGGATCAGATTCAGCGGCGATCCACTGGCGCGACGCGCCAGGCAACGGCGAGCGCGTCCACCAAGGCGTCCACCTGCGCCGCGCTGTGCGCCGCGCTGAGCGCGATGCGCAGCCGGGCCGTACCCCGCGGCACCGTCGGCGGGCGGATGGCACCCACCCAGTAGCCCGCCTCGCGCAGCCGCGCGGCGATGGCCTGCACGCGCCCGTCGTCGCCGACCGGCACCGGCTGGATGGGCGTCGACGACGGCAGCAGCGGGATCCCCAGCGCCGCGGCGCCGCTGCGAAACCGCGCGATCAATGCGCGCAGACGATCGCGGCGCCAGCCCTCGTCCCGCACCAGGCGCAGACTGGCCCGGCTGGCGGCGGCCACCGCGGGCGGCAACGCCGTAGTGTAGATATAAGTGCGTCCGAACTGGATCAGCGTCTCGATCAGTGCCTCGCTGCCGGCGACAAAGGCGCCGAAGGTACCAAAGGCCTTGCCGAGGGTGCCGATCAGAATCGGCACTTCATCGAGGCCGAGTCCCAGTTCCTCGACGATGCCGCCACCACCGCGGCCCAGCACGCCGAAACCGTGGGCGTCGTCGACCATCAGCCAAGCGCCGCGCCCGTCGGCACGGGCCGCCAGCTCGCGCAGCGGCGCCAGGTCGCCGTCCATGCTGAAGACACCATCGGTGGCGATCAGGCGGCGGCGCGGCCCGGTGGGCGCAAGCAGGCGGTCGAGAGCATCCAGATCGCCGTGGGGATAGCGTTCGAAGCACGCGCGGCAGAGAAAGCCGCCGTCCAGCAGCGAGGCATGGTTGAGGTGGTCTTGCAGCAGCAGATCGCCCGGCCCCATGAGGGCGTTGATGACGCCCATATTGGCCATATAGCCGGTCGAGAACAGCAGCGCCCGCGGCCGCCCGGTAAAAGCGGCGAGTTCCTCTTCCAGAGCCTGGTGCTCGCGACCGTGGCCGCTGATGAGATGGGAAGCGCCGCTGCCCACCCCGAATGTTTCGGCGGCGCACACGAAGGCGGCAATGACTTCGGGGTGATTGGCGAGCCCCAGGTAGTCGTTGCTCGCGAAGTTGACACAGGCGCTCCCTTCGACGCGCACTTGCGCGCCTTGCGGAGTCTCCAGGGTCAGGCGCCGGCGATAGAGCTTCTCGACCCGGCGCGCATCCAGGGCGGCACCCAGCTCAGGGTCGGGCGAGGTCACCCGGCGCGGGCCGCCGCGTCGTACCAGAGTCCGGCGGGAGCCTGGTTTTGATACCGGGAAATGTCCGCCGGCGGTGCGCCCGGGCCGGCCTCGGGTCGGATGCCCAGCCGGGCAAACAATATGCGGTCCGCATCGGCATCCGGATTGGGCGTGGTGAGCAGTTTCTCGCCATAGAAAATCGAGTTGGCGCCAGCAAAGAACGCCAGCGCCTGGGTCTGCTCGTTCATGGACTCGCGACCGGCGGACAGCCGCACATGGGACGCCGGCATCAGAATGCGCGCGACCGCGATGGTGCGGACGAAGTCGAACGGATCCAGCGCCTGGGCATCCGCGAGCGGCGTTCCGGCGACCGGCACCAGTTGATTGATGGGCACGGATTCCGGGTGGACCGGCAGGTTGGCAAGCTGTACCAGCAGCGCAGCGCGATCCGCGAGGGCCTCGCCCATGCCGAGAATGCCGCCGGCGCACACCTTCATGCCCGCGCGGCGCACCCGGTCGAGCGTCTCCAGCCGATCCTGGTAAGTGCGGGTGGTGATGATCTCGCCATAGTATTCCGGCGAGGTATCCAGATTGTGGTTGTAGTAGTCGAGGCCCGCAGCGGCCAGCGCCCGCGACTGGGTTTCGGACAGCATGCCGAGCGTCATGCAGGTCTCCAAACCCAGCGCCTTGACCTCGCGGACCATGTCGAGGACCGCAGGCAGATCGCGGTCGTGGGGGGAGCGCCAAGCGGCACCCATGCAGAAACGGGTGGCGCCCTGGGCGCGTGCGGCACGGGCGCGCTCGACCACGGCGGCCAGTTCGAGCAGCTTTTCGCGCTCGAGGCCGGTGTCGTAACGGGCGCTCTGGGGGCAGTATTTGCAATCTTCGGGACAGGCGCCGGTCTTGATCGACAACAGCGTGCTCACCTGGACGCAATTGGGATCGAAGTGCTGCCGGTGAACGGTTTGCGCACGGAACAGCAAGTCGCTGAAGGGCAGTGCGAACAGCGCCAGGGCTTCGTCTCGGGTCCAGTCGTGGCGGATCGCGGTCATCGGGAAGTCTCGGGTTGCGCGGCGGGAAGGATCGGGGAATCATAGCCGCGGACACCCCGCTGTCAACCACAACCAAGGACCGCGGTTAACGACCGTCAGGATCGCACGGATGCACCCTGTCTCCTTCACGCTGTTCCCCGGCCGCTGCCTGCTGTGCGGCAACCCGAGCCGCCGCGCGCTCGATCTGTGCGCGCCCTGCGAAACCGGCCTGCCCTATCTCGACAGCGCCTGCGGGCAATGCGCCCTGCCGTTGCCCGCCCCGGGCGTCTGTGCCCGGTGCCAGCAGCACCCGCCCCCGTATGCGATCAGCCTGGTGCCCTGCCGTCACGCCTTTCCGGTCGATCAGATGATCCAGCGCTTGAAATACGGCGGCGAACTGGCGCAGGCCGCGCCCTTGGCGCGCCTGTTGATTACGGCGTTGCGGCGCCGCCCGGAAGTTCTGCCCCAGGCGCTGGTGCCCGTCCCGCTACACTGGCGGCGGCAGGCAGCGCGGGGGTTCAATCAGGCGCTGGAGCTGGCACGCCAACTCGGCAAATCCCTGGCCATTCCAGTACGCACCGATCTGGTCCACCGCACCCGCGCCACCCCGCCTCAGGTCGGCATGGCGCGGACCGAACGCCGCCGCAACCTCGCGGGCGCCTTCGCAGCGAGCGCAGCGCCCATACCAGAGCACATCGCGCTGATCGACGATGTCATCACCACGGGCAGTACCATGGAAGCGCTCGCCCGCTGCCTCGGGCAAGCCGGCGCGGCGCGGATCGAGGTCTGGGCCATCAGCCGCGCCCTGTTGGCAAATTAGCGCGACCGACCGGATAATGCCGCTATGACGCGCCCCTATCGACAACGCAACTCCGCCAGCCCGCAGGACAACTCCTGCAACGAATCCCTGTGGCAGACGGTGGTCGCCGAAGTCCGCGAACAGGTCGACGCGGAACCCCTGCTGGCCAGCTTTCTGCACAGCACGATCCTGAACCACCGGGATCTGTCCGCCGCACTCAGCTTCCACCTTGCCAACAAGCTGCACAGCGACATCACTCCCGCGCTGATGCTGCGGGAGATTTTCGACGGCGCCTTTGGCTGCCAGCCCGACATCATCGACAGCGCGCGCTGCGACATCATCGCCACCTACGAGCGCGACTCCGCCTGCCGGGATTTCTCGACCCCGTTGCTCTACTTCAAGGGTTTTCATGCGCTGACCGCGCATCGGGTATCCCACTGGCTGTGGCAAAACCGGCACCGCAACCTGGCGCTGGTGCTGCAAAACCGCATCTCGGTAACCTTCGGCGTGGACATCCACCCGGCGGCCCGCATCGGCAAGGGTATTTTGCTGGATCACGCCACCGGCCTTGTGATCGGCGAAACCGCCGTGGTCGAGGACGGCGTCTCCCTCATGCAGTCGGTGACCCTGGGCGGCACCGGCAAGGAGACCGGCGACCGCCATCCCAAGATCCGCCGCGGCGTCCTGATCGGACCGGGCGCGAAGATCCTCGGCAATATCGAAGTCGGCGCCGGCGCCAAGATCATCGCCGCCAGCGTGGTCTTGCAATCGGTCCCGGCACACGCCATCGCCGCCGGGGTGCCCGCACGGGTCATCGGGACCATCGCCGATGAACCCGCAAGCAGGATGGATCACGGCCTTGAAGGTTGTAACGGCATCCAGTAGCCGCTTGTTGCCAAGCCGCTAACCCTCCGCGAAAGCCAGCACCTCGCGGATGTGCGCCGCGCCCACTAGTTGCATGAGCAATCGATCGACGCCCAAGGCGACGCCGGCGCAGTCAGGCAAGCCTGCGTCCAGCGCTGCCAACAGCCGTTCATCGGCCGGCCGAACCGGCCTGCCCAACACCCTGCGCAGTTTCGCATCCACCGCGAATCGGCGGCGCTGCTCCGCGGCATCGGTGAGCTCCCAGTAGCCGTTGGCGAGTTCGACCCGGTTCAGGAACACCTCGAAACGCCGCGCCACGGGCACCCCGTCCGGCGTATCGACCACCCGCGCAAGTGCCGCCTGGCAGACCGGATAATGGGTGACGAACACGACCCCCGCCGGCAACCGGGGCTCCACCTTCAGGCTGAACAGCAGATCCAGGCAGATGGCGCGGGGTTCGTCGCACCAGCTCGCCACGGACTGTCCCGCCACCTCCGCGGCCAGTGTGCGAAGGCAGCTATCGTCCACACGGTGAGGATCGATGCCCAGGGCATCGCGAAAACATGCCCCATAATCCAGCCGCGGACAGGACGCCGCGCCCGCCGCCCCCAGGTCGCGCAGCAGGGTTTCCACTTCGTCCATCAGGACGCGGTCGTCCCAGCCCGGCCGATACCATTCCAGCAGGGTGAATTCGGGATGATGCAAACGACCCCGCTCGCCGGCGCGAAACGCCTTCCCGAGGTAGTAGACCGGCTCGGGAAAGGCCACGAGCAGCCGTTTCAGAAAATACTCGGGCGAACTCTGAAGGTACCCGGGCGGCTCGCCGGCCACCACCGGATTGTCGATGTGCACATCGGTGACGCCGGCGAGACCGAGCACCGGCACCTCGATTTCCAGCACGTCACGCTCCGCAAAGAACGCGCGGATCCCGGCCAGCAGCCGCGCCCGTTGCGACAGGGCGCCGTGCAACGCCGAAGGTCGCCAATCCGTCATTGCGCGCGGCCCATGAAAAAGGGCGGTTGCAGCCGCCCTTGTTCCGAATCGTCCACACCGGCCGTCCTCACTCCCGAGCCCGGCTCAGGTATTCGCCGGTGCGCGTATCGACCCGCACCACATCCCCGACGTTCAGAAACAACGGCACCTTGACGACCGCGCCGGTCACCAGCTTGGCGGGCTTGGTGCCGCCGGTCGCGGTGTCCCCCCGCATCCCGGGATCGGTCTCGGCTATTTCCAGTTCGACATGATTGGGCGGCGTCACTGCCAGCGGCATCCCGTTGTAGAGCGTCACCACGCAGTTATCCTGCTCCCGCAGCCAGCGCGCCGCATCGCCGACAATCAATTCGTCGGCCTGACACTGCTCGAACGTCTCGGGTGTCATGAAGTGCCAGTACTCGCCATCGTTGTAGAGGTACTGCATCGTCACATCGATCACGTCCGCGCCTTCGAGGCTATCGCCTGACTTGAAGGTACGCTCCCAGACCCGTCCAGTCTTGAGGTTGCGCATGCGCACGCGGTTGAACGCCTGCCCCTTGCCCGGCTTGACGAATTCGTTTTCGAGGATGGAGCAGGGATCGCCGTCCAGCATCACTTTCAGGCCGGCGCGGAATTCACTGGTAGAATAGACCGCCATTCAGGTTTCCTTATTTCTCTGCCGGATCGATTCGAACCGGGTCACTTCGAGGGCGGTCATGATACAGCAGCGCGTCGCGGCGTGGCAGTCGCTCGACTGGCACGAGGAACTCGCGGCTGCTGTCAAGGACCCGCACGAACTGGCCGCCCTGCTGGACCTGCCCGTATGCGCTCTCGGCCTTGCGGAAGGCGCCGAGACCCAGTTTCCCCTGCGTGTCCCGCGCCCCTACATTGCACGCATGGCGCGCGGCGACCCCCGCGACCCCCTGCTGCTGCAAGTGCTGCCGACACACGCCGAGACGATCGCCGCGCCCGGGTACAGCGCGGATCCGCTAGAGGAGCGCGCGGCCAACCCAATCCCGGGGCTGGTCCACAAGTATTACGGCCGTGTGCTGTTGATCCTGAGCCCGGCGTGCGCCGTCCACTGCCGCTACTGTTTCCGCCGTCATTTCGACTACGCGGACAACACACCGGGGCGCGCCGGCTGGCAGGAAGCGCTCGACTACATCCGTCGCGACGCATCGATCACCGAAGTCATTTACAGCGGGGGCGATCCCCTCGCGGCCGGTGACCCCCTGCTCGCCTGGCTGACCGCACAACTCGCTGCGATCCCGCACCTGGTGCGTTTGCGGGTACATACCCGCCTGCCCGTGGTCATTCCCGCCCGCATCGATGCCCAATGCCTGGCCTGGCTGGCCGGCACCCGCTTCCAGACCAGTGTGGTATTGCATGTCAACCACGCCAATGAGCTTGACTCGACCGTCGCCACCGCTGTGGGATTGTTGCGCGGGTCCGGCGTGACGGTGCTGAACCAGTCGGTGCTGCTGGCCGGTGTGAACGATTGTGCCGACCGCCTGACCCAACTCAGCGAAAGGCTGTTTTCCGTGGGAATCCTCCCGTATTATCTTCATTTGCTGGACCGGGTTCAGGGAGCCGCCCACTTCGCCGTCGATCCGGCGCGGGCGCTCGCCCTCCATCGCACGATGCGGGCGCGGCTGCCGGGTTATCTGGTACCGCGTCTGGTCGAGGAAGTGCCCGCTCTCCCGTACAAGAGACCCGTAAACTGAGTCCTGCGAGAGATCGATAGATCGACGTTCGGGCGCTCTTCCGCCCACATAAGCCGCCTGGGAAGTTGGCAAGACAAATGAGACCGTCCGCAGCACAAGATCGTCAGCCTGACGATATCCTCGCCCGTCTCGCCGGTGCCGACGCTGCCGTTGCTGCGCTGGACGAACAGCTCGCTCCCGTGGGCTTGCCCCGCGCTATCGAAGGCATCGGGGGGCTGCCCCCGGAAATGCGCGCGGCCGCGCTGTATCGCCACCTCCGCGAAATCCGCGCCACGGGTGTGGGACCGCGACTCCGGCTGGAGCGCGCGGTTCATCTCAGTCCCCTGATAACGGAAACCGTCAATGCCCTGATGGTGCAGCCCGTGGCGACGTCGGACCGGCGTCTGGCGATATCCATGCCCATCGCGCTGCTGAAATGTCGCTACGACATCAAACGGCAAGCCGTGGTACAGAGCGTGCGTCTATCCCGAGCGGACGCTGTGCTGGTCGCCGACGCGATACTCGCCACCTTCTCTGCACTGTTCGATCTCCTGGTGTGTTACTGGACCCAGCACTTGCCGCCGCTGGAGCGGTTCTGGGCCGAACTGCACGCGCTCTACCAACTGGCCGATCACACTGACTCGAAACGCCAAGGCCAGGTGGTCGCCTTGGCGCCGCGCAAGGCAGTCAGCAATGCCTATCTGAAGCCCTTGTTGCTGGGCAGCCTGGGCCCTGCCCGCTTCAACGTTGGCGAAATCAAGCAACTGGTCGCCTTTGTCGAAGCCCATGCCTCGCTTGCCCGACTCGGCGCCACCAACGGCCTGTTCAGCATCGACCCCGGCGCCGCTCAACCGCCGACCTATGCGGTGCGGAAAAAAGCCGAGGACCGCGGCGTATCGCTGTGCACGCGCGGGCTAGTCGACATTCTCGACAATCCCGACATCAACCTGAGCCCCGCTCTCAGGGAGGATCTGCGCCGCTACTGGAGCGCGGAACAAGTACGCTCGGAATATCATCAACGTACCGACGAGCACTTCGAGATCGTATTCGGTCTCGAAGCAGCGCATCAATTACTGACCGGCTGTGTCGACGACGACGACTTTCTCGGCCATCTGGGCGCCCGGGACGCCGGACAGCGAGTGATCGCGCAAGCGCCGATCGAGCTGCATTCGGCGACCTGCATCGATCGCAGTCTTTCCGGTGTGCGCCTCCAGATGGCCGGCGCCCCGGAGGCGCTCCGCCCCGGGGAACTGATCGCGCTGTTGCTGAGCGGCGCGCCCCAGTGCCGGCTAGGCATTGTTCGCTGGACACAGCTCACGCCCAAGCTGGACTCGGTGGCGGGAATCCAGTGGCTGCCCGACGCCAGCCATCCCTGCGGTGCTGCGGCAAAGGTGGGAAAGCGCGCCTCGACACCGTACTTCAGGAGCTTTCTGATCCCGGCCGAGCCGGCCTGCGGTCCGTGGGAACTGCTTGCACCCACCGGCATTCTGAAAGCCGGCGATCACCTCCATCTCGTCACCCGCGAAGGGGAAATGGAACTGTCGGTCACCGAGATCGCGGACATGACTTTTCATGTATCCCGCTTCCGCACCGAGGTCCGGTGAAGCCAGGTGGATGGGCCTGCCCGCGACTGCCCCGCCAATTCGGAAACGCGTTGCCCGCCCGACAGCGCCGCACTTTGGGCCAGTTGTTCCGCCAAATTATTATTATGAAGGAAACACTTGGTTTCCGTATTTCATGCCGCCCAGATTAACCTTTACAATGCGGCCGGTCGGGACCCCTGCCGCGGCGAGCCCGCCCACGCGAACCCCGGCCGGTGCGCAGGGCCATAAAATAAGTGCGTGGCCATTGGGCGGCGCAATACCACGAATCCGCCCGCCGCAACTCAACCCGGTAATGGTGCATTGAAGGTACTAACAACTCTTTCAGACGAAGTCGACAAGCTTGCGAGCCTGCTCCGGAGCAATGCCGAGGAAATCGATCTCCGGCTAATCGAAACCGCGGACCTGGATGCAACCACCCTCGACGCCGAACTGTTGCTGGCCGGCTACACCAGCGACGCAGACCGTACGCTGGCACGTGCCCTGCTCGGCCATTTCAAGAATCTCGCGCTGGACATTCCCGTCGTTTTGCTGGTCGCTCATCCGGACCGCGAGCGCGTTGTCGAGGGACTCCGTATCGGCGCGGAGGATGTCATCACACTCGACGACGATCAGCATCTTCTTCAGGTCCTCAAGCGTGCCCGTTCGGTGCGTGCCGAACGCCAGGAACGCAGCTTCTGGCAACATCAGTTCGCGGCATCCGAGCGACGCTGCGAGCGCCTGATGGACAGTTCCCGCGACGCCATCGCCCTGATCAGCGATGGCGTGTATACCTATGTCAACGATGCCTACGCCCTCATGCTCGGTCATCGCGGCACCGAGGATCTGGTGCTGTCGCCGGTAATCGACAGCGTCCACCCGGACAACCACCGGGAATTGAAACCGCTGATGAAGCCATTGTCGGTCACCGAGCCGATTCCGTCGGAACGCAAGACTTTCCGCATGCTCGGTGGCAACGGCGCGGATTTCCGCATCGAAATGCAGGTGGGCCAGATCCACTACCAGGGCGAGCCGACGGTGCAGTTGATCGCCTACCAGCAGGATCTCGCGGCGCAGCCCGGGTTTACCGGCGCGGAACCCGCAACGGGTGGCATCGAAGCGGACCCCGCGCTGATCGAGTGCCGGCAGGTCAACCTAAAACGCATGACGGACTATATCCACAAAGCCATGCGCGAAGCCGTGGGCACCCAGCGACCCTGGCTGCTGCACTATGTGCGAATTGACGAATTCGATGGTCTGCAAGGGGACTCCGGCGTCCATCTGGCGGAAGCGGCGATGTTCGCGGCGTGGCAATTTCTGCGCTCCCAGCTGGACCCGTCCGTGCCGCTGGGACGGGTCCGGGACAACGCGTTCCTGTTTCTGACTTCGGATCGCACCCCCACGGACGCGCGGCATAGCGCTGAAACCCTGTGCCGAAATCTGGATCGCGAAGTCTTCGATCTCGGCGAACTCAGTGTGAATCTGCACTTCAGTCTGGGCATCGCCGCGATCGACGACGATGTGGAGCAGCCGACCAGCTGGATGGACCGCTGCCTGAAGGCGGTGCGCGCTCTGGATGCCGAGGGGAGCGCCGGCACCAGCACCAGAGTGCGACTGTTCGAGGATCTTTACCCCACCAGCCTCGGCAGTTTGAATGAAGAGCAAAACCTCAAACAGTTCGTCCGCCAGATGCTGGAGCAAAAAATGCTCGGCCTGGTCTATCAGCCCATCGTCGCCCTGCAGCATCAGGAACACGAGGATTACGAAGTCTTCACCCGACAGACCATCGCCGAGCTCCCACCCGGCATTCCCCAGGACCTGTTCAGGCGCGCGTTTCGTACCAACGTTGCCGGAGATCTGGACCGCTGGGCCATCCTCGAATCGTTCAAAGCACTGAAAAACAGGCTCGCCAGTCACCCCAACACGCGGTTGTTCCTGAAAATCAGTGCCGTGTCCCTGCGCGACACGAGCTTCATTCCCTGGCTCAGGATTTCCTTTCAGGCCGCCGGACTGACTGCGAAACACCTCGCGTTCCAGATCGAGGAAAAGGATGTCAGCCTGGCTATCGCCAGCGCCCGCAACCTGTCGGCGCAACTCGGCAGCCTGGATATTCCCCTGGGACTGACCCACTACGGACTGTCCAGTTCGCCCGGCCGGATTTTTGCGGACCTGCAGTTCGATTTCGCCAAACCCGATCAATCCCTTGTGCTCCGCGCAACTACCAGCACCGAGGGTGTCGAACAGTTGAGCGCCTGCGTCACCGCCGCCAAAGCGGCGGGAGTCAGCGTCATGGTGCCCTTCGTCGAAGACGCCGCCATCATCCCGCTGCTGTGGAAACTCGGTGTCAATCATATCCAGGGCTATTACATCCAGAGTCCCGGCGCGACCATGGATTACGATTTCACCGGTCAGGATTGAGGCGAGCGCGCATCCCGATCGCTGATGCCCATCAGATAAAGGATGCTGTCGAGCCCGAGCTGGGAGATCGACTGTTTGGCGCTCGCCCGCACGATCGGCTTGGCCCGGAAAGCAATGCCCAGCCCCGCGACGCCCAGCATCAGTAAATCATTGGCGCCATCGCCGACCGCGATCGTCTGCTCCAGGCTGATTCCCTCGCGCACCGCCAGTTGGCGCAGCAGCTCGGCCTTGCGCGTTGCATCGACAATTTCACCACGAACCTCGCCGGTGACCACGCCATCGCGAATTTCCAGCGCGTTGGCGAACAGATAATCGATGCCGAGCCTGGTCTGGATGCGTTCACCGATGCATTGGAAACCGCCGGACAGAATGGCCGTCCTGTACCCGAGCTTTTTCAGGGTGGCGATCAGATGCTCGGCGCCCTCGGTGAGCGTCAGACCGGCGTAAACCTCGTCCAGCACCGCTTCCGGCAAGCCTTTCAACAGCGCCAGCCGCGCGCGAAAACTCGCGCGAAAATCGAGCTCCCCGCGCATCGCGCGCTCGGTGATCGCGGCTACCTGGAGCCCGACGCCGGCGCGCAACGCCAGTTCGTCGATCACCTCGTTTTCGATCAACGTCGAATCCATGTCGAACGCCACCAGCCGGCGATGGCGACGGAAAATGCTGTCCTCCTGATACGCGATGTCGATATCGAGGGCGGTCGAAAGCTCCAGCAGCGAGGAGCGGAATTGCGCCAGGTCCGGCGTCTCGCCGCGCACCGAAAACTCGACGCAGGCCTTGCTGTCGCGCGCGACGGAGTCAAGCGCCACCCGCCCGGAAAGTCGCACGATCTTGTCGATATTGAGTCCGTGCGCCGAGATCACCGCCGTCACCCGCGCAATGTGCTCGGCGAGAATGGCGCGCGCGAGCAGCGTGACGATATGGCGTGGTTTGCCCTGTTGGCCAACCCAGTGGCGATAGGCGGCGTCGGTGACGGGCGCGAAGCGAACTTCGAGTCCCAGCGCGCGCAGCGTGGCGCGCAGCTCCTCCATGGCGGCACCGACTTCACTCCGCCGGGGGACCCAGGCCAGCAGGCCGAGATTCAGGGTGTCGTGAATCACCGCCTGCCCGATATCGAGCACCGTGGCGCCATGCTGGGCCAACACCGCCGACACCGCGCTGGTGACCCCGGGGCGATCGGGGCCGGACACATTGACCAGCAGAATCTCAGTCACCGGCGACCCGCGGTCTCATCCCGGACTCGGGCTTTCACTCAGCGCGGCTGCATGCGAATGGCGCCATCGATGCGGATGGTCTCGCCGTTGATGTAGCCGTTTTCAACGATATGCGCGGCCAGCCGGCCGTATTCGCTCGGTTGTCCGAGCCGCGCCGGGTTGGGAACGCTGGCGGCGAGCGACGCCCGCACATTGTCCGGCATCGACATCAGCAGCGGCGTCGCCATGATGCCGGGCGCGATGGTGTTCACGCGAATGCCCAACGACGCCAGATCCCGCGCCATTGGCAGGGTCATGCCGACCACTCCGCCCTTGCTGGCGGAATAGGCGCACTGGCCGACCTGACCTTCGTAAGCGGCGACCGACGCGGTATGGACGATCACGCCGCGCTCGCCGTTTTCCAGTTCATTCTTCGCCATTGCAGCCGCCGCACAGCGCGCTACGTTGAAGCTGCCGGTGAGGTTGATGCCGATGATTTTGGTGAAATCCTCGAGCGGCATGGGCGCACTCTCGCGGTCGAGAATCTTTTTGGCCGGGCCAATGCCGGCACAGTTGATCAGCACATGGATGGCGCCGAACCGAGCCACCACCTGCGCGATGGCGGCTTCCACCGCGGTCGCCGAAGCGACATCGACGGAATGGAACACCGCTCGCTCCGCGCCCAGTTGTGCCACCGCCTCGGCGCCCGCCGCTGCATTGAGATCAAAAATCGCTATCCGCGCGCCCCGGCGTGCCAGTTCGTCCACGGTCGCACGGCCCAAACCCGATGCGCCGCCGGTCACCACAGCTACCTTGTCTTGCAAATCCATGGCTGTCTCCTGGTTACTTGAGTAAGGTTACCAACGTCAGTTGGATGAATTCTCCGGTCCGGTTACACACTGCCGACCCCAATCCGCAAACGACTCGCCGGTTGCCCGCTCGCCGCGGGCCGGCCATTGTCGGGAAAACCCCCTGGCCCGGCAACCGCGCCCACCGGCTACACTCGCGCACCACCCCCGTACCGATGGGATTGCCGCAGCCATGCACAAAGTGTTCATCGGCGCCGACGCGCTGCTCGCCGCCAGCTTCCGTCTGGCGATCCAGATCCATGCCAGCGGCTATGTTCCGGAGCTCATCCTCGGCATCTGGCGCGGCGGCAGCCCGATTGCGATCGCGGTACACGAGTACTTCGCCTTTCGCGGCCACGAGTGCGAGCACTTCCCGGTACGGGTCAGCTCGTACACCGGGATCGGCGCCCAGGCCGACCGGATCGCCATTCACGGCTTGTCCGGGCTGCTGCCGCAACTGGCCGACACGCAGCGCCTGCTGGTGGTCGACGATGTACTGGATACGGGACGCACCCTGGAAGCGCTGCTGAACACACTGGGCTCAATGCCGGGAGCGCGGGAAATCCGCATCGCCTGCCCCTGGTACAAACCGGCTCACAATCGCACCGGCATCGTTCCGGATCATTACCTGTACGAGACGGCGGACTGGCTGGTGTTCCCCCACGAACTGGCGGGACTCAGCACGGCGGAAATTCGTGCGGGCAAGGGCGCACTGGGCGCCCTGCTGCTGGATCCTTTGTTACCGGAACCCCTGCCTTTGAATCCCTCGCCCTTGAAGCCTTCGCTCCTGATACCAGAGTCCTGACCGACGCCAGACGTCGTGCCCATCGCCTCCTCAGGCGCTCGCCACGGTCGCGACCCCCGCGGGCAACGGCTCGGATACCAGCACGCCTTGCGCTTCCAGCGCGAGCACCTCGGCGGCCGTCACGCCGGCCAGCTGCGAAAACACTTCGCGGTTGTGTTCGCCCAGATAGGGTGCCTGCAGATCCAGCGGCTCGGGGAAATCGGAGAAGCGCAGCGGAATACCCGGGATTTGCAGGTCGCCGTAACCGCGGTCGTGGATGGTGCGTACCACCTCGCGTTCGATCAGGTGAGGATGTTCCATGGCCTCGGGCACGCTCAATACCGGCGCCACCGGGACATGCATGTCCTGCAGCAGGCGCAGGGCATCGTCGCGATCGTAGTTCCTCAGCCAGTCCTCGATGATGGCGACGATCTCGAGGCGATTCTGGACGCGCTTGGCGTTGGTGTCGTAATTGGGATTATCGACCAGATCGTCGCGACCCATGGCCTTGCACAGCGGCACCCACTGCCGGGCCATCACCACCATGAACAGGTAGCCATCGCGACATTTGAACAGCCCGAGCGGCGCTGCCGCGTAATGGTGGTGGCCGGAGCGCCTGGGCACGATCTTGCCCTTGCTGCCCGAGTAGGCCTGTACATTGATTTCGTGGCTGTGGAAATAGGAATCCAGCAGGGAGATGTCGATGTACTGTCCGCGCCCGGTCTTGTAGCGGTACAGCAGCGCGGCGTTGATGGCGGCGAGCGCATGCACCCCCGCGCTCACATCGCCGATGCCCAGCATCGGAAAATACGGCGGCTGATCGGGATCGCCGATCATGTCCATGACACCCGACACCGCCATGGCGATGTAATCGAAGCCGGGCAACTCGGACAGCGGACCGGTCTGGCCAAACGCCGAAATCGAGCACATGATCAATTCGGGATTGAGCTGACGCGCCACCTCCCAACCCAGCCCCAGCCGCGCAATCGCGCCCGGCGAAAAATTCTCGAGCAGCACATCGCAGGACTTGATCAGCTCCTTGACGAGCGCCAGCCCCCGGGGATTGCGAATATCCACGCAGACGCTTTTCTTGCCGCGATTCTGCTGGATGTAGTAACCGCTGCGACCGGCGCGCCGGTGCGGCAGTTGGTGAGTGGGATCGCCGGCGGGCGCGAGCTCCACCTTGATCACTTCGGCGCCCATTTCCGCCAGCAGGCGGGTCGTGGTGGGGCCGGCCAGAAACTGGGTGAAATCCAGTATCCGGTAACCCTCCATCATGTGCTTGGGTTGCATCGTCATTCACCTCTGGCAGCGTGCGAAACTCGGGTTATCGGCTCACACCGGTTTTGAAAACAGCACCTTGCGACTTTCGAGATCCCGCACCTGTGCGGGCGGATACTTCAGCAAGCCCTGGAGAATTTCCGCATTGTGCTCGCCCAACAGTGGCGCCTGAATGTTTTCGTCCACCTCGTATTTGGAAAACCGCAGCGGCATGCCGGGAATCTGGAATTTGCCCAGCAGCCGGTCGTCGATCTCGCGCACCGTGCGGCGTTCGATCATGTGGGGATGCGCCATGGCCTCCGGAACCGAGAGAATGGGCGCGCAGGGTATGCGGGCGCCTTCGAGTATTGCCAGCGCCGCGGCATCCGACGGCAGCGTCTGCAACCAGGCCTCGATGATCGCAATCATCTCTTCGCGATTGATCATGCGCGCATCGTTGTCGACGAATTTCGGATCCGCGATCAGATCTTCCCGACCCATGGCGCGGCACAGGGGCGCCCACTGGTGCAGCAGTGCCAGGATCATCAGATGGCCTTCCTTCGCCTTGAAAATGCCGCTCGGTCCCACCGCATAGTGGTGCGAGCCGCTGCGGTGCGGATTCACTTTTCCGCCGCTGGCGGAATACGCCTGCACGCTCACTTCGTGGTAATGGAAGTAGCTGTCGAGCAGCGAGATGTCGAGCCACTGCCCGCCGCCGTCGCGCGCGCGTTCGAGCAGCGCATAGCCGATCGCGGTCAGCGCGTGCACGCCGGTGCCGACATCGCCGAATGCCAGCATCGGCATCGACGGCGCCCGATCGGGCTCGCCGATCAGATCGCTCACCGCCGCATAAGCCTGGGCGATGTAGTCGAAGCCCGGGTAGGCGGCGAGCGGCCCCTCCTGCCCGAACGCCGAGATCGAGCACATGACGATGTCTGGATTGATCTCCCGCACCACGTCCCAGCCGAGGCCGAGGCGACCGACCACGCCGGGCGCGAAATTCTCGATGAACACGTCGCAGTGCTTGAGCAGCTGCTTGACGATGTCCAGTCCCTCGGGGGTTTTCGGATCCAGACACAGACTTTTCTTGCCGCGATTCTGCTGAATGAAATAGCCGCTGCGGCCATCGCGGCAGAACGGGAAATTGCGCACCGGCTCGCCGTGCGGCCCGATCTCCAGCTTGATCACCTCGGCGCCCATCTGCACCATCAGGTTGGTGGCGGCAGGGCCGGCCAGGTACTGGGTGATATCCAGCACCCGGTACCCATCGAGTACATGTTTCGGCTGCATCATCGGATTCTCGTGTTTTTCGTAATTGCGTTTTTTCGTTTTCGTGTCCCGGCGCGGCCCGGACGGCGTCAGTGCGCCGCGCTGACCAGCACGCCGCCCTGCTCCAGCTCCGCGATTTGCTCAGCCCCATACCCGAGCAGCCCGGCGAGCAGCTCGGCATTGTGCTCGCCGAGCAGCGGCGCCTGTAGCGGCGGCAGCTCGGGGTGGTTGGAAAAGCGCAGCGGCATGCCGGGAATATCGAACTCCCCCAGCATCCGGTCGGACACCGTGCGCACCGTGCCGCGCGCACGGTGATGGGGATGCGCAACCGCCTGGGCCACGGTGAGGATGGGCGCCACCGGTACCCGCACCGCCTGCAGCGCCGCGATGGCAGCGGCGTCGGTGGGAAAACCCTGCAACCAGCCTTCGATGAGCGCGATCAGTTCCTTCTGGTTCGCCACCCGCAGTTCATTGGTCTTGAAGCGCTCGTCCTTGACGAGGTCTTCGCGACCCATGGCCTTGCACAGCACCGGCCACTGATGGAGCAGCGCCAGAATCATGATGTAGCCTTCGGGGCCGCGGAAAATACCGGTCGGGGCCACCGCGTAATGATGCGACCCGGCACGGCGTGGAACGATCGCGCCGCCACTCGCCGACCAGGCCTGCACATTCACCTCGTGATGATGGAAATAGCAGTCCAGCAGCGAGATATCCAGGTGCTGGCCGACGCCGGTGCGATGCACATCGAGCAAGGCAAAGCCCAGGGCGCAGGCGGCGTGGACGCCGGTGGTGACGTCGCCGATGGCCAGCATGGGCAGACTGGGCGGCCGGTCCGGCTCGCCGATCACCGACGTCACGCCGGCATAGGCCTGGGCGATGTAGTCGAAACCGGACAGATGGCTGAGCGGCCCGGTCTGGCCGAAGGCCGAAATCGAACACATCACCAGCCGGGGATTCAGCTCGCGCACCGCCTCCCAACCAAAGCCCAGCCGCGCGATGACGCCCGGCGCATAGTTCTCGATCAGCACATCGCACTGCCGGATGAGGTCGCGGATCACCTGCTTGCTGCGCGCGTCCTTGAGATCGAGGCAGAGGCTTTTCTTGCCGCGATTCTGCTGCACGTAATAGGCGCTGCGCTTGTTCTTGCGGTACGGAAACGCGCGGCTGGGATCGCCGAAGGGCGCCATTTCCACCTTGATGATCTCGGCGCCCATCTCCGCCATCAGCCGCGTGGCGCTGGGACCGGCCAGGTACTGGGTGAAATCGATGATGCGGTATCCAGCCAGAATCGGTTTGGACGCCATGGCCCTGCCCTCGTTGCGATCGGTGGTAAGCGTGGCTACGGGTTTCGATGCGTCCGTCAGGCGGACGTGACCGGCACCGGTTCGCTGGCCAGCACACCGCTCGCGGCGAGCGCGGCGATATCGCTGTCCAAATAGCCCAGCATCTTCAGCACCTCGGCATTGTGCTCGCCCAGAAAGGACGCCTGCAGGGGCAGGAATTCGGGGTAGGCCGAGAACCGCAGCGGTACGCCCGGAATTTTCAGCTTGCCGAAGGCGCGGTCGGTGATGGTACGCACCGTCTGGCGCGCATTGTGATGCGGGTGCGCCATGGCCTCCGGCACGCTCAGCACCGGCGCCACCGGGACATGGTTCTCTTCCAGGATGCGCACCGCCTCGTCATCGCTCGGGGTGGAACGCAGCCAGGCTTCGATGGCATCGATCAGCACCTGTTTGTGCTTGACCCGCCCGGCGTTGTCGGCAAAGCGCGGGTCGGTCTTGAAGCTCTCGCAGCCGATCACGGTCAGTAGATTCTCCCACTGCGCGCCGATGGCGATGATCACCAGCCACTTCTCCTTGCCCTTGAACATGCCCAGCGGCGCCACCGCGAAGTGGTGTGCACCCGAGCGGTGGGGCACGAGTTGGCCGTTGGTGCCGTCATAGCCCTGGACATTGATTTCGTGGCAGTGGAACAGGCAGTCGAGCAGCGCGATATCCAGGTGCTGGCCACCGCCGCCTTTCTCGCGATGGAACAGCGCGGCCGTGATGGCACCGTAGGCATGGGCACCGGTGGACACGTCGCCCATGCCGAGGCCGGGGAAATAGGGCGAGCCGTTCTCCTCGCCGATCATGTCGATCACCCCGGCGTAGGCCTGGGCGATGTAGTCGAAGCCGGGCCGGTTCGACAGCGGTCCGGTCTGCCCGAACGCCGAAATCGAGCACATGATGAGCTTCGGATTGATCGCGCTCAGGGTTGCGTAGTCGATGTTGAGGCGCTTCATGACCCCCGGCGTGAAGTTCTCCACCACCACATCCACGTCCTTCACCAGCTTGTGGATCACCTCCTGGGCACGCGGATCGCGCAGATTCAGGCAGATCGACTTCTTGCCGCGGTTCTGCTGGATGTAATAGCCGCTGCGGCCATCCTTGAGCGCCGGCATGAAGCGCACCATGTCGCCCGCCGGGGCCGCCTCCACCTTGATCACGTCGGCCCCCGTCTCCGCCATCAGGCGGGTACAGCTCGGCCCGGCCAGCACATGGGTGAAATCCAGGACGCGAACCCCTTCCAGAACATGCTTTCTGCTCATTAGTGCCCCCGCGAATATCGCCAGCGGCAGGTGCCGCCACGGATACGGTCTATTGGAATGGTGGGAAATCAGGTCCGGGGATGCTAAAGCTAACAGTCGCAAACGGCAATTGCGTCGAAGACCACCCGCTCCGGTCACCCGCTCATGTCAGGTCGCATCAACCGCAACGCCGCCGGCTCGGCTCAGGACAGATCCACTGCGTACTGTTTGAGCGTCGCCATGTCCACCATGGCGAGCGTCTCTTCGTGAGTGGCGCGCAGCCGCACCCGGGGCGCGCAGCCGGCGCGGTAGGCTTCGATCCAGCGCGCCGCGCACAGGCACCAGCGGTCGCCGGGCTTGAGCCCCGGAAATTCGAAATCCGGCATCGGGGTGGAGAGATCGTTGCCGCGACCGCGGGAAAATTCGAGAAACTCCGCCGTGGCTTCGATGCACACGGTGTGGATGCCGGTGTCGTCATGGCCGGTGTTGCAGCAGCCGTCGCGGTAGAAGCCGGTGAGAGGCTGGGTGCTACAGCTTTCCAGGGGTTCGCCGAAGACATTGCGGGATTCGAACTGGGTCATCGCGGGGAGTTGTCCTGATGGGTACGGAGTGGATCGGGTTGGCGCCAGTGTAGCGCGACACAGGCGGTTCGGTTCGCTTCCGTTCCGGTCGGGACGGATCGGATCGGGACCGGTCAGCCGTCGCTCTCGACCCTGCCGTCCACAATGCGAACGACGCGGTCGCCGGCGCGGGCGAATTCGGGATCATGGGTGACCGCCACCACGGCGCGCTGCCCATCGCGGGCGATGCCGCTGAGAATCTCCCGGACCCGGGCGCTGGCCGCGGAATCCAGATTGCCGGTGGGTTCGTCCGCGAGGATCACCAGCGGCTCGTTGGCCAGCGCGCGAGCGATGGCGACGCGCTGACGCTGGCCGCCGGAGAGCTGGTCCGGCCGCTTGTGCAACTGGTCGCCGAGCCCCAGGTCCACCAGCAACTGTTCGGCCCGCGCCCGCTGTGCGGCGGGCGCGAGCTGGGCCCGGCGCGCCATGGGCAGGATCACGTTATCGAGCACCGAAAACTCCACCAGCAGGAAATGAAACTGGAACACGAAGCCGAGCTTGGCCAGCCGCAGCGTGGCGAGCCGGTCGTCCTCGAAGCGGGAGGTATCGACGCCGTCGAGCCAGATGCGCCCAGCGCTCGGCACATCGAGCAGACCGAGCAGATACAGCAGCGAGGACTTTCCGGAGCCGGATGGGCCCTGAATGCTCACGAATTCGCCGCGGCGGATCGACAGGTTCACGTCCCGCACCAGGGTGACCGGCACTGGCCCCGGCAGTACCCGGGTCACGCCTTCCGCGCGCAGCACTTCGCTCACGCCATGCCACCCCGCAGGATCTCGACGGGATACACCGCGCCCGCCTTGCGGGCCGGCAGGTACGCGGCGGCGGTAGCGGAGAGCAGCGCAAAGCCGGCCGCGATCAGCACCTGATCCGACCCCCAGTAGAGCGGCAGATGCACGCTCTGGCTCATGCCGGGCGGGCGGATTTCGATGGCCGCCAGCAGCGCCATCAGGCCGAGTCCGGCGAGGGAGCCCACCAGACTGCCGAGCGCGCCGATCACCAGGCCCTGGGCGAGGAAGATGCGGCGCACATCGCGGGCCTGAAAACCCATGGACTTGAGGATGGCGATGTCACGGCGCTTTTCCATCACCACGGTGGAAATCACGTTGAAAATGCCGAACGAGGCGACCACCAGAATGGCGCTGACGACGGTGTACATGATGATGTTGCGCACGAACAGCACCGACAGGATGTTCTCCGACGCCTCCTGCCACGACTGGGCGCGGTAGCCGACGCGGGCCTCGATGGCGGCCGCCACCTCCCGCGCCCGATAGGGATCGTCGAGTTGCAGGATCAGGCGATTGGCGCGGTCCGGGCGCCCCAGCAGCACCTGGGCGCGCTTGAGCAGCACATAGGCCTGACCCTCGTCGATCGCGGTGGTGCCGGTATCGAACAGGCCGACGATCTTGAGGGTGCGCACCAGGCCCGCCGGGGACGACAGGGTCAGGTTGTCGCCCATGTCGAGAAACAGCTTCTCGGCCAGCTTGCGGCCGACGATGATGCCGTTGGGATTCGCGCCGAGCGCCGCCAGCGAGCCGGCCACCATCTTGTCCTCGATATCGCTCACGTTCGCCATCAGACGCGGCACCACGCCGTTCATGGTGACGCCGCGCTCCTTGCCGGCCGAGGTGATGATGGCCTGGCCCGTCAGCACCGGCGCCACCCGCAATCCGGGCAGCTCGGCGATCGCCGCCAGCTTCTGTTTGTAGCCGCGGATGCCGCGGGTCTCGGTGCGCGCCTTGAGGCCCATCAGGGTCAGGGCGGCATCGGGGTAGGCGAGCCGGGCCGGTTGCGCCGGCGGCGCGCGGTACTCGTCGCTCACCGTGATGTGGGGGGCGTTGTCGATCATGCGCTGGATGAAATCCGCCTCGGAACCGCGCATCAGCGCGCTGATGGCGAGGAAGAAGGCGACCCCGAGCACGATACCCAGCATCGACATCAGCGCCTGCCGCTTGCGGCTGGCGAGCTGGGTCAGGGCGATGCGCAGGCCGAGCGGCAGCCTCAGGGTGTGCCTCCGGATTGGATGCTTGCGCGGCGCCCCGGGCGCAGGCCGGCGCGCAAGCTGCTGACGACCGGATCGTCGGCAGCGAGGCCGGCGCGGATTTCCACCAGACCGTCGCGCCCCGCACCCAGCGTCACGGACTGTTGCGTCAGGCGGCCATCGCGTATCACCCACAGCTTGTCGCCGGCAATCGCGGTGGCCGGTACCCGCAGGGCGTCGGCGCGCTCGGCCAGGACGATGTTGCAGTCGGCGGTCATGCCCACCCGCAGCGGCGTGTCGGCGAGCAGCGCGATGCGCACACGGAAGCTGCGCGCCACCGCATCGCCCTTGGGGGTGATTTCGCTGACGGTGCCGTCGAACACGCGGCCCGGAAAAGCATCCGCCGCGATCAGCACCCGCTGGCCCGGTTGCACGGAGGGGATGTCTTCCTCGTCGATCTCGGCGCTCACGCGCAGGCCGCCGCAGCAGGAAAACCAGAACAGCGTGTCGCCGGGACGCAGCAACTGGCCGATCTCGCCGTCGCGGCGCAGGATGACGCCGTCGTCCGGGGCACGCAGCGTCAGGTCGGCGAGCTGTTCGCGCACCCGATCCCGTGCCGCGCTGGCGGTAGCGAGCTCGTTGCGGGCACGGTCGAGGTCGGATGCGGCCGCGAGTCGGCGCCGGGCCAGTTCTTCGATACGCCGAAATTCCGCCTCGCCAAAACGCACGCGCGATTCCCACTCCGCCACGGTGGCGGCGAGATCGCGACCGTCGAGCCGCGCCAGCACCGCACCCTTGCGCACGGTATCGCCTTCGTCGAACGCGAGCTCCTGCAAGCGCCCGCTCACCTTGGGCCCGATGGCCACCATCACCTCCGGCTCGACGATCCCGGAACCGTACACGGCTTCCACGGCCAAGCCGCGGCTGGGCACGGCGGCGGTCACCCTCACCGGCCCAAGGAAATACCAGGCAACCGCCGCGGCGGCGGCGAGCAGCCCCAGGGCAATGAGCGCAGGTACCAGGACACCCCCGCGCTGGGCGCTTGCGCCGGACCGCGGCGGGTTCAGCACCGGCGCAGGAGCTCCTGCCATTGCGTCGTCAACTCGTTACGGAAACTCGGGTGGGCGATACCGATCAGTGCTTCCGCACGCCGTTCGAGGGACTGATTGGACAGTCGCGCGACGCCCTGCTCGGTGACCACATAATCGACGTCGGCGCGCAGCGCGGTCATCGGACCGCTCAACAGCGGCTTGATCTTCGACAGGCTGCCGCCCTTGGCGGTCGAATGCAGCGCGATGATGCTGCGCCCGCCGCGCGAGGCCCGCGCGCCGCGCAGGAAATCCACCAGGCCACCACCGCCGCCGACCTGACGGCCGTCGAGGGTCTCGCTGTTGAGCTGGCCGAAGAGATCGATTTCCAGCGTGGTGTTGATGGCCACCAGCTGGTTGATCGAGGCCAGCACGGCGGCGTCATGGGTATAGGTGACCGGACGCAGCGCGAGCCCGGCATGGCCCGCGCACCAGCGGTAGAAATCCTGGCTCCCCGCCGCGATGCCGGTGACCAGCTTGCCGGTGTCGATGTTCTTGCGCCGGCCATTCACCACGCCCGCTTCCACCAGGGGCATGAAGGCTTCGGTCAACAGCCCGGTATGAACACCCAGATCCCGCTTGCCACCGAGCCGTTGCAGGATCGACACCGGCAGCGCGCCGATGCCCAGTTGCAGGCAGTCGCCGTCCTCGACCAGACCGGCGATATGATCCGCCACCATGGCGTCGGCGTCCGCCGTCTTGCCGCCGATGCGGTATTCCAGCAGCGGGCGCTCCGTCGTCACCGCGAAATCGATATCGGCCAGTGGAATGCGCGGCGCATCGGCGATGTCCGGTACGGCGGCGTTGATCTCGGCGATCACCAGCCGCGCCTTCGCCAGCATTGCCAGCGAATAGTCGGTATGCAGGCCCAGACTGCACGCGCCGTCGGCGCCCGGCGGCGCCACCATGATGAGTGCGACATCGACGCCATAGAAATCCTCCAGGGCGCGGTAGCGCGCGGAATGAAACGCCGGCACCCAGTCGAGCCGGCCGGCGGCGTGCAGGCGCCGGTAGCCGCCCAGAAAGAATCCGGTGTTGAGGGTCGCGGCGCTGGATATGCGGTCGGGATCGAGTTCCGTCATGCCCGGTACCGAGCAATCCATCACCGTCAGCGGCAGGTCGAGTCGTGTCTGCGCCAGGATGTCGAGCACCGCGTCCGGCTGACCGCAGCCGCCCGCGACGAAGACCGTGTCACGGGAATGGAAATGGTCGCGTACGGCAGCGGGAGTCAGTTGCGGCGGCTGGGCGGTGGTCACGGCTAGGGGCTCCGGCGGGCTGAAGGTGTGGCGGGCAATCTAGCACAGGGGCGCCGTGTTGAAACGCGCGGTGGAGCGCATGCAACAGACGTCGAAGCGACCGCCGCACTGCCCCGGCAAACCCGACACCCGGCGCATCCACGCGCCCAAGCCACGAGAGAAAGAAGCGACGAGAGAAAGAAGATTTGCGGAAACCACGTCCGTAGCACCGGCTGGCGCCGACACCGAAACGAACCACCGCAACGAGACCGCGGTCCTTGACTGGATCTTGCTACGAAAAAGGCCGGCGAACGCCGGCCCTTTCAATCCTCGATTCAACCCTCGTTTCGATCACTGATCGACGGTAACCCGGCTGTTGCCGTGCAGGATATTGATCCGCACGCGGTCCCCGACACGGAACACTTCACCTTCGCTGACCTCCTGCACATAGGCGCGGGTCAGACCGCCATCCTCGTTAACGGTAATCTCCACCGCCTGCGTCCGCGTAAAACCCTCTTCCGTTGCCGCGCCGATCAAGCCGCCCGCCACCGCGCCGATCACCGCGGCCACCAGGCTGCCCCTGCCGTCGCCAATGCTGCTGCCGGCAATCCCGCCCACTACCGCACCCGTACCCGCGCCGATAGGCGTTTTGGTGCCTTCCAGTCGCACCGGGCGCAACGATTCGATGGTCCCCTTGCGCACGATCTGTGGCGTGCGCGCGTCTTCACGGGAATAGACGTCCCCTTTCAGACTGGACGCGCAACCGCCGAGCGTCAACGCAGCGCCTGCAACCAGTACCGCAACCAGAATGTTTTTGTACATGGATAATCCTCAGTGGAAAGCAATTCCGCAGGAGTCATCAAACCCTGCCGGATGTTCCGATGCCAGCCCGGGAACGGAATCGCGGCCTGACACCGAATGGCGCTTCGACCACCCAGCACTATCAAAAGTTGCCCCGCGGCTTCGGTAGCGCCGGGGAAGCGCGGGTGCCGGAAGTTTTCCCCCATGTTTCCCGGGTTTCGATCCGCGCGCGTCGGCGGGGCCTGCCGCCCTCCGGGAATGGTCGCACATTAAACCGTGGCAACTGGAACCGGAGCAACCGTGATCGCGCAAGCGCCCAAGTCAGGTAGGATTGGAATCCAAATCCGTGTGCCACTCCAACCCGGGGAACGTCGTGAGAACGGGAACGGGAGTTCAATTCGTAGGGTTCTCGCCATGCCACTTACCATGCGTTGCATATCGCGCTGCTGCAATGCGAGACCTGCCCCATTCTCCACTCGGCTTGGTACGCGGCGCTTCAGTCCCAGTCCGACATGGTGTCGGGAGCGGCAGGCTTAATTGCACGCCAACGAGGAAAGCGCTCCAGGTCCGCAACGCCTTTTCTGCCGTTTATTGCATCTGCAAGCGCCGCATAGAGGTTAGCCGTCTCAGCGTTCAATGTCTGACCGGCATGCGCCAGCAAGGCACCGAAGGACCAGTCGCTGTGGGTATTGCCTGACAGTAAAACCGTCTTGAGCCTCGCCAGGGCTGGCGCGGAATCCGTGCTGCTCGGCTCGGCTGCCAGCGCCAGCATAAAAGCAACGGGACCAGCCAACTCGCCATTCAAGCCACCGGTGAGCCGCCAAACCGCTCTGGCATATTCAACGGCTTGATCGACATCGCGATACCGAAGCAGGAGCTGGGCAAAATTGCCGGTGCGGGTGGCGTCGTTGGGATCGAGTTCGAGTGCGCGATGGTACAACCGTTCGGCCTCGCCGTAATCCTTGCGGACAGTCCTCATGAGCTTGGCGAAATTGCCGGCGCGGTTGGCGTCGTTGGGATCGAGTTCGAGCGCGCGGCGGTACAACCGTTCGGCCGCGTCGTAATCCTTGCGAACGCCTGCCATGAAGTTGGCGAAATTGCCGGTATGGAGGGCATGATTGGGATCGAGTTCGAGCGTGCGGCGGTACAACCGTTCGGCCTCGCCGTAATCCTTACGGATGTCCGCCATGAAGGTGGCGAAATTTCCGGTAAGGTTGGCGTCGTTGGGATCGAGCTCGAGTGCGCGGCGGTACAACCGTTCGGCCGCGCCGTAATCCTCGCGGATGTCCGCCATGAAGGTGGCGAAATTGCCGGTATGGAGGGCATGGTCGGGATCGAGCTCGAGCGCGCGGCGGTACAACCGTTCGGCTTCGTCGTAATCCTCGCGGATGTCCGCCATGAAGTTGGCGAGATTGCCGGTATGGATGGCGTGGGTGGGATCGAGTTCGAGCGCACGGCGGTACAACCGTTCGGCCTCGTCGTAATCCTTGCGGATATCGGCTACGAAGATGGCGAAATTGCCGGTGTTATTGGCATGACTGGGATCAAGCTCGAGCGCGCGGCGGTACAACCGTTCGGTTTCGTCGTAATCCTTGCGGATAGTCTCCATGAGGCTGGCGAAATTGCCGGTAAGGTTGGCGCTGCTGGGATCAAGTTCGAGCGCGAGAAGGTACAACCGTTCGGCCTCGTCGTAATCCTTGCGGACAGTCCTCATGAACGAGGCGAAATTCCCTATCAATTCCGGGCTCTTGGGGAATTGTTTTAACCCCTCGCGATAGATGGCGTCTCGCTTGTTCAGGTCGGATTCCGCCTCTGCTTTAAGCTGCCACAGCCACCAGTATTGCTGGTGCTCGACGAAGGCCGCAGCGGCCTGCTGCACGGCTCGAACCTCCCTGGCTTGCTCGGCTGTGGCAGCGGACAATGGCTGGTAGATCTTTTTTCGCAGTTGTTCGAATTGTTTCCGGTAGCGCTGCCCGCGCGCCCTGGCATGGATTTCGATCTGGCCGGTCAGGTCAGGCAGGTCAAAAATTTCGCGCAACTGCAGCATGAATTCGTCGAACCCAAGAATGGGCACGAACTTGCCTTTGTGGCGGGCGACAACGTCACGGATCGTATCGTCAGGTTCCGAGTCGCCTTGCAGGTAGGTCCAGTACAGACTGCCCGGGATTGGATCGACGGCCTTGAGCAAATCCATGAAACTGCCGTCGTTGCCGCCATAACCGATTACCAATGGTGTGTAGCGAGCGAAGAGATGCTTCAGGGCTCGCTCCCAACCCGCGTCCAGTTGGCTGCTTCCTTGCTGGTCGTTCACTGGGGAGAAGTACAAGTCCCGGTGAATCTTGGCCACCAGGGGCCGGCGCGGCCGGTCACTGACGAAACCGGCGAGGGCCTCGTGACCGACCACCAAGGGGTGCTTGCCGGCGTAGATGGCCATGGCGTCCGCTACCAGGTTATCGAAGTTGGTGGTCACGACAATCTTGTGGCGCGAGCTGTCGAGTATCTGGGCGAGGACGGAATAGCCGAAGCTGGGTTGGGCGCCGTCCATGGTCTTTTCCAGATCGGCATAGCCCTCTTGGGGATCGTCCCGGAAACGGCGCTGAAATACCTGTGGGTAAAACCTGGCTGCCTGCTTGTAGTCGAATCCACTGATACCCAGGTTCTCTTCCGTGGCCCACTCCCCCAGAGTCTGGTCAGTGTGGCAGAGTCGGGAATACAATTCGCCCAGCCAACGCTCCACCAATATGGCGCCTGCCGGAATCCCTGAACTCACCGAGGCCCCGGCCCCCAGAATGAACAGGAAGGCGCGGTCGTCCATGGTCCGATGGATGCGCTTGACCTGATCCAGCAATCCTCGGCTGGTCCAACTCTCAAGGGTATCGGTCACTCTATCTCCTGACAAGTTGCGTTATGGCCAAATTGTAGCTTGGTTTCCCACCTTTACCCGCCCGCTGCCCAAGTTCGGGAGCAGGAGTGGTTACCTTCACGGCGGCGGCATTCAATTTTCTGCGAATCGACAAGTTGGAGCGACCATGGCAAACATCAGGGCAATCAAGGGAAAAATGGCGGGCGACAGGAAAAAACTACCGAGGTTGAGGAAATCGATCAATTGATGGAATTTTCAGCAATACGCTGGCTGGCTGGAATCGTCACCGAAAATCAATCTCACCTCGCCACATGAGATCAGGTAAAAAGCGGTTGATGGAATCCGAATGCACAGGGGCTCGTAATGCCGCCAACTATGGGTTCACTGTGATGCTCTGCGCGAGAACTCACGGCGCTCCCCCGGGACCCATCCCTTCCCTCGTTGGCGCATTTGCCCCTTTTTCGCGATGCTAAAATGCCAACATTTTCCGTATTCCTTCCTTCAAGAGAGTTGTCTTATGCCCAACCAGTACGATGCCATTATTATCGGAGCCGGCATTGCCGGCATGTACCAACTGCTCAAACTACGGGAGGCGGGGTTTTCCGTCAGAGTCTATGAAACCGGTAGTGATGTAGGCGGCACCTGGTACTGGAATCGCTATCCCGGTTGCCGGTTCGATTCTGAAAGTTATTCCTATGGCTATTCGTTTTCAGAGGAGCTATTGCAGGAATGGGATTGGGTTGAGCACTTTTCGCCGCAGCCGGACAACCTTCGCTATTTGAATCTGGTCGCCGACAAATTCGATTTGCGCAGGGATATTCAGTTCGACAGTCGCGTCAGCGCGGCCACCTATGACGAAGCCGGCAAGCAATGGCGGATTGCGTTGGAAGATGGCAGCACCGCGCAAGCCAGATACCTGATCTCCGCTACCGGGCCACTGTCGGCCCACCAAATGCCGAATATTGCAGGCATTGATAGTTATAGAGGCCCGTCCTGGCACACCGCCCGCTGGCCCCAGGACCCGGATGGCTTTGGCGGCAGTAAAGAAATTGATTTCACCGGCAAACGGGTGGCGGTGATCGGTACCGGCGCCAGTGGCGTGCAGGTAATTCAGGAAGTGGCGAAAGCCGCCGGTGAGTTATTTGTCTTTCAGCGTCACCCCAACTGGTGCGCACCTTTGCACAACAGCCTGATTACCGATGCTGAGCAGAAGCAAATAAAAGCCAGCTACCCTGAAATATTCAAGAAGTGCAGCGAAACATTCGGCAATTTTTTGCATAGCCCGGATCCCCGCCTGGCCGTCGATACGCCACCGGAAGAGCGGGAGGCATTCTTCGAAAAGCTCTATGCCGAAAGGGGATTTGGCATCGCCCTGGCCAATTTCCGGGACATCATGATCGACCCGAAAGCCAATGAAATGATCAGTGATTTCATTGCCACAAAAATTCGTGAGCGAGTCAACGACCCAGAGGTGGCGGAAAAACTGATTCCAAAGAATCACGGCTTCGGCACTCGCCGCGTGCCGCTGGAGACCCATTATTATGAAGTTTACAACCAGGACAATGTCACCCTGGTCGATATCATGGCAACGCCTATCGAACGGGTGACCGGCACCGGCATCAAAACCAGCGCAAGGGATTATGAGCTGGACATGATCATTTACGCCACGGGGTTCGATCCGGTGACCGGGGCCTTGAACCGAATTGATATCCGCGGCATCGGTGGTGAAAAGCTCAAGGACACCTGGGCCGATGGCCCCCGCACCTATCTGGGCTTGCAGGCGCCGGGCTTTCCCAATCTGCTGACCCTGGTAGGGCCTCACAACGGTGCCAGCCTGTGCAATATCCCCCGCTGTATCGAGCAAAATGTCGAGTGGGTAACAGACCTGATGAAATATATGCGCGACAGAAAGCTGTCCACCATTGAACCGAGCAGGGAAGCGGTCGAGGCGTGGACGGCACATTGCGATGAGGCGGCGGCGCGAACACTGTTTCCTACCGCGGATTCCTGGTTTATGGGGGTCAATCGCAACAATCCGGATCGCAAGCGCACCTTCATGCTCTATGCCGGTGGCGTACCCAAATACAATGCCAGGTGCGATGCGGTTGCGGCGAACAACTACGAGGGCTTTGTGCTCAGATAGTGTGGCCCGAGCCATGGCTGTGGCAGCGCTGTTTGATCTGTTCGGGGTCGAGGTGACACCCGTCGCGCATAATGCGCGACACTGGGGCCGCGGGATTTTAGAGTGAGCGATCTTCATTGCGCGCGTCCGCGCATCCCGCGCCGGCAGAAGTGGAGCTTCGCAAGCCATGACATTTGAATCCGCCCCCTTCGACTTGGCCCTGCGCCTCGCCGTGGCGCTGGCGCTGGGTCTTCTGGTCGGCGCCGAGCGCGGCTGGAAGAGTCGCGAACTCGGCGAGGGACGCCGTGTCGCGGGCCTGCGCACCTTTGGCCTCACCGGTCTGCTCGGCGGCGTGGCTGGGCTGCTCGCCAACGATCTGGGTCCGCTGTCCATCGGGCTTCTCTTCATCGGACTGGCGATCCTGCTGGCGGTGGCCTATGCCCGTACCACGCCCCTAGATCCGGATGCGAATATCAGCATCACCACCATGGTGGCGCTGCTGCTCACCTTCGCGCTCGGCGCGCTGGCCACTCACTTCGACATGGCGCTGGCGGCAGCGGCCGCCGTGGTGGCGACCCTGCTGCTCGACCTGAAGGCGACCCTGCATGGCTGGCTGGCGAAGGTTGAAGAGGAGGAGCTCTCCGCGCTGCTGCGCCTGTTGTTGATTTCGGTGGTGGTGCTGCCCTTTCTGCCCAACGGGAATTTTGGGCCCTGGCAGGCGCTCAATCCCTATGTGCTGTGGTGGATGGTGGTACTGATCTCGGCCATCTCCTTCTGCGGTTATGTCGCGGTCAAGCTGCTCGGGCAGCGCCGGGGTGTGGCACTGACCGCACTGCTCTCCGGGCTGGTCTCGTCCACCGCCCTCACTCTGCATTTCTCGCGCCTGGCCCGGCACCAACCGGCCAACGGCTCGCTGCTGGCGGGCGGGATCCTGTTCTCATGTGCCGCCATGCCGCCGCGCCTTCTGCTGGTGGCGCTGGTGTTGCACGCCGATCTGGCCCGGGCTCTGCTGCTGCCCTTTGCCACCATGGAAATCCTGATCCTGCTGCCGGCCCTGTACTGGTGGTACCGGGCGAACCACGACCACGCGCTGGATACCGGCCATCTGAACAACCCGATCGAACTCAAGGCCGCGCTCGGCTTTGGTGTGCTGCTGAGCATGGTGATGCTGGCGAGTGCCGCCGCCCGACAGGCGGTCGGTGACGAGGCGCTGCTCGCGGTGGCGCTGATCTCGGGGATCGCCGATGTCGACGCCATCACCGCCTCGCTCAGCCACCTGAGCCTGACCGAAGTGAGCGCTGCCACGGCACTCACCGGCATCGTCCTGGCGGCGGCCAGCAACAATCTGTCCAAGTCGACCATGGCGGTCCTGATCGGCGGCAGGAGCATCGGGTGGCGCGTAGCCGTGCCCCTGATGGTTTCCGCGGCTGTCGCGGTCGCGCTCCTCCCGGTATGGCACTGAGCCGCCGGTTGTGATTGAACAGTTTACTGCTTCGAGGACCATCTCCTTCGCGGAAAGTATCCTTCGCGCAATAGCTGCCACCTCAGCGCAAGGCCAATCCGCAACCCTGCCCTTTTTGACTACCGGAAGAACTTGCCAATGCGATACATCCACTGGGAATTCCATCGCTCGGACCGGACTGGCTGGCTCCGCGCTGCGGTATTGGGCGCAAACGACGGCACCATCTCGGTGGCGAGTCTCGTGGTCGGCGTCGCCGCCGCCGGACAGACACAGAGCAGCGTCCTGCTCACCGCGATTGCGGGACTGGTAGCCGGCGCCATGTCGATGGCCGCCGGCGAATACGTATCGGTCCAGTCGCAGCGCGACACCGAGCACGCGGATATCGAGCGGGAAAAGCGCGAACTCGCAGAAGAACCCGAGCGCGAAGCGGTGGAGCTTGCCGAAATCTATGAGCAGCGCGGCCTCGATCCGGAGCTGGCGCGGCAAGTAGCCGCGCAACTGACGGCAAAGGACGCGCTCGGTGCACACATCCGCGATGAGCTGGGCATTACCGAAGTCCTGCGTGCGCGGCCGATCCAAGCGGCCCTCATCTCGGCCTTGTCGTTCGCCGTGGGCGCCATCGTGCCCGTGGTTGCCGCGGCACTGTCACCGCCGGCGCGCCTGGTGGAGATCGGATCGGCAACGGCACTGGGAAGTCTGGTGATCCTGGGCGGCGCCGCCGCCTACGCCGGGGGCGCGCCGATTGCGCGCGGCGCGCTGCGGGTGGCCTTCTGGGGTGCGCTCGCGATGGCCATCACGGCGGCCGCCGGTCAGCTCTTTGGTGCTGCTGCCTGACGGACGACGCGCGAGCAATCCGCACCATCAGAGCGCGTCGATCACCCATCCTGCGTTGATCCAGTGCTGCAAATAGCCCACCGCGCGGGCGGGTACTTCCTCCGCCGCGAACCGGTCGCACCACCGCTCGCAGACGGCGCTGAACCTGGCCCCGGCGCGAAATTGGTCCAACCCGAAGGCTTCAGCTTCCGTCAGGACGCGGAACAGGATTTTGAGGTCGTGCCGCCACACCAGCCAGGGCCGGGATTGCGCTTGCCGCTCCAGAACCGGCGGTGCTTCCTCCGCATTCAGTGCAAGCCACAGGTCCGGCGCGTTGGTGTGCAGATCGAGCCGGACCAGGGACGGATGAAAGTGCAGGCGCAAGGCGGGCCAGCGGTCGGGAGCGATGGCGCCCAGCCGCGCGCTGTCGATGGCGATCGCATCGGGCGCGTCAAAAGCGTGGCACTGGGCCCACTCGAAACACGCCAGTTCGGCAAGCTCGCGGTGCGGCGCATACACCGGATGAACGGCGAGAAACGCGGCCAGCTCGGCGCCAAACCAGCGCAGGGAAAAATTGCGGGACGGGTGTTCAGCGAGATAGGCATGCACCAGGCGCCGGAATTCATCGTCGCCAAGGTAGGCATGAAGGCCGGAGAAATCGGCGTCCAGCGCCTCCACCAGACGCGCCCGGTAGGCTTCGGCATAGACGCCGACCTGGATTGCGGGCGCGATTCGCGCATTGGCGGCGATCAGGTGTTCGATGGACCGATCGGGATCGCGCAGAAAGCCCTGCACGGCAGCCTGCAATTCCGCCAGACCCACGACTTCACTCACGCCCCTTGCCTCCGCTTCGCGACCGCACTGACACTGGCGCCGTCACTGGCCTGAGCCGCGTGTCGGCGGGCAATATCGAGTTCGGCGAGCAGTTCGCCCAGCGCGGGAATGTTGTCGTCGCGCTCGATCATGGTGGGAACGACACCAAAGCGGCGCACCGCGGCTTCATACAACGACCAGACCGCGTCGATGACGGGATGGTCGTGGGTATCGACGATATGGGTGCCCAGATTCAGGTGGCCGGCGAGATGGAATTGCCGCACCCGGTCGGTCGGAATGCCGTCGAGATAGGCCAGCGAATCGAAACCGTGATTGTAGGCACTCACATAAATATTGTTGATGTCGAGCAGGATCAGGCAGTCGGCTTCGGTGGCGACGGCGGCGAGAAATTCCCACTCGGACATGACGGATGCGTTGTAGGTCAGATAGCTGGAGACATTTTCCAGCAGAATCTGCCGACCGAGAAAGTCCTGCACCTGCCGCACCCGTGCAACGACGTGCCGCAACGCTTCTTCGGTGTAGGGCAGCGGCAGCAGGTCGTGCAGATTCAGACCGTCCACCCCGGTCCAGCACAGATGATCGGACAACCAGGCCGGCTGGATGCGCTCGATCAGCGCCTTGATCTCGGCGAGGTAAGCGCGATTGAGCGGATCCGAACTGCCGATCGACAACGAAACCCCGTGCATGACCATGGGGTAGAGCGCGCGGATACGATCGAGGTAATGGAGCGGTTTGCCGCCGGGAACGAGATAGTTTTCGGTGAGGATTTCAAACCAATCGACCGCCGGTCGCTCGGCAAGAATGGTCTCGTAATGCTGACGCCGCAGCCCCAGGCCAAAGCCCTGGATAGTGCCGGTACCCATGCCTTTGTGTTCCATCGGATGTCGCTATCCAGAACTGGCCACGGTGACCGTGCGGGGGCGGATGCACTCCGCGCTCCGCACGGCGATTTCAGGCTGTCGCCTCGATTTATTCGACGACTTTCCCACCTTTGGCGGTGCATTCAGCCGCGGTCATGGCTTTAAAGCCCACGCCCTTGCAGCTGTTCTGCCCCTTGCAGGCATTCTGCGCGGTCTTGCAGTCGGAGGTTCCCTTGCAGGAGTTGACACCGCCACAGTGAACCTTGGCTTCGGTGGTGCCAGTGGGTTCGGCGGCGAACGTTGCGCCGCTGGTGAACAGGGCAGCCGCGGCGGCCGCCAGCATCAAGCCGCGAACATTTTCGATTTTCATAGCGTAACTCTCCATCGTGTAAAAACAGGACGACTCGGTTGAAACCGGGCGACATGATCGCAACTGCATGATCAACGACGGCGCGCGGCGGTCAGCATCCTCGGATTCCATTGTCGTCGACTGATTGTCGACGACTGATTGTCGACGACTGGGTTTGCCGCGGATGCCGGGCATTAGTCCGACCAAGACCCCGATAGTTTCAGTGACGCGAAAATAGTTTCAGTGACACGAAAGCAGCTTCAGTGAGACAAAAACCGGTTTGCCGATCCGGCAAGGGAATCAGTCCGTGGCGACGGCATCGTCCCCATGGCTCCGAAGTGCCCGCTTTCCCGATGCCGCGCGCTGCGAATGCGTGAAGCCGCCGGTCGCGTTTGGGGTTTGTACGGGCCAATGCTGTGTTTTAGGCTTGGCAGCTCGTTGAAAAGCGCCACACCGGAGCCACGCCATGACCCGCTGGATCGACGCCAACGAGGTCGCGCGCCTGCTGGCCCCCGGCATGACGGTGTTCGTGGCCGGCGGCACCAGCGAACCCCGGACCATCGGCCGCGCACTGCGGGAGACGCCGGCGGCGAGTGCCGGAGTGACCTATGTGGGCGCGGTGTTGCCCGGCGCCCAGGCCACGCCCTTCGCCGATCTGCATCCGCAGTCGCAACTGCTGACCTGCATGCTCACCGCCGGACTGCGCGATCTTCACGCCGCCGGCCGGGTGGCGCTGGTGCCCCTGCAATACCGCGCCATCCACGACTGGCTGGCGCGCGAGGTGCCGGTCGATATTGCGATGCTGCAAGTCGCCGCACCCGATGCCGACGGCCAGTGCTCCTTCGGTCTGCGCGTGGATTTCGCCCCCGCCGTGTTGCCGCGCGCGCGACTGGTGGTGGCCGAGATCAACCGCGCCCTGCCCGCCCCGCCCGGCTGTCCGAAAATTCCGCTGGCCGCCATCCACTACGCGATCGCGGTGGAGCGGCCGCCACGCACGGAACCGCGCTCCGAGATCGACGCCACCGCGCGCGCCGCCGGCGCCGCCATCGCGCAATGGGTACGCGATGGCGACTGCCTCGAAGTGGGCGTGGGCGCGATTCCGGATGCGGCGCTCGCCGCCCTCGCCGAACACAACGATCTGGGTATCCATTCCGGCATGATCTCCCATGGCGTCGTCGAGCTGGCGCGGCGCGGCGTCGTCACCGGTGCCGCCAAGACCATCGACCGCGGTCATATCGTCACCGGATTTCTGGCTGGCGATGCGGAAACCTATGCCTGGGCGGCAACGGCACCGGAATTGCTGTTCAAGCCCGTGAACTACACCCACGACCACAGTGTGCTCGCCAGCATCGACAACTTCGTCGCCATCAACTCGGCCATCGAGGTGGATCTGTTCGGCCAGGTGAATGCCGAGATGATCGGCGGCCGCCAGCACAGCGGCACCGGCGGCGGCGTCGATTTCATGCGCGGCGCGGTGCGCTCGCGCGGCGGCCGTTCCATCGTCGCACTCGCATCCACCGCGGCGCGCGGCACCATTTCGCGCATCGTCCCCGCGCTGGCGCAGGGCACCGTGGCCACGGCATTGCGCACCGACGCCGATATCTTCGTCACCGAATACGGCGCGGCCCGGGTGCGCCATCTCGACACCGAGGCGCGCGCCCGCGCCCTGATCGAAATCGCCGCGCCGGAATTTCGCGACGGACTGCGCGCAGCTTGGGCACGGCACTGATGCGCCCCGGCTATTGCACATTTTGGATACAGCCATCCCGCAACCAAGCCATAACAAATCAACAGGAGATGACATGAGCGAGCTCTACGGCGACCAGCACCGCGCGCTGCAGGACCGGTTTCAAACCCGCAAGATGGCCGATCGCATCGAACAGACCATCGTCAGCGATCTACTGTCGGAGCAGGGCAAGGCCTTCATCGCGTCCCGCGACATGTTTTTTCTGTCCACGGTGGATCACCAGGGCCGCCCCACGGTGTCCTACAAGGGCGGCGATCCGGGCTTCATGAAAGTGCTGGATGACCGCACCCTCGCCTTCCCCAGCTACGACGGCAACGGCATGTTCTTCTCGATGGGCAACATCGCGGGCAACGCGCAGGTCGGGCTGCTGCTGATGGATTTCGAGCAGCCGTTCCGCATGCGCATTCAGGGTGCGGCCTCGGTGTGCGCCGACGATCCGCTACTGGCCGAGTACAAGGAAGCGGACCTGATCGTCCGCGTGACAGTGAGTCAGACCTGGATCAACTGCCCGCGTTATATCCACAAGTACCGCAAGGAAACATCCTCGCGCCATGTGCCGCGCACGCACTGCGAGACGCCCTACGCGGAATGGAAGCGCATCGACTTTCTGCAGGACGCGCTCGCGCCCCGTGACCAAGGCAAAACCGCTGCCCAGGGTGGAACCCTGACAATGGAAGAGTGGGCGGCCAAGGTGCAGCGCGGCGAGGGTTGATGGTTTTTGATCTGCGCTGCACGATGGCGTGCAGCAGCCAGAGTTTTCTCAGAGATCCAATGCATATTGGAGAAAGGCAAGGAGCTGTTAGTGCGATAACTGACCCCTTTCATTCGAGAACTGAACCCGTTCGCTTGGCTAGCGCCGAATCTCCAGCAACTCATAGTAGTGAGCCGTTTCATTAGTCAATGGATTTTCCGTCTCTGTTACCTGGCAAAGAAGCCGAACCTCTTGATCCAAATGCAATTCCGAAACATCGGCGAGCAATCGTTTCGGAAAGAGTATCCGGAGAATTTCCCCAGTATTTGCGCGCAAATGAATCCGTTCGCGCTTGCTGAGCAGCTCGATCACTCCGATAAATAGCTGATTGCTCTGTTCCTTGAGTGTCGTTACTTCTAGGGCGGACGCTATATCAGCTACCGTCTTTTGATCTGCGGTCCACCTGTGAATATTTTGACCGGAAAATGCCCAAGAAACCTCAAGCGCACCTGATTGCGCCCGAATAATCTTTAGAAACTCTCGTAAGCTGCGTGCACTGGAAGGCCCAAGATCGGTTACAGCCTCAAGAAAGTTGTCCCCGCGGCCATTTGATTCCAGTACACCAAATACGCGTTCAATTGCATGCTTGGCTACACCATCATCAAATAAATCTCGATGCGCCGCGGCTGCCACCAGCAAGCGCGAAGACCCAGGGAGAATTCCCGCGAGACGCAAATCTAAGTCCTCATATAGATCGGCGGGAACTCTCTTGCGAGTGATGCCACCATGAATGAATCGCAGCGCAGCGTACCCCAACATTTTGCGCAGTTCGTCCGCAGCTTTTGCGACGATATTGAGCGGAACGGACCCAGATCGAAAGGTGTCAGCCATCATTCTAAAATCAACTAGCTCATATGCCTGACCGATCTTCTCAAGAGACTCAAACGTTTCGAGATCATCAATATGGGACTGAAGAGAAATTGCTTGGAGAATATGAGAAAAGCTACCTGAATCGGCCTTTTCGCGGCTCGCGGCCAGCAGCTCTTTGGCCTTGTCAAGGTACTCTTTCGACTTCTTGCTCATGGCGCTACCCTAATACGGGCTATGCCTTTTGGCTGCTCATCTCTATCGTACCCGTACCAGCCTCGCCAATAGCTCCGTAAATCTTGATCCTCAGCGACCGCAAAAAGCACATCGCATCCTAATGCCTGTTTGATGTTGACCCGATCAACTAGCCTAGCCAGATGCTGTTTGCGTGCTTCGGGGAGCGAATCAATCTCTATCATCGAGCCGAATACGACCAAGTCAACGTCGCTGGGGTCAATCTTTTCAGTCGTAAACGAACCATCAATCCAAATCTCAAACGAGAGTCCGATTTGCTTGAGTGCTTGAAGATATCGCTTTAGTCCAAGAATGAGGCCGATGCGCGTTTTTGTTGTCGGAAATGTGCTTAGAAAATGATTATCGAGGTCACTTTCCTCGACGTCATGTAGCCCCGGCGCAAGAAGCGGCTTGTGTGTCATTGAATGCTCGCCCTGCTGGCGCTAATGTTGAGCATCTGGAAATCTTCCGTGTTTGAACACGGAATATTTCCGCATACCCCGCACGACCCTTGCCGGATGCTCGCATGCCGGGTCGGGCAACCCTTCGATCAAAAATCGCTTTTGAAAAATCACTTGCACACTCCATCGCCTCTCTTCGATGCGCCACCCTACAAGCCAACCGCCGCGCAATCCCGGGATATTTCGCTATAGCCCGCACAGCCGCGGAAGGCCGCCCTTCTCTGGCAGTTTATTGAAAAACTGCTGCGGCAGTCATCTGCTTCGTTGCGCGGTGCTCGCTCTATCGCCCATCCATCGGATAGGTCTCGGTCGCCGTGCGCCGCAGGCCGTCTCGCGACGTTTCCCGACAGGGCGCCAGAACATCCGCAAGGTCCAAACAACGGGTTCCCGACATCGCCCACGATGTCGGGAACCGAATCGTTCACGCGCGGCGGGTGAGCTCCAACCCCTGCATATTGCCCTCCCCGCGCCAGTCGGCGAGCAACTGGAAGAACGCCATGGAACCGCCGCCGTACTGTCCGGCAAGGAACCCGTTGCCCTCGACGCCCTTGCCCTCGTTGTTGTAGTAGCCGGGCGTGCACTCGGCGTAATACTGCTGATGCCCGACCGCGAGGCGGTGGATGGTGGCGACCCATTCGGCTTCGGCGGCGGCGGTTGCCTCCAGCGTCACCACACCTTGATCGAGCGCGGTCTTCACCACATGGGCCACATGCTGCGCCTGCTCGTCGAGCGCGTGGGGTACGTTGGCGGTGTAGCCGGTCTGGGTGAAGCCCATGAAAAAGCAGTTGGGAAAATCGTGGGTGAACAGACCGTGGAAGGTGCTCATGCCGGTCGCCCATTTCCTGCTGAGCGGGAGCCCGCCGCGACCGAGGATTTCGTAGCCGCACTGACTGGTGTAGTTGGTGCCGACCTCGAAACCCGTGGCATAGATCAGACAGTCGAGCTCGTACTCGGTAGCGCCCACCACCAGGCCGCGCGCGGTGACGCGGTCGACGCCCCGGCCCTGGGTGTCCACCAGCTTCACGTTGGGCCGGTTGAAGGTGGCGAGATATTCGTCGTTGAAACAGGGACGCTTGCAGAATTGCCGGTACCAGGGCTTCAGCGCCTCGGCGGTCGCCTTGTCCTTGACGATGGCATCGGCACGGGCGCGCACCTGCTCCATCTTGCGGAAATCCGCGATCTCCATGGCCACGGCAAAGTCTTCCGATGACAGCGCGCTGTCCTGGCCGCTGGAGAGAATGGTCTGAAGATTGCGGAAGATGTCGGTCCAGCCGTCCTGGATCAGATCCTCTTCGGCGTGGCCGCCGGAGGCAATGATGTTGAAGTTGTCCATGCGCGCCCGGTGCCAGCCCGGTTTGAGTGTCCTGGCCCAGTCCATGTCGGTCGGGCGGTTGTTGCGCACATCGACGGAAGACGGCGTGCGCTGGAAGACATAAAGCTCCCTGGCGGCCTGCCCCAGATGGGGCACGCACTGGATGGCAGTGGCGCCAGTGCCGATGATGCCGACGCGCTTGTCGGCCAGTCCGGTGAGATTCCCCTCGCAACTGCCGCCGGTATAGGCGTAATCCCAGCGGCTGGTGTGAAAACTGTGGCCCTTGAAATCCTGGATGCCGCGAATGCCCGGCAGCTTGGGCCGGCTCAACAGCCCGTTGGCCATGACCAGATAGTGCGCGCGGATCCGGTCGCCACGGTGGGTCGAGACGATCCAGCGGGCGCTGGCATCGTCCCAGCGCAACTCGGTCACCTGGGTCTGCAGGCAGGCGTTGTCGTACAGCCCGAAGTGGCGCGCAATCGCCTGGGCGTGGGCCATGATCTCGGGACCGAAGGAGTATTTCAGCTTGGGCACATAGCCGAGCTCTTCGAGCAACGGCAGATAAATGTAGGATTCCACGTCGCATTGGGCGCCGGGGTAGCGGTTCCAGTACCAGGTGCCGCCGAAGTCGCCGGCCTTTTCGATGATGCGGATATCCGCGACGCCGGCCTGGCGCAGCCGGGCGCCGGCGAGCAGGCCGCCGAAACCGCCGCCGATGATGGCGACTTCGACTTCATCGGTGAGCGGGGCGCGGGTGAAGCCCGGCTCCACGTAGGGATCTTCGTCGTAGACGGCCAGATCGCCTTCGATCTTCCGATACTGGTCGAGGCCATCGCTGCGCAGGCGCTTGTCGCGCTCGGCGCGGTATTTGGCGCGCAAGGCGTCGAGATCGAATTCCAGATCGGCAACAAGAGAAGCGTTATTCAGACTGGTCATGGCGTGAGGCTCTGGTTATGGGTTGACTGCTGGCGGCATCCGCGGACCGAGTCAGGCGCGCATGGCAATGCGCCGTCCGCGAAGACACCACCCTGTAAGTTGCTTGGCCCCCACCAATAGCTCAAGCCGTTAAGCAGGTCAAGCCTGGGCGGCGTACCTGCGGTTGCGCCACCGTCAGCGCCCGGGACGCCGGAAACCGTTGCGCGCGCGCTCAACCTCGGCCCTGATCACGCAGTCCTCGACATGATCGTTGATCAGCCCCATGGCCTGCATGAAGGCATACACCGTGGTCGGCCCGACAAATTTCCAGCCCAACTTCTTCAGATCCTTTGAGAGTGCGATGGATGCCGCCGATGTCGAGGCCGTCTGCGGCTCCGCAAGCGCTTGGGTGCCTGGCTCGTAACGCCAGAGAAAAGCCGCCAGAGAGCCTTCCCGCCGGACGAGATCCCGGGCCTGTCGGGCGTTGTTGACGACCGCTTCGATCTTGCCGCGGTGACGGACGATGCCTGCGTCGTTGAGCAGGCGGGTGCAGTCGCGCTCGGTGAAGCGCGCAATCCGGTCGAAATCGAAATCATGGAAGGCTGCGCGGAAGTTTTCGCGCTTGGCCAAAATGGTGCGCCAGCTCAGTCCGGACTGAAAACTTTCGAGACTCAACTTCTCGAACAACCGATGATCGTCGCTGACCGGAAAGCCCCATTCGGTGTCGTGATAGGCCAGAAACTCGGGTGCGGCGGCGCACCAGCCGCAACGCGATTGGCCATCGTGACCCACTGTGGTCGCGCTCATGTACCCGCCTCCCTCAACGTGAATTCAAGTGGAGAAAAAAAACCTATGGGCTCGGCTGCCGGCGATGGCGCGATTTTGGGAATGTCCGCACCCACCACATGTTCCCCACACGCGGATCGCCATTCATCCGGCCTGCGCCCTAATCCGGCTGTTTGGTCACGCGCAAATAGGGTTTCAACGTCTTCCAGCCCTGGGCGAAAAGACCCTTGGCCTCTTCGTCCGACACCGATGGCACGATGATGACATCGTCGCCGTTCTGCCAGTTCACCGGGGTGGCGACCTTGTGTTTCGCGGTCAGTTGCATGGAGTCCAGTACGCGCAGAATCTCATCGAAATTGCGGCCGGTGGTCATCGGGTAGGTCAGCATCAGCTTGATCTTCTTGTCGGGACCAATGATGAACACCGAGCGCACGGTGGCGTTGGTGGCGGCGGTGCGGCCCTCCGCGGTGCCGCTCTCGTCCGCCGGCAGCATGTTGTAGAGCTTGGCGACGGCGAGATCGTTGTCGCCGATGATGGGATAGTTCACCGCATGGCCCTGGGTTTCCTCGATGTCCTTTGCCCAGCGCTCGTGGTTGTCGACCGGGTCGACGCTGAGGCCGATGATCTTGCAGTTGCGCTTGGCGAACTCCGGCGCCAGCTTGGCCATGTAGCCGAGCTCCGTCGTGCACACCGGGGTGAAATCCTTGGGATGCGAGAACAGGATGGCCCAGCCATCACCGATCCAGTTGTGGAAATCGATTGTGCCCTGGGTGGTAGCGGCGGTGAAATTGGGGGCGGTGTCGTTGATTCGCAGTGACATGTCAGTGCTCCTTGGGGTTCGTTGGCCCATCTCTATCAGCTTGTTGAAAAACTGCTGCGGCAGCCATCTGCTTCGTTGCGCGGTGCTCGCTCCCTCGCCTATCTATCGGATATGTCTCGGTCGCTGCGCGCCGTGCGCCTCGCATCTGCCCGCCTCGCGACGTTTTTCAACAAGCTGCTATGGGTATGTGGATGTTATCACCGGCAAAATCCCTTGGTGGGGCAAGAGCCAAGCCCGCCGGCGGCCCCGCATTCCAAGGGGGCCTTACATGTTCAGGCTCATTTGATACGATGGCACGCCGAGTATTCACGTTCCTGGCCCCTGTCCTTGCAGAAGGACGCCAAGCGGCCGGCGAATCCATGTCGATAACACTTCACCCCATACACCTTTGATAATGCCGAGAGGAAATTTATATGTCTGATTCAAAAGGAAAAGTTCTGGATGCCATCGTGGTGGGCACGGGGATGGCGGGCCTGTACATGATCAAGCGCCTGAATGACCAGGGCCTGAACATCCAGGCCTTCGAGGCCGGCTCCGGCGTCGGCGGCGCCTGGTTCTGGAACCGCTACCCCGGCTGCCGTGCCGACCTGCCCATCATCGAGTACTCCTACTCGTTCTCCAAGGAACTGGAGCAGGACTGGAACTGGACCGAGGTGATGGCCGGCCAGCCCGAAATCGAGCGCTACCTGAATCATGTGGCCGATCGCTTCGATCTGCGCAAGGACATCAAGTTCGAGACCAAGGTGACGGACTGCCTCTACGACGAAAAAAGCAATCTCTGGACCGTCAAGACCAACACCGGCGAAACCTATACCGCGACCTATTGCATTCTGGCAACCGGCTGCCTGAACGAACCCAACTACCCGGACTTCAAGAATGCGGATGCGTTCAAGGGCGAGGTGTACCACACCGCGCAATGGCCGCGAAACGGGGTCGACCTGACCGGCAAGCGCGTCGCCATCGTCGGCTGCGGCTCTTCCGGCGTGCAGGCCATCCCGCAGATCGCCAAGCAGGCCAAACAACTGATCGCGTTCCAGCGCAGCCCGGTCTACACCTTCCCCGCCCGCAACGCGCCGATGAAGCCCGAGTTTCTCGCGCAGGCGAAAAAGGATTATGCGGAGATTCGCGAGCGGCAACGCAACAGCGAAATGGGCATTGCCAACTACAACGGACCGAAAAAAGAGGCCGACCCCAGCAAGCCGGCCAAGCCGAAGCCCAGCAAGAAAATCATGGAACTCACGCCGGAGCAGCGCAAGCAGGAAATCAAGGACTTCGGCATCAATGTGCTGTCAATGTACGCGGACACCTACTTCAATCGCGAAGCCAACGAGATCGCCTGCGAACTGTACCGCGAGTATCTGAAAGAGACGCTTGCCGATCCGCAAAAGGCCGACGCCCTGTCGCCCAAGAACTATCCCCTGCACTGCAAGCGCCCGGTGATCGATACCGAATACTACGCGGCGTTCCAGCAGGACAATGTCTCCATCGTCGATCTCCGCGCGACTCCCGTCGAGGAAGTCACTGCCAAGGGGCTGCGCACGACCCAGACCGAATACGAATTCGACGTGCTGGTCTACGCCACCGGCTTCGACGCCATGACCGGCACCATCAAGCGGCTGAACATTCGCGGACGCCATAACCAGCTTCTGGCCGACAAGTGGAAAGACGGGCCGCGCATGTACATGGGCCTGCAGAGCGTGGGCTTTCCCAACTTCTTTACCGTCACCGGCCCCGGCAGCCCCTCGGTGGTGAGCAACGTGTTGCACTCCATCGAGCAGCATGTGGAGTGGATCGACGCCTGCATCGCTTACCTGCGCAAGAACCACATCAAGACCATCGAACCGGAACAGGCCGCCGAAGACGCCTGGGTCGAGCATGTGAACAAGGCAGCGGAAGGCTCGATGATGACGGCGCCGACCTGTAATTCCTGGTATCTGGGCACCAACATCGAAGGCAAGCCGCGCGGCTTCATGCCCTATCTGGCGGGCACCAAGACCTACCGCCAAGAGTGCGAGGAAGTCGTGGCCAAGGGTTACGCGGGCTTTTCTCTGGCCAGTTGACCGACCAGCTGACCGACCGGGCGCCTGCCCACGCAGGCATCCTCGAAAGCATCGTCATCCCTTGTGGTGACGGTGCTTTTTTTTGGCCGGGACAACACGTGCTTCAGGAAGGAATCGGGGGAATCGGATCAGGTCTTGACATACCACTTCTATCTCTCCCCCTTAATTACCTTGCTCACCGTAGAGTAATGCACGCCCGCATAACGACTTATCATTGCCATACTATACCCGTAGTCCAGATAAGCCTGGCGAATGGCTGCGTCGCGCCGGGCCTTATCGCCATGCACCGCCTTGGTAAACATGCTTGCCAGGCTGGGACGGTGCAGCAAACGCTGGGGACGCGGAATTTCCTTCAAGTCGCGAGCAGCCTCCAGCAGCGGGCGCATCTTCTCCACAAAATCTTCCGAACCCAGCAAAGCCTGGCCTCGCACTTCGGGCCAGGGCGACGCCAAGCCAGCGCCCTCCGCGACAAATTGCGCATAACGCCGCCGGGCAACCGCGCGGGTCTTGGCAAATTGCCCCAATATCCAGTCCGTCGCCAGCCACGCCGGACAGGCGGCAAGACCCAGGGTTGCGGGATAACTGCTCCAGCCGTAGCGCTCGATTTTCTTCACCATGCCGGCGCGGATCGGGTTGAGGACTACATAGCGGCACAGCTCCAGCAAGTAGCTATCGCGATCGACTAAAATCGCCTTGTATCGCCCTTGGAACAAGGGCCCCACGCGCCCATGGCGCCGGTTGAAGCGCTGCGTATAAACCCCGTTCAATTGGCGCATGCCCAGGGACAGATTTCCCTCCGGCGTCTCGATCATCAAATGATAGTGATTGCCCATCAGGCAGTAGGCGTGGCACAACCAGCCAAAGCGCGTCACCACCTCGCCCAGACAGACCAGAAACAATTCCCGATCTTCGTCGTCCAGGAAAATATCGCTCCGGGCATTGCCGCGCGCTGTGACGTGGTAGATCGCGTTGGGGAATTCGAGTCTGAGAGGGCGTGCCATGGATGGGAGGTTAGCTTGGCTGGAAGTGGCATGTCAAGACGTGACCCCTAGCCCCCGTGACCCCTAGCAGAATTGCTCCTAGCAGAAGACGTGACCCCTATCTGTGTTATGCAAGGCGCAACACCCCGAACGATGCACGTGGGCCGCAAAGCAACCAGATTTGCTCGAACGGATGCTGTGGCGGAATAGCAATACTCGGTTGGTGTTCTTCGAAGTCGCTGAGATTCCAGAGTGGAAATGCGGAACGGATGAGTAGCCAAACGCGTGAAGTTTGATAAGTCTTGGTTGCTTTGTCTGCCAATAGGCGATTTAGAGGGGTTAGGAGTCTTGCGTCCAATGGAACCAAGCATGAAAGCAACTGTTCTTCTGACGTGGGTGCTGATTTCCCCGTGCGCCCGAGGAGTTGCTTAGCATCGGACTGCGTTCCATAGAAATGGCCAACCTCGACATGAAGAGCTTGGCCTTCAAGAGAGCAACGGCCATCGGGTTCCGGTGGATCACATAGTTCATGAAATGCAAATCGTGCCTCACCCCACAGGATGGCCAATGCGTCAGAAAACTGATTGAGCGCCCCTGTTTCTAGGCCACGTTTTTCACTGGACATATGCATAACGTTTGAGCTCCGGCCGCAGCCCGTCAGGGACGTCGGCCTGCAGCGAATTGTTGGGCACCCCACCGCACAACTCTGCTTGAGGTCCCCACCGTGTAGACCAGCCACTTACACGGTTAATTTTACACCCTCCCCCATCTTGCTCTAGCGCCTTTACCCATTGATCGCTAGTGATCTTCGTCGATGAACCCGACCAAATTGGGTCGCCGCGTGGCTTCTCTCGACAAGCCAAGGAAGCTCTCGCGATGCTCGACCCGAGGGTGGAAAGCAGACGCCACCCAATCGTCCTCATGGGGGAATCTACTACGTCGTTTGTCTCCACTCATGGGAGCACGTTGGGCACTTGATTTTCAGGTTCTTTCCTGCCGGCACTCTGAGCGACTGCGAGCAAGACGGGCACCTGCACACTGCCTTTTCGTGATCTTGCGCCTCTCGTTCCGAAGCAGTGGGATTCTCGTACCCCAACTGCCAGAAATGTTTATCGTAAAACATGGCGAATTGGCGACCGCGCGCCTCCGAGACTTTACCGCTCATCCCGATCTCCATCATGAAGTCGGTGATTGCCTTGTCTATCCGGCGCGCTTCAAGCTGTGGCGCGCTGAACCGCCCCGGGTTTTGAGGAGGCTCCAACCTTTGAGAGAATGGAGCCATGAACAAGTCAACGTCAAATCGGTTTTCCCCGGAAGTCCGCGAGCGCGCGGTTCGCATGGTGCTGGAGCATCGTG